>CAIUOG010000039.1 GCA_903900705.1 uncultured Acidobacteriia bacterium
ATGAACCTCGCCTTCGGTCAACTTCAAATCAACGCTCTCCACCCGCCATGGCTCTCGAACTCCCAGAATCTGGGCATACAGGTCTCGGTCTTGCACCTGCCCATTATCCGAACCAACCCACTAGAATCCCCGAATGCCCAAAAAGGTAGCCCCCAAAACTGCGAAGGTGATGGAGATCCAGGAGTTCGTCAAGTCAGACGATGTCGATCCCGTCTATCTCGAAAGCAGCTATTACATGGCGCCGGACGAAGGCGGCCTCAAGCCCTACGCCCTGCTCTTTGAAACCATGAAGCAGACGAAGTATTACGGCATCGCCAAAGTCTGCATGCACAACCGCGAACACGTCGTCATCCTCCGCCCCGGCGAAAAGGGCATGGTGCTCCACACCATGTATTACTCCGATGAAGTCCGCAAAGCCGATGAATACCAGGCCGACCGCGGCGATCTCAAAGACAAGGAACTCGCCCTCGCGAAGATGCTCGTCGAATCCCTCGTCGGCGACTTCGAACCCATGAAGTACAAAGACACCTACCGCGAAAATCTCCGCCTCATGATCCAGGCCCGCATCGAAGGCCAGGCCGTCATTGAGACGCCTGAAACCCACATCGCGCCCGTCATCGACATCATGGAAGCCCTCAAGCGCAGCCTCGAAATGCGCAAGCCACCCCAGGTCGCTCACGTCTCCGCCGGAGCGGATGAGCATGCCGCCGCTTCCGAAATCGCCGCCGTCAAACCAAAACGGGCGCGGCGCGTGAAAAGCGCGTAGAATTACGGAATGCCCCTGCCTTCGCTGACGGTACTGTCCAACGAACGTCCCGTCGCAGCCACCTTCCCGCCGCTTGGCCCCAACCTGAATGTTCTGTTAGTCTGGCCAAAATTCCCGCCGTCCTTCTGGGGCTTTGAAGGCGTGCTCGAAATGCTGCCGGAGTCCGCCATGACCCCGCCGCTCGGCCTCATCACCGTCGCCGCCCTCTGCCCTCCCACCTGGAACCTCCGCCTCCTCGATCACGCCTTCGACGACATTACCGACGCCGATTACCAGTGGGCCGACCTCGTCATGGTCAGCTCCATGCACGCCCAGCGCACCGACGCGCTCTCCATCCTCCGCCGCGCCCGCTCCCTCGGCGCCCGCACCTTCATCGGCGGCCCCTGGGCCTCCAGCGAACCCGACGTCGTCGCGCTCGAAGCCGATCACGTCATGGTCGGCGAAGCGGAAGAAGTCTTCGCCGGCATCGCCCAGGCCCTCGAAGACGGCTCCGCCCACGCCGTCTATCACGTCATCGACAAGCCGGACATGTCGAACAGCCCCATCCCCCGCTTCGACCTCCTGCGCCGCGACAAATACACCTCCATGCCCGTGCAGTTCTCGCGTGGCTGCCCCTTCCAGTGCGATTTCTGCGACATCATCACCATCTACGGTCGCAAGCCCCGCGGCAAGACCTCCACCCAGCTCATCGCTGAACTCGACCGTCTCCGCGAACTCGGCTGGCGCAACGAAGTCTTCATCGTCGACGACAACTTCATCGGCAATTCAAAGAACGCTCTCCAGCTCGCCAAAGACCTCGCCGTCTGGGGCGACAAACACAACCGCCCCTTCTCCTTCTACACCGAAGCCTCCGTCGATCTGGCCGACCGTCCAGAGCTCATGGAAGCCATGGTCGCCGCCAACTTCATGTACGTCTTTCTCGGCATTGAGACGCCTTCCTCCGAAGCCCTCAAAGGTTCGAAGAAATTCCAGAATTTACGCAAGGATAATCTCGAACAGGTCAAAATTATTCAGGAAAATGGCCTCTGGGTTCTCGCCGGCTTCATCGTCGGCTTTGATTCCGATGACGAAACCATCTTCGCCCGCCAGAAGGAATTCATCGAACGCACCGCCATCACCTGGGCCATGGCCGGCATGCTCCAGGCCCCGCCCACCACGCCGCTCTATGACCGCATGAAGTCCGAAGGCCGCCTCATCGAAAACAGCGACTCCATCTCCAACTTCAGCGCCCCCAACTTCCGCACCGCCATGCCGCTGCCCACCCTCCTGCACGGCCTCAGCGGCCTCCTCGCAGACCTCTACGAACCCGAAACCTTCTTCCAGCGCGCCTTCCGCTCCCTCGAAGTCTGGGAAACCCGCAAGTCCCAGAAAGCGCCCAACCTCCCCATGTCCTACAACCTGAAGCTCCTCGCCTCTTCCATGTGGACTCAGGGAGTCAAATCGGACTACCGCGGCGCATACTGGCGCTTCCTCGGCAAAATGGTCAGCCATTACTGGAATAACGACACCAAACTCTGGATGGGCTCCATGATCCTGCTCTCCGCCCACCACTTCCTCATCTACGCCCGCCAGGTCGCCGCCGAACTCGAACGCGACTGCGCCGCCATCCAACCCCCGGCCCCCGCGGATTCAGCCACCCCCACCGCCATGGCGGTGTCCGTCTGACCCGTTGGCCCGCTTAGGAAATAATCTCCCGGATCACTTCCCCCCGCACCTCGGTCAGCCGCTCCTTCCGACCCAGGTGCATATAACTCAGCGCATCCTGGTTCAGCCCCATCTGGTACAGCAGCGTCGTATGCAAATCCCGGAAATGCACCGGCTTCTCCGTCGCCTTCAGCCCGATCGCGTCCGTCGCCCCGTGCACCGTCCCGCCCTTGAACCCGCCACCCGCCACCCACATCGAGAACCCCGTATTGTGGTGGTCCCGCCCCTTGCTCTTCTCCGATTCCGGTGACCGTCCGAACTCCCCGCCCCACAGCACAATCGTCGAATCCAGCAGCCCCCGCCGCTTCAGATCTTTGATCAGCGCCGCCACCGGCTTATCCGTCCAGCTCGCCATCCGCAGATGGTTGTCCTCAATGTCGTTGTGCGCATCCCACTCCGCCTCCGGCCCGCCCCCGCCCGAAACCACGCACACAAACCGCACCCCGTTCTCCACCATCCGCCGCGCCATCAGACAGCGCCGCCCGTAATCATCCGTCTTCGGATCGCCCACCCCATACAGGTCCAGCGTCTCCTTCGGCTCATTCGAGAGGTCAAACACCTTCGGAGCCTCCGTCTGCATCCTGAACGCCGTGTCATACGCCGACATCCGCGCCGCAAACTCCAGGTTCTCCCCCGCCGTCGCCGCGTTCAGCTCATTCAGCAGCCGGAAAGACCGCTGCCGCTCCGCCAGTGAAACGCCCGCCGGCAGCTCCAGATTCAACACCGGCTTCGTCCCCGGCCGGAACATCGTCGGCTGATACACGCTCGGCAGAAAGCCATTCGTATACATCGGCACGCCCGCCTCCTGCGCCCCGTGCGGATCCGGCATCACCACATACGCCGGCAGATTCTCCGCCTCAGACCCCAGCCCGTAAACCACCCAGCTCCCCATCGCCGGAAAGCCCGGTATCACCCGCCCCGTCATCATCTGGTACTGCGCCGCCGAATGCACCACCATGTCCCCGTGCATCGACCGGATTACGCAAAGCTCGTCCACCACCTCCGCCTGATGCGGAAACAGATCGCTCACCTCGATCCCGGACTTCCCATGCTTCTGAAACGTCCGCTTCGTCCCCAGAATCCGCGACTGCGTATTCACGTTCTGATACTGCACATCGCCAAACTCCGCCGGCCTCTTCTGCCCGTCCAGCTGATTCAGCAGCGGCTTCGGATCAAACGTCTCCAGATGGCTCGGCCCGCCCGCCATAAACAGAAAGATGATCGACTTCGCCTTCGCATGCTCCGGATTATGCGGCGGCTTCGGCGCCAGCGGATTGTACTTCGCCGCCCGCAGTTGCTCCTGCGCCGTCATCCCCGCAAACGCCAGACTCCCGAACCCGCAGAAGCAATCCGTCAGAAATTCGCGCCGGTTCCGGTTAAAACGAACATGTTCACGCATATCAGTTCACGTATAAAAAGGAATTCAGATTCATCACATCAAGCGCCAGCTCTTTCAGCCGCAACGCGTCCCCCGGCTTCTCCGCCAGATACCCCAGCGCCAGCCGCTTCTCCTGCGCCGTCGGTGCGCGCCCCGTCGCCAGCTTCCACGCCAGTTCCACCCGCTCCGCGTCGGTCGCTTTGGTCTCCCGCAGCCGGTCCGCGAAAAACCGCGCCAGCCCATTCGAAAGCTGCCCGTTCAGCAGTTCCAGCGCCTGCGGCGCATGCGTCGATTCCTCCCGCCGCGGGCATGACAACTGCTCATCCGGCGCGTCGAACACCCCCATGAACGGCAAAATCAGATTGCGCTTGTAAATCATGTAAAGCGTCCGCCGGTCGTATTCCGACTTGTCCTTCGTCGCCACCCAATACTGCGGCCGCTTCAGCATCTTCACCAGGTCCGGATCAATCGGGACCATCACGCTCGGCCCCCCCACCTTCCCGTTCAGCCGCCCCGCCATCGCCAGCATCGAATCCCGAATCTCCTCCGCCTCCAGCCGCCGCCGCGTGAACCTCCACACCAGCGCATTCTCCGCGTCCTTCTCCATCGCCACCTTTTCCATGGGCGACTCGCTCGCCTGCCCGTACGCGCTCGACAGCAGAATCATCCGGTGCAGCGGCTTCATCCGCCACCCGCCCCGCACAAACTCGTTCGCCAGATAATCCAGCAGCTCCGGATTCGCCGGCTTCCCGCCCATCCGCCCGAAATCATTCCCCGTCGACACAATCCCGCGCCCGAAATGAAACTGCCAAACCCGGTTCACCATCACCCGCGACGTCAGCGGATTCCCCTCGTCCACAATCCACTCCGCCAGCTTCGTCCTCGGATGGTCCGTCGTTATCGGCTCCTCCGGCGTCCCCTCCGGCAGCAGAATTCCCAGCGGCCGCGCCCCCACCGCCTCCACCGGCTGCAGGTAATCGCCCTTGAACAGCGTATGCACCGGCGTCGCCTCCGCCGGCACATTCTTCACCGCGTAAATCGCCGTCATCGGCAGCGGCATCTTCTCGTCAATCGCGTCCAGCTTCGCCTGAATCTTACCCTTCTCTTCTTCCGTCGCCTTCCGCATCTCCGCCTGCAGCTGCTTCATCTCCGCCGTCAGCGGCTCCACCTGCGCCTTCCACGCCGCCTGCTCCGCCGCGCTCGCCCGAATCAAATCGTTCGCCTGCGTCTGCGCGAAGAACCCCTGCAGCCGGTAATAATCGCTCTGCCGGAACGGATCGAACTTGTGGTCGTGGCACCGCGCGCATCCCACCGTTACCCCCAGAAACGCCGCCCCCACCACATTGGTCATCTCCGTCAGTACTTCATTCCGCGAACTCGCCACATTCTGGTTCCCCGCGTTCTTCCGCAGCGGACCCAGCCGGTTAAACCCGCTCGCCACCATATAGGTCTCATTGCCCGGGTCCATCTCGTCCCCGGCCAGCTGTTCCTTCACAAACTGGTTGTAGGGCTTGTCTTCGTTGAAGCTCGCCACCACATAGTCGCGGAACCGGTACGCATCCGGCCTGTGCGTGTCGTACTCATACCCGTCGGACTCCGCAAACCGCACCACATCCAGCCAGTGCCGCCCCCACTGCTCCCCATACCGCGGCGACCCCAGCAGCCGGTCCACCACCTTTTCCCACGCGTCCGGCGACGTGTCTTTCACAAACGCGTCCACCTCCTCCGGCGTCGGCGGCAGCCCGTGCAGGTCATACGTCACCCGCCGGATCAGCGTCGCCCGGTCCGCCATCGGCGCCGGCCGCAGCCCGTTCTTCTTCAGCCCCGCCAGCACAAACGCATCCACCGGCGTCTTCACCCACGCCTTGTCCGCCGCCGTCGCCATCACCGGCGGAGCAGCGTTCTTCCGTGGCTGAAACGCCCAGTACGCCCGCTCCCCGGGTTTGTAAGTCCCCAGTGGCGCCACTTTCTCATTCCCCGCCGCCCCCGCCGCCGTACACCAGGACGCCGCCATCACCAGCACCAGAATCAGTTGCTTCATGAACCCTTAGGCATGACCGTATCACAGTTGCCGCCCCGCCCACACCTCCCCCAAAGTCGGGTCCCCGCCCAGCCAGAACAGATCTTTCCCCTCCCCTCCGGTGCTATTCTGAAGTTGCGAAACGGAGCCTTTGCTGTGGATCTCAACCTTGAAACTCTGAAGAGCGAAATTCTCGACTACCTTGCTGCCTCGGAGTTTGCCGTTTTCCGAAGTCATTCCGGCGGTCTCGATTCGCTGCCCATCATCACCTGGGATACCGAACGGTTCCCCGACTACCGCATGTTCCTCGAAACCGCCCACAAAGCCGGCCAGAAGCTCATCCTCTTCGCCGCCCGCGAATTCGAGGAAGCCGAAGTCGAAGAAGCCGCCGAGGAAATGCAGGAAATCGAGTTCACCCGCGAAGAAAAACGAGACTTCGAAACGCGCCTCCGCACTGCCCGCCGCCACGTCGGCGGAACCTGCTCCCTCGAACTCGCCTTCGACTACAACTCGCACCTCTACGTCTACGAACTCCAGCCCGATTGGTACGAAGACTTCCTCGAAACCTGTGACGAAATCTCCGCCCTCCTCCCCGCGGTCGATGGGCTCGGCGATGAAGGTAACGACGGGCTCGGCGGCTACTATTCCAACAACTAGCCGCACTCGCTGGCGATTTCCCGATTCTGAACAGCCCGGCGCAGAGTCCCTGGCGCAGGCTCTCAGTCTGCCCCTCGCCGCCGCCCAACTGCTCTGGAATCGCGGCTACCGCGACCCCGCCGCCGCCACCCACTTCCTCAACCCCGGCCTCCAGGACCTCCATGATCCCTTCCTCCTCAGGGACATGGATCGCGCCGTCACCCGCCTCCGCGCCGCCATCGCCGCCCGCGAGTCCATCGAAATCCACGGCGATTACGACGTCGACGGCGTCACCTCCACCGTCGTCCTCAAAAAGGCCCTCGAACTCCTCGGCGCGGACGCCGCCTGGCACATCCCCCACCGCCTCAACGACGGCTACGGCATGCAGCCCGCCGCCATCGATGAAGCCGCCCGCCGCGGCGTCAAACTCATCGTCAGCGTCGACAACGGCACCCGCGCCGTCCCCGCCCTCCTCCGCGCCCGCGAACTCGGGCTCGACGTCATCGTGACCGACCACCACCTCCCCGAAACCGAACTCCCTCCCGCCGTCGCCATCATCAACCCCAGCCGCACCGACTGCTCCTACCCCAACCCCAACCTCTGCGGCGCGGGCGTCGCCTTCAAACTCGCCCACTCCCTT
The DNA here is from genome assembly GCA_903900705.1 of uncultured Acidobacteriia bacterium. Lineage (GTDB taxonomy): Bacteria > Acidobacteriota > Terriglobia > Bryobacterales > Bryobacteraceae > BOG-234. The sequence continues at coordinate 7,145 of CAIUOG010000039.1, forward strand.
CTCCTCGGCCTCGCCTGGCCCGAAGCGAAGCTCTACCGCGTCCTCGATTCCTTCCTCAAACTCGTCGCCATCGCCACTGTGGCAGACATCGTCCCCCTCACCGGCGAAAACCGCGTCATCGTCAAACACGGCCTCAACGGCCTCGCCAACGTGAAGAATCCCGGCCTCCTCGCCCTCCTCGAAGCCGCCGGTTTCAAAGACAAAATCCCCAACGCCACCGAAGTCGGCTTCCGCATCGCCCCCGCCATCAACGCCTCCGGCCGCATGGACAGCGCCGGTCAGGCCGTCCGCATGTTCCTCACCGCCGACCCCGCCGAGGCCGCCTCCATCGCCCGCGAACTCTTCGCCCTCAATCAGGAACGCCAGGCCGCCGAACGCGCCATCGTCCACGAAATCCTCGAGCGCTGCACCGCCCGGCCACCCACCGACGACGAAGCCGCCCTCGTCTTCTGGGGCGAAGGCTGGCACCGCGGCGTCGTCGGCATCGTCGCCAGCCGCATCATGCAGCGCTACCACCGCCCCGCCATCGTCATGGGCCTTGAAAACGGCGTCGCCCAGGGCTCCGGCCGCAGCATCGAAGACTTCCACCTCCTCGACGCCCTCGAAAGCATGCGCGAGCTATTCACCAAATTCGGTGGCCACGCCCACGCCGCCGGCCTCACCCTCCCCGAAGCCCACCTCGAAACCTTCCGCGACCGCCTCCAAACCTACGCCGCCACCCGCCTCACCCCCGAAGACCTCCAGCCCGTCGTCCACATCGACGCCCTCCTCCACCTCCCCGACGTCACCGAAGCCCTCTGGTCCGCCCTCAACCAGCTCGCCCCCTTCGGCATGGACAACCCCCGCCCCATCTTCGGCCTCCGCGCCGCCCGCCTCACCGGCGCGCAGCTCTGGAAAGAAAAACACGCCAAATTCGTCATCAGGCAAAACGGCCGCACCACCGTCTTCAAAGCCTTCGGCCTCGCCGAACTCCTCCCCGACCTCGAAGGGGTCGACCTCGTCGACGTCGCCTTCGAAATCGAGCGCGACTGGAACGGAGGCCTCGGCCTCCTCGCCCGCCACATCCGCCCCCACCAGCCGGATTAGCCCCTGGCCTTGTAACTGAACTACATGGAACCCAACTGGCCCCCTGACGAAGTGCCATTCTCCGAAGCCGACTTCTTCGCCATGGTGGAAGAAGGCATCGCGCAGGCCCGCCGCGGCGAGTTCATCGAAGAGGAAGAGATGGACGCACTCTTCGAAAAGCTTCTGTAATCCTGACCCTGCCCTTTCGCCGGGTCGATCTTTCGCGCCTCGAACCTCGCTATCCTGCAATAGGAAACCCTCTGTGCCGCTGCAGCCCAAATTTCAGATCACCAACGCCATCACCGCGAATCTGACCCGCATCGAGCGCGCCCGCGGGTTTCTGGATGCCTCGAAGCTCTCCGAAGACTGGATCGCCGGAATGCGGCAGCGTGCTTTGGTCCTCGAAGCGCATCACACAACCCACATCGAAGGCACCCACCTGACCCTCGATCAGTCCGAACGCCTCCTCGCGGGCGAGACGCCCGAGGGTGTACATGCCGACGACGCGAAAGAGGTCACCAATTACCGCAGTGCCGTCGACCTCGTCGCGGACTACCTGGGCAGTGGTGATCCCGTCACAGAAGGTCTGATTCGCGAAATCCACAAGCGGCTTGTCCGCGGCGTGCGAGGGGATTCCGCTGCGCCCGGCGAGTATCGCGGGATTCAGAACTACGTCGCCAATTCAGTCATGAAAGAAATCATTTACACGCCACCATCGCCCCAGGACGTCCCGCCCATGATGGCCGGGTTCACTTCCTGGCTCAATTCCGAACAGGACGTGCATCCCATCCTCGTGGCCGGAATCGCCCAGTTTCAGCTCGTCCACATTCATCCTTTTCTGGACGGCAAGGGCAGGACCGCGCGCCTGCTGTCCATGCTCTGCCTCTACCGCAAAGGCTACGACTTCAAACGCCTCTTCACGCTGAGCGAATACTATGATCGCGACCGCCCCGGCTACTACCGGGCCATTCAAAGTGTGCGGGAACGCGATCTCGATCTCACGGAATGGCTCGAGTACTTCACCTTCGGCCTGCAATGGCAACTGGCCGAAGTCCAGCAGAAGGGCGAGACCCTCATGCGCCTGGACATCCTCGGGAAGAAACACAAACTGTCGCCCCGGCAACTCGTGGCTTTCGAACTCGCACAGCACGGCGCCGCCTTCCAGATGCAGGATTTCGAGCGCCGCTGTCCGGGCGTCCACCGGCGCTCCCTGCAACGGGACCTGCGACAGCTTGTCGATGCCGGCCTGCTCGAAGCAACCGGCGCCACCAATCGTCTGGTCTACCGCCAGTCGCCCCACTCCCCAAAACTAGCGACAAACTAGCGACAAAACTAGCGACACCAGCGACATCCCCCCCAAACAAAAAAAGCCCAGGTCCAAACGCCGACAAAGCGGCCGCACCATCGTCTTCAAAGCCTTCAGCCTCCTCGCCCGCCACATCCATCCGCCCCCACCAGCCCGATTAGCCTGTTGACCGGTGCCGGGGCGATCTTAGTGGTTGCTATGGAGGAGGGTCAATAGGTCCTCGATGCGCCTGAAAGTCAGGTCACCCGTGACCTCCGGCGTGGCCAGTTCGAATAGAACATCAGCGACACTCTGATTCTCGTACTCAACGAGGTCACTATGTCCCTCAAGGGCATCGGCCCACTCGTGGACGGCAGACAAAGACACATCGCTCATCAATGCTCTCTGTAACACCGATCCGGGAGCAATCCCCCGCGGCCTTTGCTTTTTCTGGCTGATATTTCCCGATGAGAACGATTGTTTACGTCGACGGGTTCAATCTCTATTTCAGGCTGCTCGTGAACCGGCCGGCGGCGAAATGGTTGAACATCAAGGCGCTTTCCGAAAGGCTCCTCGATCCGGCCAACGTCGTGACTGACGTCCGGTACTACACCGCTCGTGTTTCCGGTCGCACCGATCCCACCGCGCCAGGTCGCCAACAGATCTATCTCGATGCCCTGCGAACCGTGCCGGAGATTTCCATCCACAGGGGGAGTTTCCTTCTGTCGGAGAAATTTGCCGGCCTCGTCAAGCCCCCGGAATTTCGCCCTCGCACTGAGCTCGCGCAGCCATGGCGCGATGTCGTCAAGGTGGTGAAAGTCGAAGAAAAGGGCAGTGACGTCAATCTCGCTTCCCATCTCCTGCTGGACGCCTTTCAGGGCAACTTTGACGTTGCCGCCGTTCTATCGAACGACAGTGATCTTGTGGAACCGATACGGATCGTCACCAAGGTTCTTGGCAAGCCTGTCGGACTACTTTCGCCGGTCTCGAACCCCACCCTGGAATTGAAGAACGTGGCCAGCTTCATACGCCGCATCAGTGTGAGCGACCTGGCCGGTTCTCAGTTTCCCGAGGCCATTGTCTTGCCGGATGGGGCGACCCTGAACAAGCCGGCGGCATGGGCGTAATTCCGGGATCGGCCGCGGGAAAATACCCCCCCAAAAACCAAAAAAGCCCAGGTCCGAACGCCCCGCGTTCGGACCCAGGCCCTCACCACCCCAATACTCCGTTATCTACTTACCCGCCAGCTCCAAAGCATACAAACAATCGCCCGCCCCCACCAGCAACACCTGCTTCCCGTCCATCATGTAACTCGACGGCCCGTTGCTCACCGGAGACATCAGCGACTGATGCCACAATATCTTGCCCGTAGCCGGATCAAACGCCACCAGGCTCCCGGCATCCCCCGTAAACAGCAGATGCCCCGCCGTCGTCAGAATCCCGCCCCCCGGTCCGCCCCCCTGGCCCGCGTGCGAATGCTTCCACTTCACCGCCCCCGTCCGGATATCCATCGCAAACAGTGACGTCCGCCCGTCAAACGTCCCGCCGCCACCCCCGCCATAACCCTCCGGATTGTCCGACGTGTCATACAGATACGCCATCCCATATCCCTCGGTCCCGTTCAGGTAAAACAGTTCCGTCTGCGGCGAATAACTCGGCGGCTGCCAGTTCGTCGCCCCCATCGCCGGCATGTCGATCATCGAACCATCCACCTTCGGCTCTTTATCCGGGTCCGGAATCGGCTGCCCCTTCGCATCCACTCCCTTCGCCCAGTTCCCCGTCCCCGTAAACGGCTTCGACACCAGATTCTTCCCCGTCGTCCGGTCCAGCACAAAGAACCACCCCGCCCGCGAACCCTGCGCCAGCAGCTTCCGCGGCTTGCCGTCAATCTTCGCATCGAACAGCACCGGCGTCTCCACGTTGTCCCAGTCATGCGTATCGTGCGGCGACGCCTGGAAGTACCACTCCATCTTCCCCGTATCCGCATTCAGCGCCACAATGCACGCCGTATACAGATTCGATCCCTTCCGGCTCTGCCCCGCAAACACCGGATTCGCATTCCCCGTGCCCCAGAAAATCAGATTCAGCTCCGGATCATACGTCCCCGGCAGCCACGTCATCCCCCCGCCATGGTCCATCGCCGCCTGATTCGGCCACGTCTCACTCCCCGGGTCTCCCATCTTCTGCGGCTCGCTCCACCACTTCCACTGCACCTCGCCCGTCTCCGGATCCCGCGATTCCAGATATCCGCGCACATCCATCGCGTCCCCGCCCACGCCCACAATCACGTGGTTCTTCACAATCACCGGCGCAATCGTCGTGAAGTACTGCAGCTTCTCGTCCGCGATCTTCTTCCGCCAGCGCTCCTTGCCGTCCTTCGCGTTCAGCGAAATGAACCAGCCGTCCGGCGACAGGAAATACAGCCAGTTCCCGTACATCGCCACCCCGCGCTGCCCCACCAGATGCCCGCCCTTGTCCTCGAAATCGTACTGCCACAACTGCTCGCCCGTCCGCGCGCTGATCGCAAACACATGGTCCGGAATCGTGAAGTACAGAATGTCGTTCACCAGCAGCGGCGTCGACTTGATCGTCGGATTCCCCACGCCCCTCTGCGGCCCCACTCCCTGAATCCGGAAAATCCAGTTGATCTTCAGCAGATCAATATTCCCCGCGTTGATCTGATTCAGTTCGCTGTACCGCCGCCCCGAATAATCCCCGTTATAAGTCGGCCACGTCGAGTCCGGCTGATGAAACAACGTCAGCGTCTTCGGATCCAGGCCCTGTGCCGCCGCCATCACCGGCAGCGCAATCAACAACAAGCTTTTCAATCTCATTTGAGTGTCACCAGGTAAGCGGTCATGTTATGGATATCGGCGTTCGAATACTTGCCCAGCAACGCCCGGTGCCCCTGCATCTTGTCTTCCGTCTCCACCTTCACCTTGTCCCGCGGCCAGTCGTGAAAATCGCCGTTCGCGTCGTAAACCGAAATGTGGAAGTCGTCCTGCTTACTCACCGTCCCGGTCACCTTCGCGCCCTTCGCTGTCGTCACCGTCACCTTCGCCGGACCCGCCGGAGCAGGCCACAGGAACCTCTGCTGCAACTGCGCCGCCTGCCCGAACTTCGTCCCGATCTTCGCCATGTCCCCCGTCGCCGAATGGCACTTCGTGCAATTGCCGTCGAAGAACGCCTTCCCCGCCGCCACATCGCCCGTCACCTTGTTCCGCAAATCCCCGTACGTCTGCCCGTAAGTCCCGCGGTTCGCCGCCAGTTCCACCTGCAGTTTCAGGAATTGTGAAACATTGTAAATATCGTCCGCGGAGAGGTTCGGGAACCCCGGCATGCCATTCCGGCCCGCCTTGATGATCGGTCCCACCTCCTCGCCCTTCTCGTCATGCAGTACCGATACCGACCGCACCAGGTTCGGTCCCTGCGCCCCGCGCGCGTTCTCGCCATGGCACGTCGCGCAGTTTTGCTTATAGAGCGGTTCGCCCTTCTTCGCCGCAGCCGCATCCGGCGCCGCGCCCAGCCCCAGAAAGTCCCGTAGGCCCGCGCCACCGCGCCCGCCGCGGCCACCGCCACGCCCGCCACCCCGGCCACCGCCGCGCCCTCCGGCCTGACCACTATCGGGCTCCTGCGCCCACGCCGTCACGCAACTCAGCAAAACGGCAAACAAAATGTATCGGAACATGCTGGATCGAAACATGGATGGTAAGCAGTATATATTCAAACAGGTCCACCCGAATGAACAGACGCGAATTCCTGGGCACAGCCGCAGCCGCCTCCGGCCTGGCCATCTCCCAGCCCACCCCCGCCCAGCCCTCCCGCCCCCCGAACGTCCTCGTCTTCTTTACGGACCAGCAACGCTGGGATACCCTCGGCGTCTACGGCAACCCCATGGGCCTCACGCCCAACATGGATAAATTCGCCGCCGAAGGTGTCCGCTTCGAATACGCCTTCACCCCCCAACCCGTCTGCGCCCCCACCCGCAGCTCCATGCAGACCGGCAAATACCCCACCACCACCGGTGTCGTCCGCAACGGACTCGTCCTCAAAGACGACGAAACCACCCTCCCCATGCTCTTCTCCCGCCGCGGCTACGAAACCGGCTACATCGGCAAATGGCACCTCAGCACCGGCGATTCCGACATCGTTCCCCTCGCCCGCCGCGGCGGCTATGACCAGTTCTGGGTCGCCGCCAACGCCCTCGAACATTCCTCCGTCCCCATGGAAGGCAAAATGTGGGACCGCAACAACCAGCCCGTCGAATTCAAAGATCAGTACCGCGTCGACGCCCTCACAGACCAGACCCTCGCCTTCCTCTCACAAAAGCGCGACAAGCCCTTCTTCCTTTTCGTCTCCCACCTCGAACCCCACTTCCAGAACTCCACCAACACCTTCATCGCCCCCAAAGGCTACGCCGACCGCTACAAAAACAACTTCTACATCCCGCCCGACCTCGCCCCCTTCCGCGGCGACTGGCGCTCCCAACTCCCCGACTACTACGGCATCATCGCCCGCATCGACGAACAATTCGGCCGCATCGTCTCCCAGCTCAAAGCCCAAAACCAGCTCGACAACACCATCATCGTCATCACCACAGACCACGGCTGCCACTTCCGCACCCGCAACGCCGAGTACAAACGCTCCTGCCACGAGTCCTCCACCCGCATCCCCTTCCTCATTCGCGGCCCCGGCTTCGAACCCGGCCGCACCGTCACCAGCCTTGTCAGCACCATAGACCTCCCCGCCACCCTGCTCGAAGCCACCGGCACACCCGTCCCCGCCGCCATGCAGGGCAAGAGCCTCATGAATCTCGTCCGCGGCAAGACCGACGGCTGGCGCAATGAAGTCTACATCCAGATGCGCGAAGAAGCCCTCGGCCGCGCCCTCCGCACCGAGCAATGGAAATACTGCGTCTTCGACCCCGCCGCTACCCCCCGGCAGCCCTGGAGCGAACACTATCAGGAACGGCACCTCTACGACCTGCGCAGTGACCCCAACGAACTCGTCAATCTCGCCGGCCGCGCCGATACCAAAGACATCGCCGCCCGCCTGCGCGAAAAACTCATCGCCCGCATCGTCGAAAACGGCGAACCCAGACCAACCATTACTCCAGCCCGCTGGTACGCATAGAAGGTGGTACTCATAATGCTCAAAAACACACTTATCCTCACCGCTGCCCTGGCCGCCTCGGCCCTGGCCCAGACTCCCCAGCCGAATCACGATCTCGGCTACGACAACACCCCGACCTACCCCGGCATGAAATGGCGCGTGCACGATTCCACCCGCCCCCATCCGGAAGTCGTCACCCCCGGCATGTGCAATGCCCCCTCCCTCAAGCCGCCCTCCGACGCCGAAGTCCTCTTCGACGGCAAAGACACTTCCAAATGGAGCCAGCTCCCCTGGAAGCTCGAAAACGGCTACATGGAGGTCATTCCCCACAAAGGCGGCGCCATCACCAAAGAAGCCTTTGGCGATATCCAGCTCCACCTCGAATGGGCCTCCCCCGCCAAAATCGAAGGCGCCAGCCAGAACCGCGGCAACTCCGGCGTCATGCTGATGGGTAAATACGAAGTCCAGGTCCTCGACTCTTACCAGAACCCCACCTACGCCGATGGCCAGGCCGCCGCCATCTACGGCCAGTACACGCCCCTCGTCAACGCCTCCTGCAAACCCGGCGAATGGCAGTTCTACGACATCATTTTTGAGGCCCCGAAGTTCGAAGGCTCAAAGCTCGTCAAACCCGCCTTCGTCACCGTCATCCACAACGGCGTCATCGTCGAAAACCACGAGCAGATCCTGGGCACCACCCCCCACGCCCAGGTCGGCAACTACAATACCCCCCACGGCGACCTCCCCCTCGAACTCCAGAACCACAACACCTCCGTGCGCTACCGCAACATCTGGGTTCGCCGCCTCAAGCCCCGCATCTGAAAAAACCTGGCGGACACTTTCACATCCTTCCGCTCTCATAGCGGAAGGATGTGAAACGTGACCAACTCAATCACCCCCCACGGCGCCAACGCCCACGACTGCATCATCGCCCGCACTGACTCCGAACTCGATCAGGTCTATAAGCTCCGCTACGCCTGCTATCGCCGCAAAAACTCCATCGAACCCCGCCCCGACGAGCGCTTCAAAGACCCCTTCGACGAACTCGAAAGCAACTTCAGCTTCCTCGTCCGCGGCCCCGAACAGCAACCCCTCGCCACCGTCCGCATCAGCGTCGTCCACCCCTCCCTCCACTGGACCGACTCCCCCGCGCAGCACGTCTACGGCGACCACCCCGAACTCCGCCGCATCGCCGCCGAATCCTACGTCGAAGCCAGCCGCCTCTGCTTCGGCCCCCTCGCCCGCCGCGACGCCTTCGTCCGCCTCCTCGGCAACATGGCCGCCCTGGCCGATTTCTACGACGTCGGCTGGCTCGTCGCCTGCCCCCGCGTCGAACACGCCGCAACCTACCAGCGCATGTTCGGCTTCGCCCCGCTCGCCGCCCCGCGCCAGTACTATGGTGTGAAATTTGAAACGCGGTTATTGGGCGTTCGCCGTACCGCGCTGCACGAATACGTGCGCGGCGCGAAACCCATGACTACCGCCTGGATGGAAGCCCTGCTTCAGCTCACCCAGTCCCCCATGCCCATGGCAATGGCGACTGCCTGCTGATTCCGTCCTACCCGACTTTCCCGTCCGGTCCCTGCAGCTTCGTGAACAGCCACCTCCGGGCCTCACCGAAGCGCCTCTGCATCGATCGGACGGGAAGCCCCAAAGCTTCCGCGGCCTCGTCATCCGTGAAGCCCGCAAAGAACTTCATCTCGACGATCGAAACCCAGTCCGGATGCTTCTTCTCCATCTCATCCAGCACCGCGTCGATCGCCACCCCCAGCTCCAGCTGCGCATCCGGCCCCCGCAGCAGCGCCTCCAGGTCGTCGAACGCCACCTTCGCGCCCTTCGGCCGGCTCCGCGCATGGTCGATCAGCAAATGCCGCATCGCCCGCGCCGCCACCGCGAAAAAGTGCTTCCGGTTCTCCCAGTCGCGCTCCCGCGCACTCACCAGCTTGAAATAGGCCTCGTTCAGCAGCGCCGTCGCCTGCAACGAGTGGTCCTGCCGCTCGTTGCTCATCATCCGGCGCGCCAGCCGGTGCAGATCCGGCAGCACCAGCGCGAACAGCCGCTCCTCCACGCCCCGATTGCCCTCACTCCAGGCATGCAGCAGCTGCGTGACTTCGCCCGATTGCTCTTCCATCCGTACTACTATACGGAAATTCCTACGCCGCGCACTCGCCGCGACCCAGCTGCAGCGAGAAGTTCTCGTCGTCGCCCCAATCCTTGAACATCTCCGGATTGTCCGGCGACGGCTTCGCCAGATCCGCCAGCAGTTCTTTCTTGAAGAACTCGATCTTGTGCCGCAGTACGTAATTCCGGAACGTCTCGCCCGCCACGTGGTTCGCCTTGTAGTGGTCCAGCACGCGCCCCATCGCGATCGTCGCATGCCGCGCCGGCAGACTCATCACCTGCAGCCCGAACCGCATCACGCCCGCCTCGTCATACCCGCCGCCCAGCAGCATCTGGTAATGCGGCACTTCCTTGCCCTCAATCTTCCGGGCATTGCCGTAGAACCCGATCTCCGCCGTCCAGTGCTGTCCGCACGAATTCGGGCAGCCGCTGATATTGATCTGCAGATTCCGCAGCAGCGGGTCGTCATAACCCTTCACCGCGTCCTCGCACGCATACCCCAGATTCATCGACTTCGTCAGCGCCAGGTTGCACGAATACGCCCCCGGACACGTCACCACGTCCTGAATCTCGCGCGCACCCTCGTCGCCCAGCCCGATCGCCTTCAGCGCCGCATACACCCGCGGCAAAAAGCCCAGCTGCACAAAACCCAGAATCAGATTCTGCTCCACGCTCACCCGCAGGCACCCGTCGCCCGCTTCCCGCGCGATCTTCGCCATCTCGCGCATCTGCGTGCTCGTCATATTGCCCTGCTGGATCTTCACCGTCACCATCGCGTAGCCAGGCTGCTTCTGCTCTTCCACGCTCGATTCCAGCCAGCGATCAAAACCCGCGTCGCCGCTCGACCCGTTCTCCACCACCGGCAGCAGCGACCCCGTGCCCAGCGGCAACGGCTTGCTCAGATGACCGCCAAAGCCCTCCGGCACCGTCATCGGCGTCTCAATCCCGCCATTCGCCAGAATGTCCGCGTATTCCTTGTCGATCGCTTCCTTCAGCCACTCGAACCCGCGCTCGCGCATCACAAACTTCAGCCGCGCCATGTTCCGGTTCTTCCGGTTGCCGTACTGGTTAAACACCCGCAGCACCGCTTCAATCCGGTTCACAATCCGCTCGGCCGGCAGGAACTCGTCCAGCACCTTCGCTTCCACCGGCAGCGGACCCAGCCCGCCGCCCACCACAATCCGGAAGCCCCGCTCGCCATCGCGAATCACCGCCTTCGCGCCCACATCGTGAATCGCCGCGATCGTGCAGTCTTTATTGGTGCAGCCGTCAAACGCAATCTTGAACTTCCGCGGCATGCTGTCCGTCAGGCTCTTGCGCAGAAACGCATACGCCACCCGCTGGCTGTAAGGACGGACGTCGAACACCTCGTGCGGCGTCAGCCCCGCATACGGACACGCCGTCACATTGCGCACCGTGTTGTAGCAGGCCTCGCGCGAAGTCATCCCCACGTCATGCAGCATGTGCATCGCATCGGCAAACTGCTCCAGCGGCACAAAGTGGAACTGCATATTCTGCCGCGTCGTCAGATGCCCCTTGCCCGCCGCGCAGAAGTCGGAAACATCCGCCAGCCGCTCCATCTGCGCCGCCGTCAGCATCCCGCCCGGCACCTTCGTGCGCATCATCTGCACACCCGGCTGCCGCTGCCCGTAACAGCCAAACCGCAGCCGGTATGGACGGAAATCATCGTCCGTTATCTTGCCGGCAATAAAGTCGGCCGCCTTCTCACGAAACGCTTCAATCTCGGTCCGGACCGTCTGGTCGTGCTGCTGGTTCAATTCGTCGACGTGGCTCAAAACTTTGAATCTCCGTATTCTCTATCAAGAATAACAAATTGTTTCCGGCCCTCCACTCCTCCCGCGGCATCGCAACCCGATATTCATAAGGTTGTAACTTTCGCTTGTTAACCTCAACCCCATGAAACCTGCCCTCGTCTGGCTCCTTGCCGCCACCACCCCGGTCTTCGCCGGCTCCGTTTTTATCTCCGGTAATCTCGTCGTCAGCGTCGAAGGCAACGGACAGCAGACCGCGGGCGTCACCTACACCAGCAACCAGGCCGCGCCCCTGTCCCTCTATCAGTTCACCACCGCCGGGTCTCTCGTGAATACCTTCACGCTCCCCCAGATCGCCTCCGGCAACAATCTCGCCGTCTCCGGCGAATATGGCTCTTCCTCCGAAGGCGCGCTCCAGCTTTCTTCTGATGGCCGCTACCTCACTCTCGGCGGCTACGGCGTCAATGCCGACGCGTTCAATGCCAACCCCGGCAGCTACAGCGCCGTCTCCACGAATACCGCCCTCGCCCAGTCCGGCAGCCTCACCGGCCTCTCCTACACCCCCGTCGCCCGCGTTGCCGCCCTCATCGATTCCAACGGTGGCGTCGACTCCTCCACCGCCGTCTACAACATCTACAACGGCAACAATATCCGCAGCGTCGCCACCGCCGACGGCGTCAATCTCTACCTCTCCGGCCAGGGCACCAGCCCCGATCTCACCGGCGGCGTCTTCTACACCACAGACGGCAGTTCCTCCGCCGTCTCCATCACCGGCAAAGACACCAACTCCAAAACCACCAATCAGGACACCCGCATCGTCGAGATCTACAACAACACCCTCTACGTCTCCGTCGATAGCCGCGAAGGCAGCGGCTCCAACCGTTCCTTCGTCGGAACCCTCGGCGCACCGCCCTCCACCACGCTCTACAACGCCAACAACGGCCCCACCCAGCTCGCCGGCACCGGCACCTCCACCGGCAAATACACCACCACCGCCCTCACCGGCAACGCCTTCAACGCCGGCCTGCAGATCAACCTCAGCCCCGAAGGCTACTTCTTCGCCAACTCCACAACCCTTTACATCGCCGATAGCGGCGACGGCAAACAGACCTCCGCCACCAGCCCGGCCGGCGACGGCGGGCTTCAGAAATGGTCCTTCTCCAGTGGTACCTGGAACCTGGACTACACCCTCTACCAGGGCCTCAACCTCGTGAAGAATCCCGTCTTTGACAACACCGTCACCTCCGGAACCACCGGCCTCCAGGCCCTCACCGGCCACGTCGATTCCAACGGCAACGTCGAACTCTTCGCCACCAACTACACCGTCAACGGCACCGACCAGACCTACCTCTACGGCATCACCGATACCCTCGCCGCCACCACGCTCGCGGCCGACCTCAACTCCCACACCTTCACCACCCTGGCCACCGCGCCCACCGACACCACGTTTAAGGGCGTCTCCTTCGCCCCCACCGTGGACCCCGTCCCGGAGCCGGCCACCCTCTTCGTCTCCGGCAGCGCGCTCCTCTTCCTCGCCGGTCTGCGCCGCCGTACCGTTCACAACGCCGCCAAATAAATTTCCACCCGCAAAAACCTGATAAAACCGACCCTTCCCGCTCACCGGGGCGCTTCTCCCGCGCCCCGGTCATGCTAAGCAGGGTCATGACCTCAGCCGCACAACTCGCCGCCAACCAGGCCAACGCCCAAAAGTCCACCGGTCCCAAAAC
>CAIUOG010000040.1 GCA_903900705.1 uncultured Acidobacteriia bacterium
GAGAGTTAACGGCGCAGCTTTCAGATCGCCGTAGCGCGCGCAGAGATAGTCGCCAACCACGCCATCCACCACAAAAGTGCCGTTCACTTCGCCGGGGGTCGTGAAGGTCTCGCCGCCCGGCAGGTTGCCCCACTTGAGCGGCGTGATGATGCCGCTGGTTTTGATCCATTTGTATTGCGGATTCATGTCCGCAATAGTGTTGGTTCCGGCGGGCGTGGTGCAGCGGATCCGCTTCGCCCTGCCGGCCGCTTCCCACACATGCTGGCTGATGCGGTCCACCTCAAGGAAGTCGGCGCGCATGCCGTGCGTCATGATTTCTTTGGTGATATTCACCATATGGGCGTGACGCATTTTGCGGCGGTTCACCACATCCGTCATCTGCATGCGGGTGTGCAGTTCGCCATGTTGCGCCTGGGCGGCGAAGATGCTCACCTGACTCGTTTCCATGTCGTCCAGGATCACCTGCGGCTTGTTTGCGAGCGGGCGCGCGGCGTAGTCTTCCATCACCCAGGCGTTGTAAGCGCAGCCCGCGCGGTCCAGCTCCGCCACCAGCGCCGCAGCGATCTCCGCCGTTTCCAGATCGGTAATCAGCGTGACTTTCTCTTCCGGCTGAATGCGCAGGCACGTCACGATGGCGTTGCGCGCGCCCGGCGAAAGCTCCGGGTCAAATGGGATTTCATGCAGGTTTGTCATGCCGTAATCGTGGAGGCCCGTGGAATGACGCCCGCCTCCGTTTCTTCGATGATGTACTTCACCACTTCCTTCAGATCGCCGGTTTCGCGGAAAACGCGGAGTTGCCTGTCCGCGCCGGTGCCGTTGTCGAGAATGGTGCGGATGTATTGCAGTTCTTCGCGGGAACCGAGTTCATCCACCACGTCGTCAATCACTTCCAGGTACTCATACATCAGATCGCGGAAGGGGACTTCGGTCTGCTTGCCGAAGTCGATCAGCTTGCCATCAATGCCGTAACGCGCGGCGCGCCATTTGTTCTCCATCAGCAGCTCGCGGCGATAGAGGCGGAAGCCCTGGTTGCGCGAATGCAACTGATAGAGCTTGGCGCAGGTGGCCTGAATCAGCGCCGCAATGGCGATGGTTTCGTCCACGCGCATGGGCACGTCGCACATGCGGAATTCGAGCGTGTCAAAGAAGGGGTGCGGACGAATATCCCACCAGATTTTCTTGCCGTTGTCGATGCAGCCGGTCTTCACCATCAGCTTCACGAACTCATCAAACTCGCCGTAGCTGGAAAAAAAGTCCGGCAGGTTGGTGCGCGGGAACTTGTCGAAGACCTTGCAGCGGTACGATTTCAGGCCGGTTTCCATGCCCAGCCAGAAGGGTGAATTGGTGGAGAGCGCCAGAATATGCGGCACAAAATAGCGTGCCTCATTCATGATGCGAATGGCCGTCTCGCGGTCTTCAATGCCGATGTGCACGTGCAGACCGAAGATCAGATTCGAACGCGCCACCATCTTGAGATCTTCCACGATGTGGTGGTAGCGCTCATCGGGATAAATCGCCTGTTCGCGCCAGTCCGCGAACGGGTGCGTGGCGGAGGAAGCCAGCCGCAGCCCGTTCTCCCGCGCCAGCTGAATGATGGTCCGGCGCAGTTCCGTCACGTCGCGCCGCGCTTCCTGCACGTTCCTGCAAATGCCGGTGCCGACTTCCACCACCGACTGGTGCATTTCCGCCTTCACATGCTCCTTGAGAAACGCGCGGCCTTTCTCAATGATTTCGAACTGCACGTGCGAGCGGAGATCCAGCGTTTCCGGATCAATGGTCTGGAACTCCTCTTCGATACCGATCGTGAAGCTGGGCCGCATCCTTATGCTCCTGTCGCTGTCGCGGCGCGGGGAAGCAGGAAATCGCTCCACTTCATTTCCGCCGCCGGATTCTCATTGCTCTGCGCTTTGGCGATGGCGAGATCCGCCACGGCGTTCACGATCCATTCGAAGTTTTCATGCCCCACCGAATGATAGTCCGCATCCGGCGCCGGATTCAGGAAGTCAATGGCGTAGGGAATGCCATCCTCCACGGCGAATTCCACCGTATTCAGGTCATAGCCCAGAGCCTGGCAAAGCTTGCGCGCGTCATTCTCCACTCGTTCGAGCAGCGCGGGATCCACTGGTTCCGGATCGCGCACATAGCGCTCCGCATGGGGACGGCGCGGGTCGTACTGCATGATGTGGACCTTCTCCTGCCCCACCACATAACAGCGGAAGTACTCTTTGAAATTGACGCCGGTCTGCAACGTCATGCAGAGATCGCCGGTATCGTCATAAGCCTTGAAAAACTCGTCCGGATTGTCGACCTTATAGACGCTCTTCCAGCCGCCGCCACTGTAGGGCTTGAGAAACGCCGGGAAGCCGATATACCCGAAAACCTCATCCCAGTTGAGCGGGTAGATCAGATTGCGCATCGAATGAGCCGTAGTGCCCGGCGGATTCACCTTATGCGGCAGAATCACGGTTTTCGGCACTGCCACGCCGATCCTGCCGGCCAGCGAATAGTTGAAGAACTTGTCATCCGCGCCCCACCAGAACGGATTGTTGATGACGATGGTCCCACCCAGCACGGCGTTCTTGAGCCAGGCCCGATAGAACGGAATGTCATGTGAGATGCGGTCGATCAGAACCTTATAGCCCGAAGGTTCGGCCATTTTGATGGCGCCGATCTTCACGTGTTCCGCGACGATGCCTTCCACGCCCCGCGAATTGATGCGGTCCACCAGCGCCGAGGGGAAGGTGTTCTCCATGCCGTAGATGATGCCGATTTTCTTCGTCGTATCCATGCGTCCTCCTGCCGGCGTTCCCGCTACCGGAAATAAGCCTGCGCCATCTTCTGCCACAGCGGCCAGTCATGCACCGCGCGCTCCCCCCAGATATCCAGCCGGTGGGGAATGTTCTTATTGTGCATAATTCCGGCCATGCGCTCATTCTCGCCCAGACAGATATCCCATTCTCCGACGGCCAGCAGATAGCGATTGCCGTCGCGATACTGGTTCATGTACCAGCCTTCCTGCGTCTTCGGCAGATAATCGACAGGGTTGGCGAAATAGAAATTGTCGTCGTAATAGCCGCCCATGAACTGGCGCATGTCGAACGCGCCGGACATGGACACGCAGCGGGTGAAGATCCCCGGCTGTTTGAGTGCCAGATTCATGGCATGATAGCCGCCGAAGCTGCACCCGGTGGTGACGATGCCGTGATGAGGATTGACGCGGCGAACCAGCGGGACCACCTCGTTTACGATGTAACGCTCGTAGGCCATGTGCCGCTTCACGCGGTCCGCAGGATGCGCGCCTTTGTTGTACCAGCTCTCCGAATCGACGGAATCAGGGCAGAAGACCTGCATCTGCCCGTGATCGATCTGATACTGAATGGCGTGGATCATGCCGCGGTCTTCGTATTCAAAGAAGCGGCCCATGGAACTCGGGAAGACCAGGACCGGCTGACCGGCATGGCCGAAGATCAGCATTTCCATTTCGCGCCCGAGCGACGGGCTGAGCCATTTGTGAAATTCGCGATTCATGTTATTGGACAGGGGCCAGGCCGTAGCGGTGGGCGCGGGGCTGCGCGGCGGCGCGCTGTTCGGCAACCAGTTCATTATCGAGCTTGTCGAGCGCGTACATCGCGTTCTGCTTCGTATAAGGCGAGGCGTCTGTCGCGAGGCCGGTCTGGATGGTCCGCCAACTGGTGAAGTGAATGTTGTTGTGCTTAACAGTAAGGCTATGCACGTCGAGCGACTGCTTCAGCATCGGCGTATTCAGGGTGGCCAGATTGATGCCCTTCGCCAGCGCATCCGCGGTGAACGTGCCCACCGGCAAAGCATCAATGCTTAGTTCCCATTTGCCCGCCGCAAGCCCGGTCACGCGCAGCATTTCCTGATCGAGCGCCTCGATGAGGTCAGACGACTTCACGGCGAGATCCATCAGCTTGTCTTTGGGGTCGATGGGCAGCGGCAGAGCGGATTCGGTGGTGGTCCAGCTGAAACTGCCCGGTGTCTGCTCCACTTTGGCGTTCCTGGCAATGACTTTACCGGTGGAGACGTCCAGCGTGACGTCCGACACGAGCGGCGTGGCATGCCAGGCTTTCAGCAACGCCTCCGCCATGATGAGGTGCCCGGCGGGCGCGGGGTGCACGCGGTCCGGCAGAATCTTCTGCGCCTGTTCTTTATCCGTCTCGGCGGCCTTCTTCAGCATGGCGGTGACGGGCGTGTTGAGATCGGCGAGGTCGAGATGGCGGGTCTGGGCGAGGGACTTCAGGTAGTCCGAATAGCGGAGCAGAACGGCGTTGTAGCCGCCTTCGAACAGAGGGGCGCGGGTGACATCGTCATAGGGGGAGGGCTGGATCAGAGTGACGCGGCTTTCGGCCGCGCTGGCTTTGATGGAGTCGAGAATGTGCTCAAACCCCGTCTTGTAGTTGTTGAAGATGGCGGGGTCATAAGCGCGGTAGCCGCCGTCGTTCATGCCGAGCATGATGGTGATGACGGTGGGTTTGTAAGGGAAGACGTCGCGTGAGAGCCGCGTATCAATGGGGCCGCCCCCGCCGCCGGATACGCGGTCGCCGCCCCAGCCGGAATGGGTAAAGGCAACATTGAGCGAGGGGAAGCGGGTAACAACGTAGGATTCGGTGAAAGTGCTGTAGAGCCGCTGGTCGGTGATGCTGTCTCCGTAGAAGACGACGCGGTCGCCGTCTTTGAGGTAGAACGGGCTTTGCGCTGCAGCGAACGCGGCGGAAAGGGCGAGGAACAGGGCGGCTTTTGAAGGGGTGCGCATTGCATACAGAGTACCCGATGCGCGCCACGCATGGGGAGGGTGTAGACTGGTTAATTCGGGCTGTAGCGCAGCCTGGTAGCGCGCTTGCTTGGGGTGCAAGAGGTCGTGGGTTCGACTCCCGCCAGCCCGACCATATCCATCAAATGCTCACAAAGGCCGGATTCCCCCAATCCGGTGTTTGGAGTCCTCTGTTAATCGTACCGGCTGAAACGTCCCGACTGGTTTAACGTTCACGTGCCGCCCGCATGAGGTCCCCGTTGGGCCCATTCTCCGGTTTCTTCAGGAGTTCCACGTCACGATGATCGCGGGGCTTCGAATCCTTTCGTTAGTGGCCCTATAACGAAGGGATTTGCTTCCTTAGTTTTGTTAGGGTTAAATGTCCTGTTACCGAATTCGGTGCCACGCCGAGAGCTCGGCTCGTTTTCAAACCGTCGCCAGTCTGGGTGGTAAGATTTTGAAATTCAGAGCAAATGGGAGCAAATGGAAACACGTTTCGGTGATGTAGCGGTGACTTACAGCGCGCGGGGCATCCCCACGTATTCCATCGAGGCTTTCCACGATGGCCTGTGCAAACATGCTCTGATCAAAGCTCCGGATAAGTCTGTACTGCTTAACAAGGCTAAAGCGATTGAGCAGCAGTGGAATGGCCTTTGGGAAAAGCAGGTTGAGACCGAATCCAGAATCCGCTGCACCCGAGAAGGCAAGGAAGCGCGAAGGCTCCGCCTTGAAAATCAAAAGGAGCGGGCACTCGAGCGAACGACCGAGGCACAGCAGACCCTGACGGCTTTGAGGACCGCTCTCACCAACGGCCTCGAGAGAGATCCGACGATTGATTGGGTCGAGCTCAGCCCCAAAGATCGTTTCGCCAAACCGTGGCCCCATTCTCCCGGCCTTCCTCCTCCTCCGGTGGCCGCAGCGCCTCCGAGGCAACCGGACCCAGCAGATCCCGCCTATGTGCCACAAATCACTTTTCTCGACCGCCTAATCCCTTCGAGAAAAGCAAACAAGCTCGCTGATATGGCCAGTCGGTTCGACGCCGACTTTCGCCGGTGGCAAACGGCGTGCGCGGAATTGGATTCTCAGCACCAGGCTGCGGTAGAGGCTCACAGGAAGACCTGCGACCACATGCAGGCGGAATACGCCGCCACCTTCTCTGAATGGGAAGAAGAAAAACGGCGACACACGGAACAGCGAAGGAAGCGGGCCGCGGAGGTGGAAGAGATACGCGTTCGTTACGAGTCGCAGGTTCCCGAGGCGATTATTGACTATTGCGAGCGGGTGTTATCCAACTCGGATTATCCATCATGCATACCGCGGGAATTCGACTTTGAGTTTGCGGCGGAAACAGGATTTCTTTTGATCAATAGTCGCTTGCCGGCGCCCGACGACCTGCCGAAGCTGACTGAAGTCAAGTACGTCCAAACGACCGACAGCTTCAAGGAGATATTTCTTTCCGAGATTCAGAGCGCGAAACTGTACGACGATCTGATTTACCAGATCGCCTTGAGAACTCTTCACGAACTGTTCCAGAGCGATGCTGTCAAAGCCATTTCGGCCATCGTTTTCAACGGTATCGTCACTTCAACTGACAAGAGTACGGGCAACGAGGTAACCGCGTGCATTCTCTCCCTGCAAGCCACGAAGGAAGCATTTCTAGCCATCAACCTCGCCAAAGTCGACCCAAAAGCCTGCTTTAGGCAACTGCGCGGAGTAGGCAGTTCCAAATTACACAGCGTCACTCCGGTCGCTCCGATTGTCCAGCTTAGTCGTGAGGACCACCGTTTTGTTCAATCATACGCGGTAGCGGATCAATTGAACAGCGGCTACAATCTCGCGACGATGGACTGGGAGGACTTTGAGCACCTGATTCGGGAGATCTTCGAGAAGGAGTTCTCGGCGAGCGGTGGCGAAGTCAAGGTGACGCAGGCGAGCAGAGATGGAGGCGTTGACGCCGTGGCCTTCGATCCCGACCCGATAAGGGGCGGAAAGATTGTCATTCAGGCAAAGCGCTACGCGTACACGGTAGGTGTTTCCGCAGTCCGAGACCTGTACGGCACCGTCATGAACGAAGGGGCCAGTAAAGGGATTTTGGTCACGACCTCAGATTACGGCCCGGATGCGTATGAGTTTGCCAGCGGCAAGCCCCTGACGCTTCTAAGCGGCTCGAACCTCCTTCACTTGCTGGCGAAGCACGGCGTGGGAGCGCACATCAACCTGAACGAAGCACGTAAGATCGCCCAGGAACGTGCGTCCAAAGCTGGCGGAGAGACGATGTAATCGTGCAAGATGTAGCGCACTCGCGTCTTTAAAGTCTCCGCCTTCTAGCTGCATTACTTGACGTAACGTACGTTGCAGGACGCAACTCACTTCAAATCCAGCATCACCACCGATTTCGCCGGAAGCACCGCCTTCAAAACCCCGCCACTGACTGACGCTCCGGAAAACACCCCCGGCTTCACTTCCGACGGCTTTTCAAATGTATTGTGCGCTTGAATCGCCGCCGCCGTGAGGACACGCCCCGTCACCGCGCCCGCAGCCGCTCCGGAGAGCTTCGCCGTGATCGTGACCGGGTGGTTGGGGTCCACATTCACCAGCCCAACATGGATTCCGCCATCCTTATCCCGAACAGCCGACGCGCTCACGGCCGGCAGGTTCGACCCCTGGTTGTTGTACCAGGGCGAGTCCAGCTCAAACGGCAGCGCCGTCGAATCCTGCCAGGCCTTGAACATCTCGAAAACGTGATACGTGGGAGTCAGCACCATCTTCTCCTCTTTCGTGAGGATCATGGCCTGCAGCACATTAATCATCTGCGCGATGTTCGCCATCTTTACGCGATCGGCATGGCGGGTAAAAATATTGATATTCAACGCGGCCACCAGCGCATCGCGCAGAGTGTTCTGCTGATACAGGAAGCCGGGGTTCGTGCCGGGCTCGGTATCAAACCAGGTGCCCCATTCGTCGATGGCCAGCCAGACGCGCTTCTGCGGGTCGTACTTGTCCATGATCGCGGCGTGGCGGGAAATAATGCCGTCGATGCGCAGCGTGGCCTGCAGCGTTTTTGCGTACTCCGCCTCACCGAACTCGGTGGCGGAACCCTTCTTCGCCCACGTGCCGGTGATGGTGTAGTAGTGCAGACCAATGGAATCGAACTGACGGCCGGCATCACGCATCATGACCTCCATCCAGTGGTAATCCTCATCGGAAGGGCCGGAGGCGGATTTCAGCGTTTTCGTGCCGGCGGGCGTCTTGATGAAGGTGGAGTAGCGGCGCGTCACGTCCGCCGCGTAGTCCGCCCGCATATTGCCGCCGCAGCCCCACAGTTCATTGCCGAGCCCGATGTACGGAAGCTTCCAGGGGTCTTTGCGGCCATTGGCGGCACGTTCCGCCGCCAGCGAACCGGCGGGTGACGTCACGTACTCCACCCATTCGGCAAGCTCGCGCGGCGCGGCCGACCCGACGTTGCCGCTGATGTACGCCTCCGCCCCCAGCAGTTCCGCGAAATCCATAAACTCGTGCGTGCCGAAGGTGTTTGGCTCCGTCACACCACCCCAGTGCGTATTGATTTTGGCCGGGCGTTTGTTACGCGGGCCAATGCCCTCGCGCCAGTTGTATTCATCAGCAAAGCAGCCGCCGGGCCAGCGGACCACCGGAACCTTCAGGTCGCGCAGCGCAGCCAGAACATCATTGCGATACCCCTTCGTATTGGGGATCTTCGAATCCTCACCCACCCAGATACCGCCGTAAATTCCCGCGCCCAGATGCTCGGCGAATTGCCCGAACAACTGGCGATTCACGTGCGGACCCGGCTGGTCGGCGTGAATCGTCAGACTGGCCGAAAGCGGTGTCTGCGCCTGGGCTGCGCCGATGGCGAGGGCGAGGGAGAGAGAAAGCGTGCGAATAAGCATGATGGCTGGCACAGCCATTCTACTTCTTCGGCGTCGCCTGCTTTGCGCCCGCCTTCACGATTCGCTCCACTTCATCTTCGTCGTCCATCGCCGGGGACGGACTGCGCCGCGCCTGCCCGTAATCGGGATCCTTCGGATCTTTCGCCTTTTCCGGATCGAAGATCCGCGCGTCCACCGGTACAGCGCTGTAGGGGCGGAAGTCCGGCTTGTCGGTAAATGCGTCCGCCAGGTCATTCGCCAGCGCATCGAACATATTGAGCGGCGGCAGTCCCAGAATTTCGTACAGGGTCCGGTGCATGCTCAGGATGGTGGTGTGGCGGTGGGAGACGTAGCTTTTCTTCGCCCACGGGCTGATGACGAGCATCACGCTGCGCTGCGCGTCCACATGGTCGGGCTCGCCGCCGGCGTCGTCCTCGGTGACGAAAATCGCCATGTTTTTCCAGTAAGGCGTGTGCGAGAGAAACTCCACGATCTTCCCCAGCGCAAGGTCGTTATCCGCCATGTAGGAAGCCAGGTACGGATAGCCTTTCTCCGGACGCAGCGAGGCGCCGTGATCGTTGCAGATCGCGATATTGATGAACGACGGAAACGGCTGCTTCCCGCTGAGGAAACGCTCCTCCACGTCTTTCATGAACCAGTGCGCGCGGTACTGATCCGGAATATTGGTATTGAAAATCGGAAAGCCGAACGCGGTGTTATCGAACAGCGCCTTGGGCATGGGAGCGTTGACCGTCTCACGTGCGCCGGTCGGGTGCTCGTCCGGCCCCTCCTCCACGCCGGGGAACTCAAAACCCTCCCCGTAGTTGCGGAACTTCACCTTGTGACGCGCCAGATGCTCCCACATGGAGCCCGCCTCCGGATAATCCTCCGGCAGCAGGGACCCGTTCGAGCCCATGGAGTAGCGACGGCCCCGCGCCGGGCTGTCTTTCATGAACTTCCAGCCCAGCGAGTAGGTCATCTGCATCAGATTGTTCGGCTGCACGCCCACCAGCCAGCGGTGCCCCACGCCGGACGCCTCCGGTTCCATATAGAAGTTGTCGCTGACGGTGAAACGGCGAGCGAGGGCGTTGTGGTTGACCATCACGCCCACGTCATCAATCACCGCCTCGCCGGGCGCTTCCACCCTCTGGTGCAGGCCCCAGCGCAGCAGCGAGGGGTCGTCATTCGCGCCCGGGACGCGGTCGAAGATGGTGTCGTAAGTGTGGTTCTCCTTCGTGATAAAAACGACGTACCGGATCTCTTTTGAAGCCCGCGTGTTTGCCGGAATCACCGGGGATGACATGGCGGCGCGGTCGGCGGCGCGGTCCACCATGCCGTTGTTTTCCAGCGTTTGCCGGGTCATGGCGGGCAGCGCGCCGTCGGCGGGCGTATCGAGCACGGTGAGCACGCCGCGCATTTTCAGAAATTCACTGGCGGGTATCTTCGCGCCCCCGCTGGGCCCATTGCCGAAGCCTTTGAAACAGGTAACGGCCAGATGCGCTCCATCCGGCGAGACCGCCACGCGATAGGGATACCAGGCCGTCGGGATGTGACCGAGCACATCCAGCGTCACCGCATCCAGCACAGCCACCGCATTGATGCCGCTTTCCGCCACGTAGAGCCTGCGGCCATCGGGCGAGACCGCCAACCCGCTCGGGCCCACGCCACGCAGTCCACTCACCAGAGGCGACGGGATGATGCGGCGGCGCACTGTGGACTTTCCGCTAACCAGATCGATCCGCTCAATCATGTCGTTATTGCCGTTCGACACATACAGCGAGTCTTTGAACACCGTCACGAAGTTCGGAGCGCTGCCACCGACGGTCTTGCCGTTATCCGCCGGCGAGTTGATCAGCAGGCCGGTCTTCCAGCGATTCGCAATGCGCGGAGCCGCCGGGTTCAACACATCCACGCTCCAGACCGAGAATGACTCCGGAATGTTGTCTTTTCCCAACCCCGGAACCTTGCGGCCCTCGAACTCCACGCCGTCGCGCGCCTGCGGACTCGGATACCCGAAGGCCGGACGCGTGAGACCGCGCTTGTCGAACTCCCCGCTTGCGGGCGCAGGTAGCGCGCTGTATTCGAACAAACCGATATTCGCCACCAAAACCCGCTGACCCGAAACCGTGAGCGCGTACGGATACCGCCCCACATTAACGCTCCCCACCACGTTTCGCTCCGCCGTATCCACCACGGCCAGGCGGAAGTTCGCTACGTCAGCACAGTAGAGGTAACGGCCATCGCCGGAGAGCTTTACATCCACCGCGTAGCTATCGGCGAACTTCGCTCCGCCGGTCTCCACATTGAGGGAAATCTCATTCAGCAGCTTGCCGGAGTTGGTGTCGAAGACGAGAATCGTACCGCGCTCGCCGCTGCTCCAGTACAGCGTGCCGCCATCGGGAGAGAAATCCGCGCCGCCCGCGTTCAGATGTTCCTTCCGGGTGCCATTCGGGGCCGGAGGCGACAGAACCGAAACCTTCGGCGTGCCCGACTGCCAGTCCGATACGATCTGCCCGACGCCGTCACTGGGAATGAACAGGCGCGCGCCATCGCGGCTCATGGAAAGGCCGTGCGGGAAACGCGCCACAGGCAGACTCGTGCCGGCCGGTTTCAACTGACGGCCATTGGGCAAAATCGTGGTGCCGGCGGGGTCATGCAAAGCATAGGCGTCCACCGCCGGCGCGTGCAGGTAAGGGCGTTCATCCGCCGCAAAAACGGCAATTGCCGCGGCGAGGCCCGCCGACAGCGCAAAAATTCTCATCTAATACTTTTCTCCTGGCAGCATGAAACTGTGATGAATCGCGTCAGGGCTTTGAATGGATCGTGATGCTCTTCACGATGACCGGTTGCTTCGGATGGCCGGAGGAATCCACCGGCACGGCGGAGATCGCCACCGCCACTTCCTGACCCTGCAGAATCTGGCCGAAGATGGTGTGTTTGCCATTGAGGTGATTGGCGCGGCCCACCGTGATGAAGAACTGGCAGGAGCCCGTGTTGGGCCTGCCGGTATTGGCCATGCCGAGCGAACCGGGGTTATCGAAGCTCAACTTGCCGCTGATCTCGTCCGGAATCGTGGGAACACCGCAATCACTCGCTCCGGTGCCCTTCACGTCCCCCGTCTGGATCATGAAGCCGCCAATAATCCGGTGGAAGGTCAGGCCATTGTAAAACGGCCTCTTCACCCGCATCCCACGCTTGTCGAGGGTGGACTTTGTGCCCTTCGCCAGTTCCACGAAGTTCTTCACCGTCACCGGCGCAAGATCGTCATAAAGCAGAGCAACCATCCGGCCCATCGAGGTATCGATCACGGCGTACAGCCCCGGCGGATCCGGGAGTTCAATTGCAGGGCCCGACTGAGACGTTGCCTGGCCCGAACAGGCCAGAGCGGAGGCCAGCAGAATTCCAGGCAACGTCGTCAGCAGGCGCATTTCAACCCTTCTTCTGCAGCTGCTTTGCGACCTTCTCGACTTCGCCCCACACGCGCAGCAGATTTCCGCTCCACATCTTGCCGATCTGCTCTTCGGTGTAGCCGCGGCGGACCAGTTCAAGCGTCACGTTGAAGGCCTCGGCCGCACTGTTCCAGCCTTCGATCCCACCGCCGCCGTCGAAGTCCGACGAGATACCCACATGGTCAATGCCGATCAGTTTCACGGCGTAGTCGATATGGTTCACGAAATCCTTCACGTTCGCCGGGGCGGGCGGCGGATATTTGGCGTCGATCTCGGCAAGGCCCTTTTCGTAGGCCGCGCGCATATCCGGCGGCAGCATGTTCAGGCCGGCGGCTCCCCGTCCGCCACCGCGACCACCACGCCCGCCGCGCGCCGCCGGAGCTGCGTCCGCGCTTTCCACCGGGCAAGGGCGGGGCGCGACTGCACCGGCGCCGGCGCGACCACGACCCCCTCGGCCACCGCCATTCATCAGAGCCGTGATCCCCACGTCATCCCGCAGTTTCGCCAGCGCATCCGCGCGCGCTTCCGGATCCGTCTTCACATAGGAAGCAAAACCCACCACCTGAATCACGCCGCCGTTCTTTTTGAGCGCGAGCAGTTGTTCGTCATCCATATTGCGACTGACGTTCGCCAGAGCGCGCACGCCGGAATGCGAGGCAATTACGGGCGCCTTCGAGAGTCGGATGGCTTCCATATTCGCGCCCTTCGAAGGATGCGAAAGATCCACCATCATGCCCAGCCGGTTCATCTCCGCGATCACTTCGCGACCCAGCGGCGAAAGGCCATTGTTGTAGAGATAGCCCTGCGTTTCACCGGTGTTCGAATCCGCCAGTTGGCTGTTGCCATTGTGCGCCAGCGACATATAGCGTCCGCCGCGATCATAGAATTCCTTCACCCGCTTGATGTCCGTGCCGATCGGGTAACCATTTTCGATTCCGATCACGGCAATCCGCATATGACGCTTGTGCAGCGCGAGCACGTCCGCGGGCGAGAGCGCCAGACCCATGTTGTCCGGTGCGATCTTCTCCGTGAAACGGTGCACGGCCTCGAATTTTTCCACCGCCTGTTTATAGGCGTTGTCGTAACCTTCCGGCGTGAGCGGCCCCTGGCCGACATACGCGATCATGAACGAGACGTCCATGCCGCCTTCCACCATCTTGGGGATATTCACCTGCGTCGTAAGACGCATCTTGTAATTGCAGTCCGCCGTGAAATTGGAGGGTTCAATGTCGTTGTGGGTGTCCAGTTTCAGAACACGGTCGTGAATCTGCCGGGCTTTGGCGACCAGCGCGGCTTCAGCGGCCGGCACAGGAGCCTGCGCCGTGCCGATGCCGGTGGTTGTCAGCAACAACAGCCCCGCGGAAAATGCCGTGGCGCCGGCAAGCATGAGTCTTCGGTTGATGTCTTTCATTTCATCCTCCTTACAGTGGGACCGACGGAGGTCGCGACGGACAAAGGTCAAGATTATGTTAGCAATGCGGATGGCCCGAACGATGGTCCGAACGATGGTCCGAACAGAGACGCGCGCAAAGTGATACCGTCTCCTCTATGAAGCAGCTATCGGCGGCGTTGGCCCAGGGAGTTCCGGGACGTGCATGATCGAAGCCGGACTCTCTCCCTCGATGTAATTCATCCCCGCGCCAGGCTGATTCAGGGCAAGCCCTGAACCCGACGCTGCTTCACTTCCCCGCTCCCCGCCGCACCTGCGCCAAAGGAAACGTGAGAGAACCAATGTGGCCGGACTCCCGGTCGAGCACGATCACGGTCACCTTCACGGCGCCTTTCAGCAACTCAATTCGCAGCGGCCAGCCAATGCCCTCCGTATCAAACCGGGAGCGGTTGGCCGGCGTGACCTCGAACGACTTCGTCTCTCCCACCCGCGCCAGCTGCTTACCCCGCTCATCCGTCTCCAGGACAGACTGCTCGATGGCGCCCGTCCACTTCCCGTCTTTCGCCTTCAGCGCAATCGTTCGCGTTTCGAGCCGGAGGTCCACGTTCAGAAAGTCGGGGGCATTTCCGCCAATAATCAGGGCCTTCGCCTCCATCCCGATATCCGTCGAATCCACCGGGCGCAGCAGTGCCGATTCCAACTCGACCGACTTCCCTCCTGGCAGCAACCTCGGATCATCCCCCGCGAAATAACCGCGCCGGTGAAACACCGTGACGTGCGGGCGACCCACCCGCACCTGCACTTGGTGAAACCGGTTGTCGCGCTCCGCGTCATCGAGATAAAAGGCGAGCGTGTAGCCGGAGCGAGCATCACCGATTCCCTTCGCCATCGCGCCATCCAGATCGTTGCGATTGAAATACGCGAGGCCCCCGGTCCGTTCCGCCACCTCCCGCATCATGTCCGTGGACCCACGCCCCCAGCGCCGCGGCGGACCGCCCAGGCCGTTGGAATCAACCGGACTCACCGCGATATTCGCCTCATTCAGCGCACCCAACGTGTTGTCCCATGCCGTATCCCGCAGCACGGTTTGCGGAAAGCCCTGTGTGACCCAGAACAAGCTCTTTCTGCCCGGCACATTCGCCAGCCGTTCCGCGAGAGCCTTGAATGAAGAACGGATCGCCTCGGAACCCTGCCGCATGAAGAATTCCGTCTCCGTCCGCGGCACGCGAAGGGCTGGCGGGGGCGGCCCCACCGGGGCGGGCTGCATGCCCGGTGGCGTGTAGTTCGCGAGGTTCTTCAGTATGACCGCGTGGTCCGTCGTGTACCCCTGCACGATCACAAGACCCTTGCCAGTGACCAGCGCGTAAATGGCCACCTGCTCATCCGCGGGCAGTTTGTCCAGCAGGCCGATGACGCCTTTGCGCGCCCAGACAAAGTTCTCAAACCAGCCATTCATGGAATCGAGCAGGATGATGGTGGAGTGAACCGGCGGCCCATCCGGCGTCTGCGCACCGTTGGAATTACGATTCGAGAACACGCCTCGCGGCTGCGGCGCGGGCGTTGCTGTCGCAGCCGCGCCACGCGTCACGCTGAAGATCGGGATGGCTCGGGGTTTGCCGTTATCGAGCAAGGTAAAGTCCGCGCGGGTGAGGCCTTCCACCGGACTGCCGTGCCCATCCGTTACTGTGACCTCCACCTGCACCACCCGCGTTTCCGTGCGCAGAGTGGTTTCGCCCTGCTGCCCCGTCGCGGCCACCGGCAGCAGCAGCCACAGGGCAGATCTACGCCAGAACGCCATCGATCACTTTGCCGTGTACGTCCGTCAGGCTCACGTCCCGGCCGCCAAATCGATACGTCAGGCGCTTATGGTTCAGGCCCAGCAGGCGCAGGATGGTCGCGTGCAGGTCATACACTTCCGTCACGTTTTCCATGGCCTTCATGCCCGTTTCGTCCGTGGCGCCGTAAGCGATGCCAGGCTTCAGACCGCCGCCCGCCATCCAGACCGTGAAGGCGGTCTCATGATGGTCGCGGCCATCGGGCTTGGGCGCATGCGGCGTGCGTCCGAACTCCGTCGCCCACACCACCAGCGTTTCCTGCAACAGGCCACGCGATTTCAGATCTTTCACCAGCGCGGCCACGCCCTGGTCGGTCATCAGCGCATTGCCTTCGTGCCCTTTGCGAAGTTCGGAGTGCTGGTCCCACGTGCCGTTGTCACCGCCATAGACTTCCGGGCAGGTGATCTCCACAAACCGTACGCCGGATTCAATCAGACGCCGCGCCCGCAGGCACTGCATTCCGTAGAGCCTCTTATTCCTGTCCGTGGCGTCGAGTCCGTAAAGCTTCTTCGTGGCCTCGCTTTCCTTATCCAGATCCAGCACGTCCGGCACCACCGACTGCATCTTGTAAGCCATCTCGTAGTTCAGAATGGCCGATTCCACCGCGTCATTGGGACCAATGGAAGCGAGGAACTGCCGGTCTTCGAGCGCAATCGTATCGAGCTTGGCGCGCTGCACTTTCGGGTCCTTGTCACCCGGCGCGATATTGACCACCGGCTTGCCTTCCGCCTGCATTCCGGTTGCCTGACAGGTGGCCGGCAGGAAGCCGTTCGAGAAGTTTTCGAGGCCACCGGGAGGCACCGCGCCGCCATGCAGCAAAACATAGCCCGGCAGGTTCTTATTCTCGCTGCCCAGCGCGTAATTCACCCACGACCCCAGACTCGGATACCCGCCCAGCGTCTTACCGGTGTGCATCAGCAAATTCGCGCGCGGGTGCAGCGGGAAGCCGGAGACCATGGAACGGATCACCGTCAGCTCATCCACGCAGCCCGCCACATGCGGAAACAGCTCACTCACCCACAGGCCGGATTGCCCGTGCTGCTTGAACGACCAGGGACTCTTCACCCACTTGCGATTGGTTTCCTGCTTCGCTCCCACCTGATAGAAGCCGTCAAACGGCTTGCCGTCCAGCTCCTCCAGCTTCGGCTTCGGGTCAAAGGTGTCGATGTGGGAAACGCCGCCAGGCATGAAGCAGAACACCACATTCTTCACCTTCGCGGGCAGTCGGAAATCGTCACCGGGAGCGGCGTAAGCGGCGTCCGCCATCAACGCGGCCAGAGACATATAGCCGAAGCCGTTCGAGGCGCGCCGCAGCATCTCACGGCGCGATACAGGCTTACCGGACATACACAAACTCCTTCAGATTGAAGATGGCATGCGCCACGTCTTTCCAGACATCACGGCTTTCGAGGAACTTCGCGGCCTCCACCTTGTGCAGACTCGCCGTCTCATTCGCGAGGGAGACAAAACGCGCGCGCTCCGCGTCATCCGGCAACCGCCCCAGCGCGGTCCGGAACATCGCGTCGATGCGGGCTTCCGCCGTGGGCGCTTTCAGGCGGATCATCCGGTC
The DNA here is from genome assembly GCA_903900705.1 of uncultured Acidobacteriia bacterium. Taxonomy (GTDB): domain Bacteria; phylum Acidobacteriota; class Terriglobia; order Bryobacterales; family Bryobacteraceae; genus BOG-234. The sequence continues at coordinate 16,903 of CAIUOG010000040.1, forward strand.
CGCCCAGAGAGCCGCCTGGTCGAGCACAAACGGATCGTTCAGCAGGGCCAGCGCCTGTGGCGGAACGTTGGTGGAATCGCGATTCCCTCGCGCCACCGTGGGGTTTGGAAAATCGAAGATCTCCAGAAAGCGCGAGCCCTCATGGCGAGTCACCTTCACGTAAATACTGCGGCGGCCATCACCATCGAGCGGCCCCTGGTAGAGCTTGCGATAGTCCTTCGGCTCTTCCCGATGCGGCTGAATCGAGGGGCCATAGAGCGTCGGATCCAGACGGCCCGAGACGGCCAGGATGGAATCCCGGATCGATTCCCCTTCCAGCCGGTGCACCGGATAATGCGAGAACAGGCGGTTCAGCGGATCCACCTTCGCGGCCTCCGGGGCCGGGCGGCTCGACTGCCGGAACGCATCGGAAAGCACCAGAAACCGGATCTGCTTCTTAATTGACCAGCCATCGTTTACGAAACGCGTGGCGAGGTAGTCCAGCAGTTCGGGATTCGAGGCAGGCTCGCCGTAGGTGCCGAAATTATCCACCGTGGGAACAATGCCTTTGCCAAACAGATAAAGCCAGATGCGGTTCACCATCACACGCGCGGTGAGCGGATTCGCGGGGTTCGCGATCATCTCCGCAATTTCACGGCGACCGCTGCCCCGCACTTTCAGGCCTTCCCCGTTCCCCTGAATCAGTTGCAGAAAGCCGCGCGGAACCACCTTGCCGGGCGACGAGGCATCGCCATACGGCAGCACCGGAAAATCGTAACCGGGGTCCACATCCGCCAGGCCCTCAAAGGTCCGGGGCGCATCGATTCGCGACTCTGCCAGGCGGTACTCCTGAATCAGACCACTCAGGCGCGGCGAGAGATCTGTCGCGTTGCCAAGCAGGTGGTTTTCGAGCAGCCAGCCAAGCCACCGCGCATCGTCATCGGAAGCAGTCCCGGCGGCCCATCGGTCCAGCGCTCCTGTGATGGCCGATTCGTAACGCGCCGCGCGCAATTCCGGCGTTTCCGCGGGGGGGCCGCTGAAGAGTCGCAGCAGGGGCGACAGTTCTTCCTTCGGCGCTTCGTCGACATCATGCAACACCGCCCGCGCCACACCGAAATACGAATAGGGCGAATCGATCTGTTGCTGCGTGGCTTTCAGACGGCCGGGGCGATCCGGAATGCGCGGGTTATCGGCCTTCGTAACGAGTTCCACATAGAAAGGCAGAGTTGGCTGATCGGTGCGATTCGGGATCTTCAGCCACTGGAGCGTGTCATGCTCCACCGGCTGGTAATCCTCGCTCAGCATGCAGTTATCGATGATGGTGCGCCACGCGCCCAGCTTGCCGCCCATCACCTGCACGCTCAAAAACTTCCTGTCTTTCGGCACCAGCGGCGAACGCAGCGCGCCATTCAGCCGTTCTGAAAGCGCGTTGCTATAAATGCCCGCCGGGAAGATGCCGGTCACCGCGCGGGCGCCTTCGCCGGAGATCGCAAACTCCCCGCTCGGCGAAGGGCCATCCGTGAGTGCGTTGCCATCGGAGTTCCAGCCGCCAAAACCGTCGCGGGTCAGATCGCCGAAAGCGAAAAAATGCTCTCGGTTATACGCCGCCCGGGTGGCGGCTTCTTTTTCGTACTGCTGCTTCAGTTCCGCCCAACTTTCCTTCCGCACCCACGGGAACAGCGGATCTTCCATGGCGGGCTTCTGCTTTTCGAGCAGCGTAACCCATGCCTGCACGCGGTCCAGAGCGAGTTCCCGCAGATCCGCCGGCTGTGGCGGAGCGCCTTTCCAGGCCCGGTCGGCGGCCAGCAGATAGCGGGGAACCAGGCGCGCCTCCGCCATCCAGAGCTTTGCCAGTTCTTCCCGAATCTGCGGTTTCAGTTGCCGCAGACGGTCCTTCGCCCCATCCGCCGCATGGGGCAACCCGGCATTCCGCATCACCATGCGGGAACTGGTGAGCGCGCCGTAAAGGCCGTAATAATCGCTGGTCGGAATCGGGTCGAGCTTGTGATCGTGGCAGCGCGCACAGGCGATGGTGAGCCCCTGAAATGCCTTGCCCAGGGTGTCGATCTGGTTATCGACCACGTCTGTGCGAATCTGCCGGAACCGGACGCAGTCGTCATGCCCCAGTTCGCCCATCCGCAGAAACGACGTCCCCAGGATCGATTCGTTGATCGCATCCTTCGCATTCACGCGCGGCTTATCCAGAAGGTCTCCGGCCAGATGTTCGCGAATCAGCTGGTCATACGGAACGTCCTGATTGAACGCGCGGATGAGGTAGTCGCGATAGAGCCAGGAGCCCTTGATCTCGTAATTCCAGTCGTTGCCGAATGTTTCGGCAAAACGCATCACGTCCATCCAGTGGCGCGCCCAGTGTTCGCCGAAATGCGGTGAATCGAGCAGCCTGTCGACCACGCGTTCATAGGCCCCCGGCGCGGTGTCGCGCACGAATAAATCCACTTCAAGCGGCGTGGGCGGCAGACCGGTCAGCGCGAAACTCAGACGGCGGATGAGCGTGCGGCGGTCGGCCGGCGCGGCGGCTTCCAGACCCGCTTTTTTCAGCGCGCCGGCAAGAAACCGGTCCACCGGGTGCTCCACTCCGGCCACAACGGGCGGCGCGAGGTTCCGTACCGGCTGGAAGGCCCAATGCTCTTTGCGCAGCTTTTCGTAGAAGCCCGGCGTGCGGGGCCCGGACGTCACGCCTGTAACACCAATCGGCCCACTTTCCGGCCACGGCGCGCCGGCCGCAATCCACGTTTCAATGGCGGAAATCTGCTCGTCCGAAAGCTTCCCTCCCACCGGCATCTTCAGCCCGTCCTGCCGCACCGCGCGCGCCAGCAGACTCGTCTTCGGATCCCCCGGCACCAGCGCCGGGCCACGATTTCCGCCCTTCAGCAGAGCCTCCCGCGAATCCACCCGAAGCGAAGAGAACTGTTGCTGTGGCCCATGGCAGTTGAAACACTGGGCCGCCAGCACCGGCCGGACCTGTTTTTCGAAGAGTTCCAGCGTGGCTGGGTCGGCTGCCAGCGCCATCGCGCACAGGGCGGTTTGGAGAGCGACGAACCGAAGGTACATTTCCACGTTGATTATTCTATGCTTTTCGATAGGCTTACAGGGATGCCATCGCCATCCACTTTCCGCGTGGGGTTTTCCGCCGACTTTCTGAATGAGCACGGAGCCCTGGTCTTTCCCGATATCGGACTCGGGACACTCGACGAGCAACCCGGACTCACCCACGAGTTCATCCCCGAATACCGCGCCGAATATGCGCCGGAACAACTGGCCGGCTATGACGTGGTGATCTCCCTTAAGCCGCGCGTGACCGCGGCGTCCCTCGCCGGAATCACGCAACTCTGCGCCATCGGTCGGTGTGGCGTGGGCTACGACAACGTGGACCTCCGCGCCTGTACGGAAAATGACATTGCCGTCTACATCACGCCCGCCGGCGTGATCCGGCCCATGGCGGAATCCATCGTGCTGTTTGTGCTGGCGCTCTCGCACAACCTGGTCCGTAAAGACCGCATGGTACGCGCGGGCAAATGGGTGGAGAGCACACGCGCGCTGGGCCGGGAACCGCGCGACCGGGTCATCGGCACCATCGGTTATGGGAACATCGCGCGCGAAGCGGTGCGGCTGCTGCGGAACTTCGGGCCGCGCCGCGTGCTCGCTTACGACCCCTGGCTCACCGGCGAGACCGATGTGGAACTGGTAAGTCTGGAGACCCTGCTGTCCGTTTCCGACTATGTGCTGGTGAACTGCCCGCTTACCGCCACGTCGCGCCACATGATCGGCGCACGGGAACTGGCGCTGATGAAGCCGGACGCTTTTCTGATCAACGCCGCGCGCGGGCCGATTGTCGACGAGGCCGCACTCATCGAAGCATTGCGGAACCACCGCATTGCGGGCGCGGCGCTCGATGTGTTCGAAAAAGAACCGCTGCCCTCCGACTCACCGCTGCTCGAAATGGAGAATGTCATCCTCACCTCCCATTCTGTCGGCTGGACCGAGGAACTCTTCCGGGACATGGGCCGCATCGATTGCGAGGGCGCACTGGCCGTGATGCAGGGCAAGGCGCCGGCGCATGTGGTCAACCCGGAAGTTCTCACCCGCCCCGGCTTTGTCAATAAACTGCGGAGATACGCGCGATGAACCCTTTTAAACAGAAGTTGCGGAACGGCGAGGTCACGCTGGGGCAGATGGTGCTTGAGTTGTTCACCCCCGGCATCGGACCCATGCTGGCGGCCTGCGGACTCGACTTCGTGATCTATGACATGGAACACGGACGCTGCGACATCGGCCTGGTCGCGGAAATGATTGCCTCCTGCCGGGGCACGGGCATCGTCCCCATGGCCCGCGTGCCGGATCTCGATGCCGCGCCGCTTTCCCGCGTGCTCGATCTGGGCGCGCGCGGCGTGATGGTTCCCCGCGTGGAAACGCGCGCTCAGATGGAACGGATTGTGTCCGAACTCAAATACCCGCCGCGGGGGAAACGCGGAGTGGCTCTGGGCGTCGCGCATGATTTATACAAACCCGGCGGCGCGCCATATCTGGAGCAGGCGAATGACGATACCGCCGTGATCGTGATTCTGGAGACCGTGAAGGCTTACGAAAACCTGGAGGAGATCGTCTCCGTGCCCGGCCTGGATGTTGCCTGGATGGGGCACTTCGACCTGACCGCGTCCATGGGGATTCCGGCGCAGTTCGATCACCCCCGCTTTCTCGAAGCGATGGATCGCCTGGTCGCCGTGAGCGCGCGCTACAACGTTGCCGCGGGTTTTTTGCCAGCCACTGCGAAGGACACGAAGCACTGGATTGCGAAGGGCTTCCGCGCCATCAGCCTGGGCAGCGACGTGGGCGTGTTCAAAGACGCGGTCAGCAACTTCCGGCGGACCGTGCTCGCGTGACCGTCCGGCGGATGACCGAGGCGGATATCCCGGCCGGTCTGCGGCTCTGCCGACTCAGCAACTGGAATCAGCTGGAGGCCGATTGGAAGGTCTTTCTCTGCACCCGAGACGGGGCTGGCTGGGTGGTGGAAAGGCAGGGCGAACTCGTCGGCACGGTCGCCACCCTGCGCTACGGCGGGGCGTTTACCTGGCTTTCGATGATGCTGGTCCATCCTGATTCAAGGCGCACCGGTCTGGGCGCGCTGCTGCTCGAAACCGCGCTCGAAGCCCTCGCGGGCGAACGCTGCGTGCGGCTCGATGCCACTCCTCTCGGCGAGCCGCTCTACCGGCGTTTCGGTTTCACCGGAGAGTTTGAACTGGTGCGCGCCAAAGCCACCCTGCCAGCCATTCCCCGCCCGCTTCAAACGACAGTTCACAGCGTCTTCGACCGCGACCTTCGCGTTTTCGGTGCGGATCGCAGCGGCCTGCTCGCGTCACTCCGCGAGCGGTCGCCGGAGATGGCGGTATCGAGCCCGCGGGGGCATTGCTTCGGCAGACCCGGCTATCGCTATGCGCAGCTTGGTCCGGTGGTGGCGGATAAAGAAGACACCGCCCGCGAACTGATCGGGCAATGCGCTGGCGGAGACGTTGCGATCGATGTTCCCCGCCTGCACTGGAAGCCGTGGCTGGCAGACCTGGGCTTCCGCATCGAGCGCCCGTTTCTCCGCATGTATCGGGGCGAAAAGCCACCCGGCATCCCGGAGCAGCAGTTCGCCATCACCGGACCCGAGTTCGGCTAAACGAACTAAAGAAGCTTCAGTTCCTTCTCCACGGCGCCGGCGAAGTAATCCACTTCGGCCACCGTGGTGTAAACGCTCGGGGTGATGCGAATCCCCGTATATTCCGGATGCCCCACCAGCACCGAATAAATCTGGTGCTTCGTCTGCAGCGCCGTCACCAGCTTGCCTGGGTCCGCGCCCTTCAGACCCAGCATCCCGATGCCGGCCGACATGGAGGGATCGGGGTTGTGGAGAATCTCTACCTTCGGATGCTTCGCCAGCCTCGTCGCCCAGCGGTCCTTCAGATACCGCAGCCGCGCCGCCTTCCGCTCAATGCCGATGTTGTTGTTGAAGGTAATGGCTTCGCAGATAGCGTCGAAATTTGCCGCCGGGTGCGTGCCGACTTCTTCAAACTTGCGAATATCACCGTCATTCCGCTCGCTCGAAGCCATCAGCGCCCAGGTCTCTTTGATCCGCGACTTCCGCACATACAGGAAACCCGTGCCGATGGGCGCGAACGTCCACTTGTGCAGGCTCACTCCGTAGTAGTCACAGTTCAGTTCGGAGATCTTATAGGGGAATTGATTGAACGCATGCGCGCCATCCACAATCACGGTAATGCCGCGCTCATGAGCCATGTCGCAGATGCGGCGCACGGGGAAAATCTGACCGGTGCGGTTAGTGATGTGGCAAAGCAGAATCAGCTTTGTCTGCGGTGTAATCGCCTGCTCGAATGCCTTATAGAGGTCATCCATGCTCTTCACGGGCACGGCGAACGAAATCTCCTTCACCTTGATGCCGTCGCGCCGGGCGCGCTGGCGGAAGGTGGTGAGCATGCGCGGATAGTCCTGGTTGGTCGTGAGAACCTCATCGCCCGCCTTGAGATTCACGCCCAGTTGGGCGATTTCGAGCGCCTCGCTGGAGTTGCGGGTGATGGCAATTTCCTCGGGGTCGCAGCCCGCCGCGTCGGCGATCATGCGGCGCGCGGCCTCAATCTTCGGATCGAGCTGCAGCACCATCGTGTGATACGGGCCCATGTTCGTGAAGTCGAGATAGCGCTTCATCGCATCCTGCACGGTACGCGGCGCGGGGCTCGCGTAGCCGTTGTTCATGTTGATCACCGTGCGGTCGATCGTGAACTCATTGCGGATGGTCATCCAGAAGTCTTCATCGGTCGCCAGTTCCTCGGCGGAGCGCCCTTTGGCCGCGGCGGCGAAGGCGCGAACGGGAAGCTGCGGCACAATGGCGGTGGCGGCTGCGGCGGTCGCGGTGGTGGATTGAAAGAAACGGCGTCGGTTCATGCGAGGCTCCTCGGATGCGGATTACTGCAAACAGCGCGTGGAAACAACGGACGGGGATGACGCGGCGAGGCGTTTTCCCGAGTGTATCAGGACCGCGGTTCCGCGGGGCGGAAGTCCCGCTGCGCATTCTTTCCTCGCTTGCGGTAGACCACGCCGGCCAGAACGAAAACGCCGGCCACCAATCCCGCCGCCATTTTTGGCAGGTTGTCCCGCGGCGGAGGCGGTTCGTACACAACACCATCGGCATCGGTACGGGCGGCAACGTCCACGTAGCGGCCCTTTGCCGGGGGAGTGAAGCCGGTGGCAAATGCGGCCAGTTCGTCCGCCGCGTCTTCCATGGGCTCGCCATGCCCGCAGGCCAGAACGTGGGGACGCAGCGCGGCGAGCGCCTCCACAGACGTTTTGGTCTTCGCCCAATCGTACACAAACGGTGACCGCGCGCCGGAAAGCTGTTTCTTCCGGCTCATCATGCCGCGCCAGCTATCGAGGTCCGCCGTGGCCACCACATCCCCTGCAATCAGCGTCCGGTCGCTTTCGCGCCAGAAACTGACGTGGCCCGGCGCATGCCCCGGCGTGAAGATCCACTGCCAGCCGGGCAGCGCAGGCACTTCATTTCCGGGGGGTAATGCCAGCAGGGAATCCCCCAGATTCACGGTGCGGGCCGGAAAGAAGCGACTCAGGAAGCCCATCGCGCCACCGACGGTGGGGTCTTTGCGCGGATAGAGCGACTTGCCGGTCAGGTAGGGAAACTCCATCGGATGGGCGTAAGCCGGAACATTCCAAAGCCGGATCAGATCCCGCGCGCAACCCACATGATCGTAGTGCCCGTGCGTCAGCAAAATCGCTTTTGGCTTCGCATTTTCGCCGAAACGAACGTGCACCGCGTCCAGAATCTGCCGCGTATAACCCACCACGCCGGCATCGATCAACACCCAGTTTTCGGCCTTGCCAACAAGGTAAACGTTGGCGAAACTGCTGCGCAGCCACGCAACATCCGGCGCGAGCTCAACAGCCGCGGACGGATTTGGTCGAACCATATTTCCATTGTGCGCCCGGACCAATTGCGAAGGCTACTCCGCCCAGTAGGCCTGCCTCGAACGGAGGTTCAGATCTGTGCGATTCGGGACGGAAACCTCAATCTGGTGCATGCCGGTTTTCCCCGCCGCCGGAGGAAAACTCAGAATGTACTGGCTGTGCACTTCCGCACCCAGCAACTCCACCGCTTTCTCGAGCGCACGCTCCCGCAGAAACGGATACTCAGAACCGCCCGTGGCGCGCGTGAGGGCCTGCGTATCGTTCGTTTTCGCGAGGCGGAACAGCTCACTGAAAACCGCCAGATAGTCCGGCGCGGACGGGGGAGGCAGGTCTTCCGGTTTCGAGATCCAGGTGGTTCCGGCGGCGGAAAACGGGGCGGCAAACACCTCCACACCCTCGCGCTCCACCGTCTCAATCACCTCCCGCAGGCGCGCCTCGCTGCCCCGGTCTTTGGTTTCCGAAATCAGCAGAATCACCTTGCGGCCCTTGCGGTCTTTCATCCGTTCGGAGGCCGCCATCACGGCATCGAACAGGCGGGACTGCGCCTGCGAGCCCGCCTTCAGATTCCGCACCGCAATCTGGATCTGGTCGGATTCAGAGGTAAACTCCTGCCGCCAGCGAACCTGATTGTCAAAGGTCAGCACGGCCGCTTCGCCGCGATGTCCGATCACCAGCGGCTGCACCATGCCCCCGATGCGGCGGATCTTCGCCATCGCCGGCGTCGCCACGGCCGAATTCTGGATCGCGATGACCAGTGAAATCGGCGCAGCGCCGGTCCCGAACGTATCGAGCGCGAACGCCTGTGGAGCCCCATCGTCCAGGACCGTGAAATCGCGGATCGTGAGACCGTCCACGTTCTTCCCTTTGGAATCGGTCACAGTCACCGGCACCTGTACGACGCGGGTTTCGGTGCGGAACGGACGTTCCTGAGCCATCGCCGTCAGCGCGGCAAAAACGACAATATGCCGGGCGATCATGCCCGCACCAGTTCCACCATCCGCCGCACCGCGTCCACCACAGCATCCGGCGCGTCGAGTTGCACCCAGTGCCCGGACCGGGGCAGGATCACCTGGCAGCCGCGGGTCGAAAGCGCGACATCCCGCGCGTGTTCCGGAATCGGTCGGGCGGCAGTCAAAATGGTGACCGGCAGGTCGCCCATGGTCTGCGCTTCGTCGAGTTGGCGTACGCTCGCCGGGAGGTTTTCGAGGTTATCCGCCATCGCGGCGAACGATCGCGCCTGGCTCCAGTGCTGCGCAATCGCGGGCCAGTGTTCCTTTGGCATTTTCCGGACCTCCCCCACCAGGCGATCCGCTACGCCGGAACCCTTCCCGGCAGAGAGTTTCGCCATCATTTTCGGGATGCGACGCGACCCGCCCGTAAGCATTTTCAACGCGAAACCCACCACGCCCGCCCGCGCCAGCCACGCTCCCCGCCGGCTCAGCATCACGCCCCTGCCCAGCATACGCTCTTTCGCGGCGCTCATCTCCCGCCATTCCTCGCGCACCACGGGGTCCAGCAGCACCAGCCCCGCCGTGCGGTTCGGGTAGTGCTGTGCGAAGAGGCGGGCAATCAGGCCGCCGAACGAGTGCCCCACAAGAACAAACGAACCCATTTGGCCGCTTGCATCGAGTAAACAAGAGAGGGAATGCGCGGCGTCCAGCGCCGTGGGGCCAGTGGGAGTGGCCTCACTCCAGCCAAAGCCGGCACGGTCGTAACTGATGACCGTGGTGAACTCCGCGATGCGGCTCTGCACCAGGGACCAGCTCACCGAACTGGCGGCTATACCCGCTTCCAGAACAACGACCGGGGAGCCCCGTCCTTCCACCCGCATGTGGATTCCCTGGACGATGCGTCCTGGCGCCGGAATCTTCATGCCTGGCTTCTCAGGCGCCCACGCGGTGCAACTTCATCAGGTTGGTGGACCCGGCGCGGCCCACGGGCTGACCCGCGACGAAGACAATCTTGTCGCCCGGCTTCAGCAGCCCGCGATCCACCAGCAGCGTATCCAGCTGGTCCAGCATGGCATCCGTCGATTCCGTAGCCGGCGCGAGCACCGGGATCACCGCATAGTTCACCAGCAGGCGGCGCACGGTATCGGGCGACGCCGTCATGGCGATAATCCGGACCGGCGGACGGTAGCGCGAAATCAGACGGGCGCTGTAGCCGCCATCGGTGAAGACCACAATCGCCTGCACGTCCGCCGCGCGGGCGGCGTTGAAGGCCGCATCGGCCACAATGTCGGAATCCGAAGAACCCGCGATGTGCGGCAGTTCCACGTAGCCGCGGCGGCGAATGGCGCGCTCGGCTTCTTCGGCGATCCGCGTCATATACTCGACGGCATTGACCGGATACTTGCCCACCGAAGTCTCTGCGGAAAGCATTACCGCGTCCGTGCCGTCATAGATCGCATTGGCCACATCGCTGACCTCCGCGCGCGTGGGGTTCGCATTTTCGATCATCGATTCCAGCATCTGCGTGGCCGTGATCACAAAGCGGTTCTTGCGGCGGGCCCGGCGAATCAGACGTTTCTGAATCGGCGGCACCATTTCGAGCGACATTTCGACGCCCAGGTCACCGCGCGCCACCATAATGCCATTGGCGACATCGAGAATGGCGTCGATATCCTGCACCGCTTCCGGCTTTTCGATCTTCGCGATGATGGGCACCCGCGCCGTACCCATGTGCTCCCGCAGGGCGCGGACATCGGCCGCATTGCGCACGAAGGACATGGCGACGAAATCAACGCCCGCGGCGAGACCAGCCTTCAGATCGGCCAGATCTTTTTCCGTGACCGATGGGGCGCTCACCCGCACGCCCGGCAGGTTGATGCCTTTCTGGTTGCCGATGGGACCGCCGCTGACGACGTCGAAATCCACCGTCACACCATCACTCGCACGCGCCCGGAGCGTGACGGCGCCGTCATTCAGCAGGACTCGGTCACCAGGCCGCACATCTCTGGCAAAGTGCGTGTAAATGGTGGAAGCGCGCTGTTCGTCGCCCAGTATCTCTTCGGTGGTAATGCTGAACCGGGCCCCGGTCTGGAGTGTGACCTTACCGGCGGCAAACTTCCCCAGACGGATCTTCGGACCCTGCAGATCCAGCAAAATACCGACAGAACGGCCGGTCGCCTTCTCCGCCGCGCGAACCGCCTCAATGCGGGCCTGATGCTGCTCCCACGCGCCGTGCGAGGCGTTCATTCGGAAAATCTGCGCACCGGCGTGGATCAGAGATTCAATAGTCTCCGGTGCCTCGCTGGCCGGACCGAGCGTGACGACAATTTTTGCGTTTGCCATATCCAACGATATCGAATGAATGTCAACAACGCGCTAAAATGCACACTTGAACGACTATCTTCTTTCCATCCTGCTCGGCGTCATCGAAGGGCTGACCGAGTTTCTGCCCGTGAGTTCCACGGCGCACCTTCGCATCTCCGAAGCCCTCCTGGGAGTCAACCTGGAAGACGGGTACTGGAAGATGTTTTCCATCGTGATTCAGCTGGGCGCAATTCTGTGTCTGCCCATTCTGTTCCACCAGAGGATTGCCGGCTTCTTCGCCACCTTCCCGCAGGGAAAGCGCGGCGACCGCACTGTGATGACCCATCCGCTGTCCATGACGCTGATTGCCTTCGTCTGCACCGCGGGCCCGGCGTTCCTGCTGAAGAAGGTGATTGGCAGGAACCTCGAAAACCTTCCGCTGATGGGCGGCGCGCTGCTGGTTGGCGGCCTCATCATGTGGGCTGTCGACGTGATGTGCGCCTCCAAAGGCGGCACCACGGACGTGGAAGAAATGAGCTTCGGTCAATCGGTCTGGATCGGCCTCTGCCAGATTCTCGCGGCGCTGATTCCGGGAACCTCGCGCTCCATGATTACCATTGCCGCCGGCCAGACCTCCGGGCTGACCCGCTCCGCGGCACTCGAGTTTTCCTTCCTGCTTTCCATCCCCACCATGGCGGCGGCCACCGGTTACGACCTGCTGAAATTCCTGAAGCCGGGGCATGGCGAACCCCCGCCGCACATCGACTCGCATGGCTGGGCGCTGCTGGCAATTGGGTTCGTTATTTCGTTTCTGGTGGCGTGGGCGGTGGTGGCCTGGTTCCTGCAATGGGTTCGGAAGCATGGCTTCGTGCCGTTTGCGATTTACCGGATTGTGGCCGGCGCCGCTGTAATCGCCTGGGCGCTGAGCGGAGCACACTAGCCAGTTCCGATACGAACCTTGACGAAAACGAAGCTCATTCTTCTCAGCGCGACGCCGATCATCCTGTTTCTGGTGGCGGCGTTCCTGTTTTCCGTCTATTCCCCGCCCCTCGACCGGCAGCGGGTCTACAGGATGGGCTTCGGCGTCAACGACCCGCCGCTGCATTCGCTGGGTGCGGACGGGAAACCGGTCGGCCTGGCCGTCAGCATCGTTACAGAGGCGGCGCGCCGTAAAGGCATCCGCCTCGAGTGGATCCAGTCCGCCACACCCGGCATCCCCGCCCTGGAGAAAGGCGAGGCGGACCTCTGGGTGCTGATGGCGGACCTGCCCGAACGCGAGTCGCAGGTCCACTTCACCGCTCCGTATCTGGTCACGGAATACTGCTTCCTGGTCCCGGCAGACAGCCCCTGGCGGCGCTCCAGCGACCTGGAGGGCGAGAGAATCAGCACCCTGGGTTTTGGCATCCACCAGTCGCGGCTGAGCGATATACTCCCGCAGGCCCGAATGATCTATGCCTCCTCCCCGCTCGATGCGGTCCAGGCTTTAGCAGGTGGCCGCGCCGACGCGGCGTTTCTCGACCAGTTCAACGCGACCGCACTCCTCATGGACGGGAGTCTGAGCTGGAAGGTCCGGCTGTTCTCCGCCCCGGTACCTCTGACCTACCTCTCGCTGGCTTCGACCTTTGAACAGAGCGGTGTCGCCGATGAAATCCGCGAAGGAATCCGGACCATGTCCCTCGACGGCAGCATGGAACCGCTGATGGATGGCCGGGGATTTTTCCCGGCGCTCAATCTGGATGCAACCGAGAGTATTTCAACCGCCCGCCGCCGCGAGCGCTATATGGTGATCGGCATGGTTTCGCTGGTCATCCTGCTGGTCTGCACAGTGATGCTGGTGCTGATCTCCCGCCGCCGCAAGGCCCGCCTCGAAGAGACCGAACGCGCCCTGCTGCAAAGCGAGAAGTATTACCGGACGCTGCTCGAAGTTCTGCCCGATACCATTTACGTGATTTCCGCGGACGCGGAACATCGGCTGTCCGTGCCGGTTTCCGGCATGGACCGCAGCACCGATGCGGTGCTGCGCAAGCTCCTGGAACACAGCAGCCACAGGACCCACCTCGAAGCCGTTCTCGCCACCGGCGAAACCGTGGTGGCGGAAGAGATGGTCGCGGAAGAAAAAGGGGAGCAGCGTCTGCTGGAATACCGCCTGGTTCCGCTGCGCGACGAGGGCGGCAAAATCACCGCCGTGATGGGCATTCTGCGGGATCAGACCCTGCGGAAACAGGCGGACGAGCAACGGGCGAATCTGGAAGAGCAACTGCGCCAGTCACAGCGCCTCGAAACCGTGGGACATCTGGCGGGCGGGGTGGCGCATGACTTCAATAATCTGCTGACCATCGTGCTGGGGCATTCGCAGCTGATGCTCGGCAAAATGGACGCGAAGCACCCCTTCCAAAATCCGATTCAGGCGATCTCAAAGGCCGCCCTCAAAGGAGCGGCGCTCACCCGCCAACTGCTCACCTTCAGCCGCCAGTACGAAGACAAACCCAAAGTAATCTCGCTGAACGCCGTGGTTCGTGAGATTGAGGAAATGCTCCGCCGGCTGATTGGCGAGCACATCAATGTGACCGTCTCGCTTTCACCGGAATCCTGCCTGATCCTGGCCGATAAAGGGCAGATCGAGCAGGTGATTCTCAACCTGGCGCTGAATTCGCGGGACGCCATGGTGAAGGGCGGCAACCTCTTCATCGAAACCAGCCGCAATTCCATCACCGATGATTTTGCCGCCCTCTGCCTCTCCGTGCCCCGGGGCGAGTACATCACGCTCTCCGTCGCCGACACCGGTTGCGGCATGACGAAGGAAGTAAAAGAGCGGATCTTCGAACCGTTCTTCACCACCAAAGCGCCGGGCAAGGGTACCGGACTTGGCCTTTCCACCGTCTACGGAATCGTGAAGCAGAGCGGCGGTTCCATCAACGTGCACAGTTCCGTGGGCATGGGAACATCGTTCCGCGTCTTCTTCCCGGCCGTGGAGGGCGCGCCCGATCCTGAGCCTCTGGTTACCGGCGACATCCCGCTGGAAGGAACCGAGACAATCCTCCTGGTGGAAGACGAGGCGGACGTGCGGAAGCTGGTTTCCGAGATTCTGGAGCAATATGGTTACCGCGTACTGGACGCTCCGCGCGGCAAAGATGCGATTGAACTGGCCCGATACTACGGCGGCAGGATTGATCTGCTGCTGACTGATATGGTGCTGCCGGAGATGAACGGCCTTGAAATCATCCGCGAGGTTCGGGCCATCCTGCCGGAAATTAAAGTGCTGCGCATGTCCGGCTATTCGGATCTGATCGGGCGGCAGATCGACACCACCCCGTTTA
>CAIUOG010000041.1 GCA_903900705.1 uncultured Acidobacteriia bacterium
GCTCCTCTATGCCTGTAACCTGATATTCAGGCAAGCCTACTACAGCCTCTGATCTGATCAAAACAATACCTCGCAAGTTTGTTCTATCAGTTCAGAGGCCCAGGCTTGCCCCCATTAACCAGCTAGAGCCCAATTCCGAGTTTTAGTAGTAGGTTCCTGCTTTGTTGGACATCACGAACGAGGCTCCGGCGGTGATAGCACTTAAAGCGCCCCGATAGATATTCCCCCCACCGCAAGCGTCCAGGCGGAGCCGGGGATAACCGTAAGGCAGGCAGTGTTGCCGCCGGGCGGCGGGGTGATGGTGGAGTTTGGCCCTGACAGCGTGATGACGGACAAGGGACTCAGGTCCGGAACCGTGTAATTCCCGTTGTAGTCGAGGCCGGTCAACTGAGCGGCGAGGCGCGCTCCGTGGCAGGACGAATGCAAGGAGTTCGCGCCGTCCGCGCCGGCACCATTGGAAAAGCAGACAATCCTCATCCAGACACCCTGTTGCCTCCGGAAGTTGTCATGCTCAATCGGGGGCCAGGTTGAGCGTCTTTGGGGGTTGTTGAGGTGAGGACACTCTTCGCACGGAGGAAGATGTTGCCGTGGGACACCACATCCCCCCTTCAACTCGGCACGATAACGGCTTTTGAACCCTGCGATGGTGACTATGCGGGCGGGGCGGAGGCCTCTGCGGAAAAGGCCGTTCACAAAGTTTTTGTTTTTTTCAACCCCATGAATTGGAAAGGACTTAGCGCGACGACCGGGGCCCGGCGGACGGTTGCGGAAACGCCGGCCTGCTACAAGAAATAGCCAAGGAAACAACCTATGTCAGCCATCGAAAAGCAGTATTCCGCCAACCGTCGCAACGCCCGCCATTCCACGAGGCTCGTCCCGTGCACTGGAGATAACCGCCCGCCGTACGAGGGGGAAAAGGGGTCCGATTGCGACACCTCCCGCGGGTCCGTCACGGGTCCGTGTTTTCCGGGACACGATATCGTGTTAGTTATTCGCATTCTGAGGAGATTTCTACAGATGACTAAAATGCGCCGGTTCCCGCAGCTGATTCCGGCAGCGTTCGTTTTGATTGCGGCGATCGGGCAGCCGATGTTCGGCGGGCTGTCGCTGGTACTGACACCTGGCAGGGTGGTGACTCCGGTGAGCAACCCGAACGTTGCGGCGGCGCAGTCGTGGCGGGTGGAGTTCCAGATGCATAACTGGGCTCCGGCGACAACGAGCACGCTGGATGGGAGTGTGTGGGATCTGAACGGAGTGGGGGCGGTGGCGACGATACTGGCTGATGGATCGATGCGAATTGCGGATAAACGCGATTCCGTCAACGGAGGAAGCCCCTGCACGTTACAGTTGACGGGGCTGAGCAACGTGCTGATTCGGGTACAGCGTGATGCCACGAAGATGCTTTTTTCGTGTGAGCTTTGGAACTACGACGGCACGAAGTACCAGAACAGTTCGGTTTCCATTTTGTCGTTCCTCACGTGGCCGTACAGTAACGGAACATTCGGCAGCGCCTACACAACGGCCGACCTCGGTTTTTTCCGAATTTTCAGTTCGCTGGTTCCGACCGGAAGCCAGCCACCGGTGACGGCGAGTCGGGGCGACCTTTTGAATCTGGCGTTTGACGGCAGTCTGGTGGATTCCAGCGGCCGCGGCAACTCGATTGTGGGCGCGGTGGCGAGTTTTGCGGCGACGCCGAATCAGGGTCCGACGGCGATTCTGCAGACGGTGGGCGCGCCGTACTGGACCAACTGGGTTTCGTTACGTGCGGGCTATCCGGCGACGCTGGACGGGAGCAAGAGTTTCTCGCTGGCGGACTCGAGCGCGGCGGTGACATACCAATGGCAGCAGGTTTCCGGTCCCACGAGGGTGCACTGGCGCGACAGTAATGGAGCCGCCACACGGACATCGCAGCAGCCGGTGATTCAGGGCCTCGTCTTTGGGACTTACCAGTTCCGCCTTCAGGTGACGGACGTGGCGGGCAACCGGGCGACGGCTGACCTGACGGTGGGGGCGGTGGCGACGGATAACAATCATGTGGTGATCTATCCGGACGACCGACTTTATGCGATTCTGGGTCCGCAGATTGCATATGGCTACAACCCATGGGAGTTTGTGGACTATTCGCAACTGAAGAATGAGGAGTTCTGGGGGAATCAGTTTGCGGTGAACGGTGGGGGGCCGGATTGGCACGGTGTGATGCAGGCGTGGGATTTCGAGCCTGATCTGAGCAGCTATCAGGGGGTTCCGCGGAGTGGAACGGCGTATGTGAGCGGGTCGACGGTGACGGGCGTCGATTCGAACTTTGCCGATGTGTTCTGCGGCGGCAATACGGCGCCAGGGGCGCCGCCGACTTACCCGACGAGTTATATCTGGATCCATGTGCCGCTGGCTGGTTCGGCGTGGCAGTCTTACCCGCGGCAGGTGGCATCGTGCAGCGGGCAGTTGTCGCTGACGCTGGCGACAAAGTGGGAGTGGCCGAATCCGCCGACAGCGCCTGGGTACGCGTGGAGCACCAGCGGCATCTGCCAGAACTGCGGCAACTGGGCGAACGCGAACAACACGGGCAGCAACCTGAATTATTACGACGGACAGGGTCTGGGGAATTATGCGTTGTACTACCGGTCCGGCTGGAATAAGCCGCAGCAGACGGCGCAGTTCGTGGCAGACCACTGGTACAGGAACGGGTTTCTCGGTTCGCCGCGAGATTTTGATCTGGTCTCGGCGATGATCCGGGCGACGATTGATACGTCGCCGGCGCCGGTTTATTCACCGTGGCCGTATTTGCGGAACCAGCTGAACGGCAGCGGTTTCACGGCCGGCGTGCCGACGCCGAGTTGCACGCCGCAAAACACGACGTCGAATCAGATCGCGGATCCGCGCGAGAACGGGAGTTGTCTGATGTATCGGGCGGCGCAGGCGTTACTGGACCCCGACCCGGCGAGCGCGGGCGCGGCGCAGAGCTATCTTGCCAACGCGTTGACGGGAACCTGGAGCGGGCAGCAAAAGGCGGATGGTTCGTGGGCGACGAACGTGGCCGGGGGCGACACGAGCAGGACGCTCCAGATGGCGCAGGGGTCGACGACAGCCACGCTGGTTCGGGGGGCGAATTTGCCGGCGAACTATTGCGGCGAAAGCAGTGCGCGGGTGCTAAACACAGGAACGGTGACGGTGGGGAGCGACCACACGACGGTGACGGGAAGCGGAGTGGACTTTTCGGCGGCGGGTGTGGCAGCGGGGGATATTTTCGTAGGCACGGGGACGTTTGAGGGCGCGGTAAGGTCGTTCTCGGCGGTGGTGAGTTCGGCATCCGGGAACACGCTGCGGCTAAGCTATCCGTGGCGTGGAGATGTACCGGGCGCGCTGTCGTTCTACCGGATCTACATCGGAGGGGGCGGCGGAATCCAGAGCACCGGTTACTACACGCAGTACTTCATTCAGACCACCAGTACGGGGAATCTGGTGTTCCCACTGATGCAGGACTCTGACAATTTCTACATCTGCTCGGTGACGGGTGGCGGCACGGGGCTGACGCTGGACAAGCCGTATACAAGCCCGACGGGGTCGAATCCGTATCGGGCCTCGTATGTGGTGGATCTGGCGGGGCCGGGCGTGCAACCGTTTATGATGGCGTTTCCGGCGCTGGGGGCGAGGATGGCGATCAGCGCACTTTCGAAAAGTAATCCGGCGGCGGCGGCGGGATATCAGTCGGTCCTGAGCAATGCGGCGAAATTCCTGTGGAGCAACGCATACGACCATACCAACGGCGGGATGTGGTATGGCTACGGGTATACAAACTGCCTGAATCTGCAGGGCAACCTCTGGCCGGCCTTCGCGTGCAGCGGGAATACTTTGTCGCAAAACGAGGACTATGCGGTGGAGCCAGTCAGTACGTTCGCGACACAATATCTGACTACGGGCGCCGCGGCGGATCAGGCGAACGGCGACACACTTTATAACAACGCCTTTGCGACGACGGGATTTGCGACGCCGCCGGGATTCCGGACGAATCCGAACGCGGCGGATCTGCTGAACTGCTGCGACCAGTTCACGCTCACAAAGTATTACGGCCAGGTGTACGCGCTGGGTCAGGCAGGGTCATGGCCGGCGGCACGGCAGGGAGGAGTGCAGCCCGCGATCCCGGTGACGACTTCGATCAGCTTCGATATGTCGGGAGTGCCGGGAGCGGTGAGTGCGCAGGTGATAGTGACGCAGCCGAACGGAGTGAAGACTACCTTCAGCTGTTCGGCATCACCGTGCCAGGTGGCCGCCGATGCGAGACAGGGAGCGCACTGGTATCAAATCGCGTATCTGGGGGCGGACAGCGGGGTACTGAGAAAGTCTGAGCCGGAACTGCTGATTCTGCAGTATCTGCAGTAGCGTATATCGGGAATGGCCGGGACTGTCAGGCGGACAGTCCCGGCCATTTTTGTTTAATACGCGTAGCCGAAGTTGAGCACGAGGGGCTTGGGCAGGGCAGCGGCCGGAGCGGCACGAGAGAGAATTTCGATGTCCACACCGTCCGTTCCGGCGGAGGGCCAGTCACCCCGGGGCATTCTGGCGAGTTGACTCTCCGACAGGCGCACGGCTCGTCCCGTGTTCGGAACCACGACCTGGCAGTCGCAGCCGACTTTCGCATCTTCGATCCAGACACTCATTCGAACCGAAGGGGCGGGGGCTCCGCCAGGCCACCGCAAATGCAGTTTTGCCGGCAGGGGGGTATTGGCCGGGACCACAATTCGCTGTTCCCAGGATTTCGTCCAGCGGTTGAGCGGCTCAGCGGGAACCGGTGAACGATTGACGTTTGCTTCGATGCCACTCATATCGCGAAACAGGAGTTTTCCCGCATGTCTGGCGAAGAAGGAAATGCCGGACGCGGCGGCGATCCAGACGATGATGAGGACGGCGGTCGCGGCGGCAAGTCCCGGCGCGGTGGCGCGGAGGATGCCGGTGAAGTGGCGCCTGCGGGGATGGCGAAAGGCGGCGGTTCCGGCCGCGGCGAGAACCGTCAGAACCGGTTGAAAGCCATGCGAATACACGGCGGAGGTCTCCGCGGCGAACACGACCGCGAGCGCGGCCGAGATGATAAACCAGCACAGCAGAACCAGCCGTCCGCCGAATCGCGGATAGACGGGGCCATAGAGGATCGCGAGCCCGCATAAGAACAGGAAAAGCGGCGCGTAAACGTCGGTGGCGGCGCGGAGGACTCCCGCCACGTACGGGTAGCCGGCCTCCTGTGACGAGACCAGCGCCGCGGCGGCATGGCCGATGGAAAACAACTTCGCCGCTTTTGCGACGGGCAGCACGCCAAGAGTGAGCAGTGGCTGCCGGGCGCTTTCGGTGGCGAGGACCGACAACATCACCTTCTCTTTTTCCTCCGGCGCACTGGATTCATCAAGCAACTCATAGCGGAGCAGGTACTCGCCCAGAGTGACCGGATTGGAGCCGCGCACCATGAAACCCAACATGTGCGACCGGAGGTGGTGCACGTCGTGCGACCGCACCCAGGAATCGAAGAGATGAGACAGAGGCGCCCAGACCAGCAATGCCGTGGCGGCCATGGCGGCTGCCGGCAGGAGTGCGCGGAACCGCCGTCCGCCCGCGATGGCATAGAGCGCGATCAGAATCGGGTAGCCGGCGATGAGCAACTGGTCGAACCCGCCGCGCTGGATCCGGACGATAAAAAGCAGAAGTCCGACGACCGCGCCGGCGCCGAGGATGGGTCACAGGCTGGCGGAGCGCAATCGAAGGCCGCGGATGATGAGCCACAGCGCGATGGTGACGGTGAGCGTTCCGGGAATCTGCGGCGTATAGCTCAGAACATCGAAGAAGTGGAACGGGGAGAGGAAGTAGAGGAAGGCGGCGCAGCGGGCGTAGCGACTGCCGATGAATTCCTTTGCAAGAGCGTAGACAAAGAACAGTGTTGCGGCGCCCATGAGCACGTTCAACACACGGACGGCGGTGATGTCGCCATCGCCAAAGATGGCTCGCAGGGGGTAATAGATGGGGAAGGCGCGGGAGAGCCAGACCGGGTAATCGTACAACTCGCTGAGGCGGGCGAAATTCGCGTCCGTGAACCCGCCGGATCTGAGTTGCGCGACAAAGCGGTGAAGATAAATTTCGTCGACCACGAGGGGCCATCGGAGACATGCGCACACGATGGCGCCGCGGGTTACCAGCCAGGCGGTGGCGAGCGATGCGACGTAGCGACGTTCGCTCACTGATTCGACGGAGCGGAGGGAATACCGACAGCCCGCGACCAGCGCCAGCGCCACAGAGAGGCCGGTGATCACAAACAGCGGGGCGGATTCGCGCAACAGATCCTTTGCCACGCCGGCGACGGAGGCTGCGAAACCCGCCGCGATGAAAGCGAGCAGAATGGCGAAAACGAGCAAAAAAGACCGCCGGGCTCCGTTCATCGCGGAAAACCGGTGGTCAGGCCTGAGAATGGGTTCCGGGTTGCTTCACAGGAAGGAAAGCCAACGTCAGAGGGATCGCCGAGACGCCACAGCCTGGGGGTCCGGATCAGGGTATTCGGCGTCTCGTGCCCGCTGCCATGCTGTTCACACATACGGCTCGAAGCTCCTTCGAAAATTCACAAATGTTTCGCGCCTGGCGGACCGGAAAGGCGACCGCGAAGAACTGCACTTATTGAATCATGGGGGAAATGGCGGGAGCAAGGCGGGGAAAATCCGTCGATCCCCTGTTGCCATTTCCGCTATTTGATTTGAGGTCGTGGCCCTACCGGATCGTTATCGAAGCGCCCAGGGCGGTCGCAAATGAGCGTGAGGGATGATTGGGCGTCGCTCAGAGTGAAAAACATATCCTGCGCGTGGAACGGTCGGGCTCCTGGCTGAATTGCATGGAGCTGATACGTCCATCCCTTCAACGCCGTGAAAGAGAAATGACCATCCGCGTCCGTTTGGGGCGCGTTCACGTTGTCGCCTGCGATGTCGTTATCCGGCAGGGCGGAGATAAAGACGCGGGCACCCGTGGCAGGCTTCCCGTCCAGACCGAGGACCAACCCGGTAACCCGGGTACTCTTCGGCTCCGCTGGCAACCTGAAATCGTGTGGCGGATAGCGCGGCGGCCCCGAACAGCAGCATCCGGAGTCCGTTGGAGGCCGAGGTGAGCGTATACGTATCGGGGGGAAGGTTATCGAAGCCGTAGTGGCCAGTGACGTCCGTGGTTGTCAGGTAGGTACCGTGGGGTCCGCTGATTTCCACTTGTGCGCCCACGAGAGGCTGGTCTTTTCCGGTGGAGTCGTCTGTCCGAGTCGCTACACGCCCAAAGATTGTGGAAACCAGAGGCGCGTCGGAAAGTCCATTGAGAAATTTAAGATCCTCGTCGGCGAATTTCACATGTCTGCCGCGGGTGCAGCCACGCGACGGAATGAGGCCGTTGACTGGTTTGCCTGTGTACATCAGGTACTGCTCTCCGGCCTGGAGCGTGGGGCCGTCGCACATGCCGTCGTCGAAGAGGGTGACGGAAGCTTCGGTAACACCCTTGTACGAATGATCGATGCGCATGCGCGCGCGGATGATGCGCTCACCCTTCGCGGGAAGGATTTCTGTAATGGTCCCCAGAAAAACCAGAGGACTCTGTGACCAGGCTTCACAGGGAGATGGCGGCCGATCGCAGGAACAAGCGACCGCGATGGATGACAGGAGGAGCGCGGCGATGACGGTCGCTAACGCCGTATTCCAGGGAAAAGTGAAGACCGACTGACGGGGCGCAATCACCTTCCCATTACACAAAAAGTTGGGCGGGGGCTCTTTGGCCGATTATTTTGTGGCGGCTTTGGATTGGGCGAGCAAGGCGTTGACGTGGCGGAGGCGTTCGGCCATGATTTGCATGACTTCGAGGGAGAAGTAGGGGGTTTGGGAGACGAGGAATTCGAAGCGGCGGCGGTCGACAACGACGAGTTTGCAGTCGGAGCGGGCGATGGCGGAGGCGCTGCGGGGGCTTTTGTCGATGAGGGCCATTTCGCCGACGACGGAGCCGGGGCCAGCGACTTCGAAGACGGTTTCGCCCGAGCGGATTTCGATGGCCCCCTCCTTAATGATGTACATGGTGTCGCCGGGCTCGCCGGCATTAAAGATGGTCTGGCCGGCGGGGAAATCGACCGCGTCGGCGTGCCGGAAGATGTTGAGCGAAATCATCGGTTAGGAACAGTGTATGGCAGAGACGGGTCGTATTGCATTGCAAAACAGAAACTTTTTGGTTTCGCAGACTGAAATGTCAGTGGTATGTTGAATCAGTAACAGCTTCAGTAAGGAGTATTTTCTGTGATCTTCGTAGATCCGCGTCAAAAGATGCGTTCCGCTATTTTCGTCCTGGCTGCCGCAATGTATGCGCCCCAGGTATTCGCTCAGGCAGTTGCCGTTGCAGACATCAACGGCACCGTAACCGACCAAAGTGGTCAAGTACTTTCCGGGGCACAGATCAGGGCAACGGAAACGGCAAAGGGTCAGGTTCACAACGGTACGACCGATGCGACCGGGCACTACGATTTCTCTAATCTCCCGATTGGTCCTTACCAGGTGGAAGTGAGTGCGGCTGGGTTTAAGAGTTACATCCGCAAGGGTCTGGAACTCGAAGTCGGCAACACGGTGGAAATCAATGTGACGATGCAGCTGGGTTCTGTGTCGGAAAGCATTGAAGTCACGGCGAGCGCGGCGATGGTGGAAACCAAGGAAAACGCGATTTCGCAGGTGGTGGAGCAGCGGCGCATTGTGGAACTGCCGCTCAACGGCCGCAACCTGACGCAGTTGCTGACGCTGACGGGCGGCGGCAGCACGGCGCCGGCGGGCGATCTGACGGGTTCGAAGAACATTCAGGGTTCGAACGGGTCGGGCACGTTTTCGGTGGCGGGCAGCCAGGCGAATGGCGTGAGCTACCTGCTGGACGGCGGGGACAATAACGACTCGTTCAGCAACGTGAACCTGCCGATTCCGTTCCCGGACGCGGTGCAGGAATTCAGCGTGCAGACGAGCGCGCTGCCGGCACAGTACGGGCTGCATCCGGGCGGCGTGGTGAACATTGTGACGAAGTCGGGCACGAACGCGCTGCATGGCGATGTGTTTGACTTTCTGCGCAACTATGCGATGAACGCGCGGCAGAAGGCGACGGCGGCACGCGATTCGCTGAAGCGCAACCAGTTTGGCGGCACGGCGGGCGGTGCCATTATCAAAGACAAACTGTTCTATTTTGGCGGTTACCAGCAGACGGTGCAGCGCAGCAATCCGGCGGGTACGCAGGCGCACGTGCTGACGGCACAGACGGCGACGGGCGACTTCAGTGGCTGCTCTTCGACGGCGACGATTAAGGATCCGAACAACAACAACACGCCGTTTGCGGGGAACAAGATTCCGCAGAGCCGGTTTGACCCGGCGGCTGTGAAACTGCTGAGTTTTGTTCCGGTATCGAGCGATCCGTGCGGCCTGACGTTGTACGGGCAGCCTTCGAACAATCCGGACTGGCAGATTATCGGCCGAGTGGATTATGTACTGAATGACCGGCACAACGTGTTTGGTCGCTATTACATTTACGACTACACGGCGCAGAGCTTCTTCGACGGCAAGAATGTGCTGACGACGGGTCCGAACCCGGGCAACCGGGACCGTTCGATGACGGCGACGTTTGGCGATAACTTTGTGCTGAATCCGACGACGGTGAACTCGTTCCATCTGACGTTTAACCGGCGCGCGGACAACCGCGGTTCGGCGGCGACGCTGTTTGGACCGAAGGATCTGGGCGTCAACCTGTTCCAGAACATTCCGAACTACATTCAGGTGACGGTGAGCAACTACTTCAACGTGGCTTGCGGCACCTGCGCGCCGGGTTACTTCAACGTGAACAACTATCAGTTGTCCGACGATGTGACGAAGACGATCGGCAAGCATCAGCTGGCGTTTGGTTTTGACTTCCGGAAGGAACAGTTCAATTCGACGAACAACCAGCAATCGAACGGGCAGTTCACGTTCACGGGCAGCACGGTGGCGGCGAACCACAGCACGGGCGATTCGCTGGCGGATCTGCTGATTGGACACATGGCGTCGTTCAACCAGGGCAATGCGCTGTCGGATTACATGCGGCAGACTGTGGGCGCGATTTACGTGCAGGACAACTTCCGGCTGACGCCGCACCTGACGGTGAACCTGGGGCTGCGGTGGGAACCGGAACTGCCGGCGAACGACAAGCAGAACCGCGGTAATCAGTTCTCGCTGCCGGCCTTCCTGGCGGGAACGAAGACGAGTGACACGCGGTATCCGAATGCTCCGGCGGGCCTGCTGTTCGCGGGCGACAGCCTGAACACGCACGGCAACCAGTTTACGCAGAACCACTGGGCGACGATGTCTCCGCGGGTGGGTTTTGTGTATGACCCGGCAGGGGACGGGAAGCAGACGTTCCGGTCGGCCTTCGCGCTGATCCACGACTCGATGGAGCTGTTCTATCCGGAACGCTGGACGACGAATCCGCCGTACGCGTCTTCGGTGGCGCTGACGAATCCGACGTCGACGTTCTCGAACCCGTGGTCGACGACGGCTGGTGGCAGCCCGTTCCCGGGCGCGGCGATCTTCCCGGCGTCGGGCGTGTATGTGACGATTCCGCCGAATGTGAAGGCGACGTACATGATGCAGTGGAACCTGAGCTATCAGCGGCAGATTGCGAAAGACTGGCTGCTGACGGTGAATTACCTGGGCAACCGAACGAATCACATTCTGGGCGCGCGGGAAATTAACCCGGTGAATCCGGCGACGGGGCTGCGGTATCTGACTTCACTGAACGCGGCGCAGGGTGCTTCCTATGCTTCGATTGTGCAGACGGATGACGGGCCGACAGCGAATTACAACGGGTTGCTGACTTCGCTGAATCACCGGTTTTCAAACAACTTCACGCTGCTGGCGAACTACACGTGGTCGCGTTGCATGAGCACGTACGATTTCGGCGGCGAACTGGCGGGGAACAACTACCAGAATCCGAATGACCGGAATGCGGAAAAGGGACCGTGCAACTATGATCGCCGGCAGATCTTCAACACGTCGGCTGTTGTGCAGAGCCCGGGCTTCGGCCAGGGACTGGTGGAGAAGGTGACGATGGGGTGGCAGTTGGCGCCGATTGTGAGTCTGAATGCGGGACAGCCGCTGACGATCACGGATGGGGGTTCGAACGTCTCGCTGACTTCGGTTGGCGCGGACCGTCCGAACACGGTGCTGACGACGGGCGTTCTGCCGCATACGCTGGCGTCCTGGTTCACGCAGGCGGCATTCCAGCAGCAGGCGGCGGGCACGTTCGGCAATACGGGGCGCGATTCGATTATCGGACCGGGAACGGTGAGCTGGGATATGGCGCTGAGCCGTCAGTTCAAGTATCACGAACGGTACCGGTATGACGTGCGCGCGGACTTCTTCAACGTGATGAACCATGCGAACTGGGGGAACCCGGGGGTGAGCATCACGAGCGGAACAACGTTCGGGAAGATTACGAGCTTTGGTTCACCGCGGCTGATTCAGTTGTCGATGAAGTTGTTCTTTTAAGTAAGACGCAGGGGCAGGAAAGAAAGGCCGCCGTTCCCGATTGGGGGCAGCGGCCTTTTTCTATTGGAAGATGGATTTGGGGATCATGCCGTGGACGCCTTTGTTGCCGTCAACGAGCTGGCTGATGACGAAGTCGGCGGCGACGCTGGAGAGGACATAGGCTTCTTCTTTGGTGAGGCCTTTGACGGTGACGAGGAAGTCGAGCATTTCGCGGACGGCGATTTGGGTGGCGAGGGTGAGGTCCTCATCCATGCCCATGACGATGAAGTGGGTGGGAGTTTCGGCGCGGGGCCATTTGAGGTGGATGTCTTTGCGGACGACGAAGCGGAAGGCACCGGTGAGCGGGGTTTCCATGGCGGTGATGTCGACTTCGCCATCGCCCTGGCCGGCGTGGCCGTCGCCGACCTGGAAGAGGGCGCCTTTGACGTGGACGGGGATGTAGAGGGTGGAGCCTTCGATGAGGTCGCGGTTATCCATGTTGCCGGCGTGGGTGCCGGGGGGCGCGCTGTTGAGCTTGCCGGCGGCGGGTGGCGGGGCGACGCCCATGCTGCCGAAGAAGGGGTGCAGGGGGAGGGTGATGTGGGGGGCGAAGCGGGCGACCATGTTCCGGCGGTCGAGGGGGATGATGCGGCTGTAGCGATCCTTAAAATCCTCTTTGAGAAAGCCGGAGGTGGGGCTGAAGCTGTTGTGGGCCCAGGGGACGGGGAGGGTGATTTTTTCGATGTGGACTTCGAGGACGTCGCCGGGTTCGGCGCCTTCGATGAAGACGGGGCCGGTGAGGATGTGGCCGCCGGGGCCGCGGGGGAGGGTTTTATCGGCGATGGCTTTGGTGATGGCGCGGAGGGACTCGGGAATCTGATCGGCGGGGACGTTGAGGCGTTCGAGGGCGGCGACGCCGGCGGTGCCGACGGTATCGATGGTGACGATATCGCCGGATTTGATGGTGAGGACGGGTTTGTTCTCCGACCAGTAATTGCCGACGACGACGGTGTCAGGGCCGGCGGGAAGGTGGTGTTCGGCGGCGCCGAGAGTGGTGGCGGCGAGAGTGGCGACGGCGAGGAAGAAGAGATTGAGGCGATGCGCCTGTGGCATGGGGAGAGCTCCGGGTGAAAGGTGGACTCGGACGGGGGGTGGTCGCGACGCGGCTTAGGGTCAGGGTAGCACTTCGGGAAGAGGGGACGCGGGAGAGGGGTTTTGACAAAGTTTTACAGAGGCCTTGCATTTGGTGTCATGGAGGCGTAATGTAAATTTCCGTAAAGCAATTTCACCTAAGGGGCTCAATATGCGCGGATTCCAGAACGCTGCGGTGCTGATGGTTGTATCGGTCGGGATGGTATGGGCGGGGGACACGGCCGCCGGGATGAAGGCGTTTCATGCGAAAGACTATGCGACGGCTTACAAGGAGTGGAAAGCTGCCGCCGACCAGGGGGACGCGAATGCGGAGTTCAACCTGGGGATGATGTTCGCGCGCGGAATCGGCGTGAAGCAGGATATCGCGGAGGCGATGCGGCTGTATCACCTGGCGGCGCTGCAGGGGAATGCGATGGCGCAGTACCGGCTGGGCTTCCGCTACGCGCACGGCTGGGGCGTGCAGCAGGATTTCGGCGCGGCGTCGCGCTGGTATCAGATGGCGGCGGAGCAGGGCGATGGCCTGGCGCAGATGGGTATCGCGTCCTTGTATGAAGACGGCTATGGGGTGGGACAGGACTACCGGACGGCGGTGGAGTATTACCGGCTGGCGGCGGCGAAGGGGATTCCCGAAGCGCAGTTCGACCTTGGGCAGATGGCGGAGAAGGGCCGGGGGATGAAGCGGGACCTGGCGGAGGCGTTCAGCCTTTACATGCAGGCGGCGGAGCAGGGCTATGCGCCGGCGCAGGAGAAGGTGGGCGCGATGTACGGGGCGGGGCTGGGGGTGACGGCGGACGCGTCGAAGGCGTATTTCTGGTCGGCGCTGGCGGCGAACCAGAGAGAGAAGAATGCGGAGCGGCGGCTGGCGGCGATGGCGGCGCGGTTGCCGGGCGGCGAGGCGAGCCGGCTGAACGCCACGGCGAAGGACTGGAAGCCGGTATTGGTATCGGTGAAATAGGTTCGGGCGGCTTCCCCGCCCTAAAGTTTCCCGGGGGCCTGGTCGATATCCACTACATATGTGGAATCGAATCATAAGACCGGTAATACGACAGGTGGATCTGGTGATGAGCGGGAGGGCCGGGTGGTGGCGGGCGAGGCATCCGATGTGGCCGAACGTGCCGTAAGGGCGTCGTTGTTTCGATAAGGCGTACGTTTCCGGACATTTCTGATAATCTGGCAGAGTATGCCAGAAAATGATCCGCTTACTGAAACCGTCAGCCCTGAATCCGTGAACCTGGATGTGGAGGCCGTGGAGACCGCACAGGACGACACGCCTCCTCCGGACGGTCCACCGCCGGCGGGCGGGAGCGGCAACTAAGACCGAATCGGTTTGAACGGCGAGAGGGACCGGGCCATGCCTGGTCCCCTTTTGCGTTTGGGTGGGACCGGATTGCCGCCTGATATCGTTAAAGATTCCCCTATGAGAGTTCTGATCAGTGTCACCGATAAGACCGGTGTAGCAGACTTCGCGCGCGGCCTTGCTGCCCTTGGCGCGGAATTGATATCGACGGGAGGCACGGCGAAGCTGCTTCGCGAGGCGCAGATCCCGGTGCGGGACGTGAGCGAAGTGACCAGCTTCCCGGAAATGCTGGACGGGCGCGTGAAGACAATGCACCCGAAGATTACGGGCGCGATTCTGGCGATCCGGGGCAATGCCGAGCATATGGCGGCGCTGGCGGAGCACGGGATTGAGCCGATTGACATGGTGGTGGTGAACCTCTATCAGTTTGAGAAGATTGCGGCGCGGAAGGACGCGAAGCTGGAGGAACTGATCGAGAACATCGATATCGGCGGGCCGACAATGATCCGGTCGGCGGCGAAGAACTGGCAGGATGTGGCGATTGTGACGGCGGCGTCGGATTATGCGCCGTTGCTTGAAGAGTTGCGGGCGAGCGGGTCGCTGTCGCGCGAGACGAAGTGGAAGCTGGCGCAGCAGGCGTTTCTGACGACGGCGGAGTATGACCGGGCAATCAGCCGGAAGCTGGCGCAGATCGGGCTGGAGGGCGAGTTGCCGCAGGAGGTGGTGCCGGCGGTGCTGGATATTCGCGCGCCGCGGCGGATGAGCCTGCGGTATGGGGAGAATCCGCATCAGCAGGCGGCGCTGTATGCGACCGGGGCGGCGGGAATTGCGGGCGCGGAACAGTTGCACGGGAAGGAACTCTCCTATAACAACCTGGTGGATCTGGATGCGTGCTGGCAGCTGGTTTGCGAGTTTGCGGGTCCGGCGGCGGCGATTATCAAGCACACGAATCCGGCGGGCTGCGCGGAGCAGGCGACGCTGGTGGAGGCTTACCGGAAGGCGCTGGAGTGCGATCCGGTGTCGGCATTTGGCGGGGTGATCGGGCTGAACCGGGAAGTGGACGCGGAGACGGCGACGGAACTGGCGAAGCTGTTTGTGGAGGCGGTGGCGGCTCCCGCCTATTCCGGGGCGGCGCTGGAGATTCTGAAGGCGAAGAAGAATCTGCGGCTGGTGGTGGCGACGAAGCCGACCGATCCGATTGTGGTGAAGAGCATTTCGGGCGGGTATCTGGCCCAGAGCACCGATACCGAGACGTTCCGGCGCGAGACGGCGATGGTGCAGACCGAACGGCAGCCGACGGCCGAGGAGTGGGTGGCGCTGGAGTTTGGCTGGAAGGTTGTGAAGCACGTGAAGTCGAACGCGATTGTGTACACGCGCGCCGGGCAGACGGTGGCGGTGGGGGCTGGCCAGATGAGCCGGGTGGATTCGGTGAACATCGCGGCGATGAAGGCGCACCTGCCGGTGGAGGGGAGCGTGGTGGCGTCCGACGCTTTCTTCCCGTTTCCGGACGGGCTGGAGCAGGCGGTGAAGCACGGGGCGACGGCGTTTATTCAGCCGGGCGGGTCTGTAAAAGACGCCGATGTGATTGCGGCGGCGAACCGGCTGGGCGTGGCGATGGTGTTTACGGGCGTACGGCACTTCCGGCACTAGGGTTATGTTCGGAATCCTGCCGGCATTGCTGATGGCTTCCGTGATGGCGCAGACGCCACCGGATTACGCGGCGGAGGGGTTGAAGGCGCTGGATGCGAATCAGCCGGCGGTGGCCGAGGGGTTGTTCCGGAAGGCGGTGGAGGCGGATGCGACGGATCTGAACGCGCATTTCAATCTGTCACTGGCGCTGAGTCTGGAAAGCAAAGACGCGGAGGCGATGGCGGAGTTGCGGAAGGTGCTGGAGCTGAAGCCAGGGCTGTACGAGGCGGAGCTGAATCTGGGAATCCTGCTGCTGCGAAACCGGCGGGCGGCGGAGGCCGGAGCTGTATTGAAAGAAGCCGTGGACGCGAAGCCGAAGGAGGCTCGTCCACGGCTTTTTTATGCGCAGGCGCTGCTGGAAGCGGGAGATGCGGGGCAGGCGGCGGGGATTTATGGGGAACTGCTGGAGGCGGAGCCGAAACTGGTGGCCGCGGCCGCAGGGCTGGCGCGGGCGGAGTTGAAGCTGGGGAAGCTGGCGGAGGCGGCGGGGCATTTCCGGGCTGCCGGGCAGAAGGACGGGCTGCTGGAGGTGGCGGCGGCGTTTGAGAAGGCCGGGAAGACGGACGAGGCGATTGCGCTTTACCGGGAGTTTCCGGAAAATGCGGCGGTGCGGCAGCGGCTGGGGCAGTTGCTGATCGACAACAAAGACGCGGCGGGGGCGATTCCGCCACTCGAAGAGGCTGTGAAGAAAGCTCCGACGACGGCGAACCGCCTGGCGCTGGCGGATGCGTATCGGCTGGCGAAAGAGAAGACGAAGATGCTGGAGCAGCTGCAGCTGGCGGCGGCGGGAGATCCGAACAACTTTGAGCTGCGGATGGCGTATGGGCGGAATCTCAGGGACGAGCACCGGTTTATTCCGGCGGCGGCGCAGTTTCAGGCGGCGGCGAAGCTGAAGCCGGAGTCGGTGGAAGCGTGGAACGAGCTGGCGAATGTGCTGATTGTGAACGAGAACTATGCCGAGGGTCTGACGGCGCTGGATCATGTGCGGGCGCTGGGCAAGGAGATTCCGGGGGATTACTTTCTGCGGGCGATTACGCTGGACCGGCTGAAGATGAAACCGCAGGCAATTGCGGCGTACGAACAGTTTCTGGCGGCGGATAACGGGGCGCATCCGGATCAGGATTTCCAGGCGCGGCAGAGATTGCGTATTATCGAACTGGAAGTGAAAAAGAAATGACCGCAATTTTCACGATTCTGGTTCTGCTGGCACAGACGGCTGCGCCCGGGCTGGAGCAGGTGCGCGCCGAGCCGAACCTGGAGCGAAGGGCGAAACTGGCGATCGAGTACGCGGCGGCGGCGGAGCGAAGCGCGGAGTCGGCCTATTCGAAGAACGATCTGGCGGGGGTGACGGCGGAGCTGAAGAAGATGCAGACGGGCGTGGAACTGGCGCGGGATGCGTTTGCGCAGACGGGGAAGACGCCGCAGAAGCATGCGGGGCCTTATAAGTCGGCTGAGCTGAAGACGCAGGAGATGCTGGTGCGGCTGGGCGATCTGGAGAAGCGCATGGACGCCGATGAGCGGAATCTGCTGGAAGCGCCGCGGAACAAGGTGCAGGAGATTCACGATGCCTGGTTTGAGGGCATTATGAGTAAAAAGAAATGAAACGCGCGGTCTGTATTCTGATGGCGTTCGCGGCATGCGCCGGGCTGGCGCCCGCGCAGAAGGAGTTCCTGACGAATGACGAGATCGACAAGATCCGTGAGGCGCAGGAGCCGAATCTCCGGCTGAAGACGTATCTGCTGTTTGCGCGGCAGAGGCTGGATCAGTTGCGGCAACAGATTCTGAAAGATAAGAAGGGCCGGAGCCTGGCGGTGCGGCAGTTGCTGGAGGACTACGGGCAGATCATCGACGCGATTGATACGGTGTCTGACGATGCGCTGAAGCGGAAGGTGGATATTTCGGTCGGGATGACGGAAGTGGCGGCGGCGGAGAAGAAGTTTCTGGCGCAACTGCAGCTGATTGAAGACAGCCGGCCGCAGGATCTGGATATGTATGAGGTGTCGCTGAAGAACGCGATCGATACGACGAGCGAGAGCATTCTGACGGCGAGCGAGGATCTGGGGAAGCGGACGACCGAGGTGACGGCGAAGGCGGAGGAAGAGAAGAAGAAGCTGGAGAGCCTGTCGACGCCGGAGCAGTTGAAGGAGCAGAAGAAAGAGGCGGCGAAGACGGAGGACGCGACGCCGAAGCGGAAGCCGCCTACGTTGTATCGGCCTGGGGAGAAGCCGGGGGAAGTGACGAAGCCGTAAACGTTGTATTGCGGATAAGATGTAGGGACCGATGGCCACTACTTCCCTGCCCTCCCCGCCCCTCAGCACGCCGAAAGAACGACTGGTTGCGCTGGATGCGTTTCGTGGTTTGACGATGGCGTTCATGGTCCTGGTGAATGATGCCGGGGGACGTGAATCGTATGCGCCGCTGGAACATGCGGAGTGGAATGGGTGGACGCCGACGGATATGGTGTTTCCGTCGTTTGTGTGGATTGTGGGAGTGGCGCTGACGCTGTCACTGGCGAAGCGGGTGGCGGCGGGCGCGTCGAAAGGGACGCTGTTTCTGCAGGCGTGCCGGCGGGCGCTGATCCTGTATGTGCTGGGGCTGATTGTGTATGCCGCGCCGGCGTTCGACCTGAGCACGCAGCGGCTGCTGGGGGTGCTGCAGCGGATCGCGATCTGTTATCTGGCGGCGGTGGCGATTTACCTGACGACGAAGCTGCGGGGGCAGCTGATCTGGCTGGTGGGGCTGCTGGCGGGTTACTGGCTGCTGATGGCGTATGCGCCGGTGCCGGGATATGGGTCGGGACGCCTGGATGTGGAGGGGAATTTCGCGCACTACATCGACCGCATTGTGCTGGGCGCGCATAATTACCGGCATACGAAGACGTGGGATCCGGAGGGGATTGTGAGCACGCTGCCGGCGATTGCGACGGCGCTGTTCGGGGTGATGTGCGGGCAGATTCTGGGGCTGAAGAAAGAGCTGCGGACGCGGATCGGGTACATGGTGGCGGTGGGGGTGGCGCTGATTGCGGCGGGGGAGATCTGCAATGTGTGGCTGCCGATTAACAAGAAACTGTGGACGACTAGCTTCTCGCTGTTCATGGCGGGGATGGATTTCGTGATTCTGAGCGCGTTCCTGTGGGTGGTGGACGGGCTGGGGCACAAGAAACTGGTGAAGCCTCTGGTGATTATGGGGCTGAATCCGATAACGATTTACATGATTTCGGAACTGCTGGATGAGGCGCTGGGGATCAGCGGGCTGCACAAGACGATTTACAACGCGGTGTTTGCGCCGGCGGCGTCGCCGATGAACGCTTCGCTGCTGTGGGCGCTGAGTTACACGGGGCTGATGTTTCTGGTGGCGTGGGGGATGTACCGGAAGGGTTGGGTGGTGAGGGTCTGAGATGCAAAAAGCCCCGGCGAGGGCCGGGGCTTTTTGTTGTGAACGCGGGTGCGGTGTGGATCAGGCGGTTTTGCGGCGAAGCTTGAGGGCGGCTGCGGCGAAACCACCCAGGAGCAGGAAGGTGGTGGACGGCTCGGGCGCGCCGGAAAGGTCGCCGGTGACGATGCCGCCGAGGCGGACGGCTTCGAGGTAGTTGTCGTCCGAGGTGATGGTGATGTTCAGGGTGTTGAGGCCCTGGTTGAAGAAAGGGCTGCCGGTGTCGATGGAAAACGCGGTCAGGCCGGTCCAGGCGCCGTTGCCGAGGGTGGCGACGAGGTTGCCGTTGAGGTCGAGCGTGCCCTGGTCGTCAATGGCCCAGACACCGGAGAGGCCGACGGTGGAGAGGTCGTAGCCGGTGAGATCGAAAGTGTTGTGGAAGGTGTAGGGGCCGCTGCCGTTGTTGGTATCGGTGGAAGTGCGGGCGATCCAGTCAGATGCGGGACCGTTGTCGACCCAGCCGCCGTACCAGTTGGTGTCGGAAGGGGTGGTGACGATGGCGGGCGCGGGGCCGGCATCGATCTGGTCGACGGTCCAGTTGGCGTCCGGGGTGTTGCCGGTGGTGATGCGGACGTTGCCGGCGCCGAGGCCGGTGGAGACGTTGACGATGTTGGCGGCGAAAAGCTGGGAGGCTCCCGCGGCGAGGATTGCGGCGGAGAGCAGGGTGTTCTGGAATTTCAAAAGTGGGTTCCTCCGAACCGATGTTGTGAATTCGTACAGCTTTGGAGCTTGTTATGAGGATATCAAACGGGCGGGGGATCGGAATAGTTCGGGGGTACTAGTGGGGGGACGGGGGGCGAACTACGGTAGTATTGAAAGAGAGTTGGGTTCCATGGAAAACGAGATCATCACCCCTCGCACTCCGCCCCCACCGAAGGCTCCCGAGAGCAGTGCCGCGCCTGCTGCGCGGACGGTACCTCCGGATGAAGCGCGGAAGCTTATCCGCAAGACCAGCAAACAGCACGCTGAGTTGTTCCGCCTTCTGGCTAAATGACCCCCGGCAATGAGCCGAGGTTCCTGACGCGCGAGATCGTCGAGGCCATCCACGAAGAACAGATTGGGACGTATGGCGGTTTGGATGGCATTCGCGACGAGAACGCGTTGGAGTCAGCGGTCGTAGCCGCAGAAAACGTGTATTACTACGGCAGGGGCGATTTGTACGATGTCGCTGCTGCTTATGCGTTCCATTTGGCGGAGAGTCAGGCCTACTTCGACGGCAACAAGAGGACGGGCGTGCAGGCCGCAGTTGTTTTTCTCGAAGCGAACGGAGTGGATACCGACCGGTTGCAGGCGTGGCCGACGTATGAAATCATGATCAAAATCGCGAGTCATGCAGCGGGGCGCAATGATCTTGCCCGGTATTTTCGAGCGGAACTGGGCAGTGATGGGTAGCGGGGCGAAAAGGAAACCCGGAGAACCTGGAGAGACCAGAGCATTGCAAACGGGGAGGTCGGTCGCCTTGGAGGAATGGACCTCGATTTCAGCCGCTAGGCGCTTAGCCAACTTTCGAACTCGGGCTTGCGATTTCCAAGATCACCGAGTTCAGATAAAATCGACGTGACTATCGCGAGTTGCAATGGCTTATCGTCCTGAACCTTCGCCTTGATACCCAAGTTCAGCACACGCAAGCTGTAACTCCGAACGTTTCGAATCGCTCTTTCCAGAACCGTAGACTCCGGCGCCGCCGCGGCTTGTTGAAGGAGTATCTGCGCTATGATCTTACAGTCTCCGGTCAACTCCGCGCCGCGTTGTACTCCTTCTGACTCCGCAAACAACCTCCGCACTACGGAATTCTCTGGATAGCGAGCATCGTTGACCAGATCCAAAACCAGAAGAGTCTTAAGCAGCTTCGCACGTAGTGGCGTATCAGTCAGAGATTTCCACAGTCGGCTCAGTCGGCCCGCACTCACGGTTGCCAGCCACGCTTCATCTCGTCCGGACAGGAAGGCCAAATACCAATCCAGAGCCGGAATCATGTCAGCAGGATCGTCGGCCCATGAAAACATTTGATCGAGCGCCCTCGCCAACTGGTCATTCATTTCCGGTGCGAAATTCGCGAAGCTTTCGATCTCTATTTCGAGCCGTGTCATTTCGTCAATCCGCTCCCGAACTGAGTACTTCGGACCCGCCAACACATTCAAATACGAAGTAAGCAGATATCCAGCAAGCATGCCTTTATACTCGGGTGCGGAAGCGGCTGAACCCATTAAAACTCCGTTATTATGACTTTACCTGTGGAAGTATACGCACTCAGTATGTCTTTCTCCAAGGTGGAGTATCCCGAGTGAGTGAATTGTTTTCCCGTCGACTGTGCCGGGTGTATCAAAGCTCTATAACCAAGACCGTCAGACTCGAACGCCTCAGTGCCGATTACGCACCACCGAAGATTGCTTATGATAGTAGTGACTCCGTGGGCTACTTCCATAGTCGGACCCCAATGGGTGAGTGCGAGCCAGACATCGTCGGGAGCTACATAGTGCGCACATGACTCATCAGGGGGGAAAATCACACAGTCAATCGAAAACCGGGTTCGAAACATGTTCCTCAGCTTCTGACTCGCATCATTCGCATGGACCGTCGTAGTCAGTTGAAGAAACAAGGGGCGCATGTAACTTATCCACTCCTGATACAAACCGACCGCAGCGGAGTCGGTCGCATCAAAAAAGCGAAGGCCGCTCAGTTTTAAAGCCCCAACAATTCCAGCAGAACCGTACATCATCGTGGCGCGTGGACATGCGATGGGAGCGACATATACGGCGTCTCCCCATGTGTGCCCTGGAGTACTTGAAGCATAAAGCTTCTGACCTTTCAGAGTGCTCTCAAGGTACTTCACCGGAGTGTACTTAATGACGCGGAGTTCGTCGCCGTAACAACTTGCCAGAATCTTGCTGTGAAAGCTCGGCGTATGAATAAGCTTCTGGATACTCGCCTCAACGTCACTTAGAGCCACAGACATTTATAGCATTGCGAGATCACGCAGGGAATTACTCGCGGGCCGAATACGACTCCGCGCAATTAGCTTACCCCTCGTGCTCCGTCACCGGCACATCGAGCTTATGGAGTTCGAGGTAGCGCTGGCGGCATTCGGTGATGGCTTTGCGGGCTTCGCGGGGGCCGCCCCAGCCTTCCATGGTGGTGACTTTGCCTTCGAGTTCCTTGTAGATGGAGAAGAAGTGTTCCATCTCGCGGCGGACGTGGGGGAAGATCTGGTCCATGGTGTGGATCTGGTCGTAGCGGGGGTTGCGGGTGGGGACGGCGAGGATTTTCTGGTCTTTCTGGTCGGCGTCGACCATGTTGAGGACGCCGACGGGGCGGACTTCGATGAGGACGCCGGGGAAGCTGGGCTGCTGGACGAGGACGAGGCAGTCGAGGGGATCGTTGTCGTCGGCGAGGGTGCCGGGGATGAAGCCGTAGTCGCCGGGGTAATGGAGGGGGGAATAGAGGGCGCGGTCGAGGCGGAAGACGCCCAGGTTGCCGTCGTACTCGTACTTATTCGCCGAGTTCTGGGGGATTTCGACGATCATTCTGACGATTTCCGGCGAGTCGGGGCCGGGTTCGAGGTCGTAGAGGCGGTTCACGGCTTCAGCGTATCACTATGGAGAGGCTCCGGGTCCGGCTGTGGGGGAGAAGGGGCATCGGGGTATTCGACGGAGACCATGGTAAGTCCTTTGGCTGGCACGGTTGCGCCGGACTTGTAGGGGATTTTGTGGTGGGGGAGATTGCCGCGGCCCATTTCAATGAGGGTGCCGACGATGTTGCGGACCATGTGTTTGAGGAAGCCGTTGCCGCGGACGGTGTAGACGAGGAGGTCGCCCTGGCGTTCGAGGTGGGAATTGAAGATGCGGCGGACTTTGGACTGGCCGGCGCGTTTTTCGTCTTTGGCGGCGAAGGCGGTGAAGTCATGGCGGCCTTCGAAGACTTTGGCGCCTTCGAGCATCCAGGCCTCATTGAGGGGGTAGGGGTGGTAGTGGATGTAGCGCCAGTCGAAGGGTGAGCAGACTTCGGTGCGGTGGATTTTGTAGCGGTAGGTTTTGGCGGTGGCGTCGAAGCGGGGGTGGAAGTCGGGGTGGGTTTCGGCGGCGTCGAGGATGCGGATGGTGGGGGGGAGGAGGCGGTTGACGGCGCGGCGGAGGTTGTCGACGGGGACGCGGTTGTCGAGGGTGAAGGCGGCTACCTGGGCGAGGGCGTGAACGCCGGCGTCGGTACGACCGGAGCCGGCGACGTGGACGTGTTTGCCGTCCATATCGCTGAGGATTTTTTCGAGGATGCCCTGGATGGTGACGAGATCGGGCTGGTATTGCCAGCCGTGGAAATCGGTACCGTCATAGGCAAGAGTGATTCGGATGCGACGCGACACGGTGAGTTTTGCGGTTTAGTGAGCGGTGAGATGGGAGGGCGAGCGGCTTCGGAGCCAGGCGGCCTGCGCATCTTCCGGTCTTCCAAAATAATACCCCTGGACTTCGTCCGCGCCGAGTTCGCGGATGATATCGAACTGGTGGGCGGTTTCGACGCCTTCGGTGACGACGCGGAGGTGGAGTTCGCGGGCCATGGCGATGACGGAGCGGACGAGGGGGGGAGCGCCGAGGGAGGAATCGATCTGTTCCATGAAGGAGCGGTCGATTTTGAGGCCGTCGACGGGGAGTTGCTGGAGGTAGCTGAGGGAGGAGTAGCCGGTGCCGAAGTCGTCGATGGAGAGGGCGATGCCGGCGCGGCGAAGTTCGTGCATTTTGCGGATGCTCTGGTCGCGGTCGCGGAGGAGGGTGCTTTCGGTGAGTTCGAGTTCGAGGAGGTGGTGGGGGAAGCTGAGGCGGGCGAGGGTCTGGAGGACGGCATAGACGAAGTCCGGCCGTGAGAACTGGGCGGGGGAGACGTTGACGGCGACGCCGACGGGGGGAGCGCCGGGCTGCTGCCAGCGGAGGGCTTCGTGGCAGGCGGATTCGAGGACCCAGGAGCCGATTTCGACGATGAGGCCCATGGATTCGGCGGCGGGGATGAATTCGACGGGGGAGACGTGGCCGAGGTCGGGATTGTGCCAGCGGCAGAGGGCTTCGAAGCGGACGAGGGTGCGGCGCGCGATGCCGTAGACGGGCTGGAAGCAGAGGAAGAGTTCGCCGCGTTCGAGGGCGCCGCGGAGGTGGCTTTCGATGGCGGTTTTGCGGTGGGCGACGGCGCGAACCTGGGCGTCGAAGAAGCAGAAGCCTTCCTGTTTGTGATTTTTGGCGTGGTACATGGCGGCGTCGGCGCTTTGGAGGAGGGCGGAGGGGCTGTCGCCGTCGCCGGGGAAGGAGCTGATGCCGATGCTGGCGCCGACGTGGACGTCGTGGCTTTCGAGAACGAAGGGGGTGCGGAGGGCGGTGAGGAGGCGGGCGGCGAGTGCGCCTGCTTCCGCGGGGATGCTGCCGCGCTGGATGACGGTGAATTCATCACCGCCGACGCGGGCGAGGAATT
The DNA here is from genome assembly GCA_903900705.1 of uncultured Acidobacteriia bacterium. GTDB lineage: Bacteria > Acidobacteriota > Terriglobia > Bryobacterales > Bryobacteraceae > BOG-234. The sequence continues at coordinate 24,535 of CAIUOG010000041.1, forward strand.
CGCCGGGGGCGAGGCAGGCGCGGAGGCGGTCGGAGGCGTGGCGGAGGAGGGCGTCGCCGGCGGCGTGGCCCATGGCGTCATTGACGAGTTTGAAGCCGTCGAGGTCGATGTAGAGGAGATTGAGAACGGGGGGCTGGCCGGCCTGAAGGCGCATTTCGGCGGCGAGCGTTTCCTCGAAGGTGCGGCGGTTGGGCAGGCCGGTGAGGGAATCGTGGCGGGCGTGGAAGGTGAGCTGTTCGCGGGCGAGTTTGCGTTCGGTGATGTCCTCACAGAGGGCGACGACCTCGGCGGGGTGGCCTGCTTTGGAGACGAGGGAGACGCTGACGCGGACCCAGCCTTCGGTGCCGTCTTTGCGGAGGAGGCGGCGTTCGGCGACGTAGGAGAGGCGTTCGCCGCGGATGACGCCGGCGATGGCGGCGGCGCTGTCTTCGCGATTGTCATCGGCCATGAGGTCGGGCGTGCGTTTGCCGAGCATTTCGGCCTGGCTGTAGCCGGTCATGCGGGCGGCGGCGGGGTTGGTGAAGACGATGCGGCCGAGGAGGTCCATGATGACGATGGCGACGGTGGAACCTTCGAAGGCGTTGCGGAAGCGTTCCTCGCTTTCGCGGAGGGTTTGCGCGCCCTGGTTGAGCAAATCGAGGGCGGCGAGGCGTTTGAGTTCGACGCGGACGAGGGCGAAGGCGAACAGGAGGGTGACGACGACGAGACCGACGACCTCGACGAAGGCGCGGCGCATGGCGAGCCAGACCTCATCGACTTTGCGGAAGGAGGAGCGGTGGAGTTGCTCCTTGGTTTCGCTGATGGCGAGGGAGGCGTCGTCAAAGGCGGTGATGCCGCGGCGCTGTTCGATTTCGCGGGCGTCCTGGAGGCGGCCCTGGAGAGCGAGGGCGATGATGGAATCGCGCACGGCGGTCCAGGCCTGCCAGGCGCGCTCAAAGCGCTGGAGGCGGACGCCGGAGGAGAGCATGCCGATGCGGCCGGTGAGGAGGCCGATCCGCACGTCGGACTGGCGCACGAGTTCGGCGTCGTTCGGGTTATTGGCGCGGTCGGATGAGAGCGCCAGGAGGTTGATGAAATAGCGGCGGTTTTCCTGAATCTGGAACTGGAGGTCACCGCCGAGGCTGAGAGCCTGGACATCGACATCGTAAATGGAATGGACCTCGCTGAGGACCCGGTAGAGGCTGCGAACGGAATGGAAGAGGGCGAAAAGCAGGGCGAGGGAGATGATGGCCGCAACGGGCGCAACCAGCCCGAAGCCGGAGGTTGGTCGTGAAAGCTGGCGCGAGAGGTTGCGGCGCATAAGGGCGAGACGCCGGAGGTCAGACGGGGCGTGAGCCGGGTTTGACGACGGGATCACCGGCCTGGCACATGGGGCAGGCGGCGGGGTCGAAGGCGACGACGTGGAGGGTTTCGAGGGCGGCGCGGGGGATGCCGAGGTCAACGGCGCCACCGCTGCGGTCGATGATGGAACCGGCGGCGACGGAGACGGCGCCGAGGGAATTCACGATGTCGATGACTTCGCGGGTGCTGCCGCCGGTGGTGATGACGTCCTCAATAATGACGGCGCGTTCGCCGGGTTTGAGGGAGAAGCCGCGGCGGAGGGACATTTTGCGGTCGGCATCGCGTTCGGTGAAGATGTGGCGGACGCCGAGGGCGCGGGCGACTTCGTGGCCGATGACGAGGCCACCGAGCGCGGGGGAAACGACGACGTCGATCTTTTTCCCGTTGAAGAGTTCGAAGACCTGGGCGGCGAGTTCGCGACCGAGGGTTTCGGCGTGCTGCGGGTACTGGAGGACGATGGCGGACTGGAGGTAGTTGGGGCTGTGGAGTCCGCTGGTGAGGCGGAAATGGCCGGTGAGGTAGGCGCCGGTCTGACGGAAGATATCGAGGATGTAACCTGTTTCGCGATTCTCTGACATGGGGGTTTCGGGCGAGGCGGCAGGCGGCGAGGCGGGCCGTCTTGCGGCGTCACAAACGGCTACTATACCATTGAAAGATATAACCTCTTGTCAATCCAGTGTCCTGTTGCGGCGCGAGGGCGGTTATTGCAATCGGATGGGCATCTGGCGCGTACTATCCTTTTTGACCACCACCTACAACACCAGAAACTTTTTGAACCAAAGGCCGGGAAATCCCGTTAGGTAATTAGTAGATGAACGCCCATAACGATCGTGGTACGAGAATTCGAAGCATTGCCTCGGTGATACTGACGCTGACGGTCACTGTCAACTCCGCCAGCGCGCAATCGACGGCGATCCGAATTGACCCGGCGCCGTCCCATAAACTCAGCTGGCTGACGAATCCGTACGAGCCGCGGAATGTTCCGCCGGTGAATCTGGCGAACACGTCGCGGCTGGATGCGGGGATCAGAGCCGGCAACCTTTACATATCGGCGGCGGATGTGGTGGCGCTGGTGCTGGAGAACAATCTCGACATCGAAGTGCAGCGGTATGGTCCGCTGCTGGCGCGGGAGGTGATGCGGCGCGCTGAAGGCGGCGGACTGCTGCGCAGCGTGGGACAGGGAGTGGCGGCGGGACCGACGAGCGTGAGTCTGGCGGGCGTAAGCATCAACACGAACGGCGCGCCGGCGGCGGCGGGTGGCGGGGTGAATTCGAGCGTGCTGACGCAGCTGGGGCCTTCGATTCCGAGCTTCGATCCGTCGATTACGGCATTTGGCAGTTTTGCGCATACGACGACGCCGCAGAGCAATACGAGCTTCAGCGGAACGCAGTCGCTGGTGTTCAATACGCGTTCATTCAGTGCTTCGTACGGGTGGAACACGCACTTCGGAACGTCGATTACGGCGAGTTACGCGAGCCAGTACCAGAAGGTGAATTCGAGTTTCTACAGCCTGAACCCTTATACGACGGCGGACGTGGATCTGACGGTGACACAGAACCTGCTGAACGGTTTTGGGCGGGCGGTGAACAACCGGAACATCCTGGTGCAGAAGAACAACCTGAAGGTGACGGATCTGCAGTTCAAGCAGCAGGTGATCACGACGGTGACGGCGGCGCTGAACCTGTATTGGGATCTGGTGAGTTTCACGCAGGATCTGAAGGCGCGGCAGGAGGAAGTGGCGACCGCGCAGCAGTTGTTCGAGAACAACAAGAAGCAGGTACAGATCGGGACGCTGGCGGAGATTGAAGTGACGCGGGCGCAATCGCAGTTGTTCGCGGCGAAGCAGGATCTGCTGATTTCGCAGACGAACCTGTTGCAGCAGGAAACGATTCTGAAGAACGTGCTGAGCCGCAAGGGCGTGGCGACGCCGGAACTGGCGGAAGTGCACATTGTGCCGCTGGACAAGATGGAGATTCCGGCGAAGGACGAGACGCGGCCGGTGGAAGAACTGGTGGCGCAGGCGCTTTCGACGAGGATTGAGATTGAGACGGACCGGATTAACCTCGAAAGCAATAAGACAAATCTGGTGGGTATTAAGAGTTCCCTGCGGCCGACGCTGCAGGCGTTCGGGGAAATGACGAATAACGGCCTGAGCGGTGATGCGACGGCGTTTGCGCTGCAGACGGGCGGGGTGCCGGTATTCGCGGGAGGCTTCGGGAGCGCACTGGGGCAGATTTTCCGGCGCAATTATCCGAACTACTCGGCGGGGATCTCGCTGAATATTCCGCTGCGCAACCGGGCGGCGCAGTCCGATTACGTGACCAGCATGCTGGAGTTGCGGCAGAATGAGCTGAATCTGCAGAAGCAGATCAATCAGGTGCGGGTGGACGTGCAGAACGCGGTGATCGGGATTCAGCAGGCGCGGGCGCGGTATGACGCGGCGGTGGAGGCCCGGGTGCTTTCGCAGCAGACGTTTGACGGGGATAAGCGGAAGTACGAACTGGGGGCATCGACGGCTTACCAGGTGGTGCAGGATCAGCGGGATCTGGCATCGGCGCAGAGTTCGGAAGTGCAGGCGCTGGCGAATTACAGCCATGCGAGGCTGCAGCTGGATCAGGCTCTGGGGACGACGCTTGAAGTGAATCACATTTCGATGGCGGAAGCGATGGCGGGCAAGGTGGGCGGCAAATGACGACACCGGCGCGCGCACTGGCCCTCGGCATGGCCTGTCTGATGCCGGCGATTTCGCAGACGCAGGTGAGCATTGAGCCGGTGCGTCCGCAGGCGCCGATTGTGAAGCGCCCTTATATGGAAGCAACGGCGCCACCGGTGCGGTTGAACAACTCCGGGCGGCTGGGCGAGATGATCAAGGGCGGGAACCTGTATCTGACGGCGCATGACGCGGTGACGCTGGCGCTTGAGAACAATATCGACATTGAAGTGGCGCGGTATAACCCGATTCTGCTGGCGTGGCGGCTGGAGCGCAGCGAGGCGGGCGGGTCACTGCCGGGCGTGCCGAGCGCGTCATCCCAGGCGAGTTCGAACGCGGCGGGACAGGGCGTGCTGGGAAGTCAGCAGGCGGCGGGGATTTCGGGCAGCAACACGGGTGCGGTGAAGAGCGGCACGAACTCGACGGTGACGCAGATCGGGCCGGTGACGCAGACGCTGGATACGATTTTCCAGTCGTCGACGAGTTTCAGTCACCGGAGCCTGCCGCAGTCGAACGCGACGGGAAGTTCGACGCAGGTGATTGTGCAGAACCAGCGGGCGTATTCGGGGTCGGTGCAGCAGGGGTTCCTGGAGGGCGGGTCGGTAACGATGAGTTACAGCGACCGGTACCTGAATGAGAATGCGCCGACGGACGTGCTGAATCCGTCGGTGGCGCCAAGCCTGTCGTTCACGCTGACGCAGAATCTGCTGAACGGGTTCGGGGCGAAGGTGGGCGGGCGCAATATCACGGTCGCGAAGATGAATCTGGCGGCATCCGATCTGACGTTCCGGACGACGGTGACGAGGGTGATCGGGACGGTGCTGACCACGTATTACACGCTGACGGCCGATTTTGAGGATCTGAAAAGCAAACAGGTCTCACTCGAGACGGCGCAGAGTTTCCTGCGGGAGACGAAGCGGCGGCTGGAGCTGGGGTCTGTGGCGCAGCTGGATGTGACGACGGCGGAGAATCAGGTGGCGGTGGCGAAACAGGCGCTGGTGAATGCGCAACTGGCGCTGGCGCAGCAGGAGGTATCGCTGAAGAACCTGATCAGCCGGACGGGGCTGGGGGATGCGGCGCTGGCGTCGGCACACATTATTCCGCTGGACAAGATCACGGTGCCGGCGGCGGATGATCTGCCGCCGGTGACGGAACTGATGCAGAAGATGCTGAAGGCTCGGCCGGACCTGCTGAATGACCAGGAGGGTCTGAAGGCGTCCCGGGTGAGCGCGCTGGGGACGAAAAACGGCGTCCTGCCGACGGCGCAGGTGATTGCGAGCCGGAGCACGTCGGGGTTGGCCGGAAATCCGAAGCTGGTGCGGGGCGTGACGGCGGATCCGAGATTCGCGGGCGGCATCGGGACGGCGCTGGAGCAGGTGTTTGCGCAGAATTTCCCCACTGAGAGCGTGGCGGGCGGCGGGCGGTTCACGCTGAATAACCGGCAGGCGCAGGCCGATTCGGGGATCGACCAGATTTCGCTTCGCCAGCAGGAACTGGGCACGGTGAAGAACGTGAATCAGGCGCAGGTGGACCTGATGAATGCGTTGGTGGCGGTGCGGCAGGCGCGGGTTCGTTATGAAGCGTCTGTGGAGAACCGGATTCTGCAGGAGAAGCTGTATGACGCCGAGCAGAAGAAGTTCGCGGTGGGCGAATCGACGACGTACAACGTCCGGCAGCAATTGCGGGATCTGACGAATGCGCAGTCGACGGAGCTGCAGGCGAGAGTGACGTATCAGAATGCCCGGACGAATCTGGATCAGACGACCGGGACGATTCTGGAAGCCAACCAGGTTTCCATTTCGGATGCCAAATCGGGAACAATTACCGCCGCCGTTTCGAAGTGAAACGGCGGGAGGGGCCGAAACGCCGGAGAAAGTGATGTTTGGGATTTGGCAGCCGGCATGCTGTAAGAGAAGCGTGCGATGCGAATCCCAAGCTCAGGGCGAGACGGAAATCTCCCTCCAGAACAACGACCCCGCAGTTCCGACCCCGACTAACCCCATCAGTCCCCTCTGAAATCCTCTTTCGTTCCCCTGAGCGAGTCCCTTTTCCACCACCACGGGTGGTGGAAAAGGTGTGATCGGGAAATCAGAATTCGAGTTTTTCGATGAGATTGTTGAGCTGGTTCTGGAGCTGTGATTTTTGGTTGTCGAGCTGGGTCTGGCGGTCGCGGGATTGGGCGATGCGGGTTTCCTGATCGGCCAGTTTACGGGCGTAATCCTGGACAATCTGCTGCTGGCCGCTGACGGCGGAGAGGCTGGCGATGTTCTGGCGGTTGCGTTCTTCGTCCCGGGTCAGGTTCTGAACGTCGGTATCGAGGCTGCGGCGTTCGGCGTCGAGACGGGCGATCTGTGTTTTGACGTCTGAGATTTGCTGGAGCTGTTTGCGGGCGGCGTCGCTCAGGATTTTGTTGCGGAGATAGAAGACCACGGAATCGGGCGTAAGGCTGGAGACCGACGTGGTCTGGTCATAGATGTTTTCCTCGGTGACGGGGAAGTCGATTGCGGCGTTGGGCGCGAGTTTGAGCTCGAAACGGTAGACGTTGCGGGCGGTTTCGGCGGGCTTCGGGGTGTCGATGAGATTGAAGCCGGAACGGACGGGGTGTTCGATGATGAGGGTTTTGGCCCGTGCGTCGACGTTGCGGATGGAATAGATCCGCTTCTGTACCTGGGAGTATTTGGAGACGATGAGGCCATCGTGCGCGTGGAACTCGCGGACGTTGCTGGTCTGGGAGCCGGGAGCGATGGCGATGCGGGTGCCGAGATCGACGCCGTAGCTGATGAAGCGTTTGTCGGTATTCTTGATGGTTTCAACGAGCGCTTCGCCGGCGTAGGTACCGGAGTCATAGACGGTGATGGGGCCGCCATCGAGAGTGCGACCAGTGGTGTTGATGATTTCGGCGGCGCTGAGAGGGTTGGGGCGGCTCTGGTCGGAATAGATGATGAGCTTGCGGGCGGTGATTTTCTGCTGCAGGAAGGGCAGCATGGCGGATTCGTTCTTTTTGACGGTGACGGGGTTGCGGATGGAGTACTCGAAGAGGTCGGCGATTTCGGTGCCGTTGCCGGAGGGTGCTATGGAGCTCTGCCCGGCCATCTGGAGACCGGCGGACGGGGCCATTGCGCGGTTGAAGGCCGCGCCGCCGGCACCACCACCACCGGAGCCCGCAAGCATGCCCATGGCGGTGGAGCGGGGCGCGGGAGGCGCAGTGAGGACCTTGTCCATGGCGGCGGCGTGGAGTGTGGGGGCGAGGGCTTTGTCCTCCGGGAGTTCGGCGGTCTCGCGGTGGATGTATTTGGGATCGTAGAGTTCGGTCAGGAAAGAGATGGGTTTGCCGGAGATGAGAGAGATATGGACGTTGGTCCAGTCGTCACCGGTGGTGTTATCGACGATGGCCCAGCCTTCGAGGGTCTGGTCTTTGCTGGTCTGATTTGGGCCGGATTCGTCAAAGAGAAGGCGGTAGCTGGATTTCCAGGCGGGCATCGGCATGATGTAGCTGGCTTTGACGTCGCGGGACTTTGAGTCCGTGGAGTCAATGTAGACACTGCGCTTGTCTTTGGAGCGGGCGCTGGTGAGGGCGGCGAGGTAATCCTTAAACTGCAGCTGGAGTTTGGAGTCTGTGAAACGGATGGCGGAGGCGGCGGACAGGTCGACATTGCGGAGTTCGCCGGAATCCATCAGGAGGGTGAGTTGCTCGTGTTCGGGGCGTTCCTTATCGCCGGCAATCATGCGGGCGGAGACGATGGCGCCGGCGACCTTCCGGGGGCCGAATTCCATTTCGAGGCGGGCGCCTTTGAGCTGATCGAGAACGGCGCCGAGGGGCTGGCCGGGGGCGAGTTCAAAGGGGAATTCGCTGAGTTTCTGTTCGAGCGGGATGTTGGAGTCATAGCGGACGGCGGTGACTTTGCCCCCGTTGTCGCTGATGGTGAGGGACTTGAGAACGTCGTTCATTTCGGCGGCCTTAAAGTCGAGGCGGGCGGACTCGCCGGGGCCGAGGGGTCCGGAGCGTTCGAAGTAGCCGACGCCGTGCTTATAGAGCACAACTGAGCGGACGGGCAACTCGGCGGCGGAGGCGAGGGTCACGCAAAGTGCAGAAGCTACAAGGCGTTTCAGGTGCATATAGATCTCCAGACGGCGACGCTTCAGTTTTGGCGCCAATTCCGAAGTTGGTCGCCTGCTTTTATCATGATGACGCGTTTGGTTGCAGGCGAGGGGGATAAACCTTGACAGCCGTCACCGGCACAGGCCACAGTGAAGATAGACTCATGCGCCCTGTCTCCATGCTCGTACCCGTTTTTCTGGGAGTCGCCAGCCTGATTTATGGCCAGCAACCAGAGGTGGTGCAGCCGCAGGATCCGACGGCGGCGCAGAACCAGGCTCCCAACCAGGCCGAGACGCCAAAAACACCGGCGGCGAAGCGAGGGGAGCGCCCGCTGACACCGGAGGAGATCCGGGAGAAGCAGATCCAGATGTTCGATCCGCTGAATAAGACGAATCCGCTGGTACCGGAGCAGGAACAGTCAGCCGCGGGTGGGGCGGTTCCGCCATTGGAACAGAAGCCGCGGACGCAGCCCACGGAGAAATTCACGCCGTTGCCGGGTTCGGTGGCTGCCTCCCGAAACACGGGGCCACAGGTGACAGGGGATACCGGGGGCGATCAGGATTACGCAGGGCCCGCGGTACTGAGCCGCAGCTATACGCTGACGAAGCCGCAGGTGCCGAACTCTGTCCAGTGGGCCCCAAGCCTTGGCTTCACGGAGATCTACGACAGTTCGATTCCGCAATTGGCCCAGGCCAATGGAACCAGTGGCACGAGGCCCTCGCCATTCGGTTATGGACTGTCGTGGGGCGTCGCCGGGCGCCACCACTGGAAGCGGGATGCAATTGATCTGCGTTACACGGGCGGCAGCAACAAATATGGCGCCGGGACAGGCTACAACGGAACCAACCAGTCGCTGAATCTGGTCCTGACTCATGTTGTTTCGCGCCATATCCAAATGAATCTGGTGAGTGCGGGGTCGATCCAGTCAGCTTCGGCCGGACTGGTGAATAATCTGACTAATCCGGAAACGTCGATTGCAAATGTGAATCTGGCCGCGACGCCGGTGATCCAGCTTCTGGACCAGAACATTCGCCAGTGGATGAACCAGGTGAGTGTAACGTGGCAGAAATCCGCGCGGTTGTCATTTAACGGAGGTGGCGGAGTCTTTTTTGTGGACAGATCCGGCACGGGGCTCCAGGCAATTGGCAACACCGGGTACCAGGCGCAGGGCGATGTGAATTATCGTTTTACGCGCAGGACCACTGTCGGGGTGTATTACTCGTATACCTCCTACCAGTACTCTCACCAGATCAGCCTGGCGGATTTCCATACGTTGGGAGGAATTTATTCCTATGCGTTCAACCGGTTGACGCAATTGCGACTCCGGGCGGGCGAATCCTGGCTGGAGAATCAGGGGCAGCAACTGGTTCCACTCAATCCATTAGTGGCATCGTTGACTGGCCAGGCGGTTGGTGTGGTCGAAAGCTATAGCCGGCATACGACGGCGGACGTATCGGCGGACCTGGCGAGGGATTTTGGCCGGAACCGAACTGGACATGTCTCTTACGTGCGAGGGGTTGCTCCGGGCAACGGACTACTGCAGACATCGACGCAGGAAACCTTTCTCGGATCATTTTCAACCCGGCTTTTTCGGGACTACACCCTGACGTTTGCCGGAGGGAAGGTTTCAACCTCCGCAGTAGTGGCGACTGCTGGTCGGTATAGCAGTGAGTACGCGGGAGTGACGATCACCCACTCGTACCGGCATGGACTGGCTGGAACGCTGGGTTTCGACTACCGGAAAGTCAGTCTGACCAATCAGCCAATGCTGCACAGTCAGTACCGGATCACGTCGACGATTTCCTGGAATCCCGGCGAAAACTGGCTGAAGTCCTGGTAGGTCATCAGGATCGAGGCGGGGTGGTGATAACGACCGCCTGAGCCCCGGCTTCGATGCCCCCTTTGTAGGAATGTGGCTCCGAAGAATCGAAATACACGCTGTCCCCCTCATCCAGGATATGTTCCTCACCCTGGCAGGAGATGGTGAGTTCGCCCTGGGTCACAAAAACGAACTCGGCGCCATCGTGCGCATGAGGCTGGGCGTCTTCAGACACGCGCGGAGGGAACTCCGCGAGGTAAGCCTGCAAGCCCTTTTCCTGCGCTGAAAACGCGAGGCATTCGAAGAAGTAGCTGGGGGATTTCGCGTCGGCACGGTCCGGGAATTTGAGACGTTCAGCCTTGCGGACCACGGTAAACATGCGGCGGCGGCGGCGGTCATCGAAGAAGTAATCGAGGCCGACGTCGAAAACCATCGATATCCGGGCAAGTGTGGGGAGGGTAGGGACCATCTTGCCGGTTTCGAGTTGGGAAAGCATCGAGGCGGAGAGGCCGGTGTGGCGGCCGAGGTCGACCAGAGCGATCTTCTTGCGTAGTCGAAGTTGCCGGAGCTTATGACCGATGTCATAAGTTGCGAGCACGCGCTGGATCGTTTGTTCGCCGGTCTCCTGCATATCCAAAGTCATGTTAGCAGGAGTAAAAGAAGTTTCTCCACTTACACTGGAACTGAATCCATTTTCAATCACGATAAATTTACGCTCGCCATTCGGGTTATCCTCAGACTGGACACTCTGATAGGACTTCAGGAATCTTATGGCGATGCAAAAGAGTTGTGCATTTGAAGGATACTCGGATGAGCAACTGGTCCGATTGTCGCAGGAGGGGCGGAGGGACGCCTTTTCGGAGCTGACGCGACGGAATTACGGGCTGTCGCTGAAGCTGGCGGTTTCGATTCTTCATGACCGCGAAGAGGCTGAGGACGAGGTGCAGAATGCGTATTGGAAAGCGTTCCAGCACATCGATCAGTTCAATATTGACGCGAAGTTCTCGACGTGGATGACGCGGATTGTGGTGAACCAATGCCTGATGCGTTTGCGGAAGGCGCGGCGGGCGAGGTTCCTGTACATCGACGATGTGCAGATTGGGGAGGACCGGGGCACGCTGGAGTTGGTGGATGGGCAGCGGTCGCCGGAGTCACTGCTGGGGTCGAAGGAATTGGCGGAGGTTCTGGGGAGGGAGATCCGGCGGATTCCGCCACTGCTACGGCGGGTGTTTATGCTGCGGGATGTGGATCAGTTGCCGATGCCGGAGGTGGCGGAGCAGTTGGGGATTTCGGTGGCGGCGGCGAAGAGCCGGTTGCTGCGGGCGCGAGCGGAGTTGAAGGGACGGCTGGAGAAGCATTGTGGACGGATGGGGGCTGCGACGTTGACGGCAGCGACCCGGACGGCGGATATCATGGGTTCCCGGGGAACGGGAAATCTGGTACGCTGGTAGTCAGTTTGGAACGTATGCGGTTCGGCGCTATCGTCTAACGGTTAGGACGGAGCCCTCTCAAGGCTTAAATACGGGTTCGATTCCCGTTAGCGCTACCATGTTTTCATAGAGTTACGGGCGTCAAGTGACGACGAGTGACGACGCGCAATTCGCCAGATGAGCTTGTGGGCACGTTTGGCGCGCTAACGACCCTCAACAATCCCAGTTTTTTCGTCGCGTTCGCGACCTGCCGCCATTCAGCTTTCCAAGTACTTTTCATCATCCACGTGCGAACCAGTTAGGCACTGTACCCTGCTCTCCACGCGGCATATACTGAGATCAGATGCGCGACCAACCTTCTCTCGAAACCCTTGCTTTTGTTGCAGAAGCAAATGCGTGCATTGCGGCTGCACAGTCCGCCTCCCTCGCGGCCGGAGTTCCGATTGTCTATAAAGACCGGGAAGGTCGGTACGTCGAAGAGTATCCTGACGGCCGGGTCTTTGAGATTCGTTTTCGTCCGGAAGAAACGGGTGATCGTCACGTAGAGATCATTCGCGAACTGGCCGGATCGGTCCGCTGAGTCCGACTCCCTCCATTCCGCCGATTCTGACCGTTGTCGCCGGCCCCAACGGTTCGGGTAAGAGCACGGTCACTGCTCAGTTGCGCCTTCATGACCGGATGCCTGTCCTCGACCCGGACGCCATCGCCCGCGAAACGAATCCACAGAACCCGAGTCAGGTCGCGATTTCCGCGGGGCGCGAGGTGCTCGAATCCTGGCGACGCCTCATTGCTGAGCGCGTCAGCTTTGCGATCGAAACAACGCTGGCGGGGGTCGGCCCACTGGTGCGCATCCGCGAGGCCCGCGACGCCAAGTATCTGATTCACGTCCATTATGTCGCCATCGACACCCGGGAGCTCAACATCGAGCGCGTTCGCCGCAGGGTTCTTCAGGGTGGTCACGGGATTCCGGAACGCGACATCCGGCGCCGCTATGAGCGAAGTCTTGCGAATGCCGCACAAGTGCTTGCCCTGGCCGAACGAGCCATATTGCTGGACAACTCTTCGCACCAGACGATCACGGTGGCTGAGATCGAATCGGGCAGAGTTTCGTGGACGGCCAGTTCCCTGCCGGCCTGGGCCTCGGGTATTCTCGATAGCCTGAACAAGGCCTGACCCGGCCCACTACTGAGGGTGCCCCAAAGTGGTTAACGACTACTCCGCAATCAAATCGGAAGTGGTCTTCCGCGCGGGACTTCCGACTTGGCCAACTACTCCGAGCGCAAACGCGCCGTCCCCGGCGAATAGATCGTAGCGTGTTATGGTTCGGAGCACGCGCCAGATTTGGATTTCTTGCGCTTGCACCGAAGATGAGCGAACCGACTGACAACGAACCGGACCTTGATCGCATCCATGACCTGTTTGCAGACGAAGAGATGGCCCTTGCGGACGCGCGATCAAAGGTCGTGTGGCATGAACATCGACTGGCGGAACTGACAAAAGCCCATCCGGATGTCGCGGCACTTCGTCAGCCCCCCTGGACACCACGCTGGCCACCCTACGAGGAGACCATCTAAATGCCATTCTGCATCGCATCAATCCGCAGCTGAAGCTGACTGGCGAAGAAGAAGATTACTGGCTGCAACTCTGGGATTATGCCCGCGCCAATCTCGGCGTCACCGAGGATCAGTTCGACGACATAACGAGGGCGAGGTTGGCCGGTATCGTTGACGCCAGGCTTCCCGAGATTCTCGCAACGCAGAAAACTCAGACGTGGTCCCGCTCGCGGAATCCCGGCACGGCGGCGCTTTACGACAGGGTCCGCGAATTGAAGAATGCCGGACACACCCAATTGCAGATGTGCGAGCGTCTGGACGCACAGAAATGGCCGCTGCCAGACCTCGTTGCGTGGCGGGACCTGACGTGGCGGGCGGCTTTCCTGTCGCCCAAGTACAACGGCGCCGTCAAAAAGTGGCTCTCGAAAATCACCTCGGTTACCTCGCAGACACTTTCTGAATCCCCGCAGCCCGCTCAATTCACAGGACATAGACTGCTACCCCGAGTTACCCTCCGTTTTCATTCCTGTTAGGTGCCAGTACGCTCGTCGTATATGCCGAACGCATCGAATCGCAATCAGGAATCCGCCGCAGTAAAGCGCCGTTTCGGAAGCGAAGCCGACGTGGCAACGCTCACCGGGCTCTCGCGACGCACTCTGCAAAAAGATCGTCTGCTGGGCAACGACCGTTTCCCCTTCTACAGGTCCGGCGGCCGGATCCTCTATGACCTCGATGAGGTCGAGGCGGCGATACGCTCCAGCCGCGCCGGATCGAGCAGGGGGAGACTGTGAACGCGCCGCCCGCCGATGGGCGGAACACTCAAACGACCTTCCGGGAGGTCGAGAAACAAGCCCGAGCGTTCGAGGGAGCGAGAGTTGTTGCGCGTTTTCGGTGAAGACGGCAACCTCATTCAGCGCCTCGACTCATTGTGCGACTCCGCTGCGATTAGCCGGATGCTGGCCGCGCCGAACGCTGTGCCGGTGCGGAGACATAGCGGGGAGCTTGTGGGGATTCGGCTGTCGTCACTTGGGGACGAGCGGGGTCGCGCCGGCGAGAGGCACGGCAGATCCACCGTTACAACCGAACGGGTTCGAAACGATCAGGGCATCTACATCGGATGGAATCGAAACCTGCAGCACAAGAGCAAATTGGGACAGGTCCCGGTTTGCGGGGAGCAACGATAATGCGCGGCCCGGCCAGCGCCACTATCGAACTGATCCGCTATGCAAGGCACCTGCTCCAGACGGAACATCCCCAGACGCTGCGGCAATTGCACTACGCGATCTTCAGCACGCGCGTGATTCCCTACGAGAACACCCAGGCCGACTACAAACGGCTCAGCCGGGCTACGACGATGGCACGCAGAGCCCATCGGCTGTGGGAACTCGGCGCCGTGGATTCGGAGCCCGCAAACAGCATTCCGCCTGAATGGATGGTCGACGAGACGCGGAACCCGGAAACGGTCAGCGTTTGGAACGATCCGATTGACTATGTCGAGGCTGTGAAACGCTCCTATCGGCGCGATAACTGGCAGGATCAGCCGCGGCACTGCGAAGTCTGGAGCGAAAAGGCCACCATTATGGGCGCCGTCCGGCCCATTGCCGACGAGTTTGTGTTTACCTTGCGCGTATGCCATGGCTATGGCAGCACGGGGATGGAGTCGCAGATCGGAAGCTTCTTCCAGAACATCAGAAAGCCGATCACAGTGTTCTATCTGGGCGACCACGATCCGAGCGGCCACGGCATCGAACAGGATATGCACGCGCGGGTTCAACGAGCGAGCGGAATCTGGTTTGAACTGCGGCGGCTGGCGATTCATCCAGCCGATATTCAGACGTTCCAACTACCGCCGCAGAAGATCAAGGGCACGGATAGCCGGGCACCTGCGTTCCGGAAACAGTTTGGAAACGGAGCGGCCACCGTGGAGTTGGATGCGCTGCCGGCCCACGAGCTTCGCCGTCGGATTTCCGACGCCGTGACCGGACTGCTGGATCGGGATCGATGGGCGCGTGCTCTGGCAACGCAGGAGGTCGAGTTCACCTCGATCGCCACGTTCGGGGAGCATATGCGCACTGTCCTCGCGCCGCAGGGGCCAACGCCAAATGTCTGATCCGCTCCGCCAGTCCGATCAGCATTACGATTCCTCTTCGTGGCTGGAGCTACTCAAGCATCCGCGCTGCTGTTAATCGTTTCCGCCGGCGCGCTGATGTCGGTAAGCCGCGCCGCCGCAGGAGGGTGAGGCGGCGAAAAGCCTGCCCGGAAATACACAGAATTCTCCGATTCCAAATTCCATCCGGGGTATAAATTCTGTATGCGACTGGCGGCAGCAGCCTGGATGCTTTGGATATTGGTTTACGCGGACGCTGAGAGTCCGGGCACCGCGCTCAGGCCGGGCGTGCGCGAGCAGGCGCGGCTTGCCGGCGGTGCGCCGGTGAGGTTCACGGTTGCGCTGTCGGCGGGTGAGGCTGCGTGGATAACGGTGGGACAGGGTGAGTCTGACCTGCGAATCAAGGTCTCCTATCCCGACGGCAGTCAGGTCGCGGTTCGCGATGAGTTCGAACGCGGACGGGAGTCGGTAACGATTCTCGCGAAGCAGACGGGCGATTACACGGCTGAGATTTCTCCGGTGACGCCAGCGACGGGACCGGTAAGCTTCTCGATTGAGGCCGTAATTCACAAATCGGGACCGGATGACGAACTGCGGAGTGCGGCGGAGTGGGAAGCGAGCGAGGCAAAGCGCCTTTACAGTGAAGGGACGAGCGAATCCCGCAATCGCGCCGTGAAATACCGACTGGAGTCGCTGGCGAAATGGGCTCAGTTCGCGGACCAGTTTGCGATAGCGGCGACGCATGCGGCGGCAGGAGACGCACTCCACAGGATCAGCCAGTTCGATCAGGCGAATGATCATTACCGGGTGGCGCTGGAGGGTTTTCGAACGGAGGGCGACCGTCGTGGGGAAGGCGAGGTACTGAACAATCTCGGGCTGACTCACTGGCAAACCGGAGAACTGAAAGCGGCGAGGGAGTACTTCGGGGAGGCCGGAGCGGTCTGGCAGGAACTCCGCTTCGACTATGGCGAAGCGGCTGTGCTCACGAACCGGGGACTGTTGGAGTGGGAGGCCGGGGATTTCAGCGCGGCGCTGGACGATCATGTGCGGGCCGCAAAGCTTTTCGAGCAGCTTCGGAGCGACGCCGGGCGGGCATTTGCGCTGAACAATGCGGCGGTGGCGCTGGAATCGTTGGGTGATCCGGCGGGGGCGCGGGAGAATCTGCTGAAGGCGATCCCCCTGTTCCGGTCGGCGAAGAACGCCCTGGCGGAGGGACGGGCACGGGTTCGGCTGGCACGCATCGAACTTCACGAGGGGAGATCCGCGACGGCTCTCCGGGTGGCGCAGGAAGCCGAACTGATGCTGCGGTCAAGCGGCGACCGGGTGGCGGAAGCCGAGGGTCTGATGGTGCTGGGTGAAATTCAATCACGCCTGC
This sequence comes from uncultured Acidobacteriia bacterium, assembly GCA_903900705.1. Taxonomy (GTDB): domain Bacteria; phylum Acidobacteriota; class Terriglobia; order Bryobacterales; family Bryobacteraceae; genus BOG-234. Next base: position 40,969 of record CAIUOG010000041.1, read on the forward strand.
GAAAACGGACACAAGCGGCACAGTATTACGAAGAGGCGCTGCAGGGGTTTCGGGAAGCCGGGCGGCCTAAAGGCATAGTGGATGCGCTGCTGGCACGGGGGGGAGAACTTCGGGCAGCGGGGCGGATTGAGAATTCGCGGCTCGCCTTCGGGGAGGCGGTGCAGCTTGCAGACAGGAGCGGCTTCCTCGATCTGGAAGGCGAGGCTCTGCGGCAGCTGGCCATGGTGGAGCGTCAGAGTGGCGAGCCGGCGAAGGCCGCGCAGCATTTGACCAACGCCATGGAGCTAGCCGAGCAACTCCGCAGACGGGCGCCGCAGGGGGCGCTTCGGATATCCTGGTTCGCCGCAAGGCAGCCACTCTACCTTGAATCCCTCGATCTGCTGAATGCGCGTTACCGGCGCGGGCACGACGCCGGAGTGGCGGCGGAGGCCTTTGAGGTATCCGAACGAATGCGGGCGCGCGGTCTGCTGGAAGAGCTGGCGGCGGAACGGGCAGCGACAAGTGGCGCGATCAACCCGGCTCTGGCGCGCCGGGAGCGGGAGTTACGCGCTCAGATGAATTTCTGGTACGGACGAATGGAGAAGTCGTCGGAGTCGCGTGGGCAGCCCGCGCGGGAGAGGTTCGAACGGGCCCGGGCCGAGTACCGGGATGTGGAGTCGGAGATACAGCGCGCTCTGCTGCCGGGAGGGGTGGCCGATACCGAACCGGTCACGCTGCCGGAAGTACAGAGCGAGGGACTTGATGAAGGAGTGCTGCTTCTCTCCTACGTCAGCGGCCGGGCGCGCAGTTATCTCTGGGCTGTGACGAAGCGGGAAATCCGGATGTTCGAACTGCCGGCGGGCAGCGTGATCGATGCTGCCGCGGCGAAACTGCTAAGGGCGCTCAGCGTGCGTCCGACCATGGCCGGCGACGAGGGGTATCGTGCGCCTGCAGCGGAGGTGGGGCGGATGCTGCTGGGTCCGGCTGCAGGCCTGATGTCCGGCAGGAAACTGGCGATTATCGAGTCGGGACTTTCACAAATACCGTTCGCGGTACTTCCCGATCCGGTGAGCGGCCAGTTTCTGATCCGGGAACACGATATCACGATTTTGCCATCGGCGTCGATGCTGGTGCGGAGCCGAAGAATGGCGGGAAGCCGCAGGCGACCATCGCGATCGCTGGCCATGTTTGCGGACCCGGTCTATACGCTGGATGATCCGCGAATCCCGGCGGTGAAATCGGATGCTGCGCGGGAGGAGGGCTTTCCTAGACTGGCCTATTCGCGCCTCGCCGCGGAGGCCGTGCTGCCACTGGCGCCACCGGACGCGCTGCTGCTTTCGGGGTTCGGGGCCAGCCTGGAGGCATTCCGCGCCGAACGGATCCGGCAATTTCGATATCTGCATTTCGCGACGCATGGCACGCTTGATCCGGCGCATCCCGAAATGTCGTCGGTGGTACTATCGCTGCGCAGCCAGGACGGCGAGAGGCAGGAAGGGCACCTCCGAACCGGGGAAGTGCTGAGCCATCCGCTGGCTGCGGAACTGGTATTCCTGGACACGTGCCATTCGGCGGGCGGACAATATGTTCCCGGGGAAGGGCTGGAAGGTCTGACGAGCAGTTTTCTCGCGGGGGGGCGCTGCGCGTGTCCGGCAACCTGTGGGAGGTGAACGACGAGGCTGCCGGGGAACTGGTTGAGAGGTTCTACCGGAAGCTGTTCGGCAACAGAAACGCGACACCAGCCGGAGCGATGCGTTCGGCGCAGGTTGCACTTGCGGACGGACGTCGTTTCAGGCATCCTTACTACTGGTCCGGATACAGGCTTTACGGAGACTACCGCTAGATGAAGATCGCAGCCGGTGCAGTACCAACAGGACTGTCGGGACTCTTCGACACCGACCCTCACACGGCGGAGAATAAGTGCGCGGAACTGTGGCTGGATCTCGTCCGATATCTGCGGTGGCAGGGTCATCCGTGTCCTGAGGACGGGGCACAGGAGGCTCTATCCCGCGGTCTTGAAAAAGCCGGCGTGGAATATCCGTGGGAGGAGTTACGGAAGGACCCCCGAAAATACTTTTTCGGGTTCGCCTGGTGCGTTGCAAGAGAGGGGTGGCGAACGTCGCGCGAAGTTCCGCTCGAGGGCGACTCCAGGCAAATCCAGGCACAGCAGCCGACCGTTGAGGCCAAGATTTATCTCGACGAATTGCTGGGGCAGATCGATCCCGAAGACCGGGATCTTGTGGTTCGCTATCATCATGAGGACCGGCAGGAACTAAGCCGGAGCCTGAATATACCGATTGGTACACTCAGAGTGCAGGTGCATCGTATCTGTCGAAAGCTGGTCCGACTGGCGGACGGCAGGCTTGGCTGCGATTAGCGCCGGAAGTTTTTCGCACTTCATAACACTTTTCTTTTAGACATTGTAATGCCCTTCCGATCAACAGCATTAATAAGCAGAGGCAGTATTTCCTATTTTGCGGCGAGATTCCGGGAGGATCCACTTGGCCCTGTACCCGCCTGATGACGCGGCAATTCGTCGATATTTCCTCGGGCCGATGGCCGGGGAAGAACGTGCGGAATGGAACGCGGAAATGGCGAATACGCCCGAATTATTTGATCATTTCAGCGCGTATGAAGACGAATTGATCCTCGATTTTCTGCAGCACCGGCTTTCCGATGCGGACCGGCGCAGGTTTGAAGAATATTATTTGCCCGTAATGGGAGGAGGCGTGAGAGTCGCCGCGGTTCGCGAGCGACTGGCAGGCATCCCGCGCGTTTCAGAAAACCAGCGACGGGGCGTTGTGTTACCGGCAATCCCCGCAAAACAAGGGCGGACGGGGCACAAATGGCTTTGGCCGGGCGCGCTTGCCGCTTTGTTACTGGCGGCTTTGTTTTTTGGCATCTTCCGGGGCGGAAAAACAGTGCAAGAGAGCGCGGAGACAGCCGCCTTGCTCCTGATGCCCTCCGCCCAGAGAGGGCCCGCGGGGGCGCAGAACCTGGTGCCGGCGCCGGACTCCGGGCCGGGGCGCTTTCGCTTTGTCGAAGCGGTCGAACCTGGCCCCGGAGCGCTGACAGCAACACTGCGTCGCCTCGACGGTGAGGCTGAGTTCACAGTGGCCGTGTCCGGGAAGTCCACGGCGGAAGGCTGGGAGTATCTGGTCACGGTGCCGCCCGGGGACCTGACGCCGGCGGATTACATTCTTACCGTTCGTGTGGCAGGCGCGGGCGGACCCGAAATCACGGCTTCCCGTTATTTCCGGGTCCGCGGTTCCGCGACGAAGTAATTAACCCTGGCCGATAAGAATCTCAAGCGCCTGAACCAGAATATCGAGAATGTCCATGGTCACACCTCCTTTCGGATGGGCCGGGCTGCGCTGAGTCAGCGATGGGGATCGCCGCGGCCCGTGCCGGTTTCCGAATGGCAATGCGAGTCAGAATCACGATTCCCGCAGGCTGTGGGAACAAAGTGACGAAACGGCGGGAACGCCGTTATACTGAGAATCCGGTCGCAGCACCGGTCAAAGTAATGGAAGCAATCGAAGAGAGTGAGATTATTCGTCGAATGCGTGACCTTGCGCTCGAACGTGGTCACTGGGCAGAAACCGCTTCCGCCGCGCGAGCGGAAAGAGACTTTGGCAGGGCGGACGAAGCAGAGGGGAAGGCGCGGCAGACAAGCCATCGACTGGACGGATTCTTCGAGGAGTTCTATCGCAGGCATCACCCGAAGCTGGCCAGAATTGCGAGGCACCTCGCGCGACGCGATGAGGACGCCCAGGATATCGAACAACTGGCGTGGACCAGATATCAGGGTCTTCTCGCACGCGTAGACCCGGAGTACCCGGGATTCCCCCTTCTCGCAACCTGTCTGCGAACCACGGCAATCGATTACTACCGTGTGGCGGGCAACGCCGCAAAACCGGTTGGAGACGAGAGCCACCCGGAAATTGCTTCACGAGCAATTCCGCCCGCCTGCGACGATTACGAGACTTACTCCGCGCTGCTGGAACTGGCGCTGGGCCGGGAAGGAGGGCCGGCGCACGAGCGTGTCGCTTTCGGCCTGAGCCGCCTGATTGAGATACCTCCGCGGCTGTTCGTCCGGGACTATTCCGAAAAAACGCTGCAGCTGGCAGCCACATATCTGCGAAATGAATACAGACTTGAGTCCGGCCTTCCGGAGCCCTGTCTGGATGCGGCGTTTCGGGAACTGCAGATAGACTTCGGCCGCCGCCTGGATGAGGCTGACCGGGCGACAGCGCAGAAATACACCGGGACTCCGCTGCCTTCCAGAAAGATCGGAGACGGACGGTTTCGCGAGTATTACGGAGGCCGTCAGCCGGAACCGACGGTGACACGCTGGACGGAGAACGTATTGCGGCGATTACGCAAGGCGCCTGCGGGAAAAACCCACGGTTATCGTAAGACGGAAAGGGGGCATGCATGAGCAGTATGACGGGAAGCGCAGGCGGCGACTGCCCCGGGTGGGAAACACTGGTCAGCTATTTCCAGATGGAGTTGCCCGAAGCGGAAGCAGCGGTTGTGGACGAGCATTTCGGGCACTGTGATCTGTGCGTGGATATTTCCCGGGCGGCTCATGCAAGGGCGCTCGCACTCGACAACTGGACGGCGGCGTCGCATGGCGCGGCATGGAAGCGAAAGCGGATTGCCGAAGCGGTGGAGGAGATTTCGGGGCGGCCTGACGAACGGCTGGCGGAGCAACTGAAAGAATGGGGCAGAAATCTTCGGCAGGCCACGGCGGGCGCTCTGGAACTGCTGGGGGATCTGAAACTGGCGACCGCCGGTCTGGCGGACATCGTCCGGCCGGGTGGGTGGCGCTTCGAACCGGCCGGGGCTGTCAGAGACGTGGCTGGTTCCGCCGCAGCCGGCGTCATGGTAAGCCAGACCAACGGTCTGCGAGTGGAAGTACTCGCCGGCGGTGAGCTGCGAATCGTTGCCCCGGAATGGCCAAAGGATCAGACGCTTCCCTCTGTGATGGTGATCGACAAAGCCGGAAGGCAGCCTGCCATCATCCTTGAACTGACCCAGGAGGCCAACTCCGGCGTATGCTCCGGCACCGTCCCCGCCATGCATAGCGAAGCGCTGATAATTTTCCTGACGAATCTGGGCGAACGAATGTAATACGCCCGAGCCCTGTCGCATTACCTATTTGGCCAGATCCCTTTCCCGCTGAGTCGCTGAGGCTAAGCAGAGAAGTCCGAAGGCCGGAGAAGGTATGCAGCCGCTCACCACACTTTCCGTCACACGAATCGGCTCCGGGCTTTACAGCTTCCAACTCGAACGTCCGCCGGATGAGAACAGCCCGTTCGCGGCGCCATTTGTGCCGTACGCGCAGGTCAGAGTGGCGGACGATGTGGTGCGTCTGCTGATTGATCAGGTTGGGGCGGCGATCGAGGCGGGAGGCAGGCGAAGCCAGGGTGGGCATGCTCTACCCTTCGTTGATACCGGGAAGGCTCTGTTCGACGCGTTGCTGCCGAGCGCGACGCCGGGTGTGCGCGATCTGCGCGACGCGGTGCGCAGCCTTGCCACGCCGTTGCTTCTGTCGACGAACGATCCTGACATTCCCTGGGAGCTGATGCACGACGGGGATGGCTTTCTCGGAACCAAGCACTCTCTGGGACGGAGTTTGCGCGATGCCTGGGACCCGGGACGCTCCGGTGCGGCGATTCGGACCGAGAGGGAGCGGCGCTGCCTGCTGGTGGCGGATCCGACCGGCGACCTGCCGAGCGCATTGGAGGAAGCGTCGGCGCTGCGACGGCAGTTCGCGGATCGCGGAATTTCGTGCGAGTGTCTGGCGGGGGATGAGGCCACTTTCGAAGCGGTGCTGAACCGTCTGGTGGGGAGTGAATTCTCCATGTTTCACTACGCCGGACACGTGGCGGTGGAAGAGGACCCGGAGGAGTATGCGCTGGCGCTGGCGGGACGGCGCACGTTGCGTTCGAGCGCCATTGAAAGGCTGACGCGCGCGCCCGAGGTGGTCTTTCTGAACGGCTGCTGGTCTGCGCAGATGGTGGAAGGAATCACCAGGGCGTTCCTGCGCGCGGGCTCGCGCCTGGTGCTGGGTTCGCTGTTTGCGGCCCCAAGTCGGGGAGCCTCTTCCTTCTCCCAGGCGTTTTACAGCGTATTCTTTGAGGGCGAATCGGCGGGCGAAGCACTGCGCTCGGCCCGGAAAGCAGGCCGGGAGACCAGTAACAGTGACGCAGCCTGGGCATGCTTTGTGATGTACGGCGACCCGCGCTTCTCGCTGGGGGCCGACCCCATGGGCAGCATGCTGAAGTCGTCCGGCATGCAGAGAAGCGATTTCACGCAGGCTGCACTGGCGGATCTGGAGCGCGCCAGCCAGTTTGCGGGGGCGCGGGGAGCGATAACAGCGTCGACTCTGCTTGCCGCGCTGGTGTCGGGCGAGGAACCGCTGGTGCGGGATCGCTTACGGCAGCGCGGCGTCTCGCCGGAGAAGCTGCAGGAAGTGTTCCGGCAGGCTTTTGCGGAATCCGGTCGCAGTGGCACCGGCCGTGAGGCACTGTCGCTGTCGGCAAGTGTCCGCGAGGTATTGCGACATGCCAGCGAAATCGCCGGCCAAGCCGGTAGGCCGGCGATTTCGAGCCTCGATCTGGTGCGCGGCTTCGTGCTTGTGAAGACCTCGTCGGCATGGCAGTTGCTGCGGAGGCTGAAGATCCGGCCGATTGATCTCGATCCGGATCAGAGCACGCGGAAGGTGGGACGGGTGGGTCCCCTGAGCGGCTCCGATTGTGAGGCGCAGGGGTGGTCTGTCCTGCTGAAGGCGGCCGCTCTGATGGAGTCGTCCGGCGGGTCTCTCATCAGCACCGGTGAACTGTTCGGCGCTCTTCTTTCGAATGACGGGGGGCAGCTTGGGACGGCGCTGGCGAACGTCGGGATTCCTTTTGAGGCGTCGCAGGTGGAGGGAGCGCAGGCGGCTGCGCCGGGCGAGAAAGGCGAACAGATCGACTGTTCGGAGAATGCCAGCCAGATTCTGACCATGGCACAGGCAGGCGCGGCCGCGGGACGAAGGCTGGTGTCGGAGTCGGACCTGCTGAACGCATTCGTGGATGCCGGCGGCGGTAACACCGGAGCCTCGCTGCAAAAGCGAGGTGTGGTACTGCGGGCACTGACGTCCGGCCTGTTCATCGCCGGGGGCTTGCTGGACCTCGACCGGTTCGACGAGAACAGCCAGAAGATCCTGGAGACGGCAGGAGAATTTGCGCGCCACAAGGAGTACGGGGTGGTGGGACGAAGCCACCTGTTGTATGGCCTGCTGTGCCTACACAACGGTGTCTTCAGTTCCCGCCTGAAAGAGCAGGGCTTTGACAGCGAGCAGTTTGCGGATCTGTTCCACGCCACCATGCCGCCGGGGGTGGCCAGCGGGGCGAACGTGAGCCTGCGATACGCAAGCCTCTCCACGAGCCTGATAAAGATCCTCAGCGCGTCTGAACTGGCGGCGAAACGCGCTCCGCTGAGTTTGATTGCTGAAAGCAATCTGATTGAGGCGTGGGTCGATGACGGGGGCGGGTCCGGGGCGTCATTTCTGGTGAGGGCGGGGGTCAGGATCAGACGCCTCAAATGAGCACAGGCCTGCGGGAATTCGGTTTTCGATACGTATTCGAAATTGTGGTGAAAACGCAATCGGGGAAGGAACTTAAATGAGTCTTTTGTGGAATATGCTGTTCGGAGGTCAGGACACCATCGGCCTGTCCATCAACCTTTTTATCGCCGCGCTTTTCGCAGTTGGCATCCGCGATCTGATGCGGGGAAGGGCCGCTATCGCACAGGAACGGATGCTGGTGCAGCGCGCTCATGCGGCTCTGCGGCGCGACCGGGAAGGTATGCCCCCGCTTGGCGAGAATTCGGGGATGGAGTTACTGGGGATTCTCGGCATACGACATGACTCGCTGCTTGGTCACCGCGTGCTGCGGATGACGCAACTGCGGCAGGCGGGCATGGCCAGCCGGGATGTTCTGCAGCAACTGACGAGCGAACGCGTGGGTTCCTATGGAGCCCTGGCGCGACAGATCGGCGCCAGCCTCACACTGATCGGCCTGCTGGGAACCGTGTTCGGACTGAGCCTTGCGCTGGTGAATATCGGTGACGCATCCGCGAGCATTAAGGGCGTGGACGATCTGGAGCGCCTGAGCAAGGCGCTCGCAGGCACCATGGGCGGCATGAAGACGGCCTTCGGGTGTACGCTCGCCGGACTGCTGAGCGCGGTGGTGCTCTCGTTCCTGAATCATGTTCTGCGGCGGGAGCAATCGCTTCGGTGACGCGGGCGCGGTAGACCGGAGCCAGGCCCGCAGCGGTCCGCTTCGCATTTTCTTTCGTTTCCTGCGCGGGATTCTGCGCAGAGAGGAGGCCGCATACCGCGAGGCATGTAATGAGTGTCTTCATAATTATTCCGTGAATTGAGTTCGCCGACTACCGGGACGCGCGCCCGTCATCATGCATTTCGTGCGCGGACTGATGATCGAGCAGGGAGATGAACCTTGCGGCAGCGGCCGGCACGTGCCTTCCGCCGGTCACAATTTCGCGATTGTGCAGGCGTTCGCCGTAAACCTCATTGTTGTCGTCCAGGTCCTGGCGGAGCGTCGCGCCTTCAAGCGCCACACCGGCAAACAGGCCCTGGGTACGGGACCAGGAAAGAATGTCCGCGTGCATCTGCGCGTCTGTCTGGGCCGTTGCCGTACGACCAACCGGACCGGCCGCGACGGAGCCTTCGGCGCCCACCGTGAACTTGTCCTCCATCAGCTTTTCCGAGCCGCGTTCGTTCATGACGAGCATGATGAGGTCCGTAGACGATGCGCCGATCTGGAAGCCAACGCTGCCGCCCTCGATGCGGACAGAGGCAGGGGCGGACCAGCCATCGTTGCTCTTATTCCGGCAGGACAGGAAGCCTTTGCCATATTTGGCGCCGACAATAAAGCCAGCCGTCTTCAGATCGGGAACAATCACGATGCAGTGGGCATGGTCCAGAAGTTCCTGCGGAATGCCTTTGTCGGGCGCGCCCATGACCTCATCGAAAACCGCAGCGGCTTCATCGAGCCGTTTGGCGGACTCGTTTCCTTTAGCGACGAGCGGAGTAAGCGCGAGGAGCGCGATAAGAAGTGGTTTCATCTTTTACCTGATTTCCGCCGTGACATTCTCACGGCTGTGTTTAGAGGTGCATTTGCAAGTCCAGGCGGCGGGGGCTGATTTCATGGCGTTTGTGAGGCTTACCGTGAAACCTTGACTGACGCCGTGACCGCGGGAGGTCAGCATGACCGGGCACCGCCGGGTGGACCGGCGCCCTTTCCGCCACCAAAAGCCCCATCGCGGTATTCGGTTGATCGGCCCCTGGCGTGCTTCCGATACCACGAGGTTTCAGGATGTCCACCATGCAAATCCCGACGATTGTGTCCGCTCCGATGGATGTCGTCACCGAAGTCCGGCGAGAAGCCGCCCTGCTCAAGACGGGGGCGCTGCAGAACGCAATCTTTAACAGCGCTAATTTCTCGAGTATTGCGACAGACGAGAAAGGCGTGATCCAGATTTTCAACGTGGGTGCGGAGAGGATGCTGGGCTACACGGCGCCGGAAGTGGTGGACCGGGTGACACCGGCCGACATTTCCGATCCGCAGGAATTGATTGTGCGGGCGAGGGCGCTGAGTCTGGAACTGGGGACGCCAATTACGCCGGGATTCGAGGCGCTGGTTTTCAAGGCATCGCGAGGGATTGAAGACATCTACGAACTGACTTACATCCGTAAAGATGGAAGCCGGTTTCCGGCGGTGGTTTCCGTGACGGCGCTGCGCGACGACCCGGGCGAGATTATCGGATATTTGCTGATTGGCACCGACAACACGGCGCGCAAGCAGGTGGAAGCGGAGCAGAAGCTGCTGGATCAGCGACTGCGGGATCAGCAGTTCTACACGCGGTCGCTGATTGAATCGAATATCGACGCCCTGATTGCCACTGATCCGGCCGGCATCATCACGGATGCGAACAAACAGATGGAAGCGCTGACGGGTTGCACGCGGGACGAGTTGATCGGTGCGCCGTTCAAGGATTTTTTCACTGATCCGGACCGGGCCGAGGCGGGTATCCGGTGGGTCCTGAGCGGCGGGAAAGTTACTGACTACGAGCTGACAGCACGTGCGCGGGACGGCAAGGAGACGGTGGTTTCATACAACGCGACCACGTTCCATGACCGCGACCGCAAGCTGCAGGGAGTGTTCGCGGCGGCGCGTGACGTGACGGAGCGGAAGCGCTTTGAGCGCGCGCTGCAGGAAAACAATCTGGAACTGGAGCGGGCGCGGGCGGCGGCGGAAAAGGCGAATCTGGCGAAGTCGGACTTTCTTTCGAGCATGAGCCATGAGCTTCGCTCGCCGCTGAACGCGATTCTGGGTTTCGCGCAGCTGATGAGTTCGGAGACACCGCCACCCACGCAAAAACAGTCCGCACAGATCGACCCGATTCTGCGCGCGGGATGGTATCTGCTGGATCTGATCAACGAGATTCTGGATCTGGCGCAGGTGGAGAGCGGGAAGCTGGCGCTGTCACTGGAACCGACCTCACTGGCGGAGGTGATGACGGAGTGCCGGGCGATGATCGAGCCGCAAGGTCAGAAGCGGGGAATCCGGATGACGTTTCCGGACTTTGAAACGGCCTGCTTCGTGAACGCGGACCGGACCCGGCTGAAGCAGGTATTGCTGAACCTGCTTTCGAACGCAGTGAAATACAACCGCGCGGAGGGAACGGTGCGGGTGGAGTTTGCCGTGGAGGCGGAGCGCATTCGCATCAGCGTGCGGGACAGCGGCGCGGGGCTGGGGCCGGAGATGCTGGAGCAGTTGTTTCAGTCGTTCAACCGGCTGGGGAGGGAGTCGACGACAGAGGAAGGCACGGGGATTGGCCTCGTGATGAGCAAGCGGCTGGTGGAAATGATGGGAGGCACGATCGGGGTGGAGAGCACGGTGGGTGTGGGCAGCGTGTTCTGGTTTGAGCTGGGCGGGGCGGTGGCGCCGGGGCTGATGGTGGACGAAGCCGAATCGCCGGCGGCAGCGGTGCTGGCCGTCAGCGGGCCCGCGCCGGTGCGGACGGTGCTGTGCGTGGAGGACAATCCGGCAAACATGGCCTTGATTGCGCAACTCATCGCGAGAAGGCCGGATCTGCGGCTGCTGAGCGCGGGAGACGGGAATCTGGGCGTGCGGGCGGCGCGGGAGAGGCTGCCGGACGTGATCCTGATGGACATCAATCTGCCGGGGATCAGCGGGATTGAAGCGCTGCGAATTCTGCGGGAGGACGCGGCGACGGCGCACATTCCTGTGATCGCGCTGAGCGCAAATGCCATGCCGCGCGACATCGAGAAGGGATTGTGCGCCGGGTTTTACCGTTATCTGACCAAGCCCATCAAGGTGGATGAGTTCATGCGGGCACTGGACACGGCACTGGAAGTCACGCCCCACATTGCCGTTCCGACGCGGTAGGCCAGGCGCAACACGATGGTCAGTTCCGACGATATTCTGAACGCCGCGATACTTGTGGTGGACGACAGCGAAACCAACGTCCACCTGCTGGAGGGGATGCTGCGGGTGGCGGGTTATGTTCTGGTGCACTCGACCACGGACCCGAAGGCGGTGTGTGGGATGCACCGGCAGAACGGGTACAGCCTGATTCTGCTTGATCTCCAGATGCCGGGCATGGACGGCTTTGAAGTGATGGAGGGATTGAAGGAAATGGAACCGGAGGGGTATCTTCCGGTGGTGGTGATTACCGCGCAACCGGGGCACAAGCTGCGGGCGCTGGGGGCGGGCGCGAGAGATTTTGTGAGCAAACCGTTCGATCTGGCGGAACTGCGGGCGCGCGTCCATAACGTTCTGGAGGTGCGGCTGCTGCATCTGGAAGCGAAGCGATACAGCGAGGCGCTGGAGGAGACAGTGCGGGAACTGGAGGCGAGCCGCGAGGTGGTTCGACGCCAGACTCTGGCAGAGCGGGAAGTCCGTGAGCGGGAACTGGCGCTGGCGCAGGAAACGCAGGAGAGCCTGCTGCCCCGCCGCCTGCCGGAGTTCGAGAATTTTCGGGTGCGGGCGTTCAACAGCCCCACCCGCTATGTGGGCGGGGATTTTTACGATTTCATGCCGCTTCCGACGGGTGAGTGGATGGGCGTGCTGGCGGATGTGGCCGGCAAGGGAATGCCGGCGGCGCTGTTAAGTTCCATGGTGCTGGGCGCGCTGAGTCTGGAGTTCCGGGCCAGGCCCGAGCCGGGGGAAGCCCTGAGCCGGGTGAACCAGTTGCTTTGCGAAAAGTCACTGCTTTCGCAGTTTGTGACGCTGTTTCTGTTTGTGCTGCAACCGAGTGGCGACGGGCGTTTCATCAGCGCGGGGCACAATCCGGCCTTCGTGTTTCGCGCGGCAACAGGGCGAACGGAAGCGCTGGAATCCGACGCCTGCGTATTGGGGGTATTTGAAACGGCTTCCTACGAAGCGCGCACATTCCAGCTGGGCGCCGGAGATGTTCTGGTGGTGTATTCCGATGGAGTCACGGACGCGGAAAACCCTCTGCATGAGGCGTTCGGGGAACGGCGTCTGCTGGAAGTAATCCGGCGGGCAGCACCGCGGGGCAGCGAGGCGGTGCGGGCTGCGTTTGTGAATGCGATAGAGGAGTTCACGGAGGGCGCGCCACAGACGGACGATGTCACGTTTGTTGTGGTGGAGCGGTATCGGTAGTTGCGTCAGCGGGCCGGGTTCTGCGCGCGGACGAAGGCGAGCACATCGAAAGGCCTGACGGCGCGGCCGGGAATGTGACTGTTTACCGCGTCCTGCTCGTCGTTAAACAGTTCGAAGACGGTGGTCAGTTTGGTGAGGATCAGCAGATTGATCTGCACGGGGTTCATGTTGAGCAGCGAGAGGCTCCCGCCGGCCCTGCGCAGAGTGAGGGCAGAGGCAACGAGAGTGCCGAGGCCCGAACTATCGAGTCTGGTGATGTTTTTCAGATTGAGCACCAGGCGAACTTTTTGTTCCGCGATGAGTTTTGCTATGGCATCGCGAAGGGAGGCAACCGCGATACCGAGTATCAGCGGGCCCCGCAGATCAAGAATGACGATGCCTTCGGTTTCACGCTGATCAATCCGCAGGTCCATCGGGGACTCCTTTTTCCTGGTTCTTTGGTTTGGCGGACGCTCCCGGAGAGAAGCGCTGGTGCACGCGGGCAATTTCGGCCAGAACGTCTTCCGGTCTGGTTTCCATTTCGAGGTCGGCAAGTACCGTGGCGGCGTCATTCCCGATGCCGAGCTTTTCCTGAATGGCGTGCAGCATTCGCAGGGCCTGGGTGAGTTCCCGTTCGGCGAGCAGGCCGATGTGGAGATCGAGGCTGGCGCGGTGTTCCACTTCATCGCGAAGGCGCTTCTGCGTAATGAGGACGAGAGAGGAAAGGAAGATCGCTTCCAGAGATACCGCGGTGGCGAGATGTCCGTAGGGAAACGGATCAAACACGGGCAAGCCGAAGCGCCCTGTGTTGATGAGAATCCAGCAGACGAACCAGACCAGGTGCAGATAGATGAAGAACATGCTGCCGGAAAACGACGCGATGCCCGCGGCTAAGCGGTCATGCGAGGTTCGGTCGCGAAAGGCCCTGAGCCGGACACGCATGAGAGTGCGAATGTTCCGGCCGACGGTCCGCGAGAGACTTGTCTGTGATCGAAGTGGCTGCGTTCCTGGCATGGAGGACTTTGGAGTGATGCACGCGCATTGCCACTTGCCGGCGTGTTGAGCCGATTCATGCGGCCCGGGAGATCCCTCGGGATTGGGATGGTCGCCCGTGACCGCCTGGCGTCATCTGGCCAGGGATGGTCACAGCGGAGAGTTCGGCCATGATCCTGCAAGGGCATTCCAGATGCCTACGACGCAGGAGAGAAAGAAGCACCGCGGAACGGCGATGCTGAGCGCCCACCGGTTCCGCCGATTCTTCGGACGGCTGGGGCCGGGCCTGATCACGGGCGCGGCGGACGACGACCCATCGGGAATTTCCACTTACTCCGTCGCGGGCGCCGCGTTTGGCTATGCGCCACTGTGGACGGCGCTGCTGACGTTTCCCCTGATGGCCGCGGTGCAAATGATGTGCGCGCGGCTGGGGATGGTGACGGGCGAGGGCCTGGCGAGCATCATCCGGCAGCGTTATCCGCGATGGGTACTGTGGAGCGCGTGCGCGTTGCTGATTGTCGCGAACACCGTGAATATCGGCGCGGACCTGGGCGGAATGGCGAAAGTTTCTGAGATGGTGACGGGTGTGCGGAGTGTGTACTGGACGCCGATTTATGCGGCGACGATCGGGTCATTCCTGATCTGGTCCTCCTACCGGGCGATCGCGCGGATCTTCAAGTGGATGACCCTGCTGCTGCTGGCATACGTGCTGGCGGCGTTCTTCGCGCATCCCGACTGGGCGATGGCGGTCCGTTCCACATTCATTCCGCGGGTGGAGTGGTCGGCGGCGTACTGGGCAACGCTGGTTGGCATTCTGGGGACGACCATCTCGCCTTACCTGTTCTTCTGGCAGGCGTCGCAGGAAGTGGAAGAAGAACGCGCACAGGGAGAAGTGACGGTGGCGGCGCGGCGGGGCGCGACCGACCGGGAACTGCGGGATTCCCGCAACGACGTGGTTACGGGGATGTTCTTTTCCAACCTGGTGATGTACTTCATCATTCTGACCACGGCTGCCACGCTGCACGCGCACGGAAAGACGGTCATCACAACGTCAAGAGACGCGGCTGAAGCGCTGCTGCCACTGGCGGGCAAGGGAGCTTACTGGCTCTTCAGCCTGGGGCTGATCGGGGCCGGCATGCTGGGCGTTCCGGTGCTGGCGGGTTCCAGCGCGTACGCGGTTGCGGAGGCGGCTCCGTGGCGCGGATCGCTCGACGACCATGCCGGATTATCGAAGGGTTTTTATGCGGTGATCGCGGCGGGGCTGGGGCTGGGGCTGGCGCTCGATTTTGCGGGTTTCAATGCGGTCTCGATGTTGTTTTGGTCGGCGGTGCTGAATGGCGTCCTCGCGCCGCCACTGATTGTGATTGTGCTGCTGCTGACCAGCAATCGGGAAGTGATGGGGGCGCGCGTTAATCCGAAGTGGCTGTCGATACCAGGCTGGATCACGGTGGCGCTGATGAGCGCGGCGAGTTGCGCGATGTTCGCAACGTGGCGTTAGAGGCCTGCCCACAGGCGTTCAGGGGGCGGTGGGCGGTTCCTCGCCGGTGGGGATGCCCACGAGGTGGCGATAGAAGGCGACCGCCCTGTTGACGGCGGAGGCATCATTGCCGGCAATTCGCCGGCTTACGTTCCTGCCGATTCGCATGATGCCGTAGTAGCGCCAGACGGCCTCTGATTCGCGATCGAGAAAGACGATGGTCCGGATGTCACCGGGCGCGAAGACGGGAAACAGGAAGTACCGAAGGGTGGTGATATTCTCCACGTCGCAGACGATGCGATCCGGGGCGGATTCCAGGATGCGCAGGCTGTAGACGGACCGGCCCGTGAGATTGTCGATCTGGACATAGGGGAGAGCATGACCGGGCTTCAGTTCGTCGACCGTGAAGTCGCGGCGACGCCGCGGAGGCTGCGCCGCGTCGAGCGCGTAAGCCTGCACGATCAGCGTTTGCCATTGCTGGTGGGTGGTGGACCAATACCGCATGCCCGAGAGTTCGGAGATGGCTCCGATGCGGCGAAGCAGGCCATCGGCTCCCGTAGTGTGGCGGAAGCGCGCGGCGGTAGTGACCAGGGTGGTGAAGCCCGCGTCGGTCCAGCCTACGCAGGCGGGTGGCTTCCAATCGCGGCCGGCGCCGCTATCGCTCCAGGACTTGACGCTGGCGGTTTCGCCGAGCGCGGCCCAGAGCGGAACGGGGGCGGTTCCGCAGGGCGGCTGGGGGCCCGATTGAGCGAAAGCGTACTGAAGAGCCAGCAGGGCGGGCAGGATCAGGCGGCGCATAGGTTTCTCCTCCAAAAGGGCGGAGAGTACATAGCAAACAAGCGGCCAGAATACGCGAGCGCCGAGTGGCAGGCCAAATGCTTTATAAAACTGCGAATCGGATTCCCGATCGCAGAAGGAGATCGCTTATGGACACATTGACAACGAGACTCGACACGCAGGCGGCACGGATGGCGGAGAAGGTGGACGGTCTGGGGCGCGAGGCGGCGGAGAATCTGCACGCCGCCGCATCGTCGGTTCGCCGGGGCGGGCATCAGGGCGCTCAGGCAATGGAAGGGTACGCGGGCGAGGCGGCGACGACGCTGGATGATGCCGGGGAGTATGTGGAGAAACATACAGTGAAAAGGTCGATGGCGGAATCGCGGCAATTCCTGCGGCGATATCCGGTGGAGACGCTTGCTCTTTCGACGGGCGTGGGGCTGCTTGCCGGGATTGCGATGCATCGCATGCTGCATTCCTGCGCCGCGACGGCGCGCAAGAACGCGTTCTGAGCGGGAAGACAAAGCCACACATGATCTCCGGGATGAGGCGTTTACTGGCGGCTGTCTGGGTTACCGCCTCACTTGGATATGGTTATACGGTGCTTACCCACGAGGCGATTCTGGATGCCGTGTGGGATACCTCGATTCAGACACAACTGCTGCGGCGGTTCCCCGGGGCCACCCCGGAGGAACTGCGGCAAGCCCATGCCTACGCTTATGGCGGCTGCATTATCCAGGACATGGGCTACTATCCGTTCAGCAGCCGCCAGTTCAGCGATCTGACGCACTACGTCCGGAGCGGCGATTTTATCGAAGCGCTGATCCGCGAGTCACAGAACCTCAATGAATACGCCTTTGCGCTGGGCGCACTGGAGCATTACGCCGCCGATACGGTGGGGCACCGGCTTGCCACGAATGTCGCGGTGCCGATTCTCTACCCCGAATTGAAGCGCCGGTATGGGAGCAGCGTGACTTACTGGGATAACCCGACCGCGCATATAAGGACAGAATTCGGCTTCGATGTGCTGCAGGTGGCGATGGGACGGTATGCGCCGGACCAATACCGGGACTTTATTGGCTTTGAGGTCTCGAAAGAGCTGCTGGAGCGGGCGTTTCCGGACACTTATGGAATCGGCATGAAGGATGTGTTCGGAAACTTATCACTGGCGATCGGGACTTACCGGTGGTCTGTCCGGTCAATCCTGCCCGGCATGACGCGCGTGGCGTGGAGGCTGAAGAGCGACCAGCTGCGGAAAGAAATTCCGGGCGTAACGCGTAATAAGTTCCTCTATAATCTTTCGCGTTCGAGCTATGAAAAGTCGTGGGGCCACGAGTACCACAAGCCGGGCGTGGGCACGAGGATTCTGGCGTTTCTGTTCCGCATGTTGCCGGGCGGGGGACCATTCACCGCGCTCCGCATACGCACTCCCACTCCGGAAGTGGAGAAGCTGTTCATGGCAAGTTTCAATACAACAGTGGTGCGGTATAAAGAGCTGCTGGCCGATATCGGGGCAGGCCGGACCAACCTGGTGAACGAGAATTTCGATTCCGGCGCGACGCCGGTGGCCGGTAAGTACCAGGGCGCCGACGAAGCCTATGCCAGGTTGCTCGACAAACTAAATGATCATCAGTTTGCGGGAATTCAGCCCGAGCTGCGAAGAAATATTCTGGCTTACTATCAGGGCGTGGATCGAGTGCCGCCGTCCGCGGGAACCAGGGAAAAGAGAGCGGCCTTCACTAAGAGAATGGCGCAGCTCGAGTTGCTGAGAACACTCCCCGACGAAGCGAGCCCTTCGCCGTCGCGATAAGAGTTGGCCCGCGTGGCGGCGGAGTGTCGTGATGTCACGGGATCGGAGTTCGCAGGGCGTCCCGAGGGCAGGGCTTCCGACCGGACAGTGCCGGTTTTCAATGGATTCAGGCCGGTTTTCGTATTCCCGGGCAGGACGGCCGCAATTGGGCCATGCGAGTGCTTCAGAGCAAGGGAGCGCCGCAGGGTATCCGGATCGTCAGGACCAGACTACGGAGGGTTGTTGGCTTGACCTGGGTTGCGGCCGAAGACGGTAGTCAGGGACACAAAACACATGAAAAATAAAAGCACACACTTTGGAGTACGGGCGTGGGGAACGGGAGTGGCGATACTCTTCGTCGCCACAGCCGCCACACAGGCCGTTGCCGCGCCAGTCACCTTTGCCCAGTACGTGCAAACCAACGGGGCACAACAGCAATGGAGCATTTCAACCAGCGGCACAGTCACCACCATCATGGCGACGGGTTCGGTGTCGTTCAGCTTTTCGGGAGTATCAGGGGTGCCGTTCGTTGACGCCGAGCCGGCCACGTTCCAGCTGCAGGCTACATCGAGCCAGATCGGCACGTGCGGCGTTGCCTGCGCAAATAATGATTCCTTCATCGAGACCGGCTTCTCGGGCACGTTCTCATTCATCGACGCCGGCTCGGTGCCTGGCGCGAATCTGTTATCCGGGACTTTCGCGGTAACGGGCAGCCCGGCGACCACCGGCGCGCAGTTCAGTTCCAGCATCGGAGGCACGGGCGGAAGCTTTAACGCCAGCGCCACCGCTGGCAACCTGAATCAACTTGTCATGACCTCGGATTATCTGAGCTTCGTGGGTCAGACACAGGAAACGGCGTCATGGAGCCTCTCTTCACTGATTCCGAACTTCGCCGTCGGGGCCATCACAAATGGTCAGGCTTACCCCTCATCGGCGAGCGCATTTGACGCAGCCGGCTCCGGGACGTTTTCTTCGAACCCGGGACCGGTGAGCGCTACGCCTGAGCCGGCCACTTTCGCGCTGATCGGGTTAGGCCTGGTGGGAGTGTCGTTCGCCCGCCGCGGGAAGCGTTCGCGCAGCTAGTCTCTTTTGAATTTGAGAAACGGGAACAGACGGTTCCGTTCCCGTTCCATCGGGGGATCCACTCCGGAGTCCTTAAGAGGGCTCCGGTCTTTCGCCCTCGCGGAAATACTTCCGCAGGTATTTTTTGAATTGGGAAGCGGAGACAGACGGCACAGTTTTCGCTCATCGGGTGATTTGCTCCGGAGCCTTTAACCAAGGGCTCCGGATTTTTTTTAGGGCGTGGTGGAGTTCGGACCGCTAATTGCTTTCGTAATTACCCAGGAGCTATCGAAATGCCGCTTTTAAATCTTGTGGTTGTATTAGTCATTGTGGGAGTGGGATTGTATCTGATCAATAACTACATCCCGATGGCGGGCAGTATCAAGAACATTCTGAACATTGTGGTGGTGATTGCCGTGTGCGTCTGGTTGCTGCAGGTAACCGGATTGTGGACCAACGTCCGAAGCTACCGGATCGGCGGGTGACCGGCCGGGCGGCCGCGTCGGGCGAACAGTCCGGCCAGCAGCAGAGCCCACGCCGCCCCAAGTAAGATGCCGCTTATCACATCGGTCGCATAATGAACGCCGAGATAGACGCGTGAAGCCGCGACCAGGATCAGAATGGCTGAAGCGGAGGCGAACAGGACGAAGTTCAACGCGGGGCGGCGAAGATAACGGCTGACGATAATCGCGATCGTCAGGTAGAGGGCGGACGCTGAAACGGAGTGTCCGCTCGGGTAAGAGAAGCCAAAGGCCACCACCAGTTGCTGAACTTCCACCGGGCGGATTCGCTCCATTATGTCTTTGGTGATGACTGTTAATATCCCTGCTCCGGCCGACGAGGCGAATAACTGCAGTGCGCCCATGCGGTCGCGCAGAACCAGCAGCAACAGAAGCGCGAGGGCTGAGAACAGGACGACCAGAGTGACGGAACCGAGCGCGGATATATCTATCGCGGCAATCGTGAGCCGAGGCGTCCTGCAGCGGGCGACGGAGAGCAGGAACGCTTTATCCATGGCGTCGACGTCGCCTTCCATCAATTCCCTGGTTATGCGGATGAATGCCAGAAGAGCGAGGGCGGCGCCGCCCCACCACCAGAACTGACGCCCTGCGCCCGCGGTGTGGAAGGTACGGCTCATGAATCCAGATTAAGCGTTCTGCGCCACAGCCAGGCATCGGGCCAATAGGTTACGTTGCTCCCGAGCTGACTGACATTCGTCCGCCATTGCGGGGGCCGCAGTTCGAATTCGGGATGACGTGAAGCGAAGGACAGCGCGGCCACGGACGGATTGTCGGTGGCCCAGACCGTCTCGCCACCCGGCACATCGGCCAGGTCGCGCATGATTCCATCCGCCGCCACAATGCAGGAGCCGGGACTCACGAGCGGGGCGTATGCCTCCAGTTCCGCGGCTACGTGTTCCTGAGAGTGATGGGAATCGAGCATGATCATGACGGTTTCTCCCGGCCGGATCCGGGAGGCCACCGATGCGACGGTTTCGGGCAGGACGGAGTTTCCTTCATGCATCTCGATGCGACCCGCCAAAGGATGATCGCGGAGCGCGTGTCGCGTGCCCTCGCGGATTTCGATATCGATACCAATCACGCGTCCGTGGCCGAGCGTCTCGCAGAGCGAAGCGTAGAACAGAAGCGATCCACCATCGAAGATTCCCGTCTCAATAATCACATCGGGCCTGATGGACACGGCGACTTCCTGAATACGCATGAGATCTTCCGGCAATTGCAGGATGGGACGCCCGAGCCAGGTGAATGTGTGGTAGTAACGCAGCGACCATCCGATGCGCACCCATTCGCGGCTTAACCGCCTCAAAGGACTCGGGACTGTAGAGGGGTAATTCGTGGTCACGGCCGTTCTCTGAAACCCGAAGAAGGTTACTGGCCGTGTCGATAGTCAGACGCCGGCCGGGCGCATGTGCCGACTCCGCCACGCGGGCGCCGGCCCGGCGGAACAGTTGCGTGAGCCGCTTCAATTGCCCCTCATTCGGAGCCTGTCTGGCCGCGACGTGCGCTTTCGGATGAGCGGCGCAATCCGGACTGGAGCCGGTTCCGCAGAGTGAGGGTAGCCGGGAAGTCCGTCATTCGGGGCAACGACTCCGGCATGGCGTGGCCTGGGTTTTGGATTGTGCATTTCTGTTAGGGTGACAGTCAAGATCCGTAGTGGCCCACGGGGGATGCACGTCAATAGCCAGTAGTGTTTTTGTTGGAAATGGGCAGGAATGTGCCAGTGCCGCACGTCGGGCTCCCGACCTTTTAGCACTATGGGCCAGCGGCGCTAAGCCGGTTGACCATATATGGTCAACCGGTCGTCTTCCTGCAGTGCGCCCATGCGGTCGCGCAGAATCAGCAGCAACAGAAGCGCAAGGGCTGAGAAGAGGACGACCAGGGTGACGGAACCGAGAGCGGACATATGCATCGCGACGACGTCACCTCCCATCAATTGCCTGGTTATGCGGATGAATGCCAGGAACGCGAGTACAGCGGCGCCCACCACCACCGGTAAGGGCGCCGTTCGCGGTTCGCCGTGATTCCGGTATCTTTCAAGCATCCCCCTGAGGCAGATGAATATGCGACCCGAGCCGGACAGAAGCCAGACTCCGGAGGCAAGGCATTCGATATCCCCCTGAGTGGGCATCCAGGTGCCTGACAGGAAGGCAGGAGAGAACTATGAAATCCAGCACAAAAAACAAAGTTGAAGGCACAGTCCGCGAGGCATTGGGCGAAGCGAAGCAAAAGGCTGGGCAGGTTCTGAACAACCCTGCGCTCGAAGCCAAAGGCAGGAGCGAAAAGATTGGGGGCAAGATTCAGAAAAAGGTCGGCCAGATCGAGAAGGTTTTGGACCAGTAGCACGGAACCGGAAGGGAAGGCTGTGACGAGAATTTTTGGAATGATTCTGATAGTGCTGGGGCTCATTGGTCTTGCGTGGGGCGGATTCAGTTACACCACACGCGAGAAAGTGGTTGACCTTGGGCCGATACATGCCACCCGCGACGAAACACATCAGGTATATCTGCCGCCGCTTGCGGGAGCGCTGGCGATGATCGGCGGGTTCGTGCTGATGCTGGCCGCGAAGAGAGCGTAAGTAACGAAGCCGCCAAACCGGGCGGGGAGTGAAAGGGAATGTCATGCGGAGACTGATTGTGAAGACGGCCGGCGCAGTCTGGATAATCCTGTTTTTCGGGATGATGGCGCCTGTATACGGACAGAAGGAGGGGAAGCAGGAAGGAAAGAACGAGGAGCAGCAGGGGCAACAGCCACGCGGGGAACGGCCCCGGCAGCAGCAACAGCAGCAGCGGGCGGA
>CAIUOG010000042.1 GCA_903900705.1 uncultured Acidobacteriia bacterium
TACCACGAACCATAGTGGAACGGAGCCCAGCCCCACGGCGACGCGTCCACCCACGTCCACCCGTAATAGTCTTCCCAAACCCAGCGTCCCTCGCGGTACGGCGCCCAGGTCGCCGGCACGGTCGGGGTCCAGACATTCCCGTACTGCGGATCATTGTTCCACCGGCCGTACGCATCCAGATCTTCCGCGCCGGTAATGTCCGAACTCACATAGCGAGGCGACTGCGACCGCTGCAGATAGGCATCCCGCTGATCGCTCCACGTATCCCACTGGTCGTGCGCCGGCGCGAACACAACCTGAAACTCGGGGTCGTCGGTGGACCCCTTGATCAGCATCATGTTGCCTTCATGCACACGTTCGGAGCCCTTCTGCGTGGCCACCTCCACGTCGCCATGACGCACAATCACGCGCGTGGTGCCATCGGGCGCGACTTCCACACGAACCGCCGCCATCCCGATCGGATGAACCGCCGCCAGCGGCGTGCTGATCTCCGCCTGTTCGTTCGACTGCCGCAGCACCCGGTACGTCACCAGACCCTTGGCCAACTGCAACTGCACATGGCCGTTCTCCAGATCCGCGAGCCGGATTTCGGAATCTCCCGCCAGCCGGGCATAGCTCGCGGCCGTTGCCTGGAACTCCACCGCGCCACCCGGTGAAACCGAGAGCGTATCGCCGGCCATCAAAGGAATATTGAGAGCCGCCGCCACCCAGTCGTTCGAGTCGCCGCGTTTCACGGATGCTTCTCCGCTCAGCACGCCCAGCCGTGCAACCGCGCGGCCCGGTTCGTCCGGAGGAGCAGCGGCGTCCGCAGGCGCATTGCCGGGATTCGGGCCGTTTTCATACGCGGGCGGCGCCTGCTGACCGAACGCGAGGGCGGTTACGACGAGAGTGGTAGCGATAAGACCAGTAAGAATAGAAAGCCGCATAAAGTTTGTAAAACCTGACTGACTCATAGCAATCCGCCAGCCAAACGCTAAATATAGGAAAGCAAATACCTTCCGCGCACGCAGCCGTTTACAGCCCTGGTTGAAAACCACCACCCCGCCTGTAAAAGACCAGCTTCGCCTCCGGGCGCGCCAGGAGACAGCGCTATCCTGAGGCAGATTCATGTCCTCCATCCGCTACACCGTCCGCTTCCCCCGGCCCTCCACACACTACGCGGAGATCGAGGCCGAATTCCCGACCTCGGGCCACCCGGAAATCCAGCTTTTCATGGCCGTCTGGACGCCTGGCTCCTACCTGGTCCGCGAATATGCCCGCCACGTGGAAGACGTTCGGGCAGGGAATTGCCCTATCGTAAAGACGGCGAAGAACCGCTGGACCGTCGAAACAGGCGGCGCGGACCGCATCCATATTTCCTACCGTGTCTACTGCCGCGAAATGTCTGTCCGCACCAATTGGGTGGAAGACACCTTCGCGCTGCTCAACGGCGCTCCCACTTTCCTCAGTCTGGTGGGTGGCCGGCATCTGCCACATCACGTCCGCCTGATTCTGCCGCCGGAGTGGAAAACTTCCATCTCCGGCCTGCCCCAAACGAATCTGCCTCACGAATACCTCGCCGCAGATTACGACACCCTCGTCGATTCCCCCATCCTCGCCGGCAATCCCGCCGTTCACACTTTTGATATCGATGGCATCCCTCACTACCTGGTCAATCAGGGTGAGGAACCGGTCTGGGACGCCGCCCGCGCCGTTGCCGATCTCGAAACCATCGTCCGCCACTACAAATCCATGTGGGGTTCGCTGCCGTACGACAAGTACGTCTTCCTGAACCTGATCACCGAAGCGGGCGGGGGTCTGGAACATAAAAACTCCATGGTCATCATGACCAGCCGCTGGTCCACTTCCACCCGTAAAGCCTGGTGCGGCTGGCTGTCACTCGCATCCCATGAATTCTTCCACGTCTGGAACGTCAAGCGTCTCCGCCCGGCGGAACTCGGCCCCTTCGATTACGAAGGCGAAAACCACACCCGCAGCCTCTGGGTGGCCGAGGGCATCACCGACTACTACGCACCCCTCGCTCTCCGGCGCGCCGGTCTCATCACAGACGCCGAATACCTCAACGGACCCGACGGCACGGGCGGCCTCGCCGGCATCATCCATGCCCTGCAAACTACCCCCGGACGCCTGGTCCAATCCGCCGAACTGGCCTCGTTCGACGCGTGGATCAAGCTCTATCGCCCGGATGAGAACTCCACCAACACCACCATCAGCTACTACACCAAGGGCACCGTGGTCGCCTGGCTGCTGGACGCCCGCCTCCGCGTGGCCACCGGTGGCGCGAAATCGCTCGATGATTTGATTCTGCTGCTCTACTCCCGCCACTCCGGCGAGACCGGTTTCACCCCGGAGCAGTTCAAAGCCGCCGCCGAAGAAGTGGCGGGAACCTCCCTGCGCGATTTCTTTCATCGCACCGTCGAAACCACCGAAGAACTCGACTACGCCGAGGCGCTCGAACACTTCGGCCTCCGCTTCCACACCGCTTCTGCTGATGGCAAAACAGGCGAAGGCAAAGCCTGGCTCGGCGCGGAAACCAAAGTCGACAACAGCCGCCTGCTCGTCACCAAAATCCTGCGCGGCACCCCCGCCCACGACGCCGGTCTCAACGTGGACGACGAACTTCTCGCCATCGACGACTTCCGAGTCCGCCCCGGCGAGCTCGCCAAACGCCTTGAAAACTACAAACCGGGCCGGCAGGTGTCGCTCCTGCTGGCCCGCCGTGACAAACTCACCAGACTCGACCTGACGCTCGGCGAAGAACCGGGGCGTCTTACCCTAACTTCTTTGTAATCGCTTCCAGGTCAAACACGCAGCCACCCCAGGTTCCGCCGCTCACGTTCTGCAGCAGAGCCCAAAGCCGCGAATCGGCGGGCAAACCGGGGTCGGCCGCCAGGTCCGGTCGCATCGCGCGCCGCGCCAGTTCTTCCTCGCCGGCCACCAGATTCACGGTGCCGTGCAGGTTTACGCGGTCGATCGTGATCTCGATCAGATCGCCTTCGAGAACCTTACCGATCGGCCCGCCCGCCAGAGCCTCCGGCGTGATGTGGCCGATGCACGCGCCGGTGGAGACACCACTGAACCGCGCATCCGTCAGCACCGCAACATGTTTGCCGAACGAGAGATGCTTCAGCGCCGAGGTGATCTGGAAGATCTCCTCCATTCCCGAACCCATCGGTCCGCGGCAGATCAGCACAATGATGTCGCCCTCTTTGATGCGGTCCTCGCCGTGGCTCTTGATCGCCTGAATCGCGTCATGCTCGGTCTTGAACACACGCGCCGGCCCGACCTTGCGATACACGCCGTCCGCATCCACCACGCTCGGGTCAATCGAGGTGCTCTTGATCACGGAGCCTCCCGGAGCCAGATTGCCCACCGGGAACGTAACGGTGGACGTGAGCCCGTTGCGCCGCGCCGAGTCCGGATCCATAATCACGTCGTCCGGATCCACGCCGTCGCGCTCTTTCAGCACTTTGCGCACTGCCTGACGCCGTTCCGATTGTTCCCACCAGTCGAGCATGGTGCCCACCGTCTCGCCCGCCACTGTCATCGCGCTGGTATCCAGCAACCCGGCGCGGCGCAGATGCAGCATCACTTCCGGCACGCCGCCTGCCATGAAGACCTGCACGGTGGGGAAGTATTTCGGGCCATTCGGAAGCGCGTCCACCAAACGCGGGATTTCGCGGTTGATACGCGTCCAGTCGTCCACTGTGGGGCGGCGCAGTCCGGCGGCATGCGCAATCGCCGGCATGTGCAGAATCAGATTGGTGGAACCGCCGAACGCCGCGTGCACCACCATGGCATTGGCAAATGAGGCATCGCTCAGCACCTTGCTCATGGTGAGGCCCATCGATTCGAGCCGCAGCACCGCGCGGGCGCTCCGCCGCGCCATGTCGAGCCAGACCGGCTGACCGGAAGGCGCCAGCGCCGTGTGCGTGAGGGACATGCCGAGCGCTTCGCCCACCACCTGCGACGTGGCCGCCGTGCCCAGAAACTGGCAGCCGCCGCCGGGGCTTGCGCAGGCACGGCATAGGAATTCGGCCGCGTTTTCGAGCGAAATTTCGTTGTGCGCAAACCGCGCGCCCACAGACTGCACGCGCCCGGCGTCTTCACCCTGTTCGGCCAGCAGCGTGGTTCCGCCAGGAACCAGAACGCACGGGAAGTTCGGCGTGCCCGCCAGCGCCATCATCATGGCGGGCAGACCCTTATCGCATGTCGCCACGCCGATCACGCCGCTGCGCGTCGGCAGCGAACGGATCTGCCGGCGGAAAATCGTCGCCGCATCATTGCGGTACGGCAGACTGTCGAACATGCCGGGCGTGCCCTGCGTGCGCCCGTCGCAGGGATCTGTGCAATAGGCCGCAAACGGAACCGAGCGGTGCGAGGAAAGCTCCTCGGCCGCCTCCTGCATCAGCAGTCCCACCTCCCAGTGGCCCGTGTGATAGCCCAGCGCCACCGCCGTGCCGTCCGGCAGCCGGATTCCGCCGTGCGTCGAAAGGATCAGAATCTCTTTGCCGCCCAGCCTGGCGGGGTTCCACCCCATCCCCGCGTTCATCGCCCAGCCGAACAGATCACCGGAAGGCCGGTTGAGCAGCATGTCGGCGGTGATGGGGAGAGAGCCCTGGGGACCAGGGGCTTTGGAGCGGATATCGAAGACTTTGGGGTCGGATTGCGTGATTTGGTCGAGAGAGAAAACAGGCATGAACAACCTGATTGTATGCCCGCGGCACGCGCAGGCGGTCATCCTCTGTCTAAGTCTCTGTCTAAGTCTCTGTCTAAGTAATGCCGTCGCGGATGGCGATCCTCACCATGTCGCCCAGTGAATCCAGCCCCAGCCGTACCTGAATATCAGCCCGATGACTCTCCACCGTGCGCACGCTCATATCGAGCACCGTCGCGATTTCCTTATTGGTCAGACCACGAACCAGTTGACGCAGCACGTCAATTTCACGGGGCGTCAGCAGGTACTGAATCGGAATATGCTCTTCCGGCGGCAGTTCCGAGGTGGAACGCAGCGCGGCTTCGGAGGCGAAGAAGGGCTCCCCGGTCAACAGCCTTTCCACCGCCGCCACCAGCTTCATCGGCGCTTCGTTCTTGGCAAGGAACGCGCTGGCCCCGGCGCGGCGCAGTTGCCGCATCACGGGTTCCGCCATGTGCACCGTCAGAATCAGAATGTGGATGCCCGGAATCGCCTTGCTCAGCCTTTCGGTTACCGCAAGCCCGTTCTGCAGCGGCATCGAGAGATCCAGAATGGCCACACCCGGCCGCAGAGCTTCTCCCAGATCAATCGCTTCCTGGCCGTTAGAGGCCTCCGCCACGATCTCCCATTCCGGATGAGCAGCCTGGAGGACCGAAATCAGCCCTTTGCGGACCAATTCGTGATCGTCGGCGATGAGGATGCGAATCATGCGTTCTCTGTCCTTTCAGGCCCCTCTATCTTTCATAGAGTAGGGTAGTTACTTTCTTCGAAATATCGTTACGAAGAAAGTATGTTTTATCACTTTCCAATGCAGAATGTTGAAAAGATGCGGTTCAGGATGTCGTCGGCCGTCGTCGCGCCACTGATCGCGTCGAAAGGTTGCAGCGCACCGTAGAGGTCCAGCAGCAGGAACTCGTGCGCCACTCCGGCCAGCACCGCTTCCCGGGCTTTTTCCAGCATCTTTGCCGCTTCGGTCAGTAACTGCTCCTGGCGCAGACTGGTGATAAATCCACCCTGCAATTCCAGTTCCCCTCGCGGCGCCAGTTGATCCAGCACCGCTTCGCGCAGTTCAGGGATCCCTTCGCCGGTCAGCGCTGAGACCCGGAATTCCCCTGTGACCGACATATAGCCCGGCAGGTCCGCCTTGTTTGATACTACAATAGTCGCTCCCTGGGAGCGCGCGCGATCAATGAGTGCGTTTTCGCTCTCGCTGCGCGCAGTCGCGCCATCGCGCACAACCAGCGTGAGGTCCGCATCCGCCATTGCCTGATAACTGCGCTCAATACCCAGCTTCTCAATCACCTCGCCGGTCTCCCGGATGCCCGCGGTATCCAGCACGCGTACCGGAATCCCGGCAAACTCCACGCTCTCGCTCACCAGATCCCGCGTGGTGCCGGGGATATCCGTCACGATGGCGCGGTCCTGCTGCAGCAGCGCATTGAACAGGCTGCTCTTGCCGGCATTGGGGGCGCCCACAATTGCCAGCGAGAAGCCGCTCCGCACCAGATTTCCGTAAACGAAACTCCGCGCGAGGGCCGTCGTTTGGCGCAACACCGGTTCCAGTCGCCTCAGAATCTCCCCGGGCGGCGCAACGCTGATGTCGTCTTCCGCGAAGTCGATCCCCGCTTCCAGCAGCGAAATCAGTTCCAGCAGTTGCGCCTTCACCGGAGAAATTCGTTTCGAGACCGACCCCTGCGTTTGCAGCGCGGCAATTCGCGCCTGGTAGAGCGTGGTGGCGTCGATCAGGTCCCGCACCGCTTCCGCCTGCGGCAGATCGATCCGGCCATTCAGAAAAGCCCGCAGGGTGAATTCGCCCGGTTCCGCCAGCCTCGCGCCCCGTTGCAGTGCGTGCTCCAGACAATGCTGCAGTACCACCGGCGCGCCGTGGCAGGAAATCTCCGCCACATCCTCAGCCGTAAACGAACGGGGAGCCGCGAAGTAAGTCACCACCACCTCGTCCACCAGTTGCCCGGCCGGATCGAGAAGTTCTCCCAGCGTGGCGGTCCACGGGCGCAGTTCTCCCCGCAGACGAACTAATAACTGTATGATTTCAGCGGTACGGGCTCCGGAGATGCGGACGATGCCGATTCCTCCGCGCCCGGGTGGAGTGGAGATCGCTGCGATGGTGTCCCGCAGGTTCACTGCGGGCGAGGCGGACGGCCATCACGCCGCGGCGGACCACCGTGCCGCGGACCATCGCCACGCGGACCGCGTCGGTCATCCCGGCGGCCCCGGTCACCACCTCTCTCACCACCCCTGTCACCACCCCGGTCCATACGTCCCCCGCCTCCAAACGACGAGTGCGGTGCGGGCAGCGGCGGCAGATCCGGTATCGAAGCCATGCTGGACGGATAGATCACCACGCCACGCTGCGGACCACCGCCGCAGCTTTCACTGCGAACGAGCGGTTCATTGCGAAGCGCGATATGGATTACGCGGCGTTCCCGGCTGTTCATCGGGTTGAAGCGGAAGTAGGTCCCGCTGTCCTTCACGCGTTCGGCCGCGGCCAGTGCGCTGATGCGAAGTTCCTCAATGCGCAGTGCCCGGTATTCGTTCGCGTCGAATGAAACGCGCGAATGATCGTCGGAATGCATCCGCAGCATTTCCTGCGTTACCAGTTCCAGCGCCAGCAGCAGTTCTGCCCGATTGCTCAGCAGCATCTCCACATCTTCGCCCTGGAATTTCACCGTCAGATCCGGGTTTTCGAAATCCGGATTGCTGTGGTCGCCCGGCTCAATCTGAAACGTCAGGCTGAAGCCCGCGTTCTCAATCAGCTGCCCAAGAAACTTTTCGATTCGGGGACCGGTTTCCTGCAATGAATACTTTTGGCTCAAGACCGCTTCCTGCCGTCCTTTGAAGATGTAATGACTTTTTGCGATGCCGGCAACGGCCCCGAAGTTTTGTTAAAGAACCATTGCTGAAAGATGCCGACCAGATTGCTGGTTAACCAATATAACACCAGTCCGCTCGATGCCGGCCAGAAGAAGAAGCCGTACATCAGAGGCATAAACTGCATCATTCTCTGCTGCGCCGGGTCTACGCCCGCGGACATCGGCGTCATTTTCTGCATCAGGAAACTGCTCAGAATCATGATGATGGGCAGGAACCGGATCTGGAAATGTTCCGGCTGCGAAAGATCCGTCACCCAAAGCCACGGCGCGTTGCGCATTTCGATGGTCACCGAAAGCACCTTGTAGAACGCCCACAGGAACGGCAGCTGGATCAGCATCGGAATGCAGCCACCCATCGGGTTGACGCCGTGCTTCTTGTAAAGATCCATCGTTTCCTGCTGCTTGTTGGCCGCCCGGGGATCGCTCATGCTGATGCCCTTGTACTTGTCGTTGATCTTATTGATCTCCGGCTGCAGGGCCTGCATCTTGCGCATCGACTTCAGGTTCGCCAGCTTCAGAGGGAACGTCGCCACGTTAATCAGCAGCGTGACCAGAATAATGGCCCAACCGTAGCTGTGAACGTAATTCTTGTTCATCCACTGCAGAATGAAGAACAGCGGCTTGGCTATGAAGCCGAAGAAGCCCCAGTCGATCACGTCCTGCAGCTGCGGATTCACCTTGCGCAGTTCGTCCAGTTCCTTGGGGCCAACGTAAACGCCCATCTGATTCCGGCCCAAACCGCCCACCGCCACCCCGGGATAAGCCGCTTCCGCGCTGTCTGCCGGCGTTGAGACGGTGTCACTGAAGGTGGTCATCTGCAGTTGTGTGCTCACCGGCGGCAGAAACACCGCGGTGAAATACTGATCTTCAATGCCTGCGAACGTCAGCGCGCCATCGGCGCGAACCGGCCCGTTCTTCGCGGCCTTGGTCGCCTCCGTCA
Organism: uncultured Acidobacteriia bacterium; assembly: GCA_903900705.1. Taxonomy (GTDB): domain Bacteria; phylum Acidobacteriota; class Terriglobia; order Bryobacterales; family Bryobacteraceae; genus BOG-234. The sequence continues at coordinate 8,528 of CAIUOG010000042.1, forward strand.
CCAGCTTCTGCTTTTCCGTGTCGAACCGGATGGTCTCCTGGTGGCCGGCCGCCGCCGGCACCGCCATATCGCCGAAGCCCGCCCGCCACTGCACCAGGTGGGGCAGTTCCATGCCGTTCAGTTTCACCTCGTCGGCAAACTGCACCATGTAGCCGTCATGCTGGAAGGCAAAGGTCTTCTTCGCTGTCGTATGCCCGTCGGAGAATTCGTACTCGATCGTCTGGCCATCGGCGCTCGGACGCGGTACCCAGAGTGCTTTGTCCAGATTGGCGGAGGGGCCCTGTGCCCGGAAAACGTAGCTGAAGGGATAACCCTGCTGCTGCGCCCCTTTGTAATTCACCAGTTCCAGGGGCTTCCCGTTCGTGTCTTTGAAATTCCGCAGCGTCCAGCTGTGGACCACCGCGCCGCGGTTGGAAAACACGACCTTGTAGACGCCGGTATCGAGCGTCCATTCCGATTCCGTGGCGGACGCCACGCTGCCCACCGGCGCCGTATCCACCTGTTGCGGGGAAGCGGGCGTCTGTGCAGCCTCCGGCGTCGCCTTCGCGGACTGCACCGCCGACTTGACCGGGGTCACCGGCTTATCGGGGATGATCCCCATCCTCTTGTAAACCAGTGGCGTTACAACCAGGATGAGTCCCATGAGCACGAAGGCAATCACCATTCGCAGCTCGTTTGACAGCTCTTTGGGTTCTTTATTCGGGGGAGTCGGAGAACTCATGCAATTTTTCGATTTCCTGTTTCCGCATGGCGGACGTCAGCGCGGAACGGGATCGCAGCCGCCTTCATGAAAAGGATGGCAACGCCCCAGACGTTTGATACCAAGCCAGACACCTTGCGCCGGCCCGTGAACTTCAATCGCCTCCCGCATGTACTGTGAGCAGGTCGGATAGAACCTGCACGCGGAAGGCAAAAATGGAGAAATCAGCCGTTTGTATCCGGCAAGGAGCCCGAGGAGGATGGTTGCGACAATTCCGGCGGATTGGCCGGTTTTACCGTGGCCGGAATCGGGGATTTCATCTTCTGGCACCGTATGAACAGACGCCGCACTTCCGCCTGAAGTTCGGGGAACGTGCAGTCCAGTACCTTGCGGCGCGGATTGAAGACGATTGACCACTCGGAACTCAGTTGTGCCAGATCGAGCCGGACAGCTTCCCGGACCCGCCGTTTGCAACGATTTCGCTTGACTGCCTTACCGAGTGCTTTCGGCGTGGTGAAGCCAATCCGGGGGGATGGCTGTGCCGCGTCGAACAGGCAGAAAGCTGCGAAAAGGGGACACGTGAAACGCGTCCCCTGGTCGTAAACTTTTCGGAAATCGCTCGAACGAAGCAGCCGTACACTTTTGGGAAAGCCTTTGCCGGGGGCGCTGGTTGTTGTAGAGCTGGGAGTCAGGACCTTAGTCCGATTACCTCTCCGAGCTGACGGTCAGCTTCTTGCGACCGATGGCGCGGCGGCGGGAGAGAACGGCCTGGCCGTTGGCGGTCTTCATGCGGGTCCGAAAACCGTGGGTTTTCGCGCGACGACGGTTATTCGGTTGGAAAGTACGTTTCGGCATTGTCTTCTTTTCTTAAAGGTAATTCGGGGAAACTATGAGTATACAACACCGGACTCCGGTCTCGGTATTGCCCTGGATCATCGCGCCTTTTCGGAGCCCCGTTACTCCTCCGCCGCGATTGCCGCGCCCAGCGCCGCTTCCAGTTCCGGCTGTGTCATCACAGTGCTGATGAACAGTTCCTGCCTCGCTCCGTTGCACAGACCGATGGCCTTCCATCCGTTCTGCGTCGGCACTGTAACCCGGATCTTCACGACCGACCCCTTCGCGTCCCGCACCTGCCGGATCACGCCGGGTATAATCGACCGGATATCTTCCCGCGCCACCAGCCGCTCCAGCACCGGGCGCAGATCGTCCAGAATACTGTGCTCGATCTTGAGCTTGCCCTGCGCCGTGCGCAGCCGGAATGCCATGTCGCGGCGAAGCCTACTTCTTCTCCGAAATCCGGACCTTCGCGTTTTCCAGCTTTTTCGTCACTTTGGACAGTTCCTCGGGATCCTGCTCACTCGGCGCCGCCGCCTTCATGCCGGCCACGGAAGCCTCCCATTGCGTGATCGCTTCCTTGATCTTGCCCTGCTTGAAGTAAACCTCCGCCAGGTGGTCGTGAACCGTCGGGTCGTTGCCGGATTTCGCCATCGCTTCCTGCAACTCACCGGCCGCCTGGTCCAGCTTGTTCAGCCGGAAGTGGACCCAGCCCAGGCTGTCCAGATAGGCGCCATTGCCGGGATCGAGATTGAGCGCCTGCGTGATCATCTGCTGCGCTTCTTCAAGGCGGACATTGCGATCCGCGAACATATAGCCCAGGTAGTTCAGAGCCCCGGGGTTCTTCGGATCCGAGGCCAGCACCTTGCGGAACTGCTGTTCGGCGGCGTCGAAATTCTTCTCGCGCTCATACATCGCGCCGCGCAGGAACAGAATTGCCTGCTTTTCCTGTGGATTGGTGGAAGCGGCCTCGGCGGCATCCAGCGTCTTGCGCTCATCGGCAAACCGCCGCGCTTTTTCCTGAATCTGGGCGATCTGCAGCAGAATGTCGCGGTCCTTGCCCGCATCGGGCAGCCCCCGCAGTTCGCTGATGGCGCCGTCGAACAGACCGTTCTCACTCAGCACCAGTGCGTGCTCCAGCATCAGCAGCCGGTCGTTCGGAAACTTCTTCAGCGCCGCGTCCGCGGCCGTTTTCGCGGCCTTGTACTCGTGCCCGTTCACCAGGGTGTCCACCACCTGTAGTTCCACTTTGGAGGCCGCCGCCGGATTCAGCTCCGAAATCATCCGGAAAGACGCGATGGCGTCCTGTGTCTTGCCTGCATTGCGCTGCAGGTGCGCCAGCATCTCAACAAGCTGGATGCGCTGACCCCGTTCCTGGTCGTTATAGTTCGATTTCTTCGAGTCCGCCAGCACGCCTTCCACGATTTTGATCGCTTCCGGCGTCTTGCCTTCCGCATCGAGAAGTTCCGCTTCCGCGATTTTGATGCCAGGCACGTTGCTGACCGCCGCCGCTTTTGCAAGCGCGGCGTGCGCGCCCGCGAAATCGCGCTTCCGTCCCAGCAATTCCGCTACCTGCAACTGCAGTTCCACGTTCTTCGGATCGTCATTCGCCAGATCCTGAAAAACCTTCACTGCTTCATCGGCGCGGTTCGAAGCCACCAGGCTGGCCGCATAACGCTTGCGGACCTGAATGTTGTCATTCGTCAGAGGCAGAGCCTCTTTCCACATATCCGCCGCGTTGGAATACTCTTTGTTCTGATCGTAGAGCTCGGCGAGCGTCGTCACCACGCGCGGATCGGGATTTTTCTCCGCCACCGGCTTCAGCATCGCGATCGCGTTGACGAAATCTCCCCGGTCGGCGTACATCGAAGCCAGTCCGGTCAGCGCGTCATCATTATTCGGATCAATGGCGAGGATCGATTTGTAAGCCTTTTCCGTGCCGTCGGCATCATGCGAAACGTTCAGCAGCCGGGCCAGCATGGTCAGGCTTTCCACGTCTTTGGGGCTGATCTGGACAATCTTCTGGTATTCCGAGATCGCCAATTTCAGCATGTTCTGATCGACCTTGCCCTGGTCCGGATCTCCGATCTGGCGCGAGTAAATCCGCGCGATGATCTTGTGCGCGTTGGCGTTATTCGGGTCGGTCTTAATCAGATCATTCGCCTGCTGCGTGGCGCGTTCCAACTGCCCGGTCTGAATGTAAAGTTCGGCAAGCTCTTCCCCGATGGCGCTCGCGCCCGGGTCCAGTTTCATCGCCTGCTTATAAAAATCGATGGCCTTGTTGACGTATTCGCCCCGGTTGCCGTAAGCGCTGGCGAGTTCACCGTAGAGGTGGGCCATCGCGAAGTTGTAATAGGCCGAGGAGCGGTCGTCCGCCTTCAGAGACGAAGGGGCCGGTGTCTGTCCAAAAGCCTGTCCGGAAGCCAGCGGCGAGGTAAGAACACACGCCAGACCCAGTGAAATTAACGCGGTGCGCGCGTACCCGTTCATGTAAGTTTGCCTTCCTTCTTTCGGACCGCCAAAACCATCACCGACCAGCCGGATCGGACGAAAATCGTCCGGTGTTTCCGGGTCTTCTCCCCGGCGTGAGTCGATTGTCATTATTGTATAACGCAAAGAATGCATCAGCCGTTGCACGTTCACAATCCGGACAGCCTCCGGCCCGGCGAGGTCGCGGCAAAGCCCCTGATCGCCATTGTCGGGCCCACCGGCAGCGGCAAGAGCAGCCTTGCCGTCCGCCTTGCGCGCCGCTTTGATGCCGAAATTATTAATTGCGACTCGGTCCAGGTCTTTCGTTTCTTCAACATAGGCACAGCCAAAGCGCCGGAGAGCGAACGGCAGGGTATCCCTCACCACCTAATTGATGCTTTCGATCCCGATCAGGTCTTCACGGCGGGAGATTTTTCCCGCGCGGGCCGTCGGCTTTTACACGAAATTACCGGGCGTGGGCGTCTGCCCCTCGTTGCGGGTGGAACCGGCTTCTATCTGCGGGCGCTCGTTGATGGCCTCGCGCCCGGCCCGGCCCGCGATGAGGAACTGCGCGCGCGCCTGCTGGCAAGGGAACAACGCAGGGCGGGTTCCCTCCACCGTCTGCTGCGCCGGTTTGACCCCGCAACGGCCGCCCGCATCCACTCGAACGACACTCCGAAAATCGTTCGCGCCGTCGAAATCTGCCTCGCTGCCCGCAAATCCGCCACGGAAGTCTTCGCGGCGGGGCGCGACGCGCTCGAAGGTTTCCGGGTCCTCAAAATCGGCATCTTTCCCGATCGCGACAAACTCTACGCACGGCTGGAGGCGCGACTCGAAGTCATGTTCGCCCAGGGGCTGCTGGAAGAGACCGCCTCAATTCTCGCCCGGGGCTACCCGGAAACGGCCAAGCCCTTTGAATCCATCGGTTACAAGCAGGCGCTGCAGGTGCTGAAGGGCGAACTATCTCTGAAGGATGCCATTTTTTACGCCCGGCGCGACACCCGGCGCTATGCGAAACGGCAGATGACCTGGTTCCGGCAGGAGCCCGGCCTCGAAATCTTCCGCGGCTTCGGAGACGATCCCGCCGTGGCGGAGCGCGCCGAACTCCGCGCGGCGGAGTTCCTTTCCGCCTGTTAGTCTGGGTTACAGTGCGGTTCTTCCTCATTCTCTGCCTGTCGCCCCTCTTCGCGGTCGCCGCCGATACCATCGCCGTCCTTCCTTTTTTCAATCAACAGACGGCGAAATCGCCCAACCTGAACTGGATCGGCGAAAGCGTGGCGGAAACCATCCACGAATCGCTTGCCTCCGGCGGTCTGCTCGTGCTGGCGCGCGAAGAACGCGAGGAAGTTTATCGCCGCCTGTCCGTCCGCAACGCCGCCGTGCTCACCAAAGCGACCGTCATTAAGATCGGCGAAACGCTCGATGCCGGTCAGGTGGTCTTCGGGGATTTCAGCGTCGATGGCGCGGAGTTCGGCAACACCAACATGAAGTCAAAAATCCGGCTGACGGCGCATGTGATCGATCTCAAGCGCTTCAGAGAAACCGCCGCCCTCGAACAGAACGGGCCGCTCGAAACCCTGAGCCAGATGGAAATGAAGCTCGCCTGGCTGGTGCTGCGCGAAATGGACCCCGCCGCAGCCTCATCCGAAGACGTTTTCATGCGGGGGCGCACCACGGTTCGCGTCGACGCCATGGAAAGCTACGCGCGGGCCATGATGGCGATGAATCCGGATCAGCGCATGAAACTGCTCACCCAGGCCGCCCGGCTCGACCCCAATTTCTCGCAGCCCAATTTCCAGATTGGCCGCATGCTCTTTGCAAAGAAAGACTTCAGGCTGGCGTCCTCCTGGCTCTCCAAAGTGCTAAAGACTGACCCCCACTACATGGAATCGGAGTATCTTCTGGGCATCTGCCGTTATCATGAGGGGGATTTTGAGGGTGCGGCGAAGCTGTTCCGCATGGTCGAAGCCGAGGTGCCACTCAACGAAGTCTTCAACAATCTGGGAGCCGCGCTCAGCCGCAAGGGCGATATCGCCATAGCCGATGAGAACTTCCGCAAAGCGCTGGAAGGCGACCAGGCCGATCCCGACTACTGGTTTAACACCGGCTATGTGCTCTGGAAGGAAGGCCAGTTTTCCGAAGCTGCCGATAAGTTCCGCGCCGTTCTCGACCGCACCCGCGACGATCAGGACGCCACCGTTCTGCTTGGTCGCTGCCTGAAACGCGAAGGGCCGCGCCCCGGCGACCCCCGCAGCGAAGGCCGCGAACGGATCAAGACCGCCTTCGAAGACTCCGCTCTCCGGCAATTACAGGCCGAATTGAAGGGAAAGAAACAAAACTAACCACGGCCGGCCCGTCCTTATAATCTTTTAATCTGCAACATCCGCACCGAATTCCGCGACTCTGTGTTAAGACGGATGAACGGCAACTGGTCCCTATGCCTGATCAAACAATTTCCCGCAATCCATTCCGAAGCCTGATTCCGGCCCTCCTCGCCCTCGCGGCAGCCCCGGTCCTGTTGGCACAGGACGAACAAACCACCCCGCAGATGCCGATCAGCGACGCTATCTGCTCCCACTTCACGCGCCAGGCTGAGGCGCTTTCACAGTTCCACCTCCCGTCGCAGGATAACGGTGGTAAACCCTTTTCCCGGTCCACCGATGGCCCCGTGGTTATGGAGGGCGGGCGGACCTACGGTACCGCAAACCGCATGGAGCGCCTCACCGAACTGGTCACAGCCGCACTTCCAGCTGCCTTGCCACCCCCGCCCGGAGGCGGCCGCCAGTCCGGGTCGCAGAATTTCTCAAAGATGGGCATGATCGACCAGTACTTGTTCGCCGCCATGCAAAGCGCGGGCGTCCAGCCGGCTGACCCCGCCAGCGACTGGGAATTTGTCCGACGCATCTACCTCGATCTCACCGGGCGCATCCCCACCCCAGGACAGACCCTGCAGTTCGTCAACTCCTCCTCTCCCACCAAACGGTCCGACCTGATCGAAACCCTGCTCGCCAGCCCCGCCTGGGTCGATAAATGGACCATGTTTTACGGCGACCTGTTTAAGAACGTCTCCGCCAACGCGCAGATTACGGTCTACAAGCCGAGCGTTCTGGCCTTCTACCAGTACATTAAGAGTTCGCTCGCCGCCAATAAGCCCTACAATCAGCTGGCTTCCGAACTGATCACCGCATCCGGCGCCAGCAGCTACAGCGACGGTCCCATCAACTTCGTCGTCAACGGCGTCGTCACCGGCGGGCCGAATCAGGATGTTTACGATCAGCAGGTGGCGAACATGGCCGATGTTTTCCTCGGAATCGCCCACGTCAACTGCCTGCTTTGTCACAACGGTGCGGGCCATCTGACCTCGCTCAGCCTCTGGGGCGGGCAGCAGACCCGGACCAAAGCCTGGGGTATGGCCGCGTTTCTAGCCAAAACCAGCACCTCCAGTACGCCGGTCAATCCACCGGCCGTCACCCCCCGCTACTGGAGCGTGGCAGACACAGGCAAATCCGATTACCAGCTGAACACCACCACCGGCAACAGGCCCCCTCGGCAGCCCATCGGCGCCGTGAAGTCCATCACCCCCACTTACATGTTCACTGGCGCGACGCCGAACGCGGGGGAAAACTACCGCGCCGCGCTTGCCCGCATGATTACCAGCGATCCGCAATTCGCCCGTGCCGCGGTGAATTACGTCTGGGCGTATTTCTACGGCGTCGGCCTTGTGGACCCGCCCGATACCTTCGATCCCATGCGCCTCGATCCGGACAATCCGCCCGCCGCCAGTTCCGGCTGGAACCTGCAGCCCTCGAATCCGCGCCTCCTCGCCGCCCTCACGCAGGGGTTCATCGACAACAAATACGACATCAAATGGCTCATGCGCCAGATAGTGAATTCCCAGGCCTACCAGCTTTCTTCGCGCTATGACGGCCAGTGGAGCGACGCCTGGAATAACCTTTTTGCCCGCAAGCTCGTTCGCCGCCTCTGGGGCGAGGAACTGCACGACGCCATCACGGTTTCAAGCGGCGTCATCCCCACCTACAACGTCGATACCTACGGGACCATCAACTACGCCATGCAGTTTCCCGAACCGCTGGGTACGCCTGACGGAACCAATGGCCACATGTCCATGTGGGTCGATTCGTTCCTGCGCGGCAACCGTGACGACCAGCCACGCTCCCAGGATGGCTCCATCCTGCAATCGCTCAACCTGATGAACGATACGTTTGTGATGAGCCGCACCGCCGTCACTGGCTCCGGTCTGCTGCCCTCCAGTCTTTCCATGTCGAACACCGACCTGGTGAATACTCTGTTCCTGACCGTTCTCTCCCGCTACCCCACCCCCGCCGAGATGACAGCCGCTCTGAGCAATCTCTCCAACCAGGCAACCCGGAACCAGGAAGCGCAGAGTCTGCTCTGGTCTCTCTACAACAAAGTCGATTTCATTTTCAATTACTAGGAGGGGATGCGAAATGTTCGGACAGGAAAAATTCAACAAGATCATCGCGAAGCATCCGGAGACGCTCCGGCAGCCCTTCTTCCGCCGGCCCGATCTGAGCCGCCGCAACTTCTTCGAAATCTCCGGCGCCGGTGTGATGGCCTCCTGGCTGGCGGGGTTTCCGCAACGAGCCGCCGCCTGTACCGTTCAGACGCAGCAGACGGTCACCACGCGCAACACTGCGAAAAACGTCATTTTCGTCATGCTGGCCGGGGCGCCCAGCCATACCGATACCTTTGACCTGAAAGTCGTGAACGGCACCACCCCTTCGGCCATGAATCCCACCACCATCAATGGGATCTCCTGGCCGATGGGCCTGATGCCAAAACTGGGCGGCCAACTCGGCAAAATGGCGATCGTCCGCTCCATGTCCGCCACGGCCCTGGTCCACAGTCTGTCGCAGCGCTGGACGCAGATCGGCCGGAATCCGTCGGCTGCCCTCGGTGATATTGCGCCCAACATCGGCAGCGTCGTGGCTCTCGAAAAGGCCTCCACCCGTCAGCCCGGCCAGATCTTCCCGACCTTCATCGCTCTCAATTCCGCCACCGCGCCCGGCAACGGTTATTTCCCGGCCACCTTCGCGCCCTTCCGGGTCATTCCCGCCAGCACCGGAATTCCAAATACCACCAATCCGCTGGGACAGAATCAGTTCAACCAACTCTGGAGCCGCGTCCATCAGCTTGACGACCCCCTGCGCACCAACTCACCGCTGGGCACGCCCGTCACCGATTACGACGAGTTCTACACCGCCGCCAACCAGATCATGTACAACAGCGCGGTGACGCAGGCCTTCAATTTCTCCTCCGCCGACAGCCTGCGGTATGGAAGCAACGGCTTCGGCAACGCCTGCCTGGTCGCGAAACAGGTCCTCTCCGCTAACCAGGGCACCCGTTTTGTGCAGATCACCCTCGGCAACTGGGACATGCACATCGATATCTACGGGGCACAGAATCCCAGGGGAAACAACCTCTTCACGCTCTGCCCGGTGCTCGATAACGGGCTGTCCGCGCTGGTTTCGGATCTTGACGCCGCAGGGCTGCTCAGTTCCACTCTGATCGTCATGGTGGGCGAGTTCGGCCGCACCGTGGGACCCGTCACCGCCGCGGGCGGACGCGACCATCTCAACCAGCAATCCGCCGTCTTTATCGGTGGCGGCATCAGGGGCGGCAAAGTGATCGGCGCGACCAATTCCACCGGCGGCGATACCACCGATTTCGGCTGGTCCCGCAAACGCTACGTGAAGCCGGAAGATATCGAGGCCACTATCTACTCGGCGCTCGGCATCAACTGGACAACGGTTCGCTGCGACGATCCGTTTAATCGCGGCTTTGAGTACGTGCCCATGTCCGATCAGAATATCTATGGGCCAATCGACGAGCTTTGGGCCTGAAAACGTTTCCCGCACGGTATTCTGAGTGTTGGCCCTGATCCTGCGGCCAGCCTCTTACTCAAATGGGAAACATTCTTCAGAACCTGCCTGCCGGCGAGAAAGTCGGCCTTGCGTTTTCGGGTGGTCTCGATACCAGCGCAGCCATCCACTGGATGCGCGCCAAGGGTGCGATTCCGTATTCCTATACGGCGAATCTCGGCCAGCCGGACGAGCCGGATTATGACGAAATCCCGCGCCGCGCCCTGGCCTATGGCGCCGAAAAGGCACGCCTGATCGATTGCCGCAAGCAGCTGGTGGCCGAAGGCATCGCGGCGCTCCAGTCGGGCGCGTTCCATATCTCGACGGGCGGTGTGCACTACTTCAACACCACCCCCATCGGCCGCGCCGTCACCGGCACCATGCTCGTGGTGGCCATGAAAGAGGACGACGTCCATATCTGGGGCGATGGCAGCACTTTCAAGGGCAACGACATCGAGCGTTTCTACCGCTACGGTCTGCTCGCGAACCCCGCCCTGCGGATCTATAAGCCCTGGCTCGATCAGGTCTTCATCGACGAACTCGGCGGCCGCAAAGAGATGTCCGAGTACATGCTCAGCCACGGCCTCACCTACAAGATGAGCGTGGAAAAGGCCTACTCGACCGATTCCAACATCTGGGGCGCCACCCACGAAGCGAAAGATCTGGAACACCTCAATCGTGGTGTCAAGATCGTGGAACCCATCATGGGCGTGGCATTCTGGCGCGATGAAGTGGCGATCAAAAAGGAAGAAGTCACCATCCGCTTCGAAGAGGGCCAGCCGGTCGCTCTGAACGGCGTGACCTATGACGATCCGGTCGCGCTGGTGCTGGAAGCCAACGCCATTGGCGGGCGGCACGGCCTTGGCATGTCGGACCAGATTGAAAACCGCATTATCGAGGCCAAGAGCCGCGGCATCTATGAAGCGCCCGGCATGGCACTCCTGTTCCTGGCCTACGAGCGCCTGGTTTCCGGTATCCACAATGAAGACACCATTGAGCAGTACCGAATCAACGGGCTGCGCCTCGGCCGTCTGCTCTATCAGGGCCGCTGGTTTGATTCGCAGTCGATGATGCTCCGCGAAACCGCGCAGCGCTGGATCGCCCGCGCCGTCACCGGCGAGGTCACCGTGGAACTCCGCCGCGGCAACGACTATTCGATCCTCGACACCACCAGTCCCAACCTGACCTACAAGCCCGAGCGCCTCACCATGGAAAAGGGCGAATCCACCTTCTCGCCGCAGGACCGCATCGGCCAGCTCACCATGCGCCACCTCGATATCACCGATACTCGCGAGAAGCTCATGATCTACATGAAGTCCGGCCTGCTTGGTCCCGGCAGCGGCAGTTCCATGGGCCTGCTGGGCGAGGGTTCCCCGGCCGAAGTCTCCAAAGACGAATAGTCCCGCAGAGAGCCGGTGTCCTGCGTCCCCGGCTCTCTTCTCTCCGTATTTTCCTGATCTGAACGGAGTCGTCCAATCCACGCCGGAGCAGGTAAACTCAAGGATTCAGCCGCCGAGCGGCTTCTTGAGCATGGTCTATCTTGTAGAGCGGGAATTGCCCGGCGTTGGACTCGAAGAACTGGCGGATGCCCAGAAGCGCGCCATCCTGTCCGGACGCGAATTGACGGCGGAGGGCAGGGAAGTCCGCTACCTCCGGTCCACCTTCGTGCCCGGCGACAATCGCTGCATCTGCCTTTTCGAATCGCCCAACCCCGACTACGTGCGCGAAGCCAACGAACGCGCCCGCATCCCGTTCACCCGAATTGTTGAGGCCATCGACCTCACGCCCTGACCCCTTTCTGCCGATCGGTCCTGCACACCACTGAACCAGCGCAGCGTGTCCTTTTTTGCACGCGGATGTCGCTAGTTCAGGTATGAAACGGAAAACACCGATTACTTTTCTTCCTGTACTGGCCGCGGGCCTGATCTGGGCGCAGGCCTGTGTGGCAGGCACAATCTTCTATAACGGAGACCCGGATCTGGGTGGCTCGAATGGGGGTAATTTTTTGGACTGTTCAAGCTGCCGGGGCTCGGATGTGCGTGTGTATGACAATTTCAGCCTGAGCGGCGCGGCAACGGTGACCGGGCTGTTTGGTTCGTGGGAACTGCTTGCCGCCGGCGATCTGAATGTGCCGGTATCGGCAGAGTGGGAGATCCGCACCGGTCTTGCGCAGGGCGACTCGGGGACGCTGGTGGCGAGCGGAACAGGGGCACTGAGCACGGTGCTCATCAGCACTCCAAACGGCGGCAACAGCAATTTCAGTACTTATTTCACTGGTAGTGTCTCCGGGCTCACAGTGTCCCTTGGTCCAGGAACTTACTGGATGGAAATTTCCCCTTTTCTGGCGAACTTCGACGAAACCTTTCTGCTGGGCGCGAACGGAGCGAACGGAGTGCATGCCGCGATCGACGGGCAATCGTTTGTCAGCGGGCCGTATTGGAGCGGGATGCAGAGCGTGGGCGGGTATCTGCAGCAGTTCACGCAGCGTTCCACCTATGACTTCTCTTACGGCGCGGTGAGTGCACAGGCCTCAACGCCGGAACCCGGCAGCCTCGCGCTGGCGGGGTTGGGCGCGATGCTGGTCGGCCTCGGGAGAAGAAAGCGTCGGCGCTGATGCTCCAGCGCTCAACCCCGACCGAACCTGTCCTGATTAGCTGTCCAGCAGTTGCCGCACGCTCTTCGCGAAAGCCTGCATCGAAAGGAATGGCTTTTGCAGAAAAGCCGCGTTTCTCTGCTCAATAAATTCCCGCAGCGTATCATCCGGCGAGTAGCCGGAAATGAAAAGGATTTTCAGGTCCGGACGGGTTCGGGCAATGGCCGCAGCCAGTTCCTTCCCTCCGCACCGGGGCATGACGATGTCGCTGATCAAAAGATCGACCTGCTCCGGATTGCTCTCAAACAGCGCCTGCGCCTCAACGCCGTCCGGCGCCTGCAAAACCCGATAGCCCAGATTTCCCAGAAATGCCGCCGCGAATTTCCGGATCATCTCCTCATCTTCCGCCAGCAGGATCGTCTCGCTCCCGCCGGCGGTAGCGCTGGCCGCGGCATTCTTTGAAGCTCCCTGCGCGGAAGCGGAATTCAACTCCTGGCGTACCGGACTTGCCACCCGTGGCAGGTAAATCGTGAACCGGGAACCCAGCGCCGGCTGGCTCTCAGTCGATATAAATCCCCGGTTCTGCCTGACGATGCTGTAGACCATCGCGAGGCCAAGGCCCGTCCCCTCGCCTGCATTCTTGGTGGTAAAGAATGGTTCGAAAATGCGGGCGAGGATTTCCGGGCTCATTCCCTCGCCCGTATCCGCCACAATCAGCGCGACGTAGTCCCCCGGCGGCGGGGTGCCGGCGTCGTGCGAGCGCGAGGCCTCAATGCGCACGTTCTCCGTGGAGATCGTGATGCGGCCACCCTCCGCGGTGGCATCCTTCGCATTGAGCACCAGGTTCATAATCACCTGTTCGAGTTGCGCCGTGTCCGCCCGGATGTGCCCCAGTTCCGGCGAAGGCGTGAACCGGAGTTCCACATTCCTGCCGATCAGTCGCATCAGCATCTGTGTCATGCCGGAAACCACCGTATTCAGATCCAGAACTTTCGTCTCGATGGGCTGCATCCTGCCAAACGCCAGCAACTGCCGGGTCAGTTCCGACGCGCGGCGGGCTGCGGCCTCCACATCGACCAGCCGTTCCAGAATCGGATCGCCGTCCCGCAACTCCCCCAGCACCATCTGCACCTGCCCATTGATGATCGTCAGCAGGTTGTTGAAGTCATGCGCGATGCCTCCGGCCAGTTGTCCCACCGCCTGCATCTTCTGCGCCTGGCTCAGCTGATACTGCAGTTGCTTCCGCTCCGTGATGTTCTCGGCAATGATCTCGATGTGCGAAATCCGCCCGGTCTCGTCATGCACCGCCCGTCCGGCCAGACTCACTGAAATGCTCCTGCCATCCTGACATCGCCAGAGCGATTCCAGCCCGTGGCGTGATTCGTTCCGGTGCAGACTCCCGAGGAACGCATCCCACGCCTGCCGGCTGGAAAAGATATCCGACCGCAGAGACTGCAGCAACAGTTCCTGTGCCGATTCGTAGCCCAGCATCGCCACCATGGCCGGGTTCACCTGCAGCATCTGCCCGCTCCCGGTGGCTCGTGCGATGCCGAAGGGGGCTTCCTCAATCAGGGAACGAAAACCCTGTTCGGAAAGCCGCAGAGACCTTTCCGAAAAGGCGCGGGAAGTATGGTCGCAAAGCGTCACGGAAACACCCCGGATCTCACCAGCCTCGCCGCGCAGGGGTTCTGCCAGACCCAGCCAGTAGAGACCGTCGATTCCGAACTCAAACTGCACCGCTCTCCCGGCGAATGCCCGGTGATGGGCGTCCAGCAGTGTGGCGCCGGCAGTGTCCGTCGGGGCCAGCAAATCCGGCAGCGCCTGGCCTGCCAGTTTGTGCCGGTCCGCCTTCGCCGGATCGCTCCCGATGGCTCGAAACCACCGCAGTTTCAGGCCGGAATCCGCCTCCCAGAAAAGCGCCTGCGGGCGGGCCAGAAACTCGGATTTGAGTGCAATGTGCAAACCACCTCCGCTGCCGCCGTCAAAGGGCGCCGTCAATTGGTCCGAAGCTTCAGTCTACTGCACCCGGACGGGGCTCAGGGCTCAATCGCGATGGTGATCTTCGAGCCGTCCGGTCCTCCCGTATATACGCGCTGCGTTGCCTTCACGAAGTCAGTCGAAAGAGCCTTCGGAATATCCATGAACTTCTGCGGATTCCGGTCATTCAGCGGGAACCAGCTGCTCTGAATCTGCACCATAATCCGGTGCCCGGCCCGGAAGGTATGCGCCACATCGGGCAGGGCGAACGTAATGCGGTCGGGCTTGCCCGGCTCAAACGGCACGGGCTTCTCAAAGCTCTTCCGGAACTTGCCCCGGAACGGCTCCCCGCGGATCAGTTGCTGATACCCGCCCATGGTGGAGGCGGGCGTAACGCCCGCTGCGCCGGGCGTCGTCGTTCCGCTGGAAGAGGTCGCATTGTAATCGGGAAAATCGCCCGGAAAGACGTCGATTACTTTCACCACGAAATCCGAATCCGTGCCTGTGGTCGAAACCTTCAGATCCACTGAGATTGGCCCAAACACATTCACGTCGTGGTCCAGCACATCGGACTTGTAAACCAGCACATCCGGGCGCGTGGCGGCGAATCGCTGGTCCTCCGTCATGTAGCTGCCCGAAACACGAGTGGCGATCAGCGACCCCACATAAGGCACCGGCTTGTTCGGGTCCGCCAGATACTCATCGAACGCGGTCTGCGACGGCTGTTGCCACGCAAGTTTACCCTTGGCATCCAGATACACCGCCGTCGCCTTCGCCGTTGCGGGAGGCCAGACATCGAACTTCCGCCATTGGTTTGTACCGGTCTGGAATACATTTGCGCGCGGGAACTTGCCGTCACCCCTGCCCTTCAGCCAGTAGCTGAAAAACGGGAATTCGATCTTCTCTCGGTAATAAACACCCGTCTTCGAACCGAAATTGATGTTGCCCAGCCGGTCGCCATCCCCCCGCGCGAAGCCTCCGTGGTTCCACGGCCCCATCACCAGCATGTCCACCGCGGGTGGACCGTTGTGTTCCATGAAATCATGCTGTCGCAGCAGCCCCTGCGGGTCTTCCGTGTCATACCAGCCGCCCACCAGCATCACGGCTGGCCTGATGTTCTTCAGGTATTTCCAGATGGCTCGGCTCTGCCACACTTCGTCATAACTGGTGTGGTCCACGTTCAGGTTCCAGAGCGGCTGCCTGTGCCTGAAGTACTTCTCGTCCGCATTGGCGAGCGAGCCCATTTCAAGGAAAAACTCATAGCCATCCGGCGTGCCGAACTGGAAGGGCAGCGCGGGCTGTGGCGGTTCCGGGTCGCCTTCACGAGCCCGGAACCCCATGTAGAAATTGAACCGGTGCGCCAGCATGAAAGCGCCGTTGTGATAGGAATCGTCGCCCATGTAGTAGTCCGTCACAGGTGCCTGCGGGGCGGATGCCACCAGTGCGGGGTGCGCGTCAATCATGCCCGCGGTCGCATAAAAACCCGGCTGCGAAATGCCGTACATCCCCACCTTCCCCGTGTTGCCCGGCACGTTCTTCACCAGCCAGTCAATCGTGTCGTACGTATCCGTACTCTCGTCCGTGTCCTTCGGACCATTTTTGACTGGTTTATGGGGGCGGATCACCACATAGTCGCCCTCGCTCAGATACCTCCCGCGGATGTCCTGATAAACAAAAATGAACTTGTCCCGGGCAAACAGCTCAGAAGGCCCCAGATTCGCCCGATATTGATCGATCCCGTACGGCGCGACGCTGTATCCGGTGCGTTGCAGCATCATCGGATACGTCCTGTTCTCGTTGAACACGTCCTTCGGAATGTAGACGGACGTGAAGAGTTTCACGCCATCCCGCATCGGAATCTTATATTCGAACTTGGTGTAGTTCTCGCGGACAAAGTCGCGATTCACAGTGCCGGCGGGTGGCGGGACGGCGGCAGTCGCGCCTCCGCCACGTCCCTGCGCGAGAAGCGTCAGCGGCAACAGCAGAGCGGCAGGGAAAAGAATTTTACGCAAGAGGTCTCCTTCCGGGATTTCAGCTTCTGAGCTTTTCGCTATGGTAGCGCGCTGCGGAACCTGAATCGTACAATCCGGAAGAGGCATCCAAACGACTTATGAAACGTACCGCGAAAGCTCACTGGCAAGGCGATCTCAAAGGTGGCACAGGCAATCTCACCACCGCGACCCACACGCTGAACACGACCCCGTACTCGTTCTCAGCCCGTTTTGAAGAAGGGCAGGGGACGAACCCTGAGGAACTCCTGGCAGCGGCCCACGCCGGTTGCTTCACCATGGCGCTCTCCGGCCAGCTGGGTGCGCGCGGTATGACCGCCACCAGCCTCGATACCGAGTGCACCATCACTCTCGAAAAGCTGGACACCGGCTTTGAAATCACCGAAAGCCACCTCGCTCTGCACGCCGTGATTCCCGGCGCGGACGCCGACAAGTTCGCCGAAGCCGTCAAGGCCGCGGAGACCGGCTGCCCGGTTTCGAAGCTTTACAAGACGAAGATCACCGTCACTTCTGAACTCGCATAGCTCTCTGCAACGCCGAAACGGGGGGACGCGCTCGCATCCCCCTGTTTCATTTGTGCCGGGTATAAGATAGGGCTGATGAAATTCGGCGTCAATACCTTTATCTGGTCCGCAAGTTTTGAGAAGTCCAACCTCCCGCTCCTGCCGGTCATCCGCGAAAACGGTTTCGACGGCGTGGAACTGCCCCTCTTCCGCCCGGCCGACTTTCTCACCACCGACATTCGCCAGGGCCTCGAAGCCAATGGCCTCGAATGCACCATCTGCTCCGTGCTGGTGAGTGGTTTCAGCCTCATCAGTGACGATGCCGATGTGCGCCGCAATACCATCGCCCACATGAAAGACTGCGTGAAGACCGCCGCCGACGTGGGCGCGAAAATCATCGCCGGCCCGCTCTACAGCCCCGTCGGTTACCTGCCCGGCCGCCGCCGCACCACCGACGAATGGAACCGCGCCGTCGAAGGCTACCAGGCACTCGGCGATACGCTGACCGCCAACGGCGTCACCCTCGCCATCGAACCCCTCAACCGCTTCGAAACCTTCTTCCTGAACACAGCGGCGGACTCGGCTGCGCTCTGCGATCAGGTTGGTCACCCGAACGTCGGCATCCTGTTCGACACATTCCACGCCAATATTGAAGAGAAAGACATCGCGGCTGGCTATCGCACCGTGGCGAAGCACCTGAAGCATGTCCATACCTGCGAGAATGATCGCGGCATCCCCGGCAGCGGCCATGTCGAATGGCCCGCTGTTTTTCAGGCATTGCGCGACATTCACTACGATGGCTGGCTGACCATCGAAAGCTTCGGCTTCGCGCTGGGTGACCTGTCCTCCGCCGCGGCAATCTGGCGGGACATCGAAAAAACACCCGAATCCATCGCGTTTGAGGGCGTGAAGTTCCTCAGACAGAATATGGGTTAGATTTCGCGGCGGCCTTCCATGGCCTTCCACATCGTCACTTCGTCCGCGAATTCCAGGTCGCTGCCCACCGGCACGCCCATCGCAATTCGTGTGACCTTCATGCCGAGGGGCTTCAGCAGTTTCGAAAGATAAACCGCTGTTGCCTCTCCTTCTACCGTGGGGTTCGTCGCGACGATAATTTCCTGGAGCGAACCCTTGCCAATGCGTTCCACCAGGCTCTTGATCCGCAGTTGCTCCGGCCCGATTCCCCGCAGCGGAGAAAGCGCGCCGCCCAGCACATGGTACAGCCCGTTGAACTGCCGCGTCACTTCCACGCCGACAATATTGTTCGGATCCTCCACCACGCAGACCACCGTCTGATCGCGCTCCGGATTCCGGCAATACTGGCACAGTTCCGCGTCGCTGATGTTGTTACAGACCGTGCACATCCGCAGTTTGTCCTTCACATCCATGATGGTGTTCGCCAGATGCTCCGCGTCATCCCGGCTTGACCGCATGATGTGAAAGGCGATGCGTTGCGCCGATTTCTGTCCGATGCCTGGCAGCCGCTTGAACTCGTTAATCAGCCGTGCCAGCGGCTCCGCGAAATCGGCCATATAGAGGAAATTGTAGACGAAGGGTGAGTTTAAAAGAGACCGGGGGGCAGGCCAAGACCACCAAGCATGCCGCTCATTTTCTTCTGCGATTCCGTGTCGACCTTCTTCACGGCATCGTTGCAGGCCGCCAGCACTAGGTCCTGCAGCATTTCCACGTCTCCGGCAACCTCCGGATCGATCTTCACGCCCAGAACATTCTTGTGTCCGTCGATTTTAACGGTGACCATGCCGCCGCCGGCCGAGCCTTCCACGCGGATCGCCGCCACTTCCGCCTGCATGCGCTCCTGCATCTGCTGCGCCTGCTTCATCATCCCCTGCATGTTTCCGGGCATTTTCATTCGAATCAGCTCTCCTTCAGGTTTCGGACGTTGCGAACTTCGCCGCCGAACAATTCACGAAAACGCTGCACTTCCGGATGGTTCAGGGCGCGTTCCGTCACTTCGTCATCCTGCGCGGCCGGTTTCCGGACTACAGCGGGCGCGGCTTTCACCTCGCCGAACACAATCTTAAACCGAAGCCCCGCCTGGCCCAGATGCTTCAGCGCTTCCATCACTTCGTTCCGCCCCAGATCCAGTTGGAACTGCTTCGTCGTGGTGATGACGAGCTCATTATTGACCATCGCGACGTCGGACTGCGAGACCGCGTCGGCCGAGAATTTCTGACCGGTCTCCACCATCGCGTCGTAGAGCCGCGAGCGCCAGTCGGCGTCGGAGGGCGGTGGCGCGGCGGCAGGTTGCGAGGCAACTGGCGCGGGCGCGGCCGCAGGCATAGGCGCGGCCGCCTTCTTCATCCGGTCCAGCTCAAACGGCGACGGTCCCGTTCGCACGGGAGTTGGCGTGGCAGCCGGCTGCATCGCCGGACGCGCCACCGGCGCGGTCGAAGTCTGCATTCCCACGGGGCGCTGCGGCGGCGGTTCCGGATTCCGGCCCGGACCGCTGCCCAGGCTCGCCAGCGCTTCTTCAATTCCCACCAGCTTCCCGGCCTGCACCATCTTCAGCAGTCCCAGTTCCAGATGGAAGCGTGGCTGCAGGGAAAACTGCAGGTCCCGGAACAGGTCCAGCGAAAGCTGCAGGTAACGGGTCAAATCCTCTTCGGTAAACGCCGCCGAGATGCGCGTCAGTTCCGCGCGTTCCGACGGGCTGGCCGCAATCAGCCGGGATTCCGCGCCGGAAATCTTCGCCACCAGCACATTCCGCAGATATCGCGAAAGTTCGCGCGAGAAATGCTGCGGGCTGCCGCCATTGCGTTCCAGTTCATCCACCAGGTTCAGCATGGTGCCGCCTTCCTGGTTAGCCAGCGCCGTGGTCACCTGCGCCATGGCATCAATGCCGAACGCACCCAGCAGCGTCCGCACCGCCAGCGCTTCCAGTTTGTTACCGCAACACGCAATCGCCTGGTCCAGCGCGGAAAGCGAGTCGCGCACCGAACCTTCGCCGGATTGCGCGATCACCGCCAGCGCCTCGTCGTCCGCCTCAATGCCTTCCGACGCGCAGATTTCGCGCATCCGGTCAATCAGGTCATTGAAATCGACCGACCGGAAACTGAAGTGCTGGCACCGCGACGCAATCGTCGCCGGGATCTTGTGCGATTCCGTGGTGCACAGAATAAACACGGCCCACTCGGGCGGCTCCTCAATCGTCTTCAGCAGCGCATTGAATGCCTCGCTGGTGATCTGATGCGCTTCGTCGATGATGAAAATCTTGTAGCGGTCGCGCGACGGCTGGTAGCGGACGTTCTCCCGCAGTTCGCGCATTTCATTGATGCCGCGATTCGACGCCGCGTCGATTTCAATCACGTCCGGCGAACCGCCCGCCGTGATTTCGAGGCAACTCGCGCACTTGTCGCAGGGCTGATCGGTCGGCCCCTCGACGCAGTTCAGACACCGGGCGACAATGCGCGCCGTCGTCGTTTTGCCTGTTCCGCGCTGCCCGCTGAAGATGTACCCATGCGCAATCCGGTTCTGCTCAATCGCATTCCGCAGCGTAGTCTTAATGTGGTCCTGATTGAGCAGATCGTCGAAGGACTGCGGACGATATTTGCGCGCGATGACCTGATACATGGGGGTTTTTATGTCAGGCCCCGGGTGATCCGCGGCACACAGGTTAAACCACTACCGTTGCTTCCTTCCGGATCTGGCGGGGTTTGCGGCCGCCCATTGCACGGAGCCCGGAACCTGACAAGTTTCAGGTTAACACTGTTCCCCCCGCCGCCCGTCCTCCGGGAGCCGATGGCGGAATGCAACCCGCCTGTCACCGTATTTTCATCTCTGTTTGCCATAATCCTCGCTTGCGGCGCCTCTTCCTTCTTTCTCTTACTGCACTGGTCTGCCATGCGCAGGTCGATAGCTCGTCGCTGACCGGAACCGTTCGTGACGCCACAGGCGGCGTGATCGAATCGGCACACATCCGGGCCGAACTGCTTGCCACCGGGTTGGTTCGCGAAACGGTCAGCAACGCAGCGGGCGCGTGGGCGCTCCCGAATCTGCCCGTTGGCGACTATACCGTGACCGTTGCGAAAGCCGGGTTCGCCACTCTGCGGATCTCGAATGTCGGGCAGACCGTCGGTTCCACGCGCACTCTGAATCCCACGCTGTCCATCGCCGGGAAGGGCGAACAGATCACCGTCTCCGAAACCGTGGCGGACCTCGACCGCAACGGGGCGTCTCTCGGCGGGCGAATTGAACGCAAACAGGTTGCCGAGCTTCCCATGAATGGCCGCAACTGGTACAGTCTTTCCGCCCTTGTGCCTGGCGCGATCGACAGCGGCGGCAGCAATATGAAGTCCATTCGTTTTGCCGGGCGCGGTCTCGACGACAATAACTTCACTCTCGACGGCGTCGATGCAACCGGCATCATCAACCAGGCGCAACGCGGACAGGGCCGAATGACGATTCCCACCGAAGCCATCGGCGAATTCCGCGCGGAAGCCGCGCTTTACTCCGGAGAACTGGGCGGCTCT
The DNA here is from genome assembly GCA_903900705.1 of uncultured Acidobacteriia bacterium. Lineage (GTDB taxonomy): Bacteria > Acidobacteriota > Terriglobia > Bryobacterales > Bryobacteraceae > BOG-234. The sequence continues at coordinate 30,006 of CAIUOG010000042.1, forward strand.
TCCGGCGGGCAGATTTCCGTCACCTCGCCTTCCGGCACCAACGACCCGCACGGAAGCCTCTACGAATACTTCCGTAACGATGTTCTGAATGCCCGCTCGCCCTTCGATGGCGCAACGCCCCCTCCCTTCCGCCTGAACCAGTACGGGGCGTCCCTCAGCGGCCCGGTTCGTCGCAACCAGACGTTTTTCTTCGGCGCGTGGGAAGGTTATAACCAGCGCCTCGGCCAGACCCTGACAGGCTTTGTCCCGCTGGATTCCTTCCGCGCCACGGTGGCGTCCGCACTGGCCACCGTGGTGTCTGCCTTCCCGAAGGCCAATGGGCCTGCCCTCGACGCCCGCACCGCGTCCTATACGTTCCAGGGCCTTCAGAAGGTGGACGAAAATACCGGACTATTCCGGCTCGATCACCGCTTTCGGGACTCGCTCACCGGCTTTATTCGCTACAGCCAGGATGAGGCCGTTTCGAACGTGCCCTCCGGCAGTATCGGGCAGACTCAGGCCGTTGTGACCCTGCCGAAAAACGGAGCGGCGACGCTGCTGCAGGTGGTCTCGCCCACGGTGACGAACGAGTACAAGTTCGGCTTCAACCAGGAGATCACCCACACGAAGACACAGTCGCCGCTGGCTTATACCGTGGCGGTCTCCGGCCTCAGTTCCGTTAATGCGGGCTCCACCAAAGATGAGCGTGGAACCACGCTTTCCTGGCTGGATAATCTCAACTGGATCCACGGACGGCATCTCATCAAAGCGGGCGCGGAAGTCCGCTACGTCGAGATGGATCAGGGCAACTCCTTCACCGGGACACTCACCTATTCGAGCCTCGCCAACTTCGCCGCGAATCTTCTCGATAAAGCCACCGAAACCGCGCTGCTGCCCATGAAGCACCAGCGCAAGACGCAGGTCTTCAGTTTTCTTCAGGACGAATACAAGCTCCGTTCGAACCTGACCCTGAATCTGGGGCTGCGCTACGAGTTCTACAACGTTCTTCACGAAACGCAGAACCGCGCACTTCCCTTCGATTTCAATACCTGCGGTCCCGGCGGTTATTGCCCGGCCGGCAGCGACTTCACCTTTCCCAACAAGCTCGATCTCGATCCCCGTCTCTCTCTCGCCTGGGCTCCTGATGCCCTCGGCGGCAATACGGTGGTGCGCCTTGGCGCGGGCATCTATCACGGCGACGGACAACTGGATGACCAGAACCTCCCCATCGCGAACGACGTGCAGCGCTACAGCCTGACCCGCGTCGGAATCCCGGCGCTCGCCTATCCCGTTGATCCGTTTATCGCCCAGGCGTCCGGCGTCGTCACGCCCCGCCTGCTCGACCGCCATCGCAAAGACGAGTACGTCAGCGAGTGGGGCCTTTCCGTCCAGCAGAAACTCGGTCATTCCTTTGCCGGCACCCTGTCCTATGCGGGCAGCAAGGGCACCAATCTGCTGACCACCAGTTACGTGAACGGCATCAATCCCGCCACCGGCACGCGCCCCTACCCCGCGTTCGGAATTGTGGAGTATCGTGGCAACAACAGCAATTCCACCTTCGAATCCCTGCAGCTTTCGCTGCAAAGGCGCTTTCAGAGGGGGCTGCTGTTTTCCGCCAACTACCTTCTGGCGCATTCGATTAACGATGGCGCCACGGGCGGCGGCGAGGCCGTCTTCCCCCAGAACATCAACTGCCGCGCCTGTGAAAAGGCTTCGAGTGATCAGGACGTCCGCCAGGTGTTCAATGCCAACGCCGTCTATCTGCTGCCGTTCACGGCTGGTCCCGGAGTGGCGCACAGGCTCTTCGGCGACTGGCAGTTCAGCGGCATTGCGACCGCCCGGACAGGGCTTCCCGTGAACGTAACGGCGGACCGGGCTTCCGGTGATTTGCCCGATGGTTACGCCACCAACCAGCGCCCCAATGTCTCCGGCGGTCTCTTCACAGTGCCCGCGCCGGGTAAATGGGGCAACGCGGGCCGGAATCTGTTGCGGGCAAAGGGCGTATGGCAACTCGATGCCTCGCTCAGCCGTTCCATTTCCCTCACCGAACGCCTTCGCCTGCAGTTCCGCGCGGAGGGCTTTAATCTGCTCAACCGCGCGCAGTATGGCCCGCCGCTCGCCGATATCTCAGTGCCGGCCACCTACGGCCGCATTACCACCCTGGTGAACAACGGCCCCACCGGAACCGGCACTCCCCGACAATTTCAGTTGGCCCTGCGGCTCGGCTTTTAGCCTCTACTTCCCGGCTAATTCCTGAACCAGCGCATTTGCTTCCGCTTCCGTGAGTTGCCGTGACCAGCCGACGCGCCCCTTCGCGCTGCCACCCGGGCCCGTGGAACCGTATTCGCCGTACCAGGCCGTCTTTTCATTGTTCGGATCCCGCCAGTTCTCCCAGCCCTCCGCGCGGATATGCGCGTCCATTTCGCAATCGATGTAGGCCACCCGCGACCACGGTCGCCACGGCCGCCCCAGATAAACGCCCTTCTGCGTGTTTTCGCCGGTCAGATGGCACTTCATGAAGACGTAACCAGTCCGCATGTCGCCGGCTGTGCGGGAGTGGGCCGTGATGTAGCCGTCCGCCAGGCTGTGAATCTCGCAGTTTTCAAAGATCGCCGCCGCATTCCCGAAGATAAAATCGACATGCCCGGCGATATAACTGTCCTTGTATTTCTGATGGCCCGTGGCGGCGTAGAGGGTGTCCTGCCAGCCGAGGAAACGGCATTTGCGGAACTCCGCGCCGTCGGAATGAACCTTGATCGCCACCGCCTGAGAACCCGTGCCGTTGCCTGGCCCGAACGTGTTCTCGAACGTGATGTTTTCGGCTTCGAAGCCAGGCGCTTCCACATCCACGGTGGCTGAAAGGAACGTGCCACCCGCCTTGCCGGCATTCATGTCGGCGGTGATGACCGTCTTCGCGGCGTCTGTGCCCAGAAACGTCGTGCGCGGTCGGTCCTGCGGAACAATCACGCGCTCTTTATAGACGCCAGGCCGGATCTCGATTACCAGTCGCTGCCCCGCCGTGACGAACGGCGCGTGATCCACCGCCATCTGAATGGTTTTGAAGTCCCCCTTGCCGTCCGCCGAAACCACCACCTGCATGGCGGGCACGCCTTCCACCAGTTGCGCCCGCACTGCCGGCGCCACGCGGGCGAACTCCCGCGCCGCCATCACGCCCACCGTGTAGCGACCGGTGGGACTGAGGTGCGTCGTGTCCGGCTTGCCGTCCGCCGTGGTGGCGTGCAGCGCCAGCGCGCCCGTCTTCCCCAGCTTCTCCGACTGCGCTTTGGTGAGCGCATACAGATCCATCAGGGGTACTTTGCGCTCCGCCGCCACCGCGCGGGCCGCCTCCACATAGGGCACCAGAGAATCGGCCCTGATGGTCCCGTCCGCATTGAAAACGCGCCGCACAATCGACGTCACCAGCACCGGCTTCGCCCCCGCCGCCACGGCTTCATCGATATAACGGTTCAGATTGGCGCGATAGGTGGTTTTGGCATCCGTCTCACGGTCGGCGCCTTTCCCCGGCACATCATTGTGGCCGAACTGGATCAGGATGAAGTCGGGCTTTGCGGCAATCGCCGGCGTCCACGCGCCTTCATCCCGGAAACTCTTGCTGCTCCGGCCATTGAGAGCCAGGTTGATCACTTCCACATCCGGGCCAAAACTGGCGCGGAACCCCGTTCCCCAGCCTCCCTGATCGTTGACGGTGGAATCCCCCACCAGAACGATTTTCGTTTTGGCGGACACCGGGACCGCGGCGGCGAGAGCAAGCAACAGGGGCAGCAGTTTCATGATTCTTTAATTCTTTACTGTAGCGGTTTGGCTGGCACTCAGGAGTTAAACTCAGGAATCATGCTGAAGCGCTGCCTGCTCCTTGCCGGACTACTCTTCCTCATCGTCTCCGGGGCCTTTCCGAAACGCAAACCCGCCGCTGCCGGCAAGGCCGAGGCCGGCGTCCCGTTCGACTACTACCTGCTGACGCTCTCCTGGGCGCCCGACTTCTGCGCCGCTCCGGGCGGCAACAAAGATCCCCGTGAGTGTGGTGCGGGAAAAAACATCGGTTTTGTCGTACACGGCATGTGGCCTCAGAATGAACAGCCCCAGCAGCCGAAGTGCCCGCCCGGCAGTCCCGTCTCGCAGGACGTGATCACCCCTACTCTGCGGCACATCCCCACCGAAAGTCTGATTCAGCACGAATGGACGAATCACGGCGCCTGCACCGGCCTCTCCTCCGCCGACTATTTCGCCAAACTGCGGCAGGCGCGGGACAGCGTGAAAATCCCGTCGGAACTGACGTCCCTCAAAGCGCAGACCAGCGAGAGCGCCGCCCAGATTGAAGCACAGTTCGCCGCCGCGAATCCCGGCTTTCCGCCTGCCGCCTTCCGCGCCACCTGTACCAACGGCGCGCTGCAGGAAGCGCGCATCTGTCTTGATAAGAACCTCTCTCCGCGTGCCTGCACGGCCAGCGCCGGGCGCTGTTCCGCACCGTCGATGAAGGTTCTGCCGCCGCGGTAATCGTTTACGCCCCGGAAGAGTATAAAATCAAAGCGGCTTCTATGCGGCTTTCGATATTACTACTTTGTCTGGTCATCCCCGCGTCCGGCGCGGGCGTCGATTTCACGCGCGAAGTTCTGCCCATTTTCCAGCAGAAGTGCGTCGTCTGTCATGGCTCGAAGCAACACCTCTCCGGGCTGCGGCTCGATGACCGCGATTCCGCGAAACGGGTCCTCTCCGCGGGCCATTCTCAGCAAAGCCGCCTGATCGAAATGGTGAAGGGGTCTACCGGCAAGGTGATGCCACCCGCCGGCGCCAAACTCACTGACGCGCAGATTGAACTTCTCTCCCGCTGGATCGACGAAGGCGCGCACTGGCCTGCCTCGGCCTCCGCTGCGCGGCACTGGGCCTGGGAACCGATTCAGCATCCCGCCGCGCCCGCCGTCAAACGTACCGACTGGGCTGCCAACGAAATTGATCGTTTTGTGCTGGCGCGTCTCGAAAAAGAAGGGATCGCCCCCTCGGCCGATGCGGATAAAGCCACCCTGCTCCGCCGCGCTTCCCTCGATATCACCGGTCTTCCTCCGACCCCGGGGGAGACTGCGGAATTTCTGGCCGATACCCGACCCGACGCCTACGCCCGCCAGGTGGACCATTTGCTCGCCAGTAATCATTACGGCGAAAAATGGTCGCGCTCCTGGCTCGATCTCGCGCACTATGCCGACAGCGATGGCTTTGAGAAAGATCTGATCCGTCCCTGGTCCTGGCGCTATCGTGACTGGGTCATCAATGCTTTCAACAGGGATATGCCGTATGACCGCTTCGTCACCCTGCAGATCGCGGGCGACGAACTTCCCGGCGTGACGCCTGAAGACCGCGTGGCAACGGGTTTCTACCGCAACACCATGACCAACCGGGAAGCCGGTGTGGACCGCACCGAGGCCCGCTTCGACCAGTTGATTGATCGCGTCGGCACCACCGGCACCGTCTTCCTCGGCATCACCCTGCGCTGTTCGCAGTGCCACAACCACAAGTACGACCCCATCCAGCAGAAAGACTTCTATAAGATGCTGGCCTACTTCAACGCCGCCGACGAGACGGATATTGAAGTCCCCGTACCAGGCGAAATGGGTTCGTTTTTGCGAGCGCGTCCGGACTATGAGAAGAAGCGCGCGGAACTGATCGCGCAGTATAAGGTTCCCGAACTGCAGAAGGTCTGGGAGGCCGACATGATCCGCACCATGGATCACCCGGGTCTGGAACTCGATTGGGACTTCCAGGTGACCGAGATCCGGGCCGGTGTGGACCACGGCGAGCGCATCCTGCGGACGCCCGCCGAAAAACGCTCGGAGCGCGACGCGCGCACCCTGACGGCACGCTTTCTGCGCGGTCCCGGTCCCCGCTTCGGCAAGGATAAGGAACTGACCGCGAAAATCAAGGAAGCAAAGGAAAAGCTCGACGAACTCGACAAAACCTTCCCGGCTCTGAGCATGGCCTACGTGATGGAAGACCGGTCCGACTACGGTCCGGCACATATCGCCGTGCGCGGGGACTGGAAGAACCCCGGTGAAGCCGTCGAATCCGGCGTTCCCTCCTTCCTGCCCGGTGGTGAGCAGCCCGCGAAGACCCGACTGGACCTCGCCCGCTGGATTCTCTCACCCGAAAATCCACTCACTGCGCGCGTGGCCGTCAACCGCATCTGGCAGGAACTGTTCGGTCGCGGGATCGTCAGTACGTCAGACGACTTTGGCACGCAGGGCGACAAGCCTTCACATCCTGAACTTCTCGACTGGCTGGCCACCGAGTACCGCCGGGTGGGGTTCAGCAACAAGGCGCTGATTCGGGAGATCGTCCTTTCCCGTACCTATCGGCAGGCCTCGACGGCGCGTCCGGATCTGGATAAGAAAGACCCCGAAAACGTCCTGCTGGCGCGGCAGTCCCGCGTCCGTCTGCCGGCGGAACTGATTCGCGATGAGGCGCTTTCGGTCAGCGGCCTTCTGAATACCGACGTCGGCGGCCCCAGCATCAAGCCCTTCCAGCCTGTTGGCGTGGCCGAGCTGGGTTACTCCGTCAAGAAGTGGGTGGAAAGTCCGGGCCGGGAAAAATACCGGCGCGGCGTGTATATTCACTATCAGCGCACCACGCCGTATCCGTTCCTGGTGAATTTCGACGCTCCGGATTCCACGCTCTCCTGCACGCGCCGCCGGCTCTCGAATACAGCCCTGCAGTCGCTCGATCTGCTGAACGATCCGGCCTTTTTCGAAGCTGCGCAGGGACTGGCAAATCGCATAGAATCAGAGGCTTCAGGGGATTTCCGTAGCAAAATTTGGTTCGCTTTTTCGATTTCACTGAACCGGACGCCCACCGAGAAAGAGATTGCCCGGCTGGCCTCCTACTACGACACGCAGGCGACCCTGCGGAAGAATGATCCGGAGGCTATTGCGCCCTGGGTGGGCGTCAGCCGCATTCTGCTGAATCTGGACGAATTCATCACGCGCGAATAGAGGGCTTATGGACGAACGTACATTCCGGCAAATTTCCACGCGGCGTAAGTTCTTCCGCGAAGCGGCGGGCGGCATCGGCACCATCGCGCTGGCACAGTTGCTGCAGGCCGAGTCGGGTTCCGTCGCCAATCCGCTGGCCCCGCGCAAACCACATTTCCCGGGCAAGGCGAAGAACATCATCTTCCTGTTCCAGGAAGGCGGGCCGAGCCAGCTTGATCTGTTCGACCCCAAGCCGGAACTGGCGAAATGGGATGGCAAGCCGCTGCCCGATTCGCTCACGAAGAACCTGCAACTCGCCTTCATCAAACCGACCGCCGCCGTTCTCGCCAGCCGCCGCCAGTTCCGCAAGTACGGCCAGTCCGGCATCGAGATCAGCGATTACATGCCGCACCTCGGCACCGTCGCCGATGACATTACCGTGGTGCGTTCCATGCACACCGAGGCCTTCAATCACCATCCAGGCCAGCTGATGCTGTTTGCCGGCACGCTCCAGGTGGGGCGTCCGAGTCTGGGTTCCTGGGTGGTCTACGGGCTCGGCAGCGAGTCGCAGAATCTGCCGGGTTTTGTCGTTCTCAGTTCCGGTGCGGGCACCAGCGGCGGCGAATCGAACTTTGGCAGCGGCTTCCTGCCTTCCACCTACTCCGGCACCATGTTCCGCGGCAGCGGCGACCCGATTCTCTATCTCTCGAATCCCCCGGGTGTCAATCAGGCGGTACAGCGGGCCTCGCTCGATGCGCTGCGTGACCTGAATCAGGAGCACCAGGAAAAGACCGGCGATCGCGAAATTGCCTCGCGCATCAACTCTTACGAACTCGCGTTCCGGATGCAGATGTCCGCGCCGGAATTACTCGACTTCTCGAAGGAATCGCCGGAGACGCTGGAGATGTACGGCGTCAATAAGGAACCCACCAAACCCTACGCCACCAACTGCCTGCTGGCGCGCAGGCTGGTGGAGCGCGGCGTCCGCTGCGTGATGCTGATGCATGCCAGCTGGGACGACCATACCAACATCGATAAGAAGCTGAAAAAGAACTGCGATATCACCGATCAGCCGGTGGCCGCTCTGATCAAAGATCTGAAACAGCGCGGACTGCTCGATGAAACTTTGGTGGTCTGGGGCGGGGAATTCGGACGGACGCCGATGTGCGAGATCCGCAATCCTTCCGAAGCGGATAACGCGGGGCGCGATCACCACCCGGTTGCTTTCAGCATGTTCATGGCGGGCGGCGGCATCAAGCCCGGCCAGACGGTGGGAAAGACGGACGACCTCTGCTTCAACATCGAGGAAGACCCCATTCACATTCATGACCTGCAGGCAACGCTGCTGCACTGCCTGGGCCTTGAACATACCCGGCTCACGTATAACTACATGGGTCGCGATTTCCGGCTGACGGATCTGGGCGGCAACGTGGTGAAGAAGCTGCTGAAGGGTTAATCGAAATCGAAGCCTAATCGAAGTCGAAGTCGCGCTTCGGTTTGCCGACCTGCGGATTTTCCCTGGCCTGCTTCAGCAGTTCATCAAACTTGCGATTGAGCACCTGTCCCTGGTTCTTTTCGGTCTCAAACGACCGGCGGAAGGCCTCTTCGCGGCGGGCGGCTTCGCCTTTGTGCTTCGCCACGGCGGCCGCAAAATCTTCGAACACGGGCGGCTTCTGGTATTCCTCGTGGGAGATGACCGCGCGAAGTTCGGGGTCGATTTTCAGGGTCCCCTGGCAGCACGGACAGGTCACTTCGAACAGTGGACTGGGCATATCGCCATTATGCATCGGGGAACCGGATCGACAAAGCAGGGCGTCACGTCATGCCATCCACCAAAATAGAGAAATGAACCTGTTCTCAACGTTGACGGTGGGCGGACTCGAACTGCCCAATCGAATCGGCGTGTCGCCGATGTGCCAATACTCCTGTGAGGACGGCTTCGCCACGGACTGGCATCTGGTGCATCTGGGCAGCCGCGCCGTGGGTGGCGCCGGGCTGATTATTGTGGAGGCCAGCGCGGTCTCTCCCGAAGGCCGCATCACGCCTGGCGACATGGGCTTCTGGAAGGACGAACACATCGCGAAGCACCGGCAGATTGTGGATTTTGTTCATTCCCAGGGCGCGAAAATCGGCATTCAGATCGCCCACGCCGGGCGCAAGGCCAGTATGGATGTGCCGTGGCGTCCGGAGCGCTACCTCGATGCGCAGGAAGGGGGCTGGACCGTGGTCGCGCCGAGCGCCTTGCCGTTTGCCCCGAACTACGGCCAGCCTCTCGAACTCGATGCCGCGGGCATCCGCAAGGTGATCGACGACTTCCGTGCCGCCGCAAAGCGCGCCGCCGCCGCGGGGTACGATATGGTGGAACTGCACGGCGCACACGGCTACCTGCTGCATGAGTTCTTTTCACCCATCAGCAACCGGCGGACCGACGGTTACGGCGGGTCGTTTGAGAACCGCACCCGGCTGGCCCGCGAACTGGTAATGGCGGTGAAGGAAGTCTGGCAGGGCCCGCTTTTTGTGCGGATTTCCGCCACAGACTGGGTGGAAGGCGGCTGGACGGCGGACGACTCCGTGGAACTTTCCAAACAGCTGAAACTGCTCGGCGTGGACCTGATCGACGTCTCCTCCGGCGGCATGACGCCGGACGCGAAAATTCCGGCCGGCCCGGGCTTCCAGACTCCTTTTGCCGAACGAATCCGCCGCGAGGCCGGCATTGCGACCGCGACCGTTGGCTTCATCCTGGACCCGGCGCAGGCCGACATGGTGATTCGCAACGGGCAGGCGGACCTGGTGTTGCTGGCGCGCGAACTGCTCCGCGATCCGTACTGGCCCGTCCATGCTGCGGCGCGGTTGGGCAAGGCAGGTTCATGGCCGGTGCAGTATCTGCGGGCCGCGCCGGCTGGGAGCACTGCCAGATAAGCAGCGACCGATAACCCTTACTGCTTCGTCAGCCGGATATTCCGGAGCTTCAAAGTTGTCATCGCGGTTTCGCCACTCACATCGAGGAAGGTGATCGACTGGATCGACTTCAGATCCAGTCGGCCACCGCCGCCATCGGTCTCAAAGGCACTCAGTGCGATATCCCGATGGTCCGGTTTGTCAGACGCCGGGATGAAGATGTCCGTGTTGTGGCGCGCGCCTTCCACGCCATTCACATTGCGTTCTTTGAGGGATACGACCAGTTGCAACGCCTGATCGGACTGCACGTCCAGACTCAGATGTGTGGCGCCGCTGTAATCGCGCAGCGGCAGCACGCGTGAAAACGCGATACCTTTCTCCGGGCGCTGCCGGAAGCGCACGGTCAGCGTGGAGTCCTTTACTTCGAGCGATGCCCCGCCAAAAGTGAACCAGGCGGATTGCGGGTGCCCGTACGTATCCACCGCGTCGGCGGGTTCGGCAGCCGGCGCATCGCGAAGGACCTCGAAATTCCGGAATGAAATGACATGAGGACCATCGTGCGGCTCGGCGTAGACGGGTGAATTGCCCTTCGCCATGGCTCCGAAGATCTGGGAAAAGTCCAGAATGCCGAGGTTTTCCAACTGATCGGTATCGAGCCTGTGGTCTTTGTCGACCGGGTCGTTCTTCCCCTCGGTCGGCGCGAAGTCCGCGAGCGTCAGGTGGACGGGTTGCCAGGCCCCGCCATTGGACCAGATGATCGCGGTGTAGTTGCCGCCATCCGGCTTCTTTTCGGCCAGCAGTACGCCCACGGCAAACGGGCTGTCCGTGCGGACCTCGAAGCGCAGGGACTTCATTTCGGAAAGATCCAGGGTGCGCAGCGGCAGCAACGCGAGCTTCATCGCCGGGCCCGCTGTATACCGGAGTTCCAGTGCCGCGTCTTTCACTTCAACAGCGGCGCCTTCACCGAAGGCCCTCCAGCCCTGGGTGTCCGCGCTTTTGGCGAAATCCTGTCGCAGCACCGGATCGGCCGCGAAAACAGGCAAAGTTCCGAAAAGCGGCAGTGAAAAGATGACAATGGAGAGAAGTCGCATGACCAGTTCCTCATTCCACGATACGCCCGTCCTCATGCCGCCGGAGCAGACGGCAGACCGGCACTGGTACTCAATCCGCATTCAGGACCTTTTCCCGCTGCTGATGTTCGCGGCACTGATTTTTCTGGCGCACAACTGGCTGGAGCGGGGTTTTCTGGCATCGCTCGGAGTCCTCCAGATGGTGGAAGGCCGCATCGCGTGGCTCAGCAGCCCGAGGGGACGCGCGATTTCCGTCCTGGTGCAGTTGTTCATCTGTTATCTGCTGCTGGGCTGGACAGCGACGCTCAGCAGTGAATACTTTCCTGTGTTGCTGTTGCCGGTTCTTTCGACCGCCAGTTACATGGGCTTCGGCAGTACCGTATTGTTTTCGAGCGCCGCGATCGGGGCGTATCTGTCCTTCCTGCTCTACATCGACTGGTCGCAGATGACCATCGATCCGGAGTCCGTCCACACACTCGAAGTCCGCTGCCTTGTACTGGGGCTGGCGGCGGTGCTGGTGAATACGCTGGGCGAGGCGAAACGGCTGGAGTCCGCCCGCTACAAGAAAGCTGCCGAGCAACTGGCGATCGCAAACAAAAATCTGGTGGATGCCGAAGCCGCGGTGCGGCGTTCGGAGCGTCTGGCGGCGCTGGGGCAATTGTCCGCGGGCCTCGCGCATGAACTTCGCAACCCGCTGGGCAGCATTCGGGGATCGGCGGAATTGCTGACCCGGTCGACCGCCGCGGAGAACGCGGTGGCGCGGGAACTCGCTGTGATCATCAGCGAAGAAGTGGACCGGACGAATCTGCTGGTGACCCGCTTTCTGGATTTCGCACGGCCTCTGGAGCCGCGCCTGGAGTCCGCGGATATTACGGCGGTGATTGAGCGCGCGGCGAAGTATGCCAAAGTCAGCCTGGTCCGGCAGTACTCTCCGGAGGTGAAGATTCTCCCGGTGGACCCCGCGCTGATGGAGCAGGTCTTCCTCAATCTCTTGACCAACGCCGCGCAGGCCTCCGCGCCGGATGCCGCCATTACCGTCTCCACGCGCGTGGCCGGCACGGATGCCGAGATCAGCATTACCGACCACGGTTGCGGAATTCCGCGAGACCAGATCGAAACGATCTTCAATCCGTTTGTCACCAATAAACAGGGTGGTACGGGGCTGGGGCTGGCGATTGTCGCTAAAATCGTCGATGGCCACGGTGGACGCATGTCCGTGGAAAGCGAACCCGGCAAAGGCAGCACATTTCGAACGTATTTACCTCTTGTGATCGCAAACAGCGCCAAATGAAAAAACGTATCCTGATCGTCGAAGACGAAGACAAACTACGCCGCATCCTGGAACTGCAACTGCTCGATTCCGGGTTCGATGTCGTGAAGGCCGGCAGCGCCGAAGAAGCGCTGCCGCTGATCGACCGGGCGGATATGATTCTCACGGACCTGAAGCTGCCGGGGATGACCGGGATCGAGATGCTGCAACTGATCCGGCGGCAGGATACCGTGGTGCCGGTGATCGTCATGACGGCCTTTGGCACCGTGGAGAACGCCGTGGACGCCATGAAGGCCGGCGCGGCCGACTTTCTGCTGAAGCCGTTCTCGCTGGACCATCTCACCACGGTGGTGAACAAGGCGCTGGAGATCCGCAGTCTGCGCGACGAGAATCGGCGTCTTAAGGAAGAACTGGGCCGCAAATACCAGTGGGACAACGTGGTGGGCCGCAGCCCCGCGATGCAGCAGATTTTCGGCACGATTCTGCGCGTGGCTCCCACGCGCGCCACCGTGCTGCTGGCCGGTGAAAGCGGTGTGGGTAAGGATCTGATCGCCCGCTGCATCCACTTCCATTCGCCACGCAAAGACCGCCCGTTCGTGAAGATCAACTGTACGGCGATTCCGGAGAACCTGATGGAAAGCGAACTGTTCGGGTATGAGAAGGGCGCTTTTACCGGCGCGAATTTCTCCAAGCCGGGCAAGTTCGAACAGGCCGACACCGGCACCGTGATGCTGGACGAAATCGGCGACGTCCCGAATAATATTCAGGTGAAGCTGCTGCGCATTTTGCAGGAGCGGGAGTTTGAGCGGCTGGGCAGCAATAAGACGCAGCATATCGATGTACGCGTGGTGGCGGCGACCAATCGCGATCTGCGGGCAGCCCTCGAAGACGGCACTTTCCGCGAGGATTTGTATTACCGGCTGAATGTTGTGCCGATCGAGATTCCCCCACTGCGCGAGCGCCGCGAAGATATCCCGTATCTGGCGGGGCACTTTGTGGAACGGTTTGCGCCGGAGATGGGCGGGCGTGTGACCGGCATCACCGATGCGGCCATTGAGAAGCTGCTGCAGTATTCCTGGCCGGGCAATGTCCGCGAACTGGAGAACGTGATTGAGCGCAGCATGGTGATGGCGCTCAGAGAAAAGCTGGATGCGAGCGACATCCGGCTCGATATGAATCTGCGCACCCGTCCGGTGGTTTCAAACGGAGGCGCCGAGCCTGCGCTGCCGGAGGGCATGAGCCTTGACCAGTTTGAGCAGGAACTGATTAAGAACGCGCTGAAAAAGGCCGACGGCAATAAGAGCCAGGCGGCGCGTCTGCTGGGCCTGACGCGGAATGCTCTCCGCTACCGGCTGACCCAGATGGGTATTGAAAGCTAAGAAGCGGGTAAAGCCCGAAGGCATGAGACAAAAACTGGTTCTCTTTTTCGTAACGGCGACGCTGCTGTGCGGCCAGACGCTTGATCCGTGGGCAGTGCTGGAGCAGGGGTTGAAGGACCCGAATCCGGTGAAGCGTATCTCGGCTCTCATCCCGATGAGCGTGATCCGGCCGCAAACGAAGCCGGTCGCCATGATCGAGGCGATGCTGGACGACAAGGACTACGGAGTCCGGCAGCAGGCCTGCGCGACGCTGGGCGACATGAAGTCCCGCACGTCGATTCCACGCCTGCGGACGGCGCTGGACGACAAGGCTCCGGAAGTCGTGTTTGCCGCAGCCAAGGCGCTCTACGCGATGGGGGATCCGATGGGCGTGGCGGTGCTTTCCGAAGTGCTGGTGGGGGACCAGAAGGATTCGTCGAACTTCATTTCGAGTTCCATCCGCGATGCGAAGCTGAAGCTGCATGATCCCAGGGCGCTGCTTCTGATTGGCGTGAATCAGGCGGCGGGTCTGCTGGGGCCGTTTGGCGCCGGTGTGCCGATTGCCGAGCAGTTGCTGAAAGACGGGCAGGCATCGGGCAAGACTGTGGCAGCGCTGCTGTTGGCTACAGATACCAGCGAGGAGTCGAAGGCGGCGGTGAAACTTGCGCTGGGAGACAAGAACTGGACGGTGCGCGCCGCGGCGGCCCGCGCCGCGGCGCTGCGGGAACTGACGGACTTCTATGACGATATTGCGGTGGGCCTCGACGACAAGCGCGATGAGGTTCGGTATGCGTGCGCGGCGGCGGCGATCCGCCTGAAACAGACGCCGGCGAAACGCGCGATCAACCGCAGGAAACTCCCGGTGAAAAAATGACTCCTGAAGAACAACTGGCAGGCTTCATCGCGAAGTTTGATCCCGCCGTTGCCAAACTGATCAACGCGGCGCGAAAGCATTTGCGAAAACAGTTCCCGTCCGCCAATGAACTGGTGTACGACAACTACAACTTTCTCGCCATGGGGCTTTCAGCCACGGAGCGCGCGTCCGACACGTTTGTTGGTTTGGCCGCCGGTTCCGGTGGCGTCGCGCTTTCCTTCTACTACGGAGCAAGCCTGCCGGACCCGGAGAACATCCTCCAGGGCGCGGGTAACCAGCACCGGTTTGTCCGGATCGATAAACTCGACAGGCTTGCCGAACCCGCTGTCCAGGCGGTGATCGAGGCGGCTGCGGCCACCGCCCGGACGCCCTTGCCGAAGACCGGCAAGGGACGTCTGATCATCAAGTCCATTTCAGCAAAACAACGACCCAGACGCTGACTAACGGCGGGACCAGTCTTCACGGATATCCCGGCGGACACGGTTGCGTTCCCGATACTCGCGTTCCAGTTCGGCGCGGTCGCGGGCTGCGCGCCAGTAGCGCCCGTCCTCGAAGTCATCACGCAGCCTGTTACGGTCCACGCGGATCTCCGCATTTTCGCGGCGAACTTCACGGTAGTCGCGGCGGACGTCATTCCGTTCCCCGGCAAAGGCCGCCGGCGTCCCGATCATTCCCAATACTCCAACTGCCGCCAGCACGGTACGAACGATTGTGGTTTTCATGATCTTCCTCTCCCTTTTCCGGCTGGTCTCGATTTTCTCTTTCGAGGCCTTCCACCTTTGCTAACGCGCCTGCCGACCGATTGTTTTCGAAATGGAAGAAGATTAATCGTGCGTTCAGAGTCGCTTCATCCGGGTTGTCTTTAACCCTTGAGGATTTCCCGCGCCGCATTGTAGCCGGGCGCGCCCATTACCCCACCACCGGGGTGCGCGCCGGAACCGCAGAGCCACAACCCCCGCACCGGAGTTCGGTAGCGCGCGTAGCCCGCCGCGGGACGCAGGACGAACATCTGATCGAGCGCCATTTCGCCGTGGAAAATGTTGCCACCGGAGATGCCAAAGCGGCGCTCCAGGTCGAGCGGGCTCAGGACCTGACGCTCCAGCACGATGTCCCGGATATTCGGCGCGTACTCGCCGATCACTTCCAGAACCCGGTCTCCGTAGGGTTCGCGAATATCGTCCCAGTGCGCGTCACGCAGCGTGTAGGGCGCGTATTGGAGGAAGATTCCCATAATGTGCCTGCCGGGCGGCGCGAGTTCGGGGTCGTAGATGGTGGGGCATGTCATCTCAAGCAGGGGATTGTGCGACGGGCGGCCATACTTGGCGTCATCCCACGCTCGCTCCACATAATCGATTGACGGGCAGAGATGCATGGTGGCGCCGTGTTGCGGACCTGGTGTGCCAGGCAGCGCGAGGAAGTCCGGCAAGCCGTCGAGCGCGAGGTTCATCTTCAGGGACGTGCCTTCCACGCGAAAGTGTTCGATGGCGGCGCGGAACTCGGGGTCGAGATCCTTCGGTTCCAGCAATTTCAGGAAAGTGAGTTTCGGATCCAGATTGGAGGCGACGATATCAGCGCGCAGTTCTTCGCCGTTTTCGAGCAGCACGCCATAAGCCCGGCCGTCGCGGACCAGCACGCGGCGCACCGGGGCATTCATCCGGACCTCCGCGCCCTTGCTCCTGGCGGAAGCTGCAATGGCCTCGGAAACCGCGCCCATGCCGCCTTTCACAAAGCCCCACAGACCCCGCTTCCCGGCGACGCCACCCATGCAGTGGTGCATCAGGATGTAGGCGGTGCCTGCGGAACGGGGGCCGCCATTTGCGCCAATCACGCCGTCGGTCGCCAGCGTAACTTTGATTTCGGGCGATTCGAACCACTCATCGAGGAGATCCGCGGCGCTCTGCGTGAAGATTTTTACGAGCCCTGTAATCTCGCGCGGCCCCAGCTTGCGGAAACGGCCCAGCAGTTTCAGGTACTCGATGAAGTCCCCAGGCTTCTTCGGTGGGAGTTCGGGCGGCGTGACCAGCAACAGGGACTCCACCACTACCGCCAGGCTTTCCAGATAGGCTTCGTACTTCGGGAATGCTTCGGCATCCCGTGCGGAGAATTTTGCGATTTCCGCGAGCGTCTTCTTCTCGTCCTGCCAGAAGAAGAGGTGGCGGCCATCAGGGTATGCCGAGAAAAACGCGGGGTCTTTTGGCAGCACCTGGTACCCGAAGCGTTCGAGTTCAAGCTCCCGCACGATGCGGTCCTGCAGCAGGCTGATGAGATACGCGCCGGTGGAGACCCGGTAGCCGGGCCACAACTCTTCCGTCACCGCGCAGCCACCTGGCATTTCGCGACGTTCGAGCACGACGACACTCTTTCCGGCCTTTGCCAGATAGGCGGCAGTGACCAGGCCGTTGTGGCCGCCCCCTACGATAATTGCGTCATAGCGACCCGCCATAAATCCTCCCGTGATTTACCATAAGGCATCCGGATGTCTGAAGCGGCTATTGAGGTCCACGATCTGCGCAAGGTTTACGACGGACGGGCTGTCGTGGACGGACTGAGCCTCACGGTGCCGCGCGGTTCGTTCTTCGGCTTTCTGGGACCGAACGGGGCAGGGAAGTCGACTACGATCCGGATGCTCACCGGTCTGATTCCCGCCACGTCCGGAAGCATGGAACTGCTCGGCCTTCCCATGCCGGCGCACGAGATCGCGATTAAGCAGAGAATCGGGTTGGTGCCGGATGAGTCGCTTCTGTTCGACCGTCTGACGGGTCCGGAGTTCCTCGAATTCGTCGGGCGGATGTACCGCCTGGAGCGCGTGCTGGCCCGCCGTAGAGCGGAAGAGCTGCTGGAACTGTTTGAACTCGCGGATGAACGCCGCAAGCTGATCGGCGAGTATTCGAAGGGTATGCGAAAGCGTATCGCGATGGCCGCGTCACTCATCCACAAGCCGGAATTATTCCTGATGGACGAGCCGTTTGAAGGTGTGGACGCGGTGGGCGCGCGGCTCATGAAGGACATTCTTCTCGATCAGGTCCGCGCCGGCGCGACCATCTTTCTGACCTCCCACGTTCTGGAAGTGGTGGAACGCCTCTGCGACCATGCGGCGATCATCAACGCCGGGAAGATAGTCGCGGAGGGAAGCATGGACGAGCTCCGCGGCGGATCAGAGACACTGGAAGATGTTTTTGTGCGCACTATTGGCGCCGGCGGCATCCATGAAAAACGCTACGAAAGGCTCGAATGGCTCGCTTAAGACTCGCAAACTCTCTTCTTTTTGCCGCCGTGTTTTTGTCAGCAACGGCTCCGGCGCAGACGCCCGGCACGATCCGTCTCAACGTGGACGCGAGTGAGGCCACCCGCCGTCTGCTGCACACCACCATGCAGTTTCCCGTGAAGCCCGGACCGCTTTCCCTGCTGTATCCGAAATGGATTCCCGGCGAGCACGGCCCCACCGGCCCGATTGAGGACCTGGCCGGCATCAAAGTCTCGGCGAATGGCAAGCCACTTCCCTGGAAACGCGATGCCGTGAATATGTATGAGTTCCATATCGACGTGCCTGCCGGCGTTTCGCTGCTGGATGTCACCGCCGAGTTTATTTCGCCGCCGGAGACGGGCGGGTTCTCGTCGGGCAGTTCCATCACGTCTGAACTCGCGGTGCTCAGCTGGA
>CAIUOG010000043.1 GCA_903900705.1 uncultured Acidobacteriia bacterium
GCCATTCCCTTCGTTTTTCGCCTTGACAGTGGCGTTGGGAACGGTAGCGGAGGATTGATCCTTTACGACGCCTTCGATTGAGCCGAGATCCGACTGGGCGAAGGCGGATACTGCGGCGAGGAACAGTGCTGCAAATCCAAGCAGCGCTGTACGACTGCTACGTAGCATAGTACTCCCTTTCAGCGTTTAAGCTTTGACTATTCTATAAGATCCGGCCCTGCTAAATCCATCGCCCGTGAAACGTTTTACCGGATTGAAACGTCGCAACGGCCCATGGAGCCGCAAAAGACCGCAAGCGGTGTGTCCCGAAACACTTTCAGGCCTTCCAGGGAGCGCTGAAATGGGTATTCCAGTCCACCAGCCCGATGTTCAGCAGTTCATGCTTCACGGCTTTGGTGTCGGCTTCCACGATCAGGTAGGCGTTGGGATCGTAGCGGGTGGCGGCCATGACGAGGTGCTGGGGCCCGAACGAACGCCCGAACTCAAACCAGCGGTGCCAGTGGCCCGACACGACCCGCTGAATGGTATCCCGGTGCCGCTTGATCAGGAAATGGACGCCGTAGTCCTTCACTTCGAGCGGCGCAACGATCGAAAGCGGGTAGTGGATGAAGACGAAGGAGGGCTTGTTCTGGCTGAGTTCCGCTTCAAACCAGTTCAGTTGCTCCTCGCCGAGAGAACCCATCGCCGGGTTGAACTTCGCATGCCCCCTGGTCCAGGTATCACCCAGGAAGTTGTTGAGATGAATGAACTTCCAGCCTTTGTGCTCCACCGAGTAGTACGGCTTCAGGCCAAACTTGCGGCGGAACAGTTCATGCGAGTTTTCCCGCGACATTTTCTTTACGGAGTAGTCGTGGTTGCCGAATCCGGCATGCACGGGCATTTTGAAGCCGTCGGTCAGCGCTTTGGCGCGATCGAGACGCGTCTCGTTCTGAAAGTAGAAGTCGATATCGGGCGAGGGGTAGTCGTGGAAATAGTCGCCGACCAGAAACACCTGTTCGATGCGGGGCTGCAGAGAGTTGATCACGCCGCGCGCCGATTCCAGCCGGTCCGTGGTTTTAAACATCGACTCCGTGTCTTCCGCGTTGCTTTCCGGACCCTTGTAGAAGCCGTCGATGATATGCGTATCGGCAATCAGGGCGAAGTAGAACTTCGAGGGATCCGGGGCCGCGGAGGCAAACGGACGAACCGCGAGCGATGCGCCGCCGGCGGCGGCAATCCGGAGGAAGTTTTTACGGGTGATCACCCTGACAGGGTAGCCGGAAATTGTTTACGGCTGATGAAACGGCTTTTGTCGGGCTACGGAGCGGGAGTCTGCTTTGCCGGGAGGGCCTTCCAGGCCTCCGCAGTGATCTCTTTACCGCGCCACGCGGGCTTCCGGAACGGCCATGCGGTTGCCACCCAGGCCTTCATGTCACGAAAGAGCTGGTCTTCAAAGCCGGCATCGAACGCCTCTTTGGTGACCCACATGGTGGCCACCACGTCGTAACCTTCTTTTCCGGAAGGGCGGAGGTAAAAGCAACCCAGTTCCCTGCTGCCGTCCGGCGTCAGAACCGCAAACGGGAACGATTTCCGCCCGTCCCATTGTGCCTTCTCGCCCGCCATATCTTTCGCCTGATCGTCCATGGTGAGGCCGGGCCGGGGCCAGTTTCCGCCCTGGGTTTTGCGGATATGGTCAATCGAACTCATGTAAGCTTTGTAGTCCAGCTCGGCGACGGCGGGGCCAAGGGGAACGAGCTTGTAGGTGGAGCCCGTATAGGAAGTCGGAACGGCAAATGTCGGGGGAACGAACTGGGCAAGAGCTGCGACAGGGAGACTTGCCAGCAGCAATAGAGTGGCTGGCTTCATACTTACGATGTTAACGCGCACATGCGGTTGTGCCCGGCAATGGAGCACATTCCACGCGGGCGGACACGGCTAAACTACTTCTATAGTTTGACGATACAGGCCCGGTAAGAGATATTGGCAACCGGCTTGCTCACACTGGAGGCACTTCGATGAGCCCAAAGAGACTGATTTCCTGCCTGCTTCTGACCGGTTGCCTGGCCGGCGTCCTGACCCGAGTGACGCGCGGAGCCGAACCGGCCGTCAAACCTCTATATGTATTCCTCAGCGCCAGTGTGGATGACCACATCAATGGGGACTTTACGCGGGACAGAATTCGCCGCATCCTTGCGATGCTGGCGAAGGCCCGGCAGCGAGATCCGAAGGCGGCCGCGACCCTTCTCTTTTCCGGGGCGATGAGCGAGGAACTGGAACGAAGCAATGGAACAAGCCACCTGCTGGACTCCCTGAAAGAAGCGGAAAAGGCCGGACTCATCCGGACCGGGTATGACGGCAACGGCGAGCCTACCTATTCCAACCATCCGCTGGTGGATCTGGCGGACGCCAAATCGCCGGAGGAACACTGGAGCCTCCGCGTTGCCGGCGCGGAGAAACTGCTGACAAGCGCGCGGGACCCGCTTTCGGGCGCACTCCGGCCTACCGGGTCCGGCGGTCTGAAGAAGGAACAGGAGGTCTTTGGCCCCGCCTCCTACATCCGCGGCGTATTCCTCATGTCTTCGAACCTGCTGGCGCCGATTCCCGATGTGGGCGCGGATTCCGAGATCATTCACGCGCTCCGCAGACTCAACACGTCGGCAGTGCTCGAAGGGCTGACCGACACCTCGCGCGACCGTGGCACGGCCTCGGTCTACCGGGGCTGGGTCAAAACGATCAGCACCCACTTCAGCCCGGATGCCGATACCTCGCCGGAACTCTTTTGGCAGGAAGGCGTACTGCGCTCTTCCGAGACCGGCAAAGGGGACCTGCGAGTATTCCGCGCCTCCACGGGCGCGGAGAAACTTAAAGCGACGCTGAAAGCTCTCGACCGCTCCCGCCCGAGGGTACTGCACATTGAAATCGGCAGCCAGATGAACTACGCCAAACCGAATCCGCTGCCGGTGAGGCCGAACGTTCCGCTGACGTACGCCTACGATCATCCTTCCAAGCCGGCATATCCGGCGGAACTGCGGTTCTCCGCGGCGGAAACAGAGGGATTCTACCAGGCGGAAGAAGAGACGCTGCAGTATCTGATTCAGGAATACTTCCCGGCAAACCCCGGCAGCCGCTTTGTGGTCGCGAGCGATCTGAAGACGATGGCGGCGTCTTCTTCGGGCTATCAGGTTCAGACCAGCAGTCTGCGCGCGGCGCTGCGGTCCGTGCTGGCCTCCTGGGGCCGGGAGCCCCTGAAATTCCTCCGGGTGGAAGACCACTATCTCTCCGAAGCCGACCTGTTCGGCACGCTGGCGGAAGCGCTGGCGCAAAAGCAGGCGTCGGTGGCGGTGCGTCCGGTCTACGGACCCGTGCGTATGGTGCCGCCGAACACGAGACCCGCGACGGGCGAAGTCACGCCGGCGACCGTGGCACGAGTCTGCGAAACCTTGATCAAAGAATTCCACACCGAGGCGTGGACCCCGATTCCGCGTAACGCGGTTCCGGCGGAGATCGCAATTGAAGGCAAGGTCCTGAATCCCGCGCAGTTCCTGCGACTGATGGCGGACGCCCTGGTGGCGGATTCAGACACGACCAAACTGCGGATCCAGAACGCGGCGTTGTTCTGGGGTCCGGAGGAGATCTTCTACCGCCGCCGCCCGGATACGGAACTGGGATACGTCTGGACGTTTAAGCCGGCAGTGCTTCACTGAGGAGGCGGTCGCCGGTCAAAAGACCAGACGGGCAACCATTTCGAACTGCCGCGGCGTTCCACTGCCGGTCGGGCCGGTGTTCACAAGGGACGTGATGCGGCCAAAGCTGGCGGGTGCGGAAATATCGGCCAGGGGGTTCCCATATTGCGCGCGGTTCAGCAGGTTGAAGCACTCCGCGCGGAGTTCGAGCGCCACGTGCTCGCGCAGGGCAATCCGGCGGCTGAGAGAAACATCCGCCTGCCAGAGAGCGGGGCCGCGAAACGCATTTCGGCCCAGGTTTCCCCATGTCTTCGATGCCGGAACCGCAAACGCTGACAGGTTCAGCCATTGCCCCGCCGAAGCGAGGGGAACACCCGGCAACAGGTTGGGCCGCTGGTTCGCGGCATTGCCATCCGGCATCACGGCCGCGGTCCGGTCCACCGTGATATTCACAGGCAGCCCGGTTCGTCCGCCCGCCACGCCGGAAAGTTCCCAGCCGCCGAACAGACCACCTTTACCGAACGGCAGTTCGTATACCGTGGAAACGCTCAGACTGTGGCGGGCATCCTGATCGCTGGAGGCCCGTTCACAACGGCGGCAGGCAACGTTCTCAGGGAAAACGTCTTCCACGCCGCTGCCCAGAGAGCCATCGTTGATAGCGTGCGACCACATATAGTTTGCCGTCATCGCCCAGCCGCGCCGCAGCCAGCGTTGCCCCTGCAGTTGAAGCGCGTTAAAGAGGCTGTTTCCGTCCTTCGCCCGCAATTCAATCTGCCCGAACTGCGTATAAGGGCGCATCCCGGTTGCCGGATTGAGCGTGTTGACGTAAGCCCGGTTCATGATATTAGTTCCTTTGTTTCCAATCAGGGACACCGTGCCGAGAAAACGCAGAGGCAGCGCCTGCTGCACCGAGGCCACCCACTGCTGCACGTAGGTATCTTTCCGGTTCCGCACCTGATCCTTGGGTGAAAACACCCCGGTTGCGGTCGCGAGCAGGGAATCGAAGGGGTAGCTCAACGCGGGAAACTGCGCACCCCGCGAAAGAGAATAGCGCGGCTGGTCGTTCGCGGTGGGAAAGTTCTGGTCGTCCAGTTGTGCGTCCTCATGGTAGATGCCATAGCCGATACGGAGGACGGTGTGGCCCGAGAAACGCTCCGGCGCCCAGGCGAGCCCCACCCGCGGGTCGATATTGTTTTTGGCCGGGAACAGAAAGGGGCTGTTGGCCGGGCAAAAACCGCCGCAGGTCTGGAAATCGAACGGAATCGCCCGTCCGGCGGACTCATGAAAGGCATTGTAGAATTCGTAACGCAGCCCGGCGTTGAGAATCAGGTTGGCACGGAGGCGGTACTCATCCTGCGCGTAGCCAAAATAAGACGTTTTCCGCATGCGCTTCAGGGGCAGCAGGGCTGTATAGGCGGCGGAATCCAGGCTGTTGGTCTCAAAATTCGCAAGAGAACTGTAGGTCAGCATCCCGGCAAAAGAACTGCCCTCATTTACCTCCACACGCCGAATTTCAACCCCGGCCCGCAACGCATGACGGCCTCGCACCATGCTGAAGTTGTCCAGCCAGCTGAAGGTTCTGCCGTCCTGGTTACTGGCAGAACTACTATTCAGCGCCGAAAAGCCGGAAACGTTGACGGTGTAAGGAAACGGCGTGAGGTTCGCGGCGCGGGACACGAGTTGATTGGTGCCGAACTTGAACTCGTTGGCCATGGAAGGCGACAAAACCCGAAGCAACTCAGCCACGCCATTGAGCGGTTTCGCCTTGTTCAGTTGCCTGTCGGTGAGGACACCCAGCGGGGTGGTGGTGGCGGCGGCGTCATAGCTGAAGCGCGCATATCCGGTGGTGGAATCGTCAAAGCGGTGGTCAAGGCGCACCATTTCGGAGTACTCGTTGTCCACGGAGCGGGCAACCCCGGTCCACTGCTGCACTCCATTGGAACTGAGCAGACCGTTGCCGACAGGATAGTCATTGATAACCGGGGCGAGCACCGGCGATTGCTGCATCACCAGGGAACGAATGGCCGCGCCGGGAACGAAACCATTGAGCGTCTGGTCCTGTACCTGCCGGACTGCTTCGAAGTTAATAAAAAAGAAGGTCTTGTTCTTTCTGACCGGGCCGCCCAGCGTTCCCCCGAACTGATTGAGCCGGAACGGCAGCGGACCCGGAGTCAGATCAAACGGAGAGCGGGCATCCAGCGAACTATTACGAAAAAACTCAAACAGCGAGCCGCCCAACCGGTTTCCGCCCGCGAGTGACGCGACGGCAATCTGGGCGCCGGAAGCATCGCCCTTCTCTGCCGTGGGAAGCACCGTATCAACACGGAATTCGGAAATCGCGCTCACCGGAATGGCCAGGCGAACATAGGCCTTCTGCGCCTGATTGACGATGCCGGTGGCGTCCACGCCGTCAAACGTAATGTTCATCTCATCGCGCCCACGCCCGGCGAAACGGATGGAACGCTGTGTACTGCCACCCTGATCGATCGCCCCGGGAGTCAGCGCAGTGAGGCTGGTCCAGTTGCGACCGTTCAATGGCAGCGCCTCCACAGCATGTTGTTCAACAGCTTGACCCAGGGATACCGAGGACTGACTCACCTGCGGAACCGCGTCGGTGATTGTGACCTGCTCACGCAAACCCGCCACCCCGAGTACCGGATTCAACGTCCGGGTCTGACCGACAATCTGGTCGAGATGCTCGAAACGCGCACTGTCGAAACCCGGCGCGGAAAACTCCGCCGTCCACGTCCCGACAGGCAGATCTGTGAGCTGATAAACACCGCTTTCATTCGACCGGGTCCGTCGCTCCAGCCCCGTATCCGATTTGGACAGGACAACCACGGCGCCGGGGATCGCAACGCCTCGGGCATCGAGGACTGTCCCGGTCAATGCGCTTCGATCTACCTGACCCAGGGACAGGGATGCAGCGACAAACAGCAGGATGAGACTCCGCATGATTCAGAAATCCTTTGCAATACGCTGCCCAAAACAGGTTGGCCCTCCGCTTGCCATGAGTCCCGCAATTCTGCCATGACTTCAACAGCTTTCCAGCGGTCAGGTTTTATCGGAGTGGTGTTACTTTTTTTGAGTTCCCCGGCGCAGGCGCAGGTGAATACCGGAACCTTAGCGGGCTACGTCCTGGATCCCTCGGACAAGTCCATTCCCGGCGCATCCATCACGATTGAAAACGTCTCCCGCGCGTGGACACGCACCGTGCAAAGCAGTATCGCCGGGTACTACGAATTCACCGGGTTGGCGCCAGCTGAATACCGAATCTCCGTAGAGGCGTCCTCCTTTGCCCCGCTGAAGACACGGGCAATCCGCGTGGAGGTGGATGAGCGCGTCCGACTCGACCTCCGGACCAGCATTGCCGGCCAGAAGACGCAGGTGGAGATCCACGCGGAGGTGTCGGCCGTACAGCGGGATTCCGGCGAGGCGGGCGCCGTGCTGGATCAGGACCTGATACGCGGACTGCCGCTGAATCAACGTGATTTTCTGCATTTGGCACTCCTGCTGCCTGGCGTTGCCCCGCCTGTGGAGGGATCACAACTTTCCACCCGCGGTACTTTCGCCATGCATTCGAACGGCGGGCGGGAAGAGGCCAATAATTTCCTGCTGGATGGAGCGGACAACAACGATACAGACACCCGCGGCTACGTGCTTGAACCCTCGGCGGACGCCATCCAGGAGTTCAAGATTGCCACCAACTCGTACAGTGCGGAGTATGGCAGCGCCGGGGCTGGCCAGGTGAACATCATCACGCGCGGCGGGACAAACGAGTTCCACGGAACGGCGTGGGACTACCTCCGCAACCGGGATCTGGATGCGCGCAATTTCTTCGACGGCGGCAGCAAGCCCCACTTCATCCGGAATCAGTTCGGGGTGGGCGCGGGCGGAGCGGCTATCAGGAATACCACGTTCGTCTACGCCAGTTTTGAGGGTCTGCGGGAAAACCAGGGCCTGACGCAGCTCGGAACAGTGCCGACCGCAGCGGTTCGGACCGGCGACCTGTCGAGCCTCGGCGTCGAAGTGGACAGCCCCTTCACGGGGGATCCGTTCCCCGGCGCGACGATACCGAAATCGCTCATCTCCCCCCATGCCGCGCAGGTGCTGGCATTGTTCCCCCTGCCCAATCTGCCGGGCTCCTCCGGCAATTTCCTCGGCAATCCGATCGGCACCGGCAACCAGAACCAGGGCACCATCCGAGTGGATCAGAAGGTCACCGCAACATCGCAACTAATGGCTCGCTACAGCTACGGTCGCAGAGATCTGTTTGAGCCCTTCGCGGAGAATCAGAATGAACTGCCGGGGTTCGGTGATTACTCCTTCGACCGCGGCCACAACGCCCTGCTGCATTTCGAACAATCTCTCTCACCTCTCGCCATGAACTCGATTCTGGTGGGTTTTAACCGCGCCGTACGGCGAATCTACGCGCAAAATTACACCACGAACGTGAACCAGCTCTGGGGGGTCAGCTACCTTCCGGTGAGTCCTCGCGACTATGGGTATCCGGGGATCTCAGTCAACGGCTATTCGAGGGTGGGGGACGTTGCGCCCACACCCATCGACCGCACTGACAACACCCTGCACCTGGCGGATAATCTGACAATCATTCGCGGCGCGCATACTCTTCGCACGGGCGCTGAATTCCGTGCCCTGCAACTGAACGGATACATCGAGGTCTACAGCCGCGGCCAGATGAACTTCACCGGCGCTCTGACCGGTCTGGGCATTGGCGATCTTCTGATGGGGCTGCCGACGCTCGACATCAAATCCACCTACACGGGGCCCCAGACGCTTCGGAGCAAGTCCTTCAGCGGCTATGTGCAGGACGACTGGAAAGCATCACGGACTCTGACGCTGAATGCAGGGCTCCGCTATGAGTACGATTCCCCCGCAACCGACCCGACGAACCGGATGGCAACCTTTGATTTTGCCAAAGGCCAAACGGTTCCGGTGGGAACCAACGGGTTCTCCCGGTCCGGCACCAGGGGCTGGAAGGGCGGGTTCGGGCCACGCCTGGGCTTTGCCTGGTCGCCCTTGCGCAATACCGTGGTGCGTGGCGGCTACGGAATTTACTACGACGCCGGCATGTTCATCGTCGATTCCTCCCAGTACTTCAATCCGCCCTTTTTCACCATTTCTGTTTATTTCCCGTCTGAGACTTCGCTGATTACGCTGGCCAATCCCTTTGCCACGACAAACGGCTTCGTTCCGCCGGCGGCGCTCAGCATTCTGAGCCCGAATTTCAAGCCTGCCTATGCGCAGCACTGGAACCTGAATCTGCAAAGAGATGTTGAAAAGGCCGGAGTTTTCAGCATTGCCTACGCTGGCGCCAAAGGGACGCAGCTGCCTCGTTCTCTGGATGTGAATCAGCCGTTTCCAGGGGCGTCCGATCTCTCCGAAAGAGCGCCGTATCCGGCGTTCAGCAACATCCTCGAAACCGAGAGCGGCGGCAACTCGGAATACCACTCACTACAGGTTTCCTTCAAACGTCGCCTGAGTCACGGTGTATCCGCCCTGGCCTCCTGGACCTGGTCGAAATCGATTGACGATACCTCAGCGTTTCTGCCCACCTCTTCCGACCAGAACTTCCCGCAAAACAGCCATAACTACAGACTGGAAAGGGCGCTTTCCAGCTTCGACGCGAGGAACCTGGCATCGGCGGCATTCGTCTGGGAGGTCCCGGCGGCATCCGGCATGGCGCTTCGGAAATTCACCCGCAACTTCGAACTGAGTGGCATCCTGAGCGCGCAGAGCGGACGTCCGTTCACGCCGGAACTGTCATCGGATAACAGCAACACGGGCAATAGTGGCGGCAACTTCGGAATCGACCGGCCGAACGTATTGCGAAGCCCGTCGCTTGCCAACCCCAGCCCGCGCGAATGGTTCAATACCAACGCTTTCGCCGTTCCGCAGCCATATACCTGGGGCAATGCCGGACGAAATATTCTGACCGGTCCCGGCCTCGTCACCGCCGACCTGTCCCTGCGACGAAGCTTCGCACTTCGTGAGCAGCTGAAGTTGACAGCGGAAGCCCAATCATTCAACAGCCTGAACCGGGCGAATTTCAACCAGCCGGATGCGTTTGCAGACCAACCGCTGACCTTCGGCAGGATTTTCTCAGCCAGGGCTCCGAGGCAGATTCAGGTGGCGCTGCGGCTCAGCTTTTAGCAAAAAACCGGGGCACGGTCTGCGCTATTTAGCGCATGTGCGCGCCATATAACGCAGAGCTGCGCTATTTAGCGCCTCGATGGCCTATGAGAAGGGCGAAATGGGAATCGGGACCCTGCAACCCTGGAAGTCCGATTGCTAATGAGACCCATAACAAAAGTTAAGTAGTAACGAAAGAACGATTCAGAGCACGAAATAACGACTCAGAATACCGACGACGCCAAATCAGAGCGAAAGGAGCTTCCTGGATATGGGAACGAGATCGTACTGCAAACGTGGAGGACTGCTGTTGACGGCAATCTTCGGATGCACTCTGGCAGGTTATGGGGCGGTGGTAGTGCAGCCCGTGCCGTGGATTCCCGCGACACCGACGAGTCCGCATACCGTCATTACCGGCGTGCAGGCCACTCTGGGAGCAGCCGTGAACCTGGGCGGCTCATCGGACTCTTTCACCTACACTTGGGATTTTGGCGATGGCAGCCCTGTTTCGAGCGCCGCTCCTGTCACAAACACCTACGACTTGTCCGCCACTCACACTTACACAGCGGCGGCGGGCACAACCTACACGGCGGTTCTGACCGTAACCGATGCAACCACGCCTGCCAGTTATACGGGCAACTATTACGTGGTGGTGCAGGCCAACACTCTGACGGCGCGGGTCAACATGGCGGTGGACAACGGGCTCTGGTACCTCCACAGAACAATGTGGCGGGAAACGACGACCAATTCCGCCAGCCAGCAGGTCCCGTGGGGCGGTTGGGATACCAACGGCGGACATAACTGTTCGGGCGCCGCCTGCTCCAGCGCGGGAGGGAATACTGCCAACAATACCCAGGCCTTTGAGGTCAGCGGACACCTGGAAACCGGACCGGCGACCGACCCGTACACGGACGACGTGGCGCGCGGGCTTGCGCGAACCATGTCTTTCCTGGTGCCGAGAGCCAACAACTTCGATGGCGCCAAGACGATCAACTACAACCCGGCGGTGCAGGCCAGCCGCTGCAGTGATGGCAGCGTACCCAACTATTCGGTGAATCCGCCTACCTGCACGGCGCCCGCGACGCTGGTGCTTTACGCTCAGGGCGCGACATCCTGCACCACCCCTCCCTGCACCTTCACATTTGATGGCAACAGCGATGGGCAGATGATTATTGCCGGTAACGACAACGCCGGCGACCCGGGATATCAGGCGGGCATGCTGCTCACCGCCATCGTTGCCAGCGGTAATCCGGCAGGGGTCTCGAAAACCGGTACGGCTGGCTCGGCTGGCTTACCTGGCGTCTACAACCAGACATATAAGAACCTGGTCCAGGACCTGGTCGACGGCATTTCCTATTGCCAGTACTACGGAGACAACAACAATCCGAACGGCAACGATAACGGCGGCGGTTGGGAATACTATTGCGCGGCCAACTCCAACGACGCTTATTACTACGACGACAATTCTGTCTCGCAATGGAACGCAATCGCTCTGATCGCCGCCTCCCGCGGCTTTGGTCTCACGATTCCGCCGATTGTCATGGATACGAACCAGGTCTGGACGGCCTGGGATGAAAATATGACGTCGATTCCAGGGCAGTTCGGCTACAACGGCTGGAACTCCCTCGCGTGGGGACCCTGGGCCACGACACCATCCGGCATGGTGCAACTCGCGATGACCGGCAACGGGAGAACGGCGGCAGGCGTTCCGGATCAGCGCTGGAACATGGCGGAGACTTACTACCACGACAACTTCTGTAACTCGGGGGGCGATGCCACAACCAGCCCGAAGGCTTACACGTACGGCCTGTACTCGTTTACCAAAGCGATGGAACAGCACGATCCGGGAGGTGTCCTGTCTTCCATCACTTACCTGCTGGACATGCCCTCCGGCACGAATCCCATTGACTGGTATGGCGGCCTGGCATCGGCGGGCGCCCCCTGTGATGGCGTGGCGCAAACCCTGGTTGGCAGGCAAAACGCGGACGGCTCCTGGTCGCAGGTGGATTATTCCGGAGCCCAGTATCCCTTCGAGACTTCCTGGAGCGTGCAGATGCTCCAGAAGACCTCTTTCACTGCCTGCGTGACCGATCTTGGCGGGCGCGGCGTCGCCGGCCCAACCGCCAGTCTGACCTGGAGTTCGGTGCCTGGCGTGAATGGCTATACCGTGGAACGGTCTCTGACTAATGGCGGCCCCTACTCGACCGTCGCCACCACGCAGGGGACAACCTTCACCGATAGCGGCGGTGGGCTGATGGGCGGCACCACTTA
Organism: uncultured Acidobacteriia bacterium; assembly: GCA_903900705.1. GTDB lineage: Bacteria > Acidobacteriota > Terriglobia > Bryobacterales > Bryobacteraceae > BOG-234. The sequence goes on from CAIUOG010000043.1 coordinate 12,087, forward strand.
TTACTACGTCGTGCAACCTCTGAACAGTGACCGCCGGGCCGTCTGCACCTCGAACCAGGCCTCCATCGCCCTCCCCGCGGGCGGCAGCGGCGGGCTGACTGTGACCGGTACGGACGGTGGCACCATTCCGCTCGGTTCGCCAATTCAGCTCAGTGTTGCGGCGACCGGAGCCACGCCCCCTTATTCATATTCCACCAGCGCGGTGCTGCCGCCTGGCACCCAGTTGATTGGGACAACGCTCTTCGGCACACCCACGCAGCCGGGCAACTACAGCATTCCGGTCCTTGTGTCGGATGGCTCGATTCCCGCGAATAAGGTGACGGTGACGCTGACCTTCTCTGTTCTCGGTCTGACATCCAGGGTTCCGGCAGGCATCACGTTCTCGCCCTATCAGGCGAGCCTCTCGGCCGCCGGCGGAAGGTTGCCTTATCGGTATTCCCTCTCGTTCCTGCCCCCCGGGCTGAACGTCAATCAGACCGGCACCATTCAGGGAATCGTGCAGGCGCCCGGAACCTGGACCGTCACGGCGACGGTCACCGAAGCCGGTGGCGTTTCCTACTCGGCCCCTGTCACCTTTACGTTCACAGCGCCTGCGCCGCTGAGCGTAAATTCCGGAGTGCTTCCCATCGGCACGGTGAACACGCCTTATAACGCCATCCTGGGTGCGACCGGCGGTGCTCCGCCGCTGACCTGGGCCATCAGTTCCGGCGCGTTGCCCCATGGTTTGAACCTGCAGCCCGGTGGAACCATTGCCGGCATCCCGAGCACTGTTGGTGTCTTCAACTTTGGCGTCCGTGCCACGGACCTGACAGGTGCTTCGGCGGTCGGAACGGCCTCCATCACTGTGGGACCCGCGCCGCTGACCATCCTGACCCCGTCGCCTCTGGCAAACGGTACGGTGAATTATCAGTACCCGGCGCTGACGTTCATGGCTGCGGGCGGCATTCCGCCCTACTCCTATGCCGTGACCGCGGGCTCATTACCCAAAGGCCTGGCGCTGGCTCCGAATGGCCAGTTGACCGGTACGCCCGCGGCTAAGTCACAGAACGACTACGCCTTTACAGTAACGGTAACGGACTCCGCGCCGCCGCCGGCCGCGATGGAACGGGCATCGAGAAGTATTACCCGCTACGCCACGCTGAGTCCGCGGGTCGCCACCGGAAGCGCACCCTTCACGCTCACCATCCGCCCCCCCACCACGGATCTGCAGGTGAGTTCGGGCAGCCTGACGTTCGCGCTTCCCGTCGGTTCGGTCGCCCTGCCTCCGTCTCAAACAGTTGGCGTTACGTCAACCGGGGCGGCTGCGATCAACTACTCCACGTCGATCGCGCCGGCGGGTACCGGCTGGCTTTCCGTCGGCATCGGAGGCAGTACTCCCGGAGTGGTCTCCATCAGTCTGACCAACCAGGCTCTCAATCTGCCGGCCTCGTCCAACGCCTATCAGGCTTCCGTACTGGTGACCTGCATGGCGCCTGCGCCGTGTGCGGGCCAGAGCCAGTCCGTCGCCGTGAACCTCAATGTGACGGCAACTCCGGCACAACTGAGCGTTCCCACGAATCTGATCAGCTTCACAACTCCGGCCTCCTCTCCGCAGGCGCAGTCTCAGGGCCTTGTGGTTCAGAATACGGGAGGGAGTTCCATTGGCTTCGCCAGCGCTTCGTGTGAAGCCGCCTGGTGCACCGTGACCGGCGTACCCGGTTCCGTCGGCGCAGGTAGCTCAGTCAGTCTGAATGTGACGGCAGACCCGACCGGGCTCGCCGCCGGCTTCTATCGGACGGCTGCTGATCTGCGGACCTCGGCAGGTGCGGCCAGTGTTCCGGTTACTTTATTCATCGGCACGGCTTCCACCATGACGCTGCAGCCCGGCGGGACATTATTCCAGTCGGTTGGCGGCGGGGTACCAAACGGTGGCGTGAACTCGTTCCTGATCGCTCCGGTAAGCAGCAATCCCATCAACTGGACCGCCAGTGTTCTGCCGGGCGCGAGCTGGCTCTCGATCAGCGGCGGCTCTGGCACAGCGTCCGCCGCCCAGCCAGGCACGGTGAATTTCGCGATTGATCCGAATATTGTGGCAGGACTCGCTCCGGGAGGGTATTACGGTACGATCCGCGTGATGTCAGGTGATGTTCTGAATACGCCTCTGGACTTCCAGGTGGTACTCAACGTTTCACCGGACGGGGCCAACCAGACACCGGCGCCGTCACCGGCCGGACTGTTGTTCATCTCAGCGGCGGGAACCAACCCACCGGCGCAAACGGTGCAGCTGTCCAGCAACTCGAGAGCGCCCATTGCCTACACAGCGGCGGCCAGCGGCGGCAGTTGGCTTTCCGTGAGCCCGGCTTCCGGCAACGCACCGGCGCAGGGACGCGCAAACTCTCAGATCTCCGTGAACCCCGCGAATCTGAATGCCGGAACCTATCGCGGCGGAGTCACCTATAACTTCGGCGGCGGGTCCGACGTGAGAACGGTGAACGTCACGCTGATCGTCCCACTGGCAAGCCAGGCGGTGCAAAGCGACCGTCCGGGTGAACCGGCGCCCAGGGACACCTCGGCCACCTGCACGCCCACCCAGATCATCCCGGTGCCCATCGGGCTGGTGAGCAACTTCAGCGTGCCGGCGGGCCTGCCCTCGCCGTTCTCCATCCAGCTCATGAACAACTGCGGAGCCACGGTGGCAAACGGAAGGGTGGTCTCGACCTTCACGAACGGAGATCCGGCGATCATCCTGTCGCTCGCCAATCCGGCAACGTCCCTCTACGCTTCCACGTGGGTACCACGACAGGCGGCCGCGCAGATTACGGTCACTACCACTGCGTCGGTACCGGGCTTCGCACCGGTCACCATCCAGCTTTCCGGCACGGTGACGCCGAGCACCGTTCCGCAGCTGACGCCGAACTCGACCCTGAATATCTACAACCCGGTCTCCGGCGCGGCGCTCGCACCCGGAACCCTGGTGCAGATCGGCGGCTCCGGACTCGCATCCGCCGCCGCCACCGCATCGGTGCCGCTGCCCACAACCTTAGGTGGCACGCAGGTGGTCATCGGTGGCGTGCCTGCTCCGCTCCTCTTCGTGAGCCCGACGCAGCTCACTGCCGAAATTCCATTCCGGCTGACGCCCGATATGCAGTATCAGGTGGTCGTCAGTACGAATGGCGCACTCAGCACCCCGGCTCCCATCCAGCTTTCCGCCACCGACCCCGGTGTCGCAACGGCTGTGAGCGGACTGGTCAGCGCATCACACGCCAACGGCTCGGCCATCAGCGAGAGTTCGCCGGCCGCGCCCGGCGAGACCATCGTGCTCGTGGCAACCGGCCTGGGCGTCACCGATAACCCGGTGGCGGACGGAGCCGCCTCCCCCGCATCACCGCTCGCCAACGCCGTCGCCAAGCCGACTGTCACCATCAACAACGAACCAGCGGTTGTCTCGTTCGCCGGACTGCAACCCGGAGAATCGGGCATCTATCAGATCAATGTTCAGGTTCCGTCTGACGTGCCGAATGGCGATCTGACGCTGGTTCTCTCACAGAACGGCAGTCCCGCGAACAGCGCGGTGCTGCCGGTAAAAGCGGGGAAATAAGTCCGGCTCTGGTGCGCCAGACGAAGCAACCTAAAAAACGGGCCCTCCGACAAACACTCCCGGAGGGCCCGTTTTTTTGTTGTGGCGGCATCCTGTAAGTTAGATGTCATGAACGAATTCCCGATGTGGATCGGGGGCGAGTCCGTCAGGACGGACTCCCCGCAGGATGTCCGAATCCCTTTCGACGGCTCCGTTGCCGGCACCATCTTCCTCGCCGGCTGGGAGCAGGTGGATGCCGCAATCCAATCGGCTTCCAGAACTTTCCCGGTCATGCGCGGAATGAGCAGGCACGAGCGGTCCACCATACTTTATAAGGCCCACGGGATCCTGAGCGAACGCCGGGAACAGATGGCGCAGGCCATCGCTTCGGAATCCGGCAAGCCGATCCGGGAAGCGCGCGTGGAAGTGGAACGCGGCCTGATGACCCTGTTGTTTTCCGCGGAGGAAGCGCACCGGCTGCATGGCGAGGAGGTGCCCATGGACGCGCACCCCGGCGCGAGGGGCAAGACCGGTCTGCTGATCCGCGAACCGCTCGGCGTGATCGCCGCAATCACACCGTTCAATTTCCCACTAAATCTTTCGCTCCACAAGATCGGTCCCGCCATCGCGGCAGGCAATACCGTCGTCCACAAACCCGCTTCCACCACACCGCTCAGCGCCATTCTGCTCGCGGGAATCTTCCGGGATGCCGGACTACCCGCGGGAGCGCTGAACGTGATCACAGGGCCGGGCGGCACCATCGGGGACGCGCTGACTTTCGATCCACGCATCGCCATGGTGACCTTCACCGGCAGCCCCGAAGTAGGCCAGCGGATCCGAAATCTGGCAGGGATGAAACGCGTCACGTTGGAACTGGGCTCGAATTCCGCCGTGATTATCGAACCAGATGCCGATCTGGACAAGGCTATCCCTAAGTGCGTGGCCGGTTCCTTTGCCCATTCCGGACAGGTCTGCATCTCACTGCAGCGCATCTTCGCCCACGAATCCGTGCGCGATGAGGTGGCGGAGCGAATGGCGGAGTTGACCGGGAAACTGAAGATCGGACATCCCCTCGATGAGGCAACGGAAATCAGTTCCCTGATCACCGAGGCCGAAGCCATTCGGATCGAAAGCTGGATCGGCGAAGCGAAGGATGCCGGGGCGAAAGTATTGACAGGTGGAAACCGGCGCGGCACCACCATCGCGCCGTCGGTTCTGACCGATGTTCCAGCCTCCGCGAAGCTCTGCGCACGCGAGGCCTTCGGGCCGGTGGTGTCAGTGAATTCGTACAAAACGCTTGATGAAGCCGTGGACCTGGTCAATCGTTCCGATTACGGTCTGCAGGCGGGCATGTATACCCGCGACATCGACAAGGCGTTTCAAACCGCCCGCGCCGTTCACGTAGGAGGCTTTCATATTAACGAGATACCGGCCTTTCGGGTCGACCAGATGCCGTACGGCGGGGTGAAACTTTCCGGCAACGGTCGCGAAGGCCCGCGCTACGCCGTCGAGGAGATGACGGAACTGAAGCTGATTACGTGGTAAGGTGACATTTTTTTGAGCGGCGCGTCCAACCGAGTGGACAAACATGTACGAGGCCGCGGAAACAGTGAGCGCCGGATTGGCAGTCCCCCTATTGGCGACAACAGATGAAGCAAGCCTGATCCGGGCGGCCCAGAAGGGCGACCAGGACGCCTTTGAGCGTCTGGTGCGGATGTACGACCATAGTGTGCTCCGCATCGCCATGAACCTTCTGCGGTCACCCGAAGAGGCGCGGGACGTTTATCAGGAGGCCTTCCTGAAGGTCTACAAAAACCTGAACAACTTTCGGTTCGATTGTTCGTTCCACACCTGGCTTTACCGGATTGTGACGAACATCTGCCTCGATCACCTGCGCCGCCGCAAGGTGCGCAAAGAGGAATCAACGGTGGTGGAGACTCCCGACGGATTGCTGGACCGTGTATCGCAACTCGAAGAAGGCGCGCCCCACGCTGACCCCGAACGCCAGATGTGGAACAGCGAACTGGCCGGGAAGATCTCCGGCGCACTGAGCGCCCTCACGCCGCGGGAGCGGACCGTCTTCGAACTGCGCCACTATGAAGGGCTGCGGCTGCGCGCCATCGGCGAAATGATCGGAACCACCGAAGAGGCTGCCAAGAACTGCCTCTTCCGGGCCACGCAGAAAATGCGGGCCAGTCTGGAAGCGTTTGTGTGAGTGATTTCAACATGAAGTGTTCTGATGTCGTAAAAGAAATCCCGCTCTACTGCTACGGGGAAGTCTCCGGAGAAGTGGAAGAAGCCGTCGAATCGCACGTCGCGGCCTGCCCGGCCTGCCGGACGGAACTCGCGAAGCATCGCTCTTTTCTGGACCTGCTGAACGAACGCGAGGACTTGAACGAAGCGTCGCTTCTGGCGAGTTGCCGCGTGGATCTGCGCGCTGCGCTGCAGACAGACCCGGCGCCGGTGCGCGTGAGCTGGCTGGAATACCTCCGGAATTTCTCGCAGTTGCATATTCCGTTCCGGGTCCCGGTGGGCGCAATGGCACTGGTGGCACTGGGATTCTTCGGCGCGCGTTATACGCCGGAACAGTTCGGCGGTATCCGGGCCGGCCTTGCGGAGCCCACGTTTTCGAACGTCCGGTCCGTGGAAGATCAATCCGGTCAGGTGCATATCGCGGTGGACGAAGTGCGCCGCCGCGTGGTCAGCGGAACTCTGCAGGACCCAAAGATTCAGGCACTGCTGCTGAGCGCTGTGCGGGAAGAGTCGAACCCGGGTATCCGCGTGGAATCCATCGGCATGCTCAAGAACAGCACCGATTCCGAAGAGGTACGCAGTGCGCTGCTTGACGCGCTGACACATGATCCGAATGCGGGCGTGCGGCTGAAGGCCATCGAAGGACTCAAAGCATATGCCGGCGATGTGACAGTGCGCCGTACCCTGGCCAATGTGCTGCTGAAAGACGATAACCCCGGCGTTCGGGTTCAGGCGATCGATCTGCTGACGACACACCATGACGATTCGATCGTGGGCGTGCTCCAGGACGTGGTGCAGAAGGAAGACAACAGCTACGTCCGCACGCGCACCAGCCAGTTGCTCGAAGCCATGAAAGCGTCCGTGGGGACGTATTGATTCGCTGCCCGGCCGCTCTGCTGAGCGCCGCCGCCTGGTGTGTCACGGCGGGCTTCATCATGCAGGGATACGGTACCGCGTGGGCGGTCACCGCGGGGAGCACCACAGCCAGTGAAAAGATCGAACTGCAACGGGAAGGCGCGGCCTGGCGAATCACCATCACCGGTTCCCTGCCCCCGCAGCCGCTGAGCGGTATTTTAGCTGTGGGCGATCTGACGATTCGCGGCAGCCGCGCCGGCGGGATTCGTTATACCGTTACCCAGCGAGTTGTCGGTGCCGATGAGGCCAGCGTCCGGCGGGCAGCGGAGTTCTGCCGGGCACGCGTCCTGAATGGCCAGATAGCCTTCTTCCAGCCGGCGGCTATTCGCGTCGAGATCCCCGTTTCCACCCCATTCGTCAGTGTTTCGAGCGCTATGGGCATGATCGACGCGGCGGACCTCAATGGTTCGGTGCGCGCCGACGCAATGGCCGGAAGAGTCATGCTGGACCGCGTGAGCGGCGACGTCGAGATCCATTCCAACGGGGGCCCCGCTTCCGTCGGCACCATCGGTGGCTCGGTGCGATGCTACTCGGGCGGCGGACCCATCCGGGCCGTCCGCATCAAGGGTAATGCCTACTTCGAGACCAACGGCGGTGACATCCGGCTCGGCGAGGTGGGGGGCGAGGTGCGGGCCTTCACGGCGGCAGGCGGCATCCGGATTGACCGCGCAGACGCCGGCGTCTTCGCCGATACGTTGGGCGGGCCGATTGAGATTGGCGGCGCGACCGCAGTTCAGTCCATGAGTGCGGCCGGGGCCATCCATCTGAACAACGTTTCCGGCAGTTTGCAGGCGGTTACCGAAAGCGGCGGCATCGTGGCGGAACTTCTGCCGGGGGGCACGCTGCGCGATTCTTCGCTTTCCACGCGGGCAGGTGACATAACGGTTTGGATTCCGTCGAATATGGGTGTAACGATTGACGCGGAATGCAGTGTTTCGCAAAGCCCGCAACCGATCATTTCGGACTTTGCAGGCCTCCGGATCGAGCAGCGACGGGCATCCACCGTTGCGCTCGGTAAGATCAACGGAGGAGGACCCCGGCTGCGTCTGACAGGCGTTGGCGGGCGGATTGAGATCAGGAGAAAGTGACCATGTTTTTCAATAAGCCATTTCTGGCCGGTTTGACCGCGGGGGCCCTGGCGCTTTCCGCAGCGGCACAACCGCAAACTCCGGCGGCGCCGAAGCCGCTTCGCGGCGGTCGCCCTGTCACGGGACGCATGATGTCGGCGAAGGTTGGCTGGCTGGGCGTCGGCCTGGGAGAATTGACTCCGGAGCGCGTCAAGGCGCTGAAGCTGAAGGGCGAAACCGGGATCGAAGTGATGCACGTGGAAGAGAACAGCCCGGCGGCGAAAGCCGGATTGAAGGAGCACGACGTCATCCTGACCGTGAATAATCAGGCGGTGGAAGGCGGGGAACACTTCGCGCGCACGATTGCCGATATGTCGCCGGGCACGAAAGTGGCGCTCACCGTCTGGCGAAGCGGCGGGAAACAGAACCTGACGGCCACACTGGAAGCCCGGCCGAATCAGCTACTGGTCTTCAGTGGTCCCAACGGTGACTGGATGGCGACCATGCCTTCGTCTCCCCCTCTGCCTCCGTCCGGCCCGGGCTGGGATAACGCCATGACCATCATGTCCGGCCAGGCCCCGCGCGTGGGTTTCGAAGGTGAGACGCTCACGCCGCAGCTGGCGGAATTTTTCGGCGTGAAGGAAGGCGTGCTGGTGCGGACCGTTTCCGAGAAGACTCCGGCTGCGAAGGCCGGGCTGAAGGCGGGCGACGTGGTGATCAAGGTAAGCGGCACTCCGGTCTCCAGCACCCGCGAAATCACCGGAATCATTCGCGCCCAACACAATAACGTGACCTTTACCGTCATGCGGAATCACAAGGAAATCGTGCTCAACGTGGAGCTTTCCTACAACCGGATCCTGGGTTCAGACCGCGAAGTTCTGTAGACCAGAACCGCGAGGCTTACAATCGGAACCGGATGCCTGATACCAACCTTGCACTTCTGACCCAGGAATGGGAACGCGCCAAAGCCGGAGCACGCGAATTCATTGAAGCCATGCCCGACGAACATCTGGGCTTCCGGCCCACGCCCGAGGTTCTCAGCTTCGCCGGACAGTTCCTGCACATCGCGGACGCAAACTACCTGTTCGCCGCCCCCACGTTCGGGATCGACAACCCGTTCGCCGGACAGAAATCCGAGCAGAGCCCGGAGTTGCAGACCAGGGACGCACTGCTGAGCTTCGTCATGGCAAGCTATGACTTCATTCTGCAGGGCATTGCGGCGCTCGCGCCGGCAGGGCTGGACGAAGAAGTGGCGCTGTTCCGGTGGACTCTGAAGCGGCACATTATTCTGGCGAAAGCGCTGGAACACCATGCCCACCACCGCGGGCAGACGGTGATCTATTTCCGCCTGCTGGGCATGAAGCCGCCCTCCGAACACCTGTTTTGATGGCTAGCTTCTGAGTGCCTGATCGAGGTCGGCGAGAATATCCTCCACGGCCTCGATTCCCACCGACAGACGCACCAGATTATCGTGGATTCCGAGACGCGCACGATGCTTCGGCGCCAGTTCCCGGTGAGACGCGATCGCCGGGTACAACATCATGGTGTGCACGTCGCCCAGTGAGGTCGCCGGCACCACCATCTTCAGCGAATTCATCAGGTGGAAGATCTCCGGACGGCCCGCGCCCTTTACCTCAAAGCTGACCATGGCGCCATAGAAACCTTCCGCGAAGATGGCTGCGATGTTTTCCGCGTCCGGATGCTTCGGGTCAGCGGGATAGTGCACGCGATCCACATTCGGATGGGCCGCGAGCCATTCGGCAACCTTGCGGGCATTCGAACACTGCCGTTCCATCCGGACCGCGAAGGACTTGATGCCGCGCATCGAAAGATAGGCCTCAAAAGGACCGAGGATAAAGCCCACCGTGCGGGAAAGGTCCCGTAGCGGGCCGAGAAATTCCTCACTCGCCGTGACCATGCCACCCAGCACATCGCCGTGACCGGAAAGGTACTTCGTCAGGCTGTGCACCACCATGGACGCGCCGAGTTCCAGCGGACGGGTGATCAGCGGCGTCGCAAATGTGTTGTCCACCACCAGCGGCACGCCGGCCGCATTCGCCATCTTCGCAATCCGGTGCATGGCGGGAACGCGCAGCAGCGGGTTCGCGATGGTTTCCATCAGAATCACGCCCGGGCGGTGTTCCGCAATGGCGGCTTCCACGGCGGACGGATCATCGAAGTCCGCCCAGACCGTTTCCGCGCCTGCCGGTTCGAAAACCTTGTTGAGCATCCCGATCGTCGCGCCATAGATCAGCTTCGGGGCCAGAATCACGCGGCGGCGGTCGATGAGAGCCACGTTGATGGCCATGTGCAGCGCGGCCATCCCGGAACAGCAGGCGAGCGAACCGGCGCCGCCTTCGAGCGCGGTGACGAGTTCTTCCAGCGCGTCATTCGTCGGATTCCCGTAGCGGCTGTAGCTCTGTCCGGGAAGCTCTTTGGCGAAGACTTTATCGAGATTGTCGATATCGTTATAGAAAAAGCTGGTGGCGGTATGGATCGGCGCGGTGACGGGCACCCAGGCGGCCTGATTATCTCCCGACGCGGGGCGCTTGCGGTCGCCGGCGTGGACCGCTTTGGTGTACAGGTTCATTATTTTCGTTTCCAGCGGACTCCATCCTTCGTGTCTTCGAGGATGATGCCTTTTTCAATCAGTTCATTGCGGATGGCGTCGGCCTTCGCGAATTCGCGGGACTTCTTGGCAGCGGTACGAGCCGCGATGAGCGTTTCGATTTCCTGTTCGCTCATGCCACCCTCCTGCCCGGTGGGCTGCAGGACCTGGAACACGGAATCGAACAGCGCGAGCAGGTCCTGCGCGGCGGCAAGGTTGCCTGCGAGGAACTGGCCAGCGTCAAAAGCGGAGTTGGCGTGGCGAAGGTACTCGAACATCGCGCCGAGGGCTTCAGCCGTGTTCAGATCATCGTCCATCGAGGCCCGGAATTCCGCAATGGCAGCCGTCGCTTTGGCGGCGAGTTCCTCGTTCAGGCCCTCCGCGAGTTTGGCGGATTCCAGACGGAACTTGAAATTGCGAAGCCGCTCGATGGCGGTCTGGGCGGATTTGAGGCCCTCAAACGTAAAATTCAGACCCTTGCGGTACGGCACCGAAGCCAGCAGATACCGAACACACTCCGGCGTAAAGCCCCGGCCAAACAGATCGCGCAGCGTGTAGAAATTGCCAAGCGACTTCGACATCTTCTGGCCATCCACCAGCAGAAATTCCGAGTGCACCCAGTAACGCGCGAACTGTTTCCCGGTGAGGCACTCCGACTGCGCGATTTCGTTTTCATGGTGCGGGAAGACCAGATCAACGCCCCCGGCATGCAGGTCCAGCGTCGCGCCCAGATACTGAATCGCCATCACCGAGCACTCAATATGCCAGCCGGGGCGGCCCGGACCGATTTCGGTCTCCCAGTTCGGTTCACCGGCCTTTGGAGCCTTCCACAGCGCGAAGTCGCGGGCATCGTTCTTTTCGTACTCATCCACGTCCACACGCGCGCCGGAGACCATGCCGCTGAAATCGTTGTGCGAAAGCTTGCCGTATTCAGGGAACTTCGCAATGCGGAAATAGATGGACCCGTCACTGCGATACGTGAAGCCCGCCTCTTCGAGTTTGTGAATGGCCGCTGCCATCTGGTCGATGTGTTCGGTAGCCCGGGCAATGGTTTCCGGGCGCTCCAGACGCAGCGTGGCGCAATCATCCAGAAAGGCTTTCGTGTAGATATCGGTGTACTCGTTGAGAGTCTTACCCTGCGCCACAGCATTCCGGATGATCTTGTCGTCCACGTCCGTAATATTCATGACGTGGTCCAATTGGAAGCCATCGGCCTTGAGCCACCGGCGCAGAATGTCGTAGAAAACGAAGGTTCGGAAGTTGCCGATGTGAGCAAAGTCGTACACGGTTGGTCCGCAGGTATACATCCGGACAACCTTGCCGACGGTGTCGAGGGGCTCGAATGGCTGTACCTGTTGGGTCAGCGTGTTATAGAAACGCAGGGACATGAGGGGAACTTTTATGTTAACAGTGCGCGGGAAACGCCATGGACGGGAAGGGGGCGGCAGTCCGATCCCCGGACCCCGCCCCCTTCCCCGGATGAATCCCGCGACGAACTAAAGCCGGTCGTTATCGGCGCGCCAGTTCCTGATCGCCCGCTTGATGTCCTTCTGCGCCATCCCGGATTCAGCCGCTTTCCTGGCAAGTTCAACAAACTCGCCGTCCGACGCAAACCGCAGACCGACGATCTGTTTGACAGTGAGACGCGGGTCCAGCATTTTGCCCGTCATCAGATAGTGCCGCATATTCTCTTCGGCCCGAATGACGCGATCCTGCGCTCCCAGCGCAAAAACACGGGCAAACAGAGCAGTCATGATCAGCGCGACCGAGAGCGCGGTGATGAGCGACGCATTGTAGATCCGCTCGTGATCACCCAACGAGTGGTAGAGGTTCACCAGCGAACCAATGAAAGTCACAAAGAGGATTCCGAAGAGTACCTGATGGTACATCGGGACGAATTTCGCGTGTTTCTCAAAGCTTTGCGTGGGTTCAGGCATAGTTATTTTCCGTTGTGTCCGTCCGGTGATTATACTGCGGGGACTTCACGCCGCCATTTCGTGCGCGTGTACGCAATCCGAAAACCGGAACGCTCCGCGTTGCGTTGCGACGCGCTGCCCGGCAGAGCCCCCATGGCCGCGAGATCGCAACCGGCCGCTGAGGCATACCGCAGGCGCGCGGCCAGCAGTGCGCGTTGGACCCCCAGTTTGCGGGCTTCCGGCACCGTGCTGCCACCGGCCAGCAAGCCAACTCCATGCCGGATATTCAATGCGGCCGTGGCAATTGGGACTCCGTCCTTTTCCGCAAAGAATGCCGTGACGCCCTCCACATGAAAGACGTTTTCCATCACCGGCATGAGCGCCCCGGCCATTTCGGGATGGTCACTGAGCCACGCGGCGGCAGCGGTTTTCGCCCAGAGAGCACTCTCGGCAGGCATCGCAACCCGCACCTGCAAACCCTGGGACGGCGGTGGCGGCGGGGCGGCGAGTTCAAGGAAGAGCAAACTGGTGAACTCCACAGGGGCATAGCCGCGGGAGGAAATCAGCGGCCAGACCGACGTGTGCGCAAGCGGACTGATCTCATGATGGACGGCCGCGTTGCGCTCAAAAAAGAACTGCTCCAGCAGATCCAGATCGTGGCCGGTCACTTCTCCGAACATGCCGAGACCGAAGGTCTGCGTCACCGGCGAATCCGGCGCATCGAACATGGCGTATGTTCCGGCCACTTCGATCCATGTGGCGCCGGTTTCCGGAGCGAGTCGCGCGCGGGTTTCAACAAACGCCGCATTGGCGCCGGCTTCAGCGCGTTCCAGTCGCTGCGAGAGTGCGTAATCCGCGAACATTCCCACTAAACGGACGCTCCCGCCATCTTTTTCTGAAGATCTTCGAGCGAGACCCCCTTGGTTTCGGGATACCAGAAATAGACCACGACAAACTGCAGCACCATCATCGCCGCAAAGAAGGCAAACGGCGCTGCCACCCAGCGGGCCGCCATCAGGGGAAATACCGCGGAGATCAGAGCATTCATGGCCCAGTGAGAGAAACTGCCCAGACTCTGCCCGCGGGCGCGCACCATGGTCGGAAAGACCTCGCTCAGATAGACCCAGATCACCGCGCCCTGAGAGAACGCGAAGAAAGCGATAAATCCGACCAGCAGCCAGATCAGCCAGGTCTCATGCGCCGCGGCGCTGAAAATCCAGGCTACGCCGGCCAGACAGGCAGCGGTGCCGAGAGAGCCGATCAGCAGCAGCGTCCTGCGGCCAATCTTATCGATTACAGTCATGGCGAGCATAGTGAAGCAAAGGTTTGTGAGCCCTATGGCGACTGCCTGCAGATCACTGGAAACCTTGCTGAAGCCACCCTTCAGGAAAATGTCGTTGAGGTAGTACAGAATCGCGTTGATTCCCGACAGCTGGTTAAAGACTCCGATGGAGATCGCCAGAAACACGGGCAGACGGTGCTGGCGGCAGAAGAGCTGATGCGAGTGCTCTGCCTTTTCCTGACGGATGGCGGCTAGAATTGCCCCCAGTTCACCCTCCACATCCTCCTCACCGATCCGCTGCAGTACCGCGCGGGCCTCTTCGACCCGGCCCTTGCCAGCGAGCCACCGGGGACTCCGCGGAATCGAGAACAACATAACGAAGAAGAGAACGGCCGGAACCGCGGAAACACTCAGCTTCCAGCGCCATTCATCGGCGCCTGCCGCCGCCACTCCCAGCAGGTAGTTCGAGAGGTAAGCGACCAGAATCCCAAAGACCACATTGAACTGGAACAGCCCGACCATGCGGCCACGCTGCCGCGCCGGCGCGATCTCCGCTATGTACATGGGCCCCAGAACAGACGATCCTCCGATGGCAAGGCCGCCGATAATTCGGAACGCCAGCAGCGACCACCAGTCCCACGCGAGCCCCGACCCCAGGGCGGAAACGACGTAGAGCATCGCAAGACCCTGCAAGGCGGTGCGTCTACCCCAGCGGTCACCGGGAACACCGCCGAAAACCGAGCCCAGTACGGTGCCCCACAGGGCGCTCGCCACAGTGATTCCCAGGAGTCCGGGCGAGAGGCTGAAGACGCGGGTCAGATCGCCGGTCACGCCCGCGATAACCGCGGTGTCGAAACCAAATAAAAGGCCGCCCAGTGCGGCGGTCAGGGCGCTGCGCCAGAGTACCAGTTTCATTCGCGCTCCATTCGCTCCAGCTCGCTGAGTTCCCAGGCGGGCGTTCCGCCGGGACGGCTGGCCACACAAGCCCCCAGCCGGTTGGCAAAGTCAAGAATTCTGAGGGTGGGCCAGCCCTGCGCCAGCCCATGGACCACGGCTGCCGTAAACGAATCCCCGGCGCCGACGGTATCGGCAACCTTTACACGGTACCCTTTGGCGCGAGTGTACTCGCCGTCCGAAACCAAAGCTGCCCCCCGATCACCCAGCGTCATGATCACAGTGTGGCAACCATACCGGTCACAGAGGCGGCGCGCAAAATCCTCCATGCGGCCCGAATCGATCCCAAACGTGTCGGAGACCCAGGCGATTTCATCATCGTTGAGCTTCACGATGTCGGAGCGAGTCAGAAGCTCATGAACCAGTTCGGGTGTGAAACTGTCCTTCCGGAGGTTGAGATCGTACACCCGGGTAGCTCTGGGAACCGCCTCCAGAGCCCGCAGGTTCGAGTTCCTCGAAGTCTCATAGAGGTTCTGCAAAGTCCCAAAGTAGATCCAGGAAGGCTGAAATGCCGCCAGATTTGCCAGATCGACTTCCGACAACCCGATGGAGTCCCATGGCGCCGGACGGTGCAGCGTGTAGCGGGGCTGACCATCCGGATTCAGTTCCACCGTGACCGTGCCGGTCGCCACGCCCGGCAATTCCTTCACCATGCGGGTATCAAGGCCAAAATCGTCCATCGCGCCCAAGGTTCGCTGGCCGAGTTCGTCCTCTCCAACAGCCGTTACCAGCAACGGACACTCGCCCAACCGGCGGGACTGGACGGAAAAGTTGAACGCCGCGCCGCCAATCCGCGCACCGGAAGGAAACACATCCCAAAGAACTTCACCAAGCACCGCGACCCTTTGCAGCATCAGTCGCGCACCCGGGGCTTCAGAATCCGCACAATGTCCATTTCCATAAGGTAGTTCCACAACTTCGCCGACCCCACCCAACATCAATCCCACCGAATCCAACGGGATAAGCAGGACAAGATTATCAGATACTCACAGGAACAGAGGAAGCAGCTTCTACCGGAAAAAAGCGCGGGGAGGGGATGGATTTGGTAGGCGCGGCAGGACTCGAACCTGCGACCCTTAGCTTAGAAGGCTAATGCTCTATCCAGCTGAGCTACGCGCCCGCTCTTCTTCTCAATTGTAGCCTGACGAGGGAAGATTCTCCCGCGAAGTTCTCCAGTTCCCGATCCAGATCGGCCTTCCAGCGCGCAAGGTCGCCGTCTCGCAGGTTTTCGAGGAGACGCACCCTGCGATTGGCCTCTGTCAACAACTCCATCTGCGCCCGGAGGACCTGCTCGGCTTTCCCGACAGACGTTTCGAGTGAGTGAATTCTGCGGCGGGAATTCTCCGTAAAGGCCCCCCAAAGTGCGAGCGTGGAACCAGTGACTCCTGTTTGTGGCAGGCTTGCCGCACCGTCCAACAGTTCAGCCTGCCGCCGTTCGATTTCACCCCGCAATTCCCGGACCTGACGGGCCGCGGCTGAAACCTTCGCCTTCTCCACCTCAAGTTGTGTATTCCGCCACCGAAGCGCCTGCCCGAGGCGAAAATGAAAGCTTTTCATGGGTTGCCGAGGGTTCAGACCATACCGGCAAGAGCTTCGAGCTGCCGCATGGTGTCATTCACAGGCGAAACATCCGTAGCGCCCTGCCGCAGGAACCGCATGATCTCAGACCGGGTCTTGATGGCTGAATCGAGGCGCGGATTGGAGCCGGAGACGTAGGCGCCCAGATTGATGAGGTCCTCCGACTGCCGGTACAACGCCAGCGCTTCGCGGATTCGCCGGGCATGTTCTGACTCCGTGGGAGTCGCGAGCTTCGACTGCAACCGGCTGACGGATTCGAGGACCTGGATTGCCGGGTAGTGTCCGGCGGCGCCCAAATCGCGCGCCAGCGTGATGTGGCCATCAAGAATGGAACGAACCGCGTCACAGATTGGCTCATTAAAATCATCCCCCTCCACAAGCACCGTAAAGAAGGCCGTAATGGAGCCGGTCTCAAAGTTGCCCGCCCGTTCACAGACTTTGGGCAAAAGACTAAAGACTGACGGAGTGTAGCCCTTTTGGCTGGGCGGCTCACCGGCGGCGAGGCCGATCTCGCGCTGTGCCATCGCCAGCCTGGTCACGGAATCCATCACAAGAAGGACGGCCTTGCCGCAATCACGAAAATACTCCGCGACCGCGAGCGCCACGAAACAGGCTCGTACACGCAGGGGAGCAGGCTGATCAGAAGTCGCCACAACCACGACAGACCGTTTCATTCCCTCCTCCCCAAGGTCGTGCTCCAGGAACTCCCTCACTTCGCGATTGCGCTCCCCAATCAGAGCGATCACGTTGACATCGGCGCTGCTTGACCGGGCCATGGACCCGAGCAACGTGCTTTTCCCGACGCCGCTGCCGCCGAAAATGCCGATGCGCTGGCCTTTGCCGCAGGGCAAAAGCCCGTCGATTACCCGAATGCCAGTCGCCATCCGCTCGTTGATATGAGCACGGAGCATTGGGTTCGGCGGCGCGGAGTAGAGTGGGCGCGTCTCCGCCGAGAGAATGGGCGGCCCCCCGTCCATCGGATTGCCGAAGCCGTCCAGCACACGGCCCAGCAATTGCGGCGACACATCGAGTTCAGAAACACCGCCACGGCTTGCAATCGGGTCCCCCAGGCAGAGGCCACCGGTATCTTCGAGCGGCATGGAAAGAACACGGCTGTTCCGGAAGCCGATCACCTGCGTCCGAATACGGCGTCCCGAACGTGTGCGAATCTCGCAAAAGTCGCCGATCGCGCAGGAGGGCCCCCGCGACTCCACAATCAAACCGACAAGCTCCACCACTTCGCCCTCCCTGCGAACGGGCTCCATGCGCGAAACGGCGTGTATATAGCGACTGAAATCGATCTGGGGTGCGACTGTCATTGCTTACCTCCTCCATTTCCAGCACCGGCGCCCGCAAGTCGGTCGGTTAGTCCGCGGCCGATTTCTTCAAGCTGCGCGTCTACCGAGGCGTCGATCAAACCCTCTTCCGAACGAATAACAAGGGTGCCAGGGGCGCAGCCTGGATCGGATTGGATATGTATCCGGCTCGTCCCGCGACCCGGGGGCAGCGCTGCCTGCACTGCGGCGAGAAAGAGGGGGTTAACGGTCACCTCGTACGTCTCAGCCCTCGCCATTCGTTCAAATACAACCCGCGCAAGCGCCGTGAGGGCGTTCGGATCCACACTCAGCTCCCTGTGCAGAATTCGCTTCGCAATGAGTAGCGCAAGCTGAACCACATCTTTCTCCGCGCGGCAACGCAATTCATGCCGGAGTCCCGTAAGTTCCGCCACAGATGAATTCATCCGTTCGATAACAGGTACGATCTCTCCGCGGGCCTGCTGCTCGCCCTGCTTTCTGCCCGCCTCAAACGAGTCCCGCTTCACGGCCTGGTTTTCGGCCTGGAGTTGACGGATCTGATCCCGAAGCAATCGAATTTCCTGCTCAGCATCCTCCTGCGGATCTCCCGGACCAGCCCGCTGTCGGGGAACGACGGGGACGCCGGCCGGAAGGAATACCGCCGCTTCCGCGCGGTCGGCGTCCCGCCCACTGATGATCCTAGACAACATACTGCTCGCCGACGGTCCCCTTCATGGTGATCACACCTTCGGCCTCCAGCTGCCGAACCACTCCGATAATCTGTTGTTGTGCGGTCTCCACTTCTTTGATTCGGACCGGGCCAAGCGCTTCGATATCCTCCTTCATCATTTCCACGGCGCGCGCGGACATGGTGCCAAAGAAGTGGTCCTTCAGCGCTTCGCTGGTTCCTTTGAGCGCAAGAGTCAAACTCTTCCGGTCGACGCGGGCCATAATCTCCTTGAGCTGATTCACGTCGATCAGCAGCATGTCTTCAAACACAAACATGAGGTGACGGATGGTTTCGACAAGGTTGGGATTATGGTGCTCGATAACATCCAGGATCTCTTTGCTGCTGCCGGAATCCAGGCGGTTGAACATCTCCGAGACCGCCCGGATACCACCATAGGATTCGCGGCTGAATTCGCCAATCGCCTGGAGCTTTTGTCCAATGACGGAAGCAATCTTGTTGACGATTTCAGGAGAGATCTGATCAAGGTTCGCCATTCGCAGCGAAACATCGGAACGCATCTCCGGCGGCAGCGAGACAAGCAACGCGGCAGCCTGAGAGGCGTTCAGGTGGGATAGGACAAGAGCGATCGTCTGAGGATGCTCGTTGTGAATGAATTTCGCGAGTTGCTGCGGATCGGCTTTTTGGAGAATGTCGAGGTTTGCATAGTCTCCGCCAAGAGCTTTGGACAACCGGTCAATCAGTTTCTTGGCAACCTCCGGGCCGAATGCTGTGATCAGCATCTTCTTGGCATAGTCCAGCCCGCCGCGCACGACGAAGTCATGCGCCATCGTCATCTGATAAAACTCTTCGAGAAGCGCTTCTGCTTCTTCGGATGAGATGGCTTCCAGTCTCGCGACTTCGCGCGCCACAAGTTGCACTTCATCATCCGACAACTGCTTTACCATTTCGGCGCTGACTTTATCGCCGAGCAGAATCAGCAACATTGCCGCTTTCCGAACGCCGGTGAGGGGCTCGGTTTGTTTGGCCGCGGTTGCATTGGTAATCAACCCTATCTCCTCGTTTCCAGCTCTGCAACCCACGTGCGCAGAACGTTCGCTGCGCCGTTCGGGTCTTTCTGAACCGACTCGCGTATGTGTTTTACAAGCACTTCAGTCTTCTTGGTGTTCGCCGGAAGCTTGATGCGGCTGAGAGCATCGGCTTCCAGTTGGGCCTGTTCTGCGTCGTTATCTTCCATCTGCCGCTCAAGTCTCTGATCGGCAGTCTCCTGCGGAACCGTTACAGCATTCTCACCGCCAGGCAGCGCCGCGGCACCAACATCTTCCACAGACACAACGGTCTTCTTCTTCGGACGGCGCATCAACAGGAAGCCAATCACCAGCAGGAGAATCAGAATCGCCGCGGCGCCACCCAGCACTACCGGTTGCTTGAAATCGAAGTTTTTCCTTGCCGCGGGCGGTGTCGGCGGCGCGGGAGGCGGCTCTGCGGAGACCGTGTTTTCAAAAGGAAGACTCTCAACTGTAAGCTGGTCCCCTCGCGTTTCTGTATAGCCAATGATTCCGGCGACTACGTCGTGGATGCCTTTGATCACCTCGGGAGAGGGAGGAACAAACGACTTCTTTGCCTTCGGCCCCACGCCGTCCCAACGAACTGACTGGTCAACCAGGACTGCGGTCGAGATTCGCCGGACAGTTCCCCGAGGCGAAAGCGTTCTCCGAATCGTGTGCCCGGGCTGATAAGAAACGCTTTCAGTCTTTCGTGTTATACCGGTCGATCCGGTTGTGGCGCGCGGAGGCGGCTGAGGCAGGTTCGACGCAGTTCCCGGGGCTCCGCCTCCGCCAGCTGAAGCCGTTGACTCTTCCGTACTTTGAGAGGTTAGAATTGTCGACTTCGCCGGGTCATACGACTCTTCACTTTCCTCCGCACTCGTAAAATCGCAGTCAACGTTAATGCCGGCGTGAAACTTTCCCGGCCCCACCAGCGGCTCGACAGCGGCGTTAATCCTCGTGAGCAATTGCGTCTCGAGTTGGTGGCGGAAATCGAGATTCGCCTCGGCGACCCTTGCCTCGTTGTCGCCGTCAGCCCGGGGGCGGTTGAGAAGCCGTCCGGAAGTATCAATAATCGCCACGGCGTCCGGCGAAAGCCCGTCCACGGCACTTGCGACAAGATTCGCGACCGCGTAAACGTTGGCGTCCGAAAGACGGCTCGAAGAACCAGCGCGTGATTTTATTTTGAGAACAACCGTAGCCTTTGCAGGCTGCCTGGACTCAAGAAAGACGGATTCCTTCCCTGGGGTAATGTGGATGCGGGCCTGGTCCACTTCAGATAAAGTCGCAACGGTCTTCTCAAGTTCCCCCTCCAACGCGCGGCGATAGTTCACCTGCTCGGTGAAGTCGCTGGCTCCGAGATTTGTTCGGTCGAACAACTCAAACCCGATACGCCCGGAACGCGGGATTCCCGCACCGGCCAGCGCCAGTCGCGCTTCCGCGAGCCGGGCGGAAGGCACCAAAACCGAACCACCACTTTCGTCCATCCGAAACTCGATGCCGGCCTCACGGACCCGCTGTGTCACGGCTGCGGCGTCTTCGGGAGTCAGCCCGCTGAACAGGGTCTTGAAATCGCTCTCGTACTTCCAGCGGGCGAAGGCGATGATTCCGGCGCACAGAAGAACAGGCACAACGACCAGCGAGATGCGCTGGGCGGTGCTGAGCGAGTTCCAGATGCGGACAAGTTGATTCATATCGGGATCGGAATCGGGAAGCTATACCCTCACATCGGCATCCGCATGATTTCCTGATAAGCGGAGACGAATTTATTGCGGACCTGCTGGAAGAGCTCCACCGACAACTCTGCTCGCTGCGCTGCGAGGGCGACATTGTGAATTTCGCCTTTTCCGGAAATCAACAAATCGCTGGTGGCCGCCTTTGCGGATGCCTGTGCCTGTTCGACTGTTCCAATGGCTGCGCCCAGGGCAGCGGAAAAGCTGGCACCGTTCGCGGGTGCTCCGGAGCTCTGCAGCTGCGGCAAGGCAGAAGTTAAGGCTTGTAGGGGGCTGGTCGTCATCACTGGTGAAACCTATTTCTAGCGGAAGAGATCAATCGAGCGCGCAATCATGTCCTTGACAGACGAAATGGCTGCCACGTTGGCCTGGTAGCCGCGTGAAGCGCTCATCAGGTCCACCATCTCCTCTGCGGGATTGATTTTGGGGAATGCCACATAGCCCTGCGGATCGGCGTCCGGATGGCCCGGCAGATACCGACGGTCCGGCTCGGACTCATCGATCGTGACGGCCGAAACGCTCACTCCGGAAGGGAGTCCGCCCGACAGTTCAGCGAGATTCCCAAACTGGGCGAGTGTTTCGCCAAAAGAACCTGCGCTCGATCCGGAGGTAAAGATTGCATCCTTCCTCTTGTATGGCCCGCCCTGCGGAGTGCGGGTTGTGTCCGCGTTTGCCAGGTTTTCTGTGATCAGTTCAGCGCGAATCCGCTGCGCATCCATACCCGATGCGCTAATGCTGATCGCCCCAAAGAGACTCATGCGGACCGCCCTTCCTCAATGGCCGAACGGATGTTTTTGAGCTCGGCCCGAAGCATCTGGGTTGCCAGATTGAACTTCAAAGACGTCTCTGAGAGTAACCGGGCTTCCCGATCCATGCTTACGTTGTTCCCGTCGTTCCGGGCTGGCAAACCTGGAGCCTCTTCGAGCCACGGACCAGGCTGTCCGGCAGCTTCAAGGTAAATGGAGGAGAAGATGGCAGGCGGCGCGATATCCATAGTCCGGTAGCCCGGGGTATCCGCATTCGCAATATTTGCGGCAATCACTTCCTGTCGGCGGCTCAGGTAAGTCAGGTAGTTCCCGGATTCCCGGCCAATCGAATCGAACAGCATGAAACTTTCATTGCAATATGAACACCAAACTGCATCTGCCTTGAGGTGAAGGGCAGACCAGCCTTTCGGGGCGACAGAATGCTGTCAGGTCGCCAGGATATTGTCATCCGCCATATCCGGAAGCAGCCTCCAAACGCCGGGATGATCCTGCCATGTCTGCGCGGGACGCGCGCGCAGACACCAGAGCCTCCCTGAGCGCACGGAGATACCCCTCGAGCCTTTCCGGCTCGGAAGGTGGCGCCACAAGACACAGATCTCCCGTTAGAGCTTCTGCCGTCACCCAGTCACCAGCCAACACGGCTTCCTTTAGTCGGTCAAGAAGAGTGAAAGGATCAGAGTGTGGAAAGACCATTGTTCGTGTTGTTCGTGGAGTTCCCGGTATAGGCGGCGAAAAGGCCAGTAACATAGCTGACCTGGCTTTCAAGCGAAGCAATCGTGGAATCAGCCTTCGCAATTTGGGCTGTCAGGTTGGTTTGGAGCGTGTTCACAACTGCCTGTTCATTCGTAATTCGCGTCTGTTGTGCAGTGATTGCGGTCGCCACCGAAGATTGTTCATTCCTAATCAGACCGTGGACGGGGTCTTCAATCCCGGACAACAAATCCGTGGCGGTTTTCAGAAAGCCCCCACTCGTTGAGCCCCCGAGTACGGAAAGCAACCCCGCAAAGTTGGAGTTGGCGGCCGTGTTGAATGCTGTCGAGTCTACAGACAGATGGCCCGTCTGATCCAGTGACAAACCGTAGCTCGCCAGGGAGGAGGAGGGACTGCCGTTGCTGTAAGTACCGAGTCGGTTCAGGGTCTGAGTGAGCGATTCCAGCAGGCTGTCGCCCTGCAGAGGACCGGCGTTCTGTCCGTGCTGCGTGGAAACCGCGTCGACAGCCGAATTGTATGCATTTGCAAACGAGCTCAACGCAGCCGATAGCGGAGCCGGATTATTCAGAACATTAATAGTCGTGCTGACACCAGAAGGACTCTGTCCTTTCAGGTTAACGATCAGACCCGGCGCCAGGGTGACGGTTCTCGAGTTGCTCGAAATGCTCGTACTGCTCCCGGCCACCTTGTAAGTGGCCAGTGTCCCTGCCGAAGAAGAAGAGATCAGATCACCGGTTCCGTCAGTCAGATCAATGGAATCAGACCCCAGATTGACGGCCCGAAGTGACAGCCGGTAATCCGGAGCCGTGTTCGAGCCGACATTGACCAGGGTCGCCTGGACTTTATCGCTCGCTTGAGTGTTGATCGCAGTAACCAGTGACTGCAGACTGGATCCGGACGGAGTGATAGTGGTCGTGGAACTCCCCACAGTCAAATTCAGGCTGGACGAACTCGAGATGCTCTGAGTAGTCGGGTCACTCACAACATCCGAACCACTGGTGCTCAGAGCATTGGACCAGGAACCGAGACTACCCACTTCAATTGAGTAACTGCCGGCCAGGGCGCCGGAACTTACCGTCGCAGTCACCGTACTGGCATCTGATACCGATGAATCCAGCAGGCTCGATTTGATTGTGCTCTGCAGTGAAGTGATTGATTGCTGAAGATTGAGAAATGGAGTCTCGATCGATTGCAGTGCCGATTGTTTGCTGTCAAGCGTGTTCAGTCCCGCGTTCAGCGAATCGAGCGGCAAAGATGCAATGGAGACCGCGCGGCTGAGCACAGACTGAAGACTCGTGGCGAACTTGCTAACGCCAGTGAACGTTTGAGTCAGTGGCGAAATTGATGAAGTTGACATATGCGAACGCTCCACTCCTCGAACCAGACTGGCGGGGGGAGAGTCACGCCCCCGCCGCCGCCTCAAATCAGACCGCGGTCACTAGCCCTTCAGCAGCGTCAACACCGCCTGAGGCGCGGAGTTCGCCTGAGCCAGAGCTGCGATCGACGCCTGCTGCAGAACCTGAGCTTTCGTGAGGTTCGCCGCTTCAGAAGCCACATCCGCGTCGCGAATTCCGGCCTGTGCCGCCGAATAGTTGGTGATCTGCGATTGCGCCAGGCTCACCGCATAGTTCAATTTGTTCACGCCCGCACCGACCTTGCCCTGCACAAGACCAAGGTTTGTCACTGCGGTTTGCAAGGCAGTCAGTGCCGCGAGTGCGTTGCCCGTGTTTGACGCGGAGCCGGATGGAACCGTAACGGCCTGTGAACCGGTAACGCCAAAAACGCTCCCGGTCCCGCCGCCGGTGCCGGCGGTAAAGGCCGTTTCATTGACGCTGAATGCGTTGCTGCTCTGCAGCGTCAGATCTGTTCCGTTGGCCGCCTTCACGGCAAAAATTCCCGATCCTGCGAGACTGGTGTTCAGGCTTGTGATCGTGTCGGCTAAAGTGTCGGCGCTTACGGAATCCAGGGTGATGTTATAGGAGCCGGATCCATTCTGAATCGTGAAGGCTTCCGTGGCGGCCGTACCACCGCCAGCGGCAAACGCCGCGAATGTACCGCTGTTGATGGAGTAGTTCGAATTGTTTACCGCGGTGCCGGTATCGGAAACAGGGCCGGTGCCGGCAGCCGTGGTGGAAACCGTAAAGGCAGTTGAGCCCCCGAACTGTAGCTTCCCATTGCTGCCAATCGACGCGGTGATGCCGTAAGCCTGCAAAGAAGTATTCAGATTGTCGATGACCTGGCTCCCGGTGAGCCCACTGCCGCCGCCGGCAACGGTTGCGGTAATGTCCTGATTGCCCGTACCAGTATTGAGGTGAAAAGTGAAACTCTGGGTGGTACCCTGCACGAAAACGGACGCGGCGTTATCCAGCCTGACAGTATTCCCGCTGATTTGACTGCCGCCTCCCGCGACACTCGTGGTGTTGATACCCAGAGCGGCTCCATCCACCGCGTTGTTCGATCCACTCAAGTCGACAGATACCTGCGCATTTGCAGCGCTGGTACCGCCCCCGACATATGTTACGAGGTTGGTATTGAAGATCCCGCCGGTGTTGAGCTTGATGTTTGAAGCTTGCCGGTTCACTTCAAGCAGTAGTCCCTGATACTCCGTATTCACAGTACTCCGGTCACCCGTAAAGGTAGCGGAAGCAGATTCGGTTGCGAGAGTCCGAAGGCGGTCCAGAATGGTGGAGATATTATTCAGGCCTCCATCCACAATCTGAAGAGAACTGACACCGTTATTGGCATTCAGGACTCCCTGAGTCAGTTCGGCGGTATCGCCGCGGTAGCGATTGGCGACAGCAAGACCGGCCGCGTCATCCGAAGATGCATTGATGCGGAATCCCGAAGAGAGCCTCTGAATCGTGGTGCTTTGGAAGTTACTGTTTACGCGAATATTGTTCTGCGCGACAAGCGAGGCAACGTTGGTCTGAATCGATAACGACATTCTTTGCGTCCTTTACCTGATACTCCCGTCGTCATGCCGGGTGCCGGTTCTCGCAATTCATTCGCGATACCGGCTGTACCGTTCTGAATTACATATCGGCAAGCCCCGGCAATACTTTAGAGCTTTCATTTGCAAGGTTGCGCATTAAGCGAACAAGATCACCCACGCCTTGCTGTCCGCGCGAGATCATGAAGTCAGAAGCTTTTCGGTTCTCCTCCGCCAAAACCGCAACCTCGCGGCGAGCCACTGATACCTCACGCGGGGCCCGCACTCCCAGTTTTACTCTTGTCCGGGAGATCTCCATAACCTCGATCTCGATGCCGCCTCCGAGAATGATTGCCTCTCCGGCCCGGCGGCGAAGCACTAGCATACGGCCTCCCATATTCCGCCATCCGCCAGCCGGAAGTATCCGGCGAACTTCCCGGATAAGACGGATTGCGCGCAGCGCCGATTATGCAGATTGATAATGATCGGAGCATCCAGATTTGCCTGCACCGTACTGTCGCAGGGTACAAGAAGTGCGAGACAGAGCACGTCCGCTCCAATGGCCAGTTCCCGATCCTGGTCGATCAACAGGTTTTGACGGTCATCCTCGGAGAGTTGCAATTGGTACTCCGGAAAAATTGTCCGGACCGGCAGCGACACAAAGCATGTATCCGGAACATCCAGGCTCTGCAGGAACACCAGCGGCCTTTGGGCCGGGACCTCCACCGGTATCATGCGTCTCTCCGACTCAAACCCCGGCAAGCCAACGGGCAGGTACAATTCGCTGCCGGGGCCCCACTCGATATCGCCAAGATGCGTGGAGCGGATCACCTGGACTACTGGCATAGCTGTCCTGGCGTCCTGCCGAACAATGTAGCGGGAAATGAGAAGCGTCCTCCCGAATCCCGAAGCGAGCGAATTGCCAGCTGGGATGGGCGTGGAGCAGACGCCGTCGTGAGGATGTAGCACTCCTGCAGAGAAGCGCTGAATTCACTCCACCAGTTGCCAAGTACATCCATGGAATCGGCGCTCTCCAGCCTGGATGATCGGCGGGCAATTCCTTCATCTTCCACTTCAAAGCCAGGCAGGAGCCAGATATGCAGACGAACGCGGAGCCCCCTGCAGTGCGCGCGGATCCGTTCAAAATCGAATTCCTCCGCGCTATCCGCCAGGAGGACTACCAGATGCTGTACGCCGCCTTCCGGTTGAACGCGCAACAGGCTGCGGCAACTTGCACCCGCCGATAGCGTGCCGGGCAATCCGGCAGAATAGGTCGCAGCGATCCGTGCGGGATCCTGCAGCAGTTCCGGCCCCGCAATCAGTTGGGACGGTCTGAGCTCTGGTCCGTACTCACTCAGGGCCCACTTTTGGCCGCGGGGCTTCAGGTGGAGTAGTTCCATGAGGGCGCGCCCCGCACCACTCCTGGCAGGAAGAGCGATTCGCACCTCTGCCGGGCCTGATTCGCTGCGAAATTCGACATCGTAGTCGAGCACAGGCAGGTCATTCGCGGCAAGGAAAAAGTCGATGGATCGGAGTCCGCGCACAGGTTCTCCCTGCGAATTAAACGCCCGTATCCATAACTCCCAGTGGTCGGTCTCCGCAGGGGCGGATATCATTTCCGGGACGGGCACTTCTCCGGCACTGTCGAGCACGATCGGGTCGAGAGAAGTCAGGCTCCTGAGAGCGGTTTTGCGCAATTCAGGTCTCGAGGAACGAGCGGCCCGGGTCAGTGGCCCGGCAAAACGAATATCTCGGCTCTGGCCCATAACCCATGCGGCCGTCACCTGGAATTCGGCGGATTCACGTCCGAGCATTTCGGTGAGACACCGGAGCGAGCGTGAGTCCCCGGCGTTGTAGAGAGCAAGGCAGGCATTCCCCGCCACGCGGTTGTTCGGATCGACAAGAGCCTGCTGCAGCAGTTCCGAAAGTCGCCCGTCATCACCCGACTGGCCCGTGGGTTTAGCCCAGAGCGCTTCCACGATCCCGGCGCGGACCCGCGGGTCGCCTTCCCCAAAACGAGCCGCCACCGCCTGATAGTCAAAGCGGTAACGAGTGAGCAAAGCCGCGCATTTCGCCTGAATTCGAGGACTTCCTTCCTGATAAAGGCGCGTGACCGGGCGCCAATTGCTGAGGTAGGAGCCAAACTCTCCGATCAAATCCAAAAGGCGCAGATTGCCCGGCGTGTCTGGCACTTTCCCGACGCTCGCCGGGTCACGCTTTCCTTTACCGCCAGCGACCACATCAAGCATTGTATTGACAAAGCTGACGTCCAACTCCACCATGCATTTGGTCAACGAACACGCCTGAGGGAATGTCATCAGCGTAGGGCTCATCAGGGAAGTGATCAGTTCTCCGGAGTTGTTGAGCAGAAACAGAGCGTAGCGAATGCCGCGGTCGGCGACGTTGACCGGGCTGATCTGCACAAGAGCGCGCACGAAGCCCTCAAGATCCGCTGCAAGAGCCTGCCGCATCGTCCGACTCGACCTGGCCGGGTCTCGCGCGAAGTTCTGGAAGGCAACGGAAAGTGCTTCGGGGGCGGTCGTCACGGTAGCTGATCCTGAAAGTGTTCCAGAACCCGAAATGCGGCACGCCGTCCGGAAGCCACCAGTTCCCCGCGATATTTTTTCTTTCCGTTGATCAGGAGATCGAGCGGCCGGTTGGAAGGAAACTCAAAGCTGAGCACGTCCCCCTGCTCAAGATTCATCAGGTCACGTAGCAGCAACCCCGGCCCTGACAGCAGGACTTCGGATTCCAACCTGGAGGTACGGATCAAGCTCAGCACCCGCGACTGTTCGAGATCTGTTGAAGCGCTCTTTCGCAGCGACCACTGCTGGTCGAACTTCTGGCGCATCATCTTGATGATGATCGAGGGCATGGCGATATTCATCATGCCGATCGAATCACCAATCCGGATTTCGATGGCTACAGCCACAACCGCTTCCGTGGGGGCCAGAATCTGCAGAAACTGCGGTTCAGTTTCGACAGTATCGATTGCAAAGTCTATTTGGGTGACAAACTTCCAGGCCTCACGCAGGTCACGAAGAATCAGCCGGAAAAGGCCATCGAGCAAGACCTGTTCGATCTCGGTGATTTCCCGCTGCGAACTGAACTGCAGCTTCCCGTCGCCGCCGAGCAGGATCTCGAGAATCGGAAAAATCAGGGACGAATTCAGTTCCAGTACGGCGTTACCGTCATAGGGCTTCAGGCTCAAAGAGGCAATGCACGTAGGGGAAGGAAGACACTCGAGGAACTCCGAATACGACAACTGTTCGACACTGACAAGGTTAACGATGAGATAGGACCGAAGGTAGGCGGATAGGCTGGATACCAGGTTTCGGACAAAGTTATCGTGGAGCTGGTGAATGGCTCGCAGCTGGGACTTGGCGATGCGATCCGGGCGCCGGAAATCGAACAGAGCGGCTCGCCTGGATCCGGCGCGCTCCGTCTGCCGCCCCTGGATATTCTGAAATACCGCGTCGATTTCCTGTTGGCTTAACTGTCTCGTCATTTCAGTGTTGGTCAGCCAAGATAGTCGAACAGGCTCTTGCGGGGGATCTCCGCCTGCGCTGAGAACGCCGCTGTCTGTGCAGTCGTTTCCTGGGCAAGGTCGGTGGCCGCCTGCACGATATTGGTATCGCGAATCCCGGAAATCTGCGTCTGAATGTTGGTGATATTAGCAGAAACCGTTGTCTGAGCAGCTGCAAGCCTGGCGGCGGAGACGCCGTACGATGCCTGCTGCTGGTTTAGCCAGGTCGAAACGCCCTCAAGGGAGGTCAGTGCGCCGGAAATGCCGGTCGGATCATTGTTGACTAGTGCGGTACGCAGATTTTGCAATGCGGCGAAGGCATTGTCCGGCAGCGGATTCCCGCCGGCGTCCCGATGGTCGAAGATATCGGCGGCCGTACCGGATTGATAGACAGTTTGTCCGGACGGATCGACGATAGCGCGAGTAGCGGTCTGAGAGGTGAGCTTATCCACTCCGGCCGGCGCCGTGGAATCAAACTGGTATGGCGAGGCGTGATCCTGGTCCCCCCCGAAGATGTATCGCCCTTCCGTCGTTGTATTGGCGAGGGAGACCAGTTGTTCCTGGATGCTCTGTACCTGATTCGCCACATTCTGCCGGTCCGCGCTGGTCGCGGTTGAATCGCCACCCTGCAAAGCGAGGGTTCGGGCACTTTCAATCAGGCTGATGCCGGCACTCAGGGCTGTGTCCGCAGAGCCGGCCTCGGCCTGAACACGGCCAAGGTTGCTCTGCCACGATTGATTGGCCGACAGTTGCGCAACCAATCCGACAAGCTCCGTCGTTTGGGATGGTGAATCTGCGGCGTCCTGAACGCGGAAGCCGGATGAAATCTGTCGCTCCGTCTGCAACTGCTGCTTTTGCAGCGCGGAGACACCCTCAAGGAACCAGTTCGCCCCGATTGCCGCTGAGCCCGTGATCATTTGATTAGGTTCACCTCATCGGAAGTCAGTTGATCCAGGATTGACACAAGGCGGGCGGAGGCCTCATAGGCGCGTTGATAGGACGTGATCGAGACGGCTTCGGTATCGAGCGAGACGCCGGACACCTGCTGGCGGGCAGACTGCGCCGAGGTGAGTGCGGCCGCATCCGTGGATGCCTGGCTGCGCGCGTCTGAAAGTTGCTGGCCAATCCCCGTCGCTATGGATGCGAAGAAATTCTCCGCCGACTGGCCGGCGATCTGATCGGAAGCCGCGGCAGATGACGGAAGAGCTGCCAGTTGGTTCGCGACGCCGTTCGACTGAGCCGAAACGCCTCCTGTGGCTACAGCCAGTGTGGCCGGTGTGACCGCGCTGTCCGTAGCCAGGGTTCTGGCGACATTGCTGGCACTATTGGCATCGTAATTGAAAATGGGCAAACCTTGCCCGCCGGAGGACGTCACACCTCCCGAAAGGACCGCATTAACCCTCGCGGCGAAGCCGAGCGCAAGCTGATTGAGAGATCCCGTCACACCGTTGCCACCCAGCAGTGTCTGCAGGGGTCCGTTTCGCACCTGAAGAAGCGCTCCCAGCTGACCGGAGTATTGGCCCGGAGAGCTGCCTCCGCCGGTAGACGTGATCTGGTTTTCAGGAGGAGCCGACAGATTCGCCTGCAAACCGTAGGCCTGATCGCCCAGAACCAGTGGCTGTTGCCCTCCGGTCAACACGTTCACGGTACCGTCGTGGTTTTTTGTGACGGTAATGTCGGTCAGCGTGGAAAGTTGATCAAGAGCAGACCGAAGGCTCGCATCGGTGGCCGGATCTGCGGAAGACTTCCCGCGGAGAGCGACATTGTATTGCCGGATTTGACTCGACAGGTCATTGATCGAACCAACGGTGGTTTCAATCTGCGAACTGATTGAAGTACTTTGGGAGTCCAACGTCGCCGCCGCACTGCGAAAAGCATTGGCAACTGCCCCCGCAGCTGCGATGGCTGTAGCCTGGAGCGTCGGATCGCCCGGGCTGACGCTCAGTCCGGAGAATGCGGAACTGAAGCTTTGAAAAGCTGCGAGGATTCCGCTCGCACCTGTAATGTCAAATGCCTGATTGACGGGCGTCAGGCTATTTGCGCTTACCTGGGAGTTTGAGGCCTGCGAAGACGCGGCCTGCACGGCAGCATCAGCGTACGAATTGGAGGACGACTGAATCTGAACTGTATCCGAACCAGATACAGTGTTTCCGTCCGACACGGTAATCGTGTCTGTGATTGGTCGGATCACCGCGCGAACGGAGGCAAAACCAGGCGTAGCGGAGTTTGAGACGTTGGTCTGGTCGGCACCTAGCGCCGTACTGAAAACCTGAAGAGCGGTGGATGTGGTCGCTAATGCAGAAAGAAGTGACATGACTCTAGGCGAGAGACTGCCCAACAACTGCGGAACTGATCACAGCGGACGCCACCTGGTAGGAACCGGAACGAACTGCCTGAGCGAGCTGCTGAATGCGTTCACTCCGGTCCGCAGCAAATTTTCCCAATGCAGCCGACGGTCCCGAAATACCAATACTGTCCGCGGCGATAGCGCCGGACTGACCGACTCCCCTGTTGGATCCAGAACCTGATGCAGCCACTGATGCGGCGTCGCCAGAGTGCGGAATGGATGATTCAAGCTGCAGTCTCATTGGAATCCTCCGTTGCTAAAGGTGCGAAAAGTCCTTTACTCCACGCCTTGCAAGAGCGCGTTTCAGACGGGTCAAAGCGGACTGATGGAGTTGACAGGCACGGCTCTCGTTCACACGAAGCTCATCACCAATTTCCCTAAGAGTCATTTCCCGGGAATAACGAAGCCGTATGACGGTCTGGTCTCGGCGAGGTAACTTCTGGATCTCTTCCCAGATGATCGCGGAACGCTGCTGCCGAAGCAAGGCGCTCTGCGGCGAATTCTCCGAGGCCTTTGAAACAGATGCATCCAGTTCCGGACTCTCCTGCGCCGAGGGCCCTGTGGGATTCCCGCCCTTTTCACGTTCCGCGTTGCGGCGGACCATATCCAGCATCTCTCCCCGAATCCGGAATTTCGCGTAACATGCCAGCGGAGCGCCAAATCCCTCTTCGAACCTCCCGGCTGCCTTCAGGAGACCCACATTGCCAGCCTGGATGAGATCAGCGATCTCGATCCCGCACCCACGGGGTAGCCGTGCATGAAGCCGACCCGCCAGTCCCCGAACCATTCGTCGCATATCATCTGACGATTCATCCGGGGCTGGCGTACGCTCTTCAGCGGCAAGGGCAGGCGCAGGCAGCTCCGCACCCGCAGACAAAGCAGACTCCGGCGAAGGACCAGATATCGCTTCTCCCCTTCGCCACAGCCACCCGATGATAGACTCCGCCATATTCCATATACTGAGTGGCGAAACGAGAACTTTTTCTCAAAGAAATTTCGCGCCGTTCATTGAGCAACGAATTCCGGGAAGGTTCCCCGACACCGTTAAAACCTCTCGTTACATGTGCGCGAGGCCGAGAATTGGAATCCGGGAACGCGCGGACACCTGTTCCGATACGGGAGCAAGTGCGATGCGGACCTCAAAACGTTCTCCTTCCGTCGTGAAGGCCAGTGCGGCCCCTCGCAGTCCGCACGAGTTGCGGAACTGGAAATTGCGTCCATGGATAACTGTGGGAACGCTGATCGCCATGGGGCCGGTGACCGGCTCCAGGCCGTTCTTAATGTTGCCGATCATCATATTAGTGACCTCCGCAACTACGTCCAGGACCTCATCATCGACCGCCATCTTTGCCTCTTCCGGAGAAAAGCCGAGCATACGCCCACAGATGACACTGGCGAGCGAAGGCGAACAGCAAAACATCCCTGAACCACCCCAGTCCCCGGTTATGCCCACGAGGGAGATGAGGCCGTTGTCCGAGGTTCGGCCGTCTGTGGCGAATCCGGCAAACTCCACCTGCATATCGAGCATCATTGAAAATACTTCGGAAGTCGCCTCTGTGACGCTCCGCACCAAAACGTCCTGATCTATCACGCGTTTTACCTTTCGTCACGGGTTTTCGGCCCGCACAACCTTTCTCACACGATCTATCGGCATTGGTGGACCACACATTTAGGGCGGAAGGGGAAAAGCCCGAAGATTCTTTGTAAAAAAAAGCCTAAAGGTTTTTGGATTGCAGTCGATATACATCCAGGACATGGAACTTATCTGGCTTGCCGCATCCTCATCTCCCCATCAGGAGCTTCCCGCGCGCTGGAACTGCCGGATTATCCCGCATCGGACAGCAATGAAGGAGGTATTCGCACCCGATTCAGCAGTTGCGATAATCGTGGAAGTCATCGAGCCGGAAGACTCGGTGAGGGCATTTGACACTCTCCGTTTGGGTTTGGGAATCCCCATCGTGATATTCCAGCCTCAGGTGACGGTATCTGAGTCGGTACGCTGGGTGAAGGCCGGGGCATCGAACGTGACCGGTCGACCGGATGAAATAGACCACTGCCTGGAGGCACTCCGGGAAGAGAATACTCCAGTTGCGGACGGGAAACCGCTGGTTGGCAGCAGCGCCGCTATTCAAAGTCTCGAAGCGGAGATCCGGCTGGTGGCCGACCGCCAGTGCAGTGTCCTGATCGAAGGCGAAACCGGAACGGGTAAAGAAGTGACCGCTCGTCAAATACATGAATCCGGTCGCAGGAGCCGTGGGCCCTGGGTTGCCGTGAACTGTGGAGCCATTCCCGAGCAATTGCTGGAGGCAGAATTGTTCGGACACGTTCGTGGAGCCTTCACCGGAGCCATCCAGGCCCGGGCCGGCAAGTTTGAAGCCGCAAATCATGGAACGATCTTCCTCGATGAGATCGGCGAAATGCCGGTCGCTGTCCAGGCGAAACTGCTTCGTGTCCTGCAGGAACGTGAGGTGGAGAGATTAGGCGGAAACGAGAGAATCAAGCTGGATGTCCGGGTAATAGCAGCCACCAACGCGGACCTCCGGGAGCGAGTCCAAAACAAACTTTTCCGAGAGGACCTCTACTACCGACTGCATGTATTCCGGATCGAATTGCCGCCCCTACGGGCACGAACAGACGATATCCCGTTACTCGCCCGACACTTTGTCGCCAAAGTCTGCGCGCAGGAGCGACTCCCGGCAAAACGGATCGACAGTGGCGCTCTGGACCGGCTCATGGCTTACCACTGGCCCGGAAATGTTCGGGAGTTGCAAAATATCATCGAGGCGGCGGTGGTTGTCAGCGGCGATCGCCCGACGATCTTCCCCGGGGACCTGAGAATCAAGGCCGCGCTCCCGGCGGCGGCAAGCGCTCCGATTGCCCGCGACAGCGATTGGCCCGCTCAGGGAATCGACTACCAAAGCGCCCTTGAGGAATTTGAGCGTAACCTGCTGACACAGGCACTGGTTCGCGCCCGCGGGAACAAGACCGCCGCTGCAGATCTGCTCGGCTTGAAACGAACCACCCTATCGGCCAAGATGAAGGTGATCGGTACACGCAGACACCAACTGGTTGCCTGAATGCCAAAGGGGTCAACACCCGTCAATTCTGAGTTGAACCCCAAGATGAGGTGCCGGGGCTGCGTCCGCCGCGTCCCCGGGAATTCCATCAATCCTGTACCAATGATCAAAAAGATGCCCCTCGGATCCGACCTCTTGGTGCGGAACCGCGAGATCGAACTCTCCCCGGGGCATCCAGGCCGCGAGAACTGCGCCGCAACTGACATTCGCGAACTCGCAGACTGTATCACGCACCTGTTCTGCTGAGACTACTGCCGGATCCGAAGGCAGCAACTCCGCCGCGAAGGTCCGGGCAACCGACTCGGCAACCAGAATCCGGAATGCGCCGTTCACAGGTAACGCCCGCGAATTCGCCTGTAATATTCCGGAGAACCGTACGACCGCTCCGATGCCGGCGTTGGAGAAACCACGCCCACCGTCAGGATAGACGCCGCAGAAATACATAGACTCCAACACATTGCGCAGCGCCGGCGTCAACACTGCAGAGGGGACACTGCGGATAATTTTCATGTTTTGTTCTCCAAAATCATCAGCAGGCTGCGCCGAAGCGCCTCCGGCGAAAGTGGCTTGGTCATATAGGCGATGGCGCCTGCTCCCATCAGGGACTGCGTCTTCCCCGGAGACCGTACAGCGGAGACAACGATCACGGGTGTCTCGGAGAGTTCCGGGGTATCACGAAGTTTCTCGATGAGCTCTTCCCCGTTCATCTCGGGCATATTCAGGTCAGTGATAATAAGATCCGGGCGGAGACTCCACGCGAGGCGGACTGCTTCCCTGCCATCACCGGCTTCGTGGATTGATACATCTACGCCGGTCATCCGCAGAGTGCGGGCGACAAAATGCCGCATCACCGGCGAATCATCAACGAGCAACACTTGCATGGCTTAAATCCCTTCCAGGTAAACTCAAACCCGCGGGCATGAGTACCCGTTCACTTCCCGCACCTTTTCTCAGTACAATCCGTCCCGTCTCAAGATCAAGTCGCACCGAGCGCGACTCAAAGCCACCTACATCCTCCTGATCGGTCAGGATTCCATGCCGCCAAAACGCCTTCCGGAGCGCCAGATAGTTTCGCTTTCCGATCTCGAAAAGAGAAGAATCCGCCATCATGGCCGCTCCGCCGACAACGCAGCAGCGCAGGGAATGTTTTGAGCATCCAACTGCGGCGAGGCGCTGGAAAAGCTCAGGAACTCCGGTATCCATGTAGACAAAAGGGTTCGAGCCGCCCGGTGACCTGTCGATGGAAGAATCCGGCAGCATGGCGTGCAGCAGGCCTCCGGTTCTGGTCTTCCAGTCGTAGACCACGACCGCAATACACGAGCCCAGGGCAAAGGTGCTGAGCGAAGGAACAGGGTACCTGGCGATCCGGCAGTCACCGACGCCGACCACAACCTCACCGCCAGCGGATTCGGAGCTGGAATGCTTTCTCATACGATTTTCCTGTAGGTGGCTGGTCTCACATACTGGAGCGTTTCGGGAAGGCGGAGAAGCGTTTCTGAGTGGCCGGTAAAGAGGTGTCCGCCCGTTTGCAATTGTGCGACCAGAGCCTCGATCAGTCGATCACGTGTGGCCTGTTCGAAGTAGATCATGACGTTCCGGCAGAAAATCACATCGAACTGCCCAACGTGACCAAATGGCTGGAGCAGATTCAGCGATGCGAAACTCACACTGGAGCGGACCGCGTCGGAAACTCTTAGAATCCCCTCGCCGGAACCAGGCACGCTCACGAAGTACCGCTCCTTCCAGCCCGGCGGCAGGACTGCGGCCTTGCCGCTTTCATACTCTGCCTGCGTCGCGGAGCGCAATGCCGCGGAAGAGATATCCGAAGCGTGAATCACACAGTTGCGAATTCCGGATTCCAGAGCACACATGGCGATTGTGTAGGGTTCTTCACCAGTTGCGCAGGCCGCAGACCAGATTCTGATTCGGTTTGGATGAACTGGAAATATCACGTTGCGAAGAAACTGAAAGTGCTCCGGTTCGCGCCAGAACCCGCTATGGTTCGTGGTGAGTGTATCGATGAACTCCGTAAACTGAGCGCCATGCCGATGCTGGGACACCAACTGGATGTACTGAGTGAAGGAATCGCAACCATATCGTCTGACGAGCCTTTCCAGCCGCGATGAGACGAGTGCCTTTTTGCCCTCGTGGAGACTGATCCCGCAGGCGGCTCGGGCGAGTTCCCTGACAGTATCGAAGTCGAGCGGGGTCAGTGGTTTGATCGGTTGGTTCGAAACACTCATAACATCAGTTCCGATACCGCAGAGAGTTCACATCGACGATTAGTCCGACCCGCCCGTCCCCCAAAATAGCTCCACCTGAAATTGCGGGCACATCCCGAAACGTTGTGCCGAGCGACTTAATTACAACTTCCTGCTTTCCGATGAGCTGATCCACGGCGATGCAATACAACTGCTCCCGCCCTTCAACAACCACGAGAACTCCATGAGCGCGGTCGTCCTCCTTCCGTTCAAATAGCCGTGAAAGCCGGATCAGGGGAAGCAGTTTCTCCCGGAAAAGAACAGCCTCAACCCGGTTCTCGAGGGTGACAAACGTCTCTTCCTTCGGCGAGAACATCTCGCGAACCGCAAACATCGGAAGGATAAACCGCTCCGTGCCCACCCCCACAACCAGTCCGTCAATGATCGCCAGTGTCAGAGGCAGCCGGAGCACAAACGTGCAGCCCTTACCAAGGGTCGAACGTATCGCGACACGCCCGCGCAGCTTCTGGATCTGCTTCTTCACCACATCCATGCCGACGCCCCGACCGGACATATCGGTAACTTTTTCAGCCGTGGAGAAGCCTGCCTCAAAAATCAGCTTGAAAATAGTCTCTTCGTCGGGCATCTCATGCTCACCAACAAGCCCCTGACGACGGGCCTTAGCAAGAATCCGGGCCGGGTCCATGCCTCTCCCGTCATCCGAGATCTCGATTACGATGTCGCCTGCGTCGTGCGTTGCCTGCAGGCGAATCGTGCCCTTCTCCGGTTTACCCGCGGCCAGCCTCTCAGCCGGCAACTCCAAACCATGGTCGACCGCATTTCGAATCATGTGAACAACGGGATCTGCCAGATCCTCAACGATGCTTCGATCCAGTTCCACATCGTCACCTATGGTTATAAGTTCAATTGCCTTACCTTGCTTTCGCGCCAGGTCACGGGTCAGGCGGCTCATCTTTCGAAACAAAGTCCCCACTGCGACCATGCGCATCGACATGGAGGTCTTCTGAACTTCCTGCACAACGCGTGCCAATTGAGTCAGGTTCCGCGAGAGTAGCGGGTCCTCCGATCGTGCTATGGCCGGATCATGCCTGACCACCGACTCCGCAATGACTAACTCTCCCACCATGTCAATGAGGTATTCGAGCTTGGACGTCTCGATCCGAACGAGACTGTTTTCGACTCCCGCACCTCCGGACGCAGCTAGCGACTCCCTGCGCGGAGAAGGCTCTGCGGAGACCTCACGGCCAGCGTCTTCCGACACGGAAACAGCCAAGCCTCCGCCAACGGAAGCCCGGGTTTCCTTCTGGTCAGCGACTGCCCTGCCTGACGATACGTCTTCCAGGGCAGAGAGCAGCGCAGGATCGCAGGCAGGAATGCTGTTTAATGACTGCGTTCGCGCGAGATCCAGGCAAAGATTCAACGCGTCCGCAGATTTGAGGATCAGATCGATTATTGAGTGAGAGAGAACAAGCTTTCCGGAGCGTGCCAGATCGAGCACATTTTCTGTTTCGTGAGCAAGCTCATGAATCGACGTTGCGCCCAGAAACCCAGCCAATCCCTTGATGGTGTGAAATGAACGGAAGACGCCGTTCAGCGCTTCGGCCTGATCCGGCTCCTGCTCGAGGACCAGCATACCGGCCTCAACACTCGCAAGATGCTCCCTCGCCTCGACGAGGAACTCCTGGACCAGTTCCGGGTCATTTGCCAATTCATCCGCAGCATCCTCCTGCGCCTGTTTTTCTTCGAGGGCCCGCTGCAAGGCATGCAAGGCAGAGCGGAAACGGACATCCTCCTCAGCCGAAAGACCCTCTCCCTCCCGAATCCCGACAGAGCATTTCGATACCTCCAACGCCGCTTTGCGTACATCCGTGGGGACTGTCCCTGCGAGACACTGGTTCAGAGTCTCAATGAGGACTTCCATACTCTCCGGCACGCCGGATCCATCCTGCTGCGATTCTCGGCTTCGCAGAACACGAACGATCTGCTCCGACAGTTGTGCGTCAATTCCGTTCATACGCTCGTTTTGACTCTTCCGCGTTTCAATTGTGCCGCTGTAGCTTAGATCGACCGTTTGCGGATTTCTCTTTAGTCCAAAACAGAACTATGCCTGCCGGAGTGGTCAGGGATTGGCCAGTATCCTCGATATATGCGCCAAAAGTCGCATCTCACGTTTCGCAAGCCCGACAGAAGTTGCGGCATTGTCAGGCAGTATGCCTGCCCGCAGTAACTGCAGCGCCTGAGTTCGCGTGGAACGGCTCAATCGCCCGGAGTTCAACATTTCTTCACTCGAACACATGCCGGATTCGAGTTGATCCACACCATAGGCAACACGCTCAACCGCCTTTCTGCATTCGAGCGAAGAAGCTTCAACTTCCTGACGGATGGAGGCCAGTTCGATCGCTGTACGCCTGCGATGGCAAGACACTACCCAATAGCCAAGCAGAAGCCCGGGCAGGCAACCGGCCACAATAAAAAAGGCGCACAGCCAGGGCTCCGGGAGTGTACTTACGCCAATCATGCGCCCACCCCAGCGGCAACCCGGGCCGAGCCAGATGACATTCCGGACCGCAGTCGGTCCTCCCTGCTTGCCAGATGCGTGACACGGACTCCATAATTACCGTCCACAACAACCACTTCGCCACGGGCGATTACACAATCGTTCACGATTACATCCACCGGTTCCACCACCAGTCGGTTCAGCTCCACAATGGATCCGGTATTCAGTTTCAGCACCTCTCGAATCTGCAGGGACGTCCGACCGAAAGAGACGCTCACAGGCAGTGCCACATCCAAAAGCAGGTCGAAGGTCTTCGAGAAAGTACTCCCCCCGGTTGCCGGCGCCTTGACTTCCGGAGCCGCGCGGTCGTATTGACCGGCAAGTGACGGTAACCAGCCCGCCTTCAGATACCAGGTATCGCCGTCATCATTCTTCGCCGCAAAGACCTGCCACACAACGTCCGCGGGCTCCGCGGGCTGCTCTTCCCCCCGTGTGGCGGTGATTTCCTTCTGCACATCGGAGGTGAGCATAGTCGCAAGCCCACCAATTGTCTGGCCAACAATCTCCTGCCACGTGGAACGGCAGTCTTCGTCGGTAAGAGTGTCGATTCCTACGGCGGCAAGAGTCAGTTTGCCGGCCGAGAACCAGAGATCCTTGCCCGCTACCAGCCAAAGAACCGGGTCCGGATCGAACGACAGGCACTGCTGCCAGACAATTGGCTCTGTCAGTTCCGGCTCTTGCTTCCGGTCCTCAGTAACCACGAATTCCTTCCCCGTCATGCTGGACAGGGCGCGGGCCAGCGCCGACTCAAAATGCGACACGATGCGACTGGTTGGCTCAGAATTACTCATATGTTCCTCTTCCTTATCAGTGGCGTCAGTTCCGAACGCCCGGCCAGCGCTTCCCGATAGCATTGCGAAGCCGGATCACCGCTTGTGACTTCAGTTGCGAAACGCGGGTGAAATGCAGATCCATGATTTCCCCGATTTCTTTCAGCGTCATCTCTTCATAAAAATAGAGGCTTAACACCGTTCTTTCTGTCTTCGGAATGGACTCAATCGCGGAGGCAATGAGGCGCTCCAACTCCGCGCGTTCCAGTTGCTTTGCCGGCGAGTCGTCCTCCGGCGACGCAATATAGCGGATCAGGACCGGCGTTTCCCCGCCGTCCTGCATGTATTCGAGTTCGCCAATCTCCAGCGCGGCGACTTCGGTGAGGCGCTGCCTGTATTCGTCAACCGAAATACCCATTTCCGCGGCGATTTCGAATTCCTCCGGCGTCCGGCGCAACCGCTGTTCCGCACGTAACAATGCGGCTTCCAGATCCCTCGCCTGCCGGCGCTTCATCCTCGGAGCCCAGTCGGTTTCACGCAGGCTGTCGAGAATGGCCCCGCGAATCCGGAATTCAGCGTAGGTTTTCAGCTTGACGTTCTGTCGCGGATCGAAATTGTCGATCGCATTAATCAGGCCGATTACTCCAGCGGATAAAAGATCATCCAGTGCAACGGTATCGGGAAGGCGCTCATGGATCTTGCGAGCGATCAGACGGACCTGGGGCAGATGCTCAATAATGAGCTTCTCGCGGTCTTCACCGGAACCAACGGCAACGGGAAACTGATATGCGGCAGCAGCCAAATCGAGTTCTCCGTTCAGGCCGCGGCGGCAGCCAGACTCATGATGCCGGAAGCATCCTGAGCCAGCTTGGCGGCACTCACTTCTTCAAGATCATCGGGAATCCCGGACCCTGTTCCGGCGAACATTGCCGGAATGCCGCTGCGTATCAAAGTCTCCAGCATGGCTCCCGGCGCCACCGCCTCATCCAGACCGGTAAACAAGAGGCAGGAAGGCCCGACGGCGGAGAACCTTGCAACGGTTCGGACCATGTCGGCCGTTCTTGCATCAGCCCGCAAAACAAGATGCGTCTCAACCTCCTGAATCCTCCCAAGAAAATTCGCCAAAGCCCCCATTTCCTCTTCCTCCGAAGGAGCGATTCCAGGTGTGTCAATAAGAATCAGCCCTTTGCGGGCTTCCCCGGTCAGAGTGAGTTGCAGGCTCTCCAGCGACTCGCAGGCGTGGAATGGCACGCCAAGCAGTGCGGCATACCGGGCCATCTGCTCCTGCCCGCCAACACCATGCGCGCCTGCGCTATAGATTTTGACCGGAATCCGTCTGGCCAGCCCATAACGGCAGGCGACTTTTACAAGGCTGGTCGACTTACCCCTCCCAGCGGGGCCTACGAACGCCAGTGTCCGACATTCACCCGGGTTCATCGGTGAAAAGGTGCGGACCGGTACGCGCGCGGCCAGTTCCTCAGAAAGAACCGCGCGGCGCTCACCGGGCTTTCTCGCCGTAGCAGCAGCAAGATCTCTCGCCGTTGCCATCTCCATTCCGTTCTCTGCCAGGCGAGTCATCAGAATCCCCTGCTCTTCCAGAGCAGCCCCTGACGCGAAGAGAAAATCGTCGAAAGTCGGCGTTGCATTCACGAGAGCGGATTTCCCCACTTCAGCGCGAAGGGCTGCGATCTGCTGACGCAGTTCATCCAGTTCGGAGCGGGGATATCGGGCAGCGCCCGGCAACGCCGAACCCTGCGCTGCGGTGGCATTCTGCAGTGCGAAATCGGAACTCCGCGCGACCGTTTGCGGCGCGAACAGCCTGCCGGAATCGGGGCGGGTGGTGGTGGGAGGGTCATAGGCGAAGGTCACTTCCAGGCGCCCAAAGTGCCGCATCTCAGCCGGAGCAGGGCGGGAGTTCAGCAGCATCGCCTCTGCACCCAACTCCTTCCGTGCCACCTCCAGCGCGGCTGGTACGCTTCCTGCAAAATAAGTCTTCGTCTGCATCGTTACTGCACCACCCCTAAAGAAATCACTTTGATCCCCGCCGGGACCTCACTATGCGAAAGGAAAAAGAGGTTCGGCATGGAAGTTTCGAGCGACTGCCGGAGAAAATACCGGCATGCCGAACTAGTAATCACAGCCGTCGCGGACTCCGTAGGCCCGATCCCCCTCGTAAACCTGTCCAGTAAGTCTCTTAGCGCCTGAGGGGCCAAACCCAACGAGCTGTTCGACTCCCCGTGTTCCACCCCGCTTTCCACAAAGCGTTCGATTTGAGAATCAATGAACCAGGCCGGAAGATCCCCATTTCCATTGAGATACGGCTTAACGATCCCCCGTCGAATGGATTGCCTCACGTAGTCGGTCAGCAATACCGGATTGCGGGTGGAAGGGGCCGCTTCACCAAGGGATTCCAAAATGGATACGGCGTCCCGGATTGAAACGCGTTCCCGGAGCAAATTCTGGAACACCCGTTGCACCGTCGCGAGTGGAAG
Source organism: uncultured Acidobacteriia bacterium (assembly GCA_903900705.1). Taxonomy (GTDB): domain Bacteria; phylum Acidobacteriota; class Terriglobia; order Bryobacterales; family Bryobacteraceae; genus BOG-234. Next base: position 54,376 of record CAIUOG010000043.1, read on the forward strand.
AAGCTTGGGAACCAGGTCCTCGACCACCCGCGCGTTCTCCACTGTGACCCGGTCCAGCATCTTTTTCGCTTCCTGGCGCGAGAACAACTCATGGGAGATCCGCTTGATCAACTCCGAAAGGTGCGTACTCATGACGCTGAGCGGATCGATCACGGTGTAACCCATCGCCCGCACCTTTTCAGCCTGTGACGAGGGAATCCACCATGCCGGGACACCAAAGGCAGGGTCCCTCGTCGGGCGGCCATCTGGTGGGCGTTCCGACGCGGTAACCGAAATCGCCAGTTCCGAACCCTGCGGCAATTCGAAGCGGGCGACTTCAACTCCTTTGAGCTGAATGCTGTACTCCCGGGATCGCAACCCCAGGTTGTCCGTCACCCGCACCGCGGGTATGATAAAGCCCAACTCCGAGGCCAGTTGTTTCCGTATCGCGCCAATCCGTCGCAGCAGCGGGGAGTTCGCCCCCTCCGCCATGAACGAAATGAGGCCTACGCCAACCTCAATGGAGATCGGTTCCACGCGAAGCAGGTCTTCCAGATTCTCCTTCGCCGCTTTTGGCTGGGCGCTGGCAACAGCTGGCAGCGCCGCACTCTTCTTCATCTGCCACGCTATGGCGCCCAGACCGACGCCGAGCAGCAGGAACGGAATCTTGGGTAGCCCCGGGAACAGAGCCAATGCGATCAGAACGCCGCTCGACAGCATTAAGGGTTGAGGCGAACCAAAGATCTGCTTCTGGAATTCCACACCCAGACGATTGTCGGAAGTAGCGCGGGTGACAATCATGCCGCCGGATATCGAAATCATCAGGGCGGGAATCACGGTCACCAGACCGTCGCCAATCGTCAGCACCGTGTAGGTCTGCAGCGCCTTGGCAACGTCGAGCCCGTGCTGCAGGACGCCGATCAGCAGTCCCGCCACGATGTTGATGGAAGTGATCAGGATTCCGGCCACCGCGTCGCGCTGCGTGAAGCGGCTGGCTCCGTCCATCGCCCCGAAGAACTCCGCCTCGCCCGCCAGCTCCTTGCGGCGGCGGCGTGCGGTCGCCTCATCAATCAGACCGGCATTCAGATCTGAATCGATGGACATCTGCTTGCCGGGCAGCGCGTCCAGTGTAAAGCGGGCAGTGACTTCCGAGATACGCACTGCGCCATGGTTAATCACGACATACTGGATGGCGATCAGAACAAGGAAAATCACTGCCCCGATAATGTAGTTCCCGCCCACCACGAAATTACCGAATGCCTGAATCACGTCGCCCGCCGCGGAAGTGCCGGTGTGACCGTTGAGTAAAATCAGACGCGCCGAGGAGACATTCAGCGCCAGCCGGAACAGCGTGAGCAAAAGCAGCGTCGTCGGAAAGACATTAAAGTCCACCGGCTTGGTGATGTACATCGCCACCATCAGCACAATGACGGACATCATGATGTCCGTCACAATCAGCAGGTCCAAAAGCACCGCCGGCATGGGCGCGATCAGCGCAACAACGATCGCGAGAACCGCCGCCGGCACCGCGAATTCGCTCGCCGCTTTCAGCGATACCAGGTCCGTTAACCCGCGAGGCAGGAATCCACCCGATTTTTGAGGGGCAGCCGTCATCTCGTGCGCCCCCCGACCGGATTGGTCATTCTGAAGATGTAGGCGAGAATCTCAGCAACCGCTCTATACAGATCCGGCGGAATCTCCTGCCCGATGTCCACAGACTTATACAGCGCCTGGGCGAGCGGCGGATTCTCAATGATGGGGACCTGGTTTTCGATCGCGCGCTGACGAATCCGTGCGGCCAGATAGTTTTTCCCCTTGGCAACAACCTGGGGTGCAGTCATGCCACCCTGCTCGTACTTGAGAGCGACCGCGTAGTGCGTCGGATTTACGATGACGGCCGTCGCGGTCGGCACCGCGCGCATCATGTTTTTGCGCCGCATGTCCCGCTGGATCTTCCGAATCCGGGCCTTGATCTGTGGATTACCGTCGCTCTCCCTCGACTCGTCTTTGATTTCCTGTTTGCTCATCATCAGCCGCTTGTTGTAGCGAGCGCGATCCCGGACCAGCATCACGACTCCCAGCAACAGCAACAGCCACGCGGCTTTTTTCAAAGCATCACGAATCAGCAAACCTGCCGATCCCGCCCCCACCGCCACCGGTAACATCGGGAGGCGCAGCAGTTCGGGAAGGCGATCCCGTACCAGAGACCAGGTCAGCCAGAACATCACAGGCATCATCACGAGAGCCTGCAGGAAATGCGCAAAATTGTTGGCGGGAACGTCCCGCAATCGGTTCGCGGGATTGAGCCGATCAAACTTCGGACTAAGATTGGTGAGACTGAAACCGAGATTCGTCGCACCCATCTGCAGGAGTACTGTCACAGCCATCAGAATTCCGCCCAGGACTGCGAGCGGCTGCAGGGTCACAAGGCTCAGGCGCAGAAGAATTCGCACCAGATCTCCGGCAGTCAAAGAGGCACTAAAGGCCTTTGCCAGACCGGTAGCCATGGCTGAGCGCACAGTCAGGATCCAATCGGGGAAATATGTCGCGGCGAGGGTGACAAAGGTGAAGAACTGCGCAGCCGCGACGAATTCCCGGGCGGCAGGAAAATCACCGTCCTTGCGAGCTTTCTCCAGCCGTTTGGAAGTCGGCTTTTCCGTGCGCTGGGAACTGTCAGACACTAGTGTCCACTCCGGAGCAGGGCTTCGATAAGACGGATTCCCTGAGTCATCATCGTGGTGAAGAAACGTGGCTGGAACACCAGAGTCGCGCCCATCAGCAGCATGGAAGCCGCCAGTTTTACCGGCATGGTCAGGGTAACCAGCTGAATCTGCGCCTGAACGCGTCCCAACACGGACAGGGCGACGTCAGTCAGAAGGAGGAGGGCGATCACCGGCGCAGCCAACCGCAGACCCGCGCCGAAGATCGACCCGCTGAACCGAATGATCGCCTCCGCCCAGGAATGTTTCACGGCAAACGACGCAGGCGGGCACGTGCGCAGACTGTCTGCCAGCGCCCGCACGAGCAGCCTGTCTGCGCCCGTCGCGTAAAACAACAGGCCCGATGTAATCTGGGCGAGGCTCAGCAATACCGTGGAGTCTGCGCCACTGCTCGGATCCACGGTGGAGGCAAATCCGAAGCCTGCCTGAATACTCACCACCTGCGCGGCGATTTGGAAAACTTCCAGCACAATGGCGACGACGAGCCCGATAGCGGTCCCCAAAGCCGCCTCCCCAGCCAGACCCGCCACCATGCCACCAACGCTGATCTCTGCCTGCGCCGGGCCTCTCCACTGCGGCCACAACAGCATGGTGAATGCGAGGGAAAGGAAAATCTTGGGCGTATCCGATGTGCCCCGAAATGCCGTCAACGGCAGAAAAGCAAACACGCACGACACCCGCGCGAGGGTAAACAGGAATCCAAACAGCGTCGGGTAACTGAATAAATAGTCAGCGGGCATAGCGACTCAGATTCCCCAGGATGTCTATGGTGTAAGCCATGCTCTTATGCACCATCCAGGGCATAAGCATCAGACATCCCCCCAGAAATGCAATCAGGCGGGGAATTGAGTTAAAACCGGAGTCCTGTATAGACGTCACAATCTGGATCAGGCTGATCACAATGCCGGTAATGAACCCGATCGCGAGCAGGGGCGCCGCGATCCAGAAGGCCGTGACGAACATCTCGCCCACGATATGTGCAACCGCTTCCGGCGTCACGCGTAGAATCCTTTCATCAGAGAGCCGATTGTCAGGTTCCAGCCATCGACAAGTACGAACAGGAGGATCTTGAATGGTGCTGAGACCATCGCGGGAGGCAACTGCACCATGCCGATCGAGAGAGTGACGGAGGCCACAATAATGTCGATCAGCAGGAATGGCAGGAACAGCACGGCTCCAATCTGGAACCCTGCCCGCATTTCAGAAAGGATGTAGGCTGGCGCCAGTACAGTGAGTTCAATGTCAGCGGCTGTACGGGGCTGCGGCGAATGGGTGATGTCCAGAAAGAGCCGCACATCTTTTTCGCGGACAAAGCGCCCCAGATATGCCTTCAGCGGCTTAGTGCCCTTATCCCAAGCCTCGGCTCCGCTGGCCGTCCCGGCCTCCAGCGGCTGCCAAGCGTCGTGATAAATCTCAAGGGCCACCGGCTGAATCAGGACCATTGTCAGGAACAGCGACAGCCCCACCAGAACCTGGTTGGACGGCGCACTCTGCGTCCCCAGTGCCTGCCGGAGGAAATGCAGCACAATCGAAATCCGCAGGAAAGGCGTGATGGACATGACGATGGCCGGCAACAACGTCAGCAGCGTCATCAGAACGATGATCTGCATCGTCCCGCTCAGTTCTTTCGCAGGCGGTAAAAGAGACGGCAGTGCCACCGCGATTGCGCTTCTCATCAGGGACCAACCTCCAGAATCTGGCACGAAGAAGGCGACGTGGATATCAGTATCGACTTCTCGCCAACCCGCACCAGGCAGAGCGTATGCTGCGGACTCAATGCCACCCGTTCCATCACCTGCATCGTCCGCGAAACATCTCCGGGCCGCAGCCAGGGGAAACGGACCCGAGCCGTCCCCCTTGAACGGAAGACGCTGACGAACGCACCCAGCAATGCCAGTACGATTGCCACGGCCGCGACATTGTTCAGTGAGTCCATACGAAAGGTTCCAACTCAACGTTCCAGATTGAAGTCCGTAATCCGGACTCCCATAATGCTCTCGATAATCACGATTTCGCCAAACGCACACAGGCGCTTGCCGATGAAAATATCGATATTTTCACCGGCCGAGCGAGACATTTCGACGATGCTGCCTTCTTCCAGAGACAGAATCTCCGACAGCTTCATCCACCGTTGATCGAGTTGCACTTCAATGTCGATCGGCACGTCAGCCAGGTGCGCGATCTCTTCCTGCGGCGTCATGCCTGTCCTCTATCCGTTTCGCCTACCGCTTCAGAGCGACTGTCTCCTGCATAATGTCGTCTTCCGTGGTGATGACTTTTGAGTTGGCCTGGTAGCCGCGCTCGTAAGTCAACAGGTTGGTGAATTCCTTGGCGATATCGACAGTGGATGTCTCGAGCGCGCCTCCCGAGATTTGCCCGCGCGACCCCGTCCCCGGAGTTCCGATGGCTGGGAGCGAAGTTGCCGAGGTCACGCCGAAATTGTTGTCGCCGAGATCCTGCATCGAGTCCGGATTGAGCACCGATGCAAGCGCAATCTGGGCCACCGGAATCGCATCACCATTCGAGTAGTGCGCCAGAATCTGGCCATTGGTCCCAATACTGACGTTCGTGAGTTGGCCCGATGGTGACCCGTCCTGAGTACTACCCAGATTGGCTGAAGCCTGTGAAAACTGCGTCAGTGACGCAACTCCGTTGGAATCATAAATATTCCAGTTGATATTCATGTCAGACGCACCATTCGTGAAACCCGTAATGGGAATAGCGATCGGACCGTTCGCCGCGGTTGGTGATGTCAGGTGCCCGGTACCGTCGAAGGTCAGAGTTCCGGCAGCGAGCTGAGAAGCCGCGCTCGCGCTCGGATTCGCGAGGTCACTGGAGGGAATGGTGATTTTGTAGCTCCAGGTATCCGCGGCTGTCTTGGTATAAGTCACGGTCAGCGTATGCGTATTTCCCTGCGCATCCACGACGGGCATCGGGGAACTGAAAGTCGCGTCCGTCGATGTCAGTGCGGCGTTGGCATTCAGATTGACCGCGAGCGAGATCGTCGTCGTCGCGGATGGCTGTCGGAGGCCCGTGATGGGCAGTTGAATATTTGACACCGAGCCGTTGGTATTGAGAACCCCGTTGAGTGCGTTCCAACCTTGTACGAATGCACCGCCCTGGGTCAGCAGGTTCCCGCTGGAGTCCACTTTGAAGTTGCCTCCACGTGTGAACTCCTGAGCTCCCGAGGCGGTATGAATCACAAAGAAGCCGTTGCCCTGAATCGCCGCATCATACGGCTGACTGGTGGACTGAATTGACCCCTGCGTAAAACTACGGGTGGACTGAGCAATCGTGGAACCGCCGACAGTTGAATGTCCCGAGCTCCCGCTGCTGATTCCAAGGCTTTGATTCACCAGATCCTGGAAGGAGACCGAGTTGCTCTTATACCCGGTGGTGTTGAGGTTGGCCAGGTTGCCGCTGACCACATCAATTGCCAGGGAGTTGGCATTCAGTCCGGACAATGCGTTTGCAAATGTAGTTGACACTGTTCTAGCTTCCTTGCGTTGGAGTTGTCGTCGTGGCCGCCGGCGTTGTGCCGGCGTTGGAGGACGCTGCGGGCGTGGTGTTCTGACGGATTCCAATTAGCTGCTCCAGCTGGCTGTAAGACGTAAGCTGCGAGACGAACTGGTTGCTGTCAGTAGGGTTCAGCGGGTCCTGATTCTGCAGCTGCGAGACCAACAGCTTGAGGAACGTCTGCTCATTAGCCAGAGGGTCCGTCGCGGGCGATTTGCTTGTGCCGGTCGCCGTGCCCGAAGTGGCGGAAGTCAGGGCTGAAATTGCCGAACTCATTGAATCTCCTCACTCGATTGCTGAAACAGGCCTGCAAACTGCCCTGTTTCCCCGCCCATACCGTTCTGCTTTCGGTTGCCGGAATTGTCGTCCGGCTGGCGGTGTTGTTGCTGCCGGCCCTGGCTCGGCGTCCACGCGTCGGCGTCATACCCTGCGTTGGCGAGCGAACCGACCAGTTCGTGAATTCCCTCGTGGAGCCTTCCGCTCCACGAGGGATCAGATGAATGCAGGGAGACATGTACCTCGCCTCCCCTTTCCGATAAACGGAGTCGTAAATCCCCGGCTCCGTCGGGTGTAAACTCCAGAGCCAGGCTCCTGAGAGGCTGGGCGGCATCGTTTCGAGGCAAGTCCGTCTCCGGCGCGGAGGCGTGGGATGTCGCGATTGAAGGGCGCACTTCCGATTTAGGGCGGTTTTCCGGCGCCAACCCGCTGGTGGGCGCGGGCAAGGCGCTGTTTTCAGCACCCCTGGTTGTGGTGATTTGTGGTGGCGCCGTCTGGACGGAACTCGCCTGGGTGCCGATTTCGGAAACTTTGTTACCCGGACCTGGGTTACCCGGACCTGTTAGCGCTGCCACCGCGAAGCCCCCGGAGCGTGCCGCCGGCTTCGGCGCCGAATCCTCTGATTCGGTGATCACTCCTGCAGGCAACGGCTTGTCTGCCGGAACCTTACTGCTCTTTTGGGCCTCAACAGAGGTCGGCTTGTGATCGGGCTTCAATTCCGCTGGTACAGTTGTCGGCGGCGCGGGTTCATCCGGAACACGACGGATATTGATTTGCAGGATGCTGTCGGCAGACAGAACCTCGTTGGGCGGCGCGGGCTGCTGTGGCCTTGTAAGCAATGCGGAAGATTTATGAAGCCCGCCGGACTCCCTTCCGGGAGTGAAGGTGATCAGCGCAGGTTTGGTTACAGGTGAGGCGGGCGCAACAACTGCCGTGAAAGGAAGTGTTTCCTTCTGTAGGGACATTCTGACTACGGGGAGTGCACTGTTCTTTTTCCCGGTTCCGGTTGCAGTGTCCGATTCGGTATTCGCATTCTGACTGCCTGGCAGCCCCGAATCCGTCTTTGCCGCGCCATTTAGGTCCTTGACAAAAGCCCCGAATCCCTTGAGGCGATGCCCCAGTGACGGCGCGGCCTTTGCGCTGCCCGGCTTTGGCGGGTCCGGTAAGGCGTTCGCGTCGACCGGGGCCTTCGGCTCCGGGACCGTAGTCAAAGACTGAATGATCGCGGCGAAGAGCCCGCTGGTTGACTCGCTCTGGGTTTCCGTTCCGGATTCAGTATTGGCGTCGTTGGCGCGGGTCGCATCGGCGGGTGTCGGCCGGTTCCCTGCCTTCGCTGTAGGGTTTGGTTTGCTTCCACCCGCAGCGGGGCGTCCCGGAATTGCGGAACTGACGATTGCGGAAGCACTCGCCGGAGCTGTCGCTGGAGTAGGCACGACGCTCTACATGCAGTCCGACAGCCAATTCGTGGATGCGAAGTTTCAACGGCTTATGTCAGGTCGCACCGCCAAAACTTTGGCGGTTTCGGCATTCCGGCAGAATCTTGTCGGCAACCCCTGGCGCCACTCTTGTCTTATCGGCATATTGCTCCATATGTTTAGAGGTTTTTTCAGAAAGATCCGGAATGGCCCCCGACCTGCATTTGAACAGTTGCAAATATGGACGGCATCTCTCTTACAGCAGCGAGCGGCATGCGGGCTCGCATGGAGTCGCTCGAATTGCTCGCCAATAACCTCGCGAACGTCGAAACGGGTGGCTTTAAAGCGGACCGCGAGTTCTACAGTCTCTATACGAGCCCGGATGCTTCGGCAGACCCGCAGACCGGAGTGTTCCAGACGCTTCCCGTTATTGAACACCACTGGACCGATTTGGCACAAGGAGACCTTCGCGCCACCGGAAATCCCCTTGATTTCGCAATCGACGGGGACGGTCTTTTTTCCGTCCAGACTCCGCGAGGCGTCCGCTATACCCGAAATGGAAACTTCCGTGTGTCATCAGCCGGACTGCTGATCACCAATGAAGGGGATAGCGTACTTGCGAAAGGGGGCAGCCCGATTAAGCTGCAGCCGGGAGTTCCTGTTGAGGTGGGCACAGACGGTTCCGTGCGCCAGAATGGACAGGCAACCGGGCAACTGGACGTTGCGGCGTTTGACCCTGGCTCCATCAATAAGGAGGGTCATAACTATTTTGCTGTGATACCGGGCACGAGGCCCAAACCGGCGGGCGGGACAGTGCTGCAGGGAAAACTGGAGACATCCAACGTCGGTGCCCCGGAGTCCGCAGTGCGGCTGGTCGCAATCATGAGGCAATTTGAAATGCTTCAGAAGGCCATGAATATCGGGAACGAACTGAACCGGCGGGCGATCGAGGAAGTCGCCCGTGTGCAGTCTTAGTCGGCACAGATCCAAAGGGGCGTATATATGATTCGGGCACTCTACAGTGCGGCTAGCGGCATGACCGCTCAGCAGCTCAATATCGACAACATCGCAAACAACCTCGCGAACGCTAACTCCGCGGGTTACAAATCCCGCCGCGCTCAGTTTCAGGACTTGTTGTATCAGAATATGGTGACGCCCGGCTCTTCGGCAGGCCAGTCGACTGTGGTTCCCACGGGGCTGCAACTCGGTCTCGGTACCCGCGCTTCCTCGAATGAAATCATTTTCCAGCAGGGTGACTTCGCCGCTACCAATAACCCCCTGGATCTGGTCATCCAGGGCCGGGGCTTCTTTCAGATCAAGCAGGCCACGGGCCAGACCGCCTACACCCGCGCGGGCTCCTTTCACCTCGACAATACGGGTAGCCTCGTGACCTCGGATGGAGACCAGTTGCAGCCCCAGATTACGATTCCGCCAACCGCGCAGGCCATCACCATTGCCACAGACGGAACCGTTACCTACACTCTTCCGGGACAGACCCAGGCGCAAAACGCCGGGCAGATCACCCTCGCCAACTTCCAGAACCCGGCCGGATTGAACTCCATCGGCCATAACCTCTACCTGCCCACCGATGCATCGGGCGATGCGACCGTCGGGACACCCGGGGGCACAGAAGGGATCGGAACGCTGCAGCAGGGTTATCTCGAACAGTCGAATGTCAGCGTAGTGGACGAGTTCATCAACCTGATCACCAGCCAGCGGGCTTACGAAGCCAACTCCAAGGTGGTCAAGGCGGCGGACGATATGTATCAGCAGGTCAACAACCTGACGCGGTAGAAATATGAAAACCCTCCTGCTCCTTCTGATTGCGTTTCGCCTTTCCGGCGTTTGTCTTCCGGTCACGGGTGATCGGATTCTTGGCCGCGACCTTGCACTGGCGGATCCTCGGTTTTCCTCGCTGCCCTCCTCCCTGGTGGTTGCGACCACGCCACCGCCCGGAATGAGGCGGACACTCTCTGCTCCGGAATTGGGGCGGGTCGCCCGCGCCAACGGGATTCAGATTTCGGATCCGGTGGAGGTGTGTTTCGAGTTCGCCATGCAAACCCTCTCGCCTGGGGAGGCGCTTGTTGCTATGAAGCTATCGTTGCCTGCCGGGGTGGAGCCAGGCCTGATCGACTTCACGCGCTCGGAAGTGCCGGCAGGCCGATTGCTTTTCCCCATCAGCGGTTTGTCTCCAGCAACATCCACCGATCACGGGGAACGGCTCTGGAGAGGATTCGTCCAGTACACAGAGACCCGGCGGCAGGAGATCTGGGCGAAGGTGACACTGTCCCGGGCAATCCCCGCTGTAGTCGCAAAACGGGAGATCCCGGTGGGTGCTCCGATAGGTCGGGACGACGTCGAAGTCAGGACTTGGAGCGGGCCCTACACACAGGAGGTAACTGCTACTGAGCTGGGGGAGGTAATCGGACGAGCGCCGCGTCGAGCAGTCCATATGGGTTCTCCGATTCCGCTCGCCGTTCTCCAGCCCCGGCTTGCCGTGCGGCGTGGCGACGCCGTCAAGGTAGTGGTGGTTTGCGGCAGAGCCAGATTGTTGCTGGATGCCATTGCGGTCAGAGAGGCTCGGGAAGGTGAACTGGTGGAACTTCGAAATCCAGCTAGTGGGAAGCTCTTCGTCGCCCGTATGGAATCGGCCAGGGCAGTCGTGCAGGTCAGTCCCGGACAAACACTATGAGACGGTTACTTGCTTGCTCGTTGTTTTTTTCTGCCCCCCTCTGGAGCGGGCTGATTCCCAGCGTAAAGAAGAAGGCAAAGCCAGCCGAACCCTCTCTGCTCGAGCAATATATCAAGAGTGCATCGTCGTCCAGTGAGAAGGAGATGGAGTCCTCTCCCGGCTCCCTTTGGACCCCCAGCGGGCGGTTGAACGATCTGGGCCGGGACCTGCGCGCAAGTCAGGTCGATGACGTGGTAACCGTGGTGGTCACCGAATCGGTGAACGCAGTGGCATCCGGGGTGAGCACCTCGCAGCGCACTTCAAGCGCGAACGCGTCCGTCTCCTCGCTCGCCGGCAAGAAGTCGGCTGCCGGCGCATTGGCAAACCTTGCTGGTCTGAGCGGTGACCAGAAGTTGAACGGGACAGGCACGACTTCTCGCGCGGCAACGTTGAATGCGACCCTCACCGCGCGGGTGGTCAAGGTACTTCCCGGCGGACTGCTGTTAATTGAGGGGGACAAGAACATTCAGGTAAATTCCGAGCAGCAGGTGATCACCGTCCGCGGCATTGTCCGAACTTCCGATATTTCGACCGCTAACACGATTCCCTCGAATCAGGTGGCTGACATGGAAGTGCGCGTGAACGGTAAGGGCCTTGTTGCGGACGCTGTCCGGAGGCCGAACATCCTGTATCGGTTGCTGCTGGGCGTTCTTCCTTTTTAGAATGCGTACCGCCATTCTTTTTGCCGGAATCTGTACTTTTGTCGCCGGTCGGCTCTGCGCGGAAACGAGGATTCGGGATCTGGTGACGATCGAGGGCGTGCGTGATAACCAACTCATTGGCTATGGAATCGTTGTCGGTCTGGCAGGAACAGGCGATAAGCGAACGACCATTTTCAGCACGCAGAGCCTGGCAAATATGCTCGAACGCATGGGTGTTTCCGTTGCTCCTGGCGCGATGCGGGTACAGAACATGGCCACCGTAATGGTTACCGCAACGTTGCAGCCCTTCGCCCAACCCGGCTCGAAACTCGACGTAACGGCCGCTGCGGTTGGCGATGCGAGTAATCTGCAGGGAGGCATCCTGCTGATGACTTCGCTTCGCGGCGCCAACGGACAGGTCTACGCGGTGGCGCAGGGCCCGGTGGTAACCGGTGGCTTTGTAGCCGGTCGCGGCGGAAACAGCCAGTCCGTGAATCACCCGACGGTGGGCCGCATCCCGAACGGTGGGGACGTCGAGCGTGCGGCCCCTTCGATTGAACCCGGGAGCCAGGTCAGACTCCAGCTCCGGGCTTCGGACTTCTCAACTTCCGCCCGGATTGCTGATGCCATCAATAGACATTGGAAGGATGGCCCTGCCATCGCCCATGCGGACAATGCGGCTCTCGTTTCCGTTGCCACCCCGACGGCGTGGAAGGAGCGCATCCCGGCCTTTATCTCGGCAATCGAGGAGATCGGGATCGATGTGGATTTGCCGGCACGCATCGTGGTCAATGAACGGACCGGAACCATCGTGATCGGTAAGAACGTCCGGATTGCACCGGTGGCAATCCTCCACGGGAACCTTTCAGTTCAAATAGAAACGAAGCTTGTCGTATCTCAACCGGGTCCGCTTTCAAATGGCACCACCGCTGTAGTCCCCCAGCAGGCACTTACCGCTAAGGAGGAGCCCGCGCGAAATGTGGTTCTGAAAGACGGAGCCACCGTTGAGGAACTTGTAAGAGCTCTCACTGCTATCGGTTCATCCGCCCGTGACATCATCGCGATTCTCCAGAACTTGCGCGCGGCGGGTGCGCTGGAGGCGGAACTGGAGGTCATCTAATGCCGACAACCCCTATCTCAGCAGCAATTGACACTGCTGCAATTGACAAGACGCACCTGAAGAGCGCTACCGCCGCGAAGGACTTTGAAGCACTGCTTGTGGGACAGATGTTGAAATCCGTCCGCGAGGAGGGTTCAGGATGGCTCGGCACGGGTGACGACCAATCAAGCGCCGCGGCCTTCGGCCTTGCCGAGGAACACCTCGCACAGGCACTGGCTGCGCGGGGGGGCTTCGGGCTATCCAGGGTGATCCTGCCGGCACTCAACAGGACCACCGATTAAGGGCGACCTAAGCCGATACGGCCGCCCGATAAACAGGGTCACCTGAACTTTCCGTCCCTACGGACCAGGGATTCCGCGCCACGGTTTCTAAGACCCATGGATCCGGAATTGAGTTCCACGCCTCTGCGAGCGTCATCAACAAGCCCACGACCTCCGCCAGAGGTTCATCATCCTGACGCACGTTGGCGTCAATGAGCCGCGCCTGCATATATGCATAGAGGGCATTCAGATTCGCGGTAAGCTCCGGCGCATCTTCCATTCGCAGGGAACTGGTGAGTTCCATCAACACTGAATATGCGAGGTTGATCGAGTCACAGCGCGCCTCAATGCGGCGGGACTTCAGGTGTTCTCTTGCTTCTCTGACAGCACTGATTGCCCTTTGGTAGAGCAACCGCACCAGTTCAACAGGGCTTGCCGAAAGTACCATTTGTTCAAAGTATGGGTTCATCTTGAATCCGCACCTGCTTTTCGAGGTTTGCAGCCAACCGCAATACATAATCGGCGGGCCACTGTACCACCACTTCTTTACTGTCGATATCTACAACCTTGACCACGGGCAGCCGGGTCAATCGATCAATTGAAAACGCGATTTCCCGGCCTTCGCCGGCAACTCCAGCCTGGTTGAGCGACCGGACGGCATTCAAAACATCCCGCAGCCCCTGACGCTCCGCCGGCGTGCGAAACGGTACCGTCGTCAGAGGCTGGACCTCCGGAGCCGTACTCGTGACCGGTGACGACTGACTCATGTTGCCGCTGAATTACATATCGGCAGTTTCCGCACAATGTTTGAATAGCTTTTCGTAAGTCGCATCCTCGCTTCTTTGGAGGAAGACACCTAAACTTAACAGCCCAAACAGCCGATATACCTTTCGGAGAACGCTATGACCGCCACAGCCCCTTTGGACGTATTGATCGTCGACGATTCCGCCGCCATCCGGAAGATCCTGCAACGGGTCCTCCGTCAGACTGACCTGCCGCTCGGTGAGATTCAGGAGGCGGGCGATGGCACGGAAGCCGTCGATATCCTCAAGAACCGCCATTTCGGGCTCATCCTGTCCGACATCAACATGCCCCAAATGGATGGGCTACAGCTCCTTGCGCGCATTAAGGACATGGAGCACCTGAAGAACGTCCCCGTGATTATGATCACGACAGAAGGGGGACAGGGGAAGGTGATGGAAGCGGTGCAACTCGGTGCAACCGGTTATGTCCGGAAGCCATTCACTGCCGAACAGATCAAAGAGAAGTTGACCGCGTTTATGTAGGCGAAAATAAAAGAGGGGCTCCGAAGAGCCCCTCTTTTGCACATACGGTGAGTGGCGTACCACCCGGACTTTAACGTCCCGGAACGCCTATCCAATTGCGGGTCCCGATGTCGATCATCACGATAAACAGAAGCAGCGCCAGCCAGAACAAGCCCGCACCCACAATCATCTTCGTCAGCCTGGTCCCATACTTGATGTGCATGAAGAACAGCACAACCAGTGATGCTTTGAAGATAGCAATGGACAAGGCCACATAGATGTTCAGCGGACCCAGATCAACCGTGGAGATCCACGCAGTTACCCACGTGAGTGCAATCAGCGTAAAGAATACTGCCAGATAAACACTGACGGGAACAATGTGATGTTCGTCGTGTTTCGAATTGCCAGCCATCAGTGCAACCCTCCCTGACCGGATCGGTCAATCAGATAGAGTAGCGGGAAAAGGAAAATCCACACCACATCGACGAAGTGCCAGTACAGGCCAAATAGCTCAATTGGCGTATACCACTTCGCTGAAAATTTTCCCTTGTACGCCTGCCAGATCAGGACCACCAGGATACCGAACCCAATGATCATATGGGAAGCGTGAAGGCCAGTCATCCCAAAATACAAAGCGAAGAACAACGGAGTGTGGCCGGCGTCCGCACAGCCTTCGCACTCAAAGTGCTCGCCTGGGATCTCGTGATGCTCCCACTTGTCGTGGTATTCGTACGCCTTCACGCCCAGAAACGCTCCACCCAGTACAAGCGTGGCGATGAGGAAACCCACCAGCAGCAACCGTTTTCCGAGCGAAGCGGAATGCACCGCCATCGCCATCGTCAAGCTGCTACAGATCAGAACAGTGGTATTGAACGCGCCGAGCCAGAGGTTTGTCTTCAGACTGGCGGAAGCAAAAGCGGTCGGATACCACTGCCGATAGACGAAATACGCCATGAACATGCCGCCGAAAAACATAATTTCGGTGAGCAGAAAAACCCACATGCCGATAGTGGATGCATCCTTCTGTTGTTCGTAGCTTTCAAAATGATGCCGAACCTCACCATACCCTGGGTGAGCGTGGGCGTTATGGGACGCAACCGCAGCCGATTCGCTAGCCAACGTGCGTGACCTCCTTGGCGTTAGCCGAAAGAATCTCAGTATAGTCGTACGCTTCGGCGGTCACCACGGGAGTGATCGGGAAGTTTTCAGTCGGAGGCGGCGAAGCCGTCTGCCATTCCAGCCCGGTGGCGCCCCAGGGATTCGGACCCGCCGGCTCACCGTTCTTGAGCGACCAGAAGAAGTAAATACCCGGAATCAGGAAGCCAAGACCGAGAATGGAAGCCCCTGCGGAAGAGAGCACGTTGAACACCTGGAACTCGGGTGGATACACGTGGTACCGGCGCGGCATACCAAGGTAACCAAGAATGAACTGCGGGAAGAAGGTCAGGTTGAAACCCACGAACGTCAGACCGGCTGCAATCTTCGACCATGCCTGAGGATACATGCGTCCGAACATCTTCGGCCACCAGAAGTGAAGCCCCGCGAGATATCCCATCACTGCGCCACCCACCATCACGTAGTGGAAGTGCGCCACCACGAAGTAAGTATCAGTAAGGTGAACGTCCAGACCCATCGCGGCCAGGAATAATCCGGTCAGACCACCAATGGTGAACAGGCCGATAAAGCCCAAAGCGTAAAGCATCGGGGTCTCCAGGCGCACGTTACCCTTGTACATTGTCGCGGCCCAGTTAAAGACCTTCACCGCGGAAGGAATCGCCACAATGTAGGACAGGATTGAGAACACCATGCCCGCATAAGCGGACTGGCTGGACACATAAAGGTGGTGGCCCCACACGAGGAAGCCAAACACGGCAATCGCCAGGCTCGAGAACGCGATGAAGGTGTAACCGAAGGGCTTCTTCGAGCAGAACGTCGAGATGACTTCGGAAACAACGCCCATCGACGGCAGAATCATGATGTACACGGCCGGATGCGAGTAGAACCAGAACAAGTGCTGGAACAGAACAGGGTCGCCGCCGTATGCGGGATCAAAGAAGCCAATGTGCAAACCGCGTTCCAGCATCAGCAGGAACAGGGTCACCGCGATGACGGGCGTGCCCAGGATCATAATGACGCTGGTGGCATAGTGCGCCCAGACAAACAAGGGCAGCCGGAACCAGGTCAAACCCGGAGCGCGCATGCGATGCACGGTCACGATGAAGTTCAGGCCCGTCAGGATTGACGAAAACCCGTTGATGAAAGCCGCCATGGCTGTCATCACCACATAACCATTCGAGTAGGTTGTACTGAACGGAGTGTAGAACGTCCAGCCTGTGTCAACGCCGCCGGTGATCAGAACAAACACACCAAAGAGGCCCCCGAGCATGTACACATACCAGCTCAAAAGGTTTATCCGCGGGAAGGCAAGATCCTTGGCGCCGATCATCAGTGGCAGAAGGAAGTTGCCCAGAATTGCCGGAATCGAGGGGATCAGGAAGAAGAAGATCATGACCACCCCGTGCATCGTGAACACCTTGTTGTAGGTGTTCGAATCCAGGAGATCGCCCGCCGGTGTTGCCAGTTCCAAACGAATCAGCACGGCCATCAGACCGCCGACCATGAAGAAGACGCTGACCGCGATCAGATAGAGGATCGCAATCCGCTTATGGTCCTGCGTCAGCAGCCAGCTTTTCAGCCCGTGCTCCGCGTTGAGGTAATTCTTTGTTTCCTTTTCAGTTGCAGTCGCCGTAATCATTCTTGTGTTCCTGACAACTTAACGATTCCCCGCCGGGGCAGCCGCCACAGGTGCGGCCATAGGCTTGCCCTGCGGTTTCGCTTTTGACTGAGGAGAGTCACCGGTCTGCACCGGCGCCGATGTCGCCGAATTGATCGACCCGTTCTTCGCCCCGAGAGATTTCACATATTCGATCAGCTTCAACATGCCGTCTTCGGTAATCAAGCCCTTGAACGTCGGCATATAGTCGTCAAAGCCCGCCACGATCTTCGACTGTGGGTAGAGAACAGACTCGCGAATGTACGCTTCGTCCGCCTTCACGCTGCCGCCGTCTTTCAGATCCACCTTCGAACCGTACAGTCCATTCAGGTTGGGGCAACGACCGTTGAGGTTGACCGCGTTCGAGTGGCAATTGCCACATCCGAGCTGGTTGAAGAGCGCCTGGCCCTGTTCCGCCATGGAGCCTTCACCGCTGCCGGCGCCAAGCCAGGTATTGTAATCCGCCTGACTCATGACGTAGACGGTTCCGATCATACCGGAGTGCTTGGTCCCGCAATACTCGGCACAGAAGATGTGATACTGGCCGACCTTGGTTGCCTGGAACCATTCCGTCGTATACTTGCCGGGAAGAACGTCGGCCTTGGTCCGAAATGCCGGGATGAAGAAGTCGTGGATCACGTCTTCGGAGGTCATCGTCAGCTTCACGTTCCGGCCAACCGGGATATGAAGCTCGTTGATCTCCCGCGCGCCTTCCATGTGCTGGATCTTCCACATCCACTGCTTACCCGTCACGTAGACTTCCATGGAATTGGCCGGGGGGCGGGCTTCAGAGAAGTAAATGCTCACACCCCAGACGAACATGATCATTGAAAGGCCGAGCGGGATGCCGGTCCACACGATTTCGAGCAGCATGCCACCGGCGCTGTGGTCGTCCACCGGCTCCGGCTTAAACGCCACGCCCGGACGGTGCCGGTACTTATAGGCAAAGAAAACTACCAGGAAAGCGATGAGCAGCGAGAAAAAGGCGCTGACGAGGACGAGGAAGGCATAGAGCCCATCCACGCTCCCAGCGATTGTCGATGCCGCCTCCGGAAAAAGCTGAAAACTCTTGGCTTCCATCATAATCAGGCGGACTGACTCCCTTTCTGTCGGCTTTCACGCCGCAGCATAATTAACACAAATCCCCCAAGTGACAAGACCGTAGCCGCTCCGGCTACGCGTAACAATCCCAATGCAAAAGGCGTGTATTTCGCCGAGTGCGGGTCGAAATGGTAACAGAACAGCAAAATCTGATCGACCGGATTGCCGATCTTGTTGTTCGAAGCCTCAATCAAACCAAGCCGCATGTCTTTCGGCGAATAATCGATCCCGTAGAAATACTTGGAAAGCTTTCCCTCGGGCGTTAAGACGTAGATTGCGCTGGCATGCGCAAATTGCGCGGTGTGAACATCCCACACATACCGGAACCCGACGGCGTCCGTGACGCGCTTGATGGAACTGAGATCACCCGTAAGGAAGTGCCAGCCATTGGCCGTCTCCGGATGGCCGTAACGCTTCACGTAAATGTCTTTTTTCTCGGCCGCAAGTTTGGACGTTTCACGGGCATCAAAACTAATCGCCACAACATCATAATCCTTGCCCGGTGCGAAGGTCAGCACCTTCGCTGCGCGCACCATCCCGTTCAGGATCTGCGTGCAGAGCATCGGGCAGTCGTAATAAACCAGCGCCAGAACCACAGGGCGCTTCCCAAAATACGATGCCAACTGAACTGTCTTGCCGGTTTCATCCCGGAACTCCGCATCCAGCGGAAGCTGGGAGTTGAGCCGCTGCTCAATGGTCACATCTTTTAGTGACACCGGGCGATCGCCGCCCTTCATGTTGAGCATGTCCTGCGCGCGGGCGGGCGCAGGCTTGTTAAAAGATGGCCCGTCTTCCGGTGCGGGCGTCCCGCCAAAACCCGGAGGAGGCGTTGACTGCGCCACCGCTGACCCGGTGAGGGCCGCAACGGCGAGGAACAAGCCCGAAATGTGATTGCGTACGCTCATGAGATGAATCACTGAGAGATCTTCTCGAGCGTCCTCCCGCTGCTTGCATCGGAAGGTATCATGCG
Source organism: uncultured Acidobacteriia bacterium (assembly GCA_903900705.1). Classification (GTDB taxonomy): domain Bacteria; phylum Acidobacteriota; class Terriglobia; order Bryobacterales; family Bryobacteraceae; genus BOG-234. The sequence goes on from CAIUOG010000043.1 coordinate 73,143, forward strand.
GAAACCGCCATCAACTCCGGACGGCGTTGTTTTGGTCGGCAGTCCCTTCTGTGCGACCATGTCGATCGCTTGGGTGATGGGAATACGCACCGTACCCTTGGCGGGGTCCAGCCAGCCGTAGTTGTTGAGGATCGCATCCTCGTCTGCGCGGAGTTCGTCCATCTCGACCTTCGGCAGAACCGGGCCAACAGACTTTTCGCGAACACCGGAAAGCCGTGGTTCGGGCGGCAGAGAGGGCTTTTCGGCCATCATCGCGGCAGGGGCGGCAGCGTCGCGTTTATCTGCCTGGCCCATCAGGAAGTGGAACATCGCCCACATGGCGAACATGACGACAATAGTGCTGAGCAACAGCCCAACGCCGAACGCCGTAATCTGGAAGACGTTTACATCACCGCGCTCAAACGAAACCTGTCCGCTGTGGTCGTCCGCAGCGTCGTGACCGTGTCCGTGTTTATTTTCGGGAGAGTGCTTAGTGGTCTCTGCCATGGTTCAATGCCTTTACAAGATCGGGTGCGCCCAGTGGCAGCAGGGGCATGCCGGGCAGATTACGGAAATAAATCGCCAGCCACAGGCCGCCAAAACCGAGCGGGGCAACTACGTCAAGCCACGAAAAGTAGAAGTGCGGGTCCTTGACGTTAGTAAAGTTCGGTTCCACCAGTTGGTATACGTCCACCGCATGGACAGCAATGATGTAGCAGGCCACAAAGAAGATGAATTTTGAGCTCTTCTTCGCGGGCTGCGAAATCAGCATCGCGAACGGGAGAACGAAGTGTCCAAAAAGCAGCAGGAGAGCAATAGCCTCCCAGCCGCCGTTCCAGCGCTTGATGTACCAGACGATTTCACTCGGCAGGTTGCCGGACCACGTAATGATCAACTGCGAGAAGTTGAGGTAGGTCCACATCATGACCATGGCGAAGAGAAGCTTACCGAGGTCGTGATAATGTTTCCGCGTCAGCGCGTGATCCATCGGAGCGTACTTTTCGAGCATCGTCAGAGTGGCAATAACTACCGCAAGGGCAGTCAGAACCCAGCCGATCACGATCATAAAACCGTATACCGTCGAGTACCAGTAGGGCTCCAGGGTCATGAGGTAATCGACCGAGCAGAACGTCATCAGGATGAAGAAGATCAGAACGCCGGGAGCGCTCAGCGCTTCCAGCTTCGCCGAAACAGCAGTCGACCTTGTTTCGTCTTCCTGCTTCGACCACGCTGTCAGCTTCATGGTGTAGAAGCAGAGGAAGATCGAATAGATCGCCCAGCGAACCCAGAGGAACGGAACGTTCAGATAGAGACTCTTTGCGTGAATGACCTTATCGGCCAGGCCGGCAGGCGTGGTCCACCAGTAGATCTGCTCACGGAACACCAGGAGAGGAAGAAACAGGAAACAGGTTACATACAGGGTCTTGGCGCCCGCTTCCAGTGGTCGCCGGATGACCAAACCCCACGCGCCGCCGGTCAGGTACTGCGTCATCAGGATCACAAGGCAGCCCGCACCCGCGCCAAACCAAAGCCAGAAGCCAACCAGATATGCGCGGAGGAAGTGTCCCATCCCGGCGCCGGTCAGACCGCCGCCTTCGAGGAAGATCCCACTCACCAGCAGCGCCAGAAATACAAGCCCGATGAACGTCGCGATGGACGAGTACCGCTTCAGCGTTTCGCTGAGTTGCGGGGCGGTTTTATAGCTATGTTCCGTCGTCGTCATTTTCTCTCTGGCTGATTCGATTTGTGGGCGCCTGCGCCGCTCGCGCCCGGAACACCGGACGGGGTCGCCGGGTCGGCCGGGAAGTTATAGAAATCACTGTCGCCAGGAACAAGCGGCTCTGACTTCTGAGCCGCCTTCTGTTCCGCGCTCAGCGGCTTGCCTGGGTCAGGCAGATTCTTACGGGCGTCAGCCGTCAGTTCGCTTACGTTCGCGTTCTGGCTGTATTGCAGGGTCCGGATGTAGGCGATAATCGCCCAGCGGTCACGGGGTTGTACCTGCTGCGCGTAATTCAGCATCGCGCCGTAGCCGTTCGTGATCACGTCGTAGTAATGCCCAACCGGCGCATTGCGCAGGCGGTCGATGTGATAGGAAGGCGGCTGCTTGAATCCGCGGCGCACAATCATACCCAGGCCGTTTCCGATTCGGCCATGGCACGGAGCGCAATATATGTCGTAGCGTTGCTGACCACGCAGGATGAACGCCTTGTCCACGGCGACCGGGAACGAGTCTATATCGTTGCCCTTCTCGTCTTTACCTTCGTGGAACGCGACGTCTTCGTTCAGCTCACCGCGGGCGATAGTGCCTTCGAGTTCCGGCCGGCCACTGCGACCGTCGGCAAAAAACTCACTCGGGCGTTGCGGTTTGTACTTCGGCTGATCCTGCATATCCTGGCGGCAGCCAGTAAGGAACAGGCCCATGCCGGACAGGAGCAAAGCGCTGATGGGATGAATTTTCATTATTCAGCGACCTCTGCAACTTCTTCGGCGCCCAGACTTTCGAGAAAATTCGCAGTCAGTGTCCGGTCAAATTTCGGATCGGTCGATTCGATACAGATGAAAAACTTGCTACGGGATGCGTTCACGAAACGCTCCACGTTGAACACGGGGTGATAAGGCATCGGCAGACCGTTCAGCAGCAACATGCCGATGGCGGCGGTAAGACCACCGAGAAGGATTGTGCACTCGAAGGTGACCGGGATGAACATCGGAACGCTGATCAGGGGGCGGCCACCCACATTCAGCGGCCATGCCACGGCGGATACCCATGTCGCGAGGCCGAACCCACCCGCGCAACCGAGTAATCCACCAATCAGCGTAAATAGCGAGACGCGGTTATCATGCAGATCCATGGCGGCGTCGAGCTCGTGAATTGGATACGGCGTATAGGCGTCGTAGTTTTTGAAACCGGCTTCCCGGGTGCGGCGCGCGGCGGCAACCAGTTGTCCCGGAGTCTCAAACTCCGCCATCAGGCCGTACAGGGTAATCTCTCCGTCGGTATGAACGCTCATTGCGCCACCGGCTCCTTCACGCTTGCGCTGGGCAGGAGCATGCGTAATTCGAAGATCGTAATCATTGGCAGAACCCTGACAAAGAGGAAGATCAGCGTCATGAACAGACCGATGGTTCCGGTGTAGACGGCCCAGTCCCAAACGGTCGGCGCATAATAACCCCAGCTTGAGGGCAGGAAGTCACGATGGAGACTGGTTACGACGATAACGAAGCGCTCCAGCCACATGCCGATGTTGACGATGATCGAAATGATCCACAGAATTCCCGGACTGGTCCGAATCTTCTTGGACCACAGGAACTGCGGGGTGATGATATTGCAAAGAATCAGGCACCAGTAGAAAATCGCATACGGGCCGGTCATGCGATTCCAGATCATGAACCGTTCGTAGGTGTCAGCGCTGAAGTATCCGAAGAACGCCTCCATCGTGTAGCCATAGCCTACGATGAGGGCCGTGGCGAGAGTCACCTTCGCCATGTTGTTCAGGTGGCGCAGCGTGATGATGTCGTCGAGGCCGTAGAAGCGGCGGACCGGAATCATCAGCGTCAAAACCATTGCAAAGCCGGAGTAAATGGCACCCGCGACGAAGTAGGGCGGGAAGATCGTTGTGTGCCAACCCGGAATGATCGAAACCGCGAAGTCGAAGCTGACGACCGTGTGCACTGAAACGACCAGAGGCGTCGCAAGGCCGGCAAGCAACAAGGACGCTTTCTCGTAACGCTGCCAATGCCGGGCCGAGTTGCGCCAGCCCATCGCCAGCATGCCGTAGATCGCTCGCGAAACCGGACTCTTGGCCGAATCGCGCAGCGTGGCAAGATCGGGAATCAGACCGACAAACCAGAAAACAGCCGAGATTGTGAGATAGGTGGAAACCGCGAAGACGTCCCAAAGCAGCGGGCTGCGGAACTGGGGCCACATGCCCATCGTGTTCGGAATTGGCAGCAACCAGTAAGCCAGCCACGGACGGCCAGTATGGAGCACCGGGAACATGCCCGCGCACATAACCGCGAACAGGGTCATCGCTTCGGCGAAACGGTTGATCGCGTTACGCCAGGATTGGTTTAGCAGCAGCAGAATTGCCGAGATCAGCGTACCGGCGTGGCCGATACCGATCCACCAGACGAAGTTGATAATCGCGAAGCCCCAGCCAATCGGGATATTGATGCCCCAGACGCCGACGCCTTTAATCAGCAGCCAGGTCGCCCCGGCCATCAGGTTCTGCAGAATTGCGAACGAAATCAGTAAGCCAAACACCCATCCCAGCGTGATTTTCCGCTTGAGGACGATGCCAGCGACTTTGTCCGAGACCGATGCGAGGCTGTGCCCCGGGTCGATCACCGGCCCGACGTGGATTTTATCTGGTAACTCAACGGGCTGCATCGGCTAGCTCTCCTTCCTGCCGGCTTCCTGCTTCGCCAACTCCGGATTGGGGTTGCGGATTTCAGCCAGGTAAGTCGTTCTGGGACGAGTATTGAGTTCGCCCAGCAGGGAGTAATTTGTCTTTTCGCGCTTGGCCAGCGAGACCTTGCTCTTCGGATCGTTCAGGTCGCCGAACACGATCGCCTGCGACGGGCAGGTAGCGGCGCAGGCCGGAACGATTTCTCCGTCCTTCACCCGGCGGTCTTCTTTCTCCGCCGTGATCTTCGCGTAGTTGATGCGCTGCACGCAATAAGTGCACTTTTCCATCACGCCGCGCGAACGGACGGAAACGTCCGGATTGCGCTGCAGCTTGAGGCTTTCGGTTTCCCAATCCGTATAGAGCAGGAAGTTGAAACGGCGAACTTTGTAGGGGCAGTTGTTGGAGCAGTACCGGGTTCCGACGCAACGGTTATAAACCATGTTGTTCAGACCTTCGGAATCGTGTACTGTTGCCGCCACCGGGCAGACAATTTCACAGGGAGCGTTTTCGCAGTGGTGGCAGCCGACGGGCTGGAAGAACATGTCGGGATCGTTCTCACTGCCGCTGTAGTAGCGATCGATCCGGATCCAGTGCATTTCGCGGGTATTGAGCACCTGCTCCTTACCCACAACAGCGATGTTGTTCTCCGCCTGACAGGCGACCACACAGGCATTGCAGCCATTGCAGCTCGTGAGGTCGATTGCCATACCCCACGCGTAGCCCTTGTACTCCCAGTCGGACGGCAGGATGGTGAGACCCTTGGGGGCCGTTTCACTTTCCTTCTGTGCGAAGTAGGGGTCCTTCTTGTACTCTTCGAGGGTGCCGGCCTTGATCGGCTCACGGCCTTCCATCGCAAAGTGATGCTGCACCGGTGCGAGGCGGAACTTCTCGCCTACCGAAACCACCTTGGCGCCCGTCGCAAAATACGGATTGGAGGCGGAGCGCAGCGTATACCCGCTGAAGCCCGCGCCATTTCCAGCCCGACCGGAACGCGTACGGCCATAGCCAAGGCTAATGTCGATAGAGCCATCTGGCTGCCCAGGCAGAATGTAAATAGAACCCTTGATCGACTTGCCGTTGGCGGTGATTTCGACGCGATCGTCGTTCTCAACCTTGAGTTCGGCAGCCGTCTTCGGGCTCACCACCACCGCGTTATCCCAAGTCAGACGAGTGATCGGGCGGGGGAGTTCCTGCAGCCAGGCGTTATTCGCATACCGACCATCCAGAACATAAGGATCGGAATGGAAAGAGATCTCATAACCCGAACCACCAACAGCGGCGGCGGCTGGAATGAGCCTTGCCGTGACGCTGACGGCGGGAAGCGCGGAATCCTTGACGAAGCCGTCATGGATGGACCGCTTCCACCAGGTTTCGAAATCGGAGCCGGTGTGCCTTGCCTTCCAGAAATTGCGGAGCGTCGTGTATCCGGACATGTCCGGATTTTCCGTAAACGCGGCCAGAACATCATGCGCCGACTTACCACCATACAGAGGAGCAATCAGCGGCTGGATGATCGAGATGGTGCCATCGTAGGCGGGAGCATCGCTCCACATTTCAAAAGCGTGTGCTTCCGGGATGATCCACTGGCAGACTTCCGAGGTTTCGTCGTCGTAGAGACCGAGCCGAACCCTCGTCTTGGCCATCTGAATGAGACCGCGGAGGTTCATCTCCGGTGGCGCCGAGTAAACCGGATTGCCACCCAGAATCAGAAGGACATCCACCTGTCCGGAACGCAGATCCTGCGCCAGCGAGTTGAGGTCAGCCCACTGGTCAACCGGTTTCTGGTCAAGCGCGGCGGTGAAGACAACCGTCTTACCGTTGTTCTCGAGAACCTGATTGATGTAGTGAACAACCGCGTGCACTTCCGGAGACTGGTCGTCGCCGGCAATGACGATTGACTTGCCCTTCGCAGCCTGCAGGTCCTTCACAAGAACCTGCATGAACTTCGAACTTCCCGTGCCGCCACCGGAAAGGGCGGCGGCGAGGTTGCGAACAAACGCGGGAATTTCGGAAGGCTTCACCGAGAGGCGATGATCCGCCTTCACACCGGTGGAACTGGGCGAGCTTTCCACCGCGTAGAACCGGCTCTGCTCCATCGCACCGTCACGCAGCGTGCGCTTGGAAGCGAAGTCACGGGCATAACGAACGCCGCCCGGCCCGTTGGCAAGGAAGTTGGAATCAATAGAAAGAACAACTTCCGCTTCGGCAAACTTGTAAACCGGGTTCAGATACTGCCCGAAAGCGAACTGCGCGCCATTGCGCCGGCCGTGGCCTGTGGGCTCCCACTGATACCATTTCGCGCCCGGGTAAGCCTTGAGTGCTTCCTGCAGCTGACTATAAAGGGTAGGAGAGGTGACCGTTTCGGTCAGAATGCGGATTCCCGCGCCGTTCTTCGCCTTCTGCTTCGCCAGAATCTGGAGGAACTCAGACAGGAAAGAAGTGTACGTGCGGATCTCGCCAATGTAGTTAACGGTCTGCAGCCGGTCCGGGTCGTAAAGCCCCAGCACCGAAGCCTGCGTCGGAACGTCAGCGGAGCCCAGGCTGGCCGGATGCTCCGGATTGCCCTCCACCTTGGTCGGGCGGAATTCGTGGGTTTCCACGAGGACAGGATTTGCGACGCCACTCACCGGAAATGCCGTCGCGTAGAAGAGTGGCTTGCCGTTGACCAGCTTTTCCGGAGCCTGCACGTAAGGCATGATGTACTCTTCCGGCTGCTTGGTGCAGGCGGAGAGCCCGGCGAGCGCGAGCGACGCGCCCATGATCTTCAGGAAGTTACGCCGCCCGTCGTCATCAATCCATTCGGAAGCCTGACGGGGGAACTCGCGATGGAGATAGTCCCGGAAACCTTCCGTGGAGAACAGTTCATCCAGGCTCCGCCAGTAGCCAGCGCCCTTCGCCTGCTCCAGCCGATTCTGAATGACTTCGAGATTCAATGAATTACTTTGTTCACTCATCGCGCTAGCTTTATTCACTTTTACCTGTGGCAGGTCCAACAGGTCTCCAGCTTCTGAATGTTATATTCCTTCACCAGCTTCGGCCCCAGTTCTTCCTGTGTGGCGTGGGCATCAATCTCCGGCTCGTAGCCCATCTTGGTGATGAACTGACGCGGACGAACGTACTGCTCGGGATTTCGGTGACAATCGACACACCAGCGCATTTCGAGGGTGGCCTGCTGGTACATCAGCGGCATCTTATCCACACGGCCGTGGCAGGTTTCGCAACCGACGCCCTTCTTCACATGGATACTGTGGTTGAAGTAAACGAAATCAGGAAGATCGTTGACCTTGGTCCACTTGATGGATTGATTCGTACGGTAACTCTCGCGGACCGGTTCCAGAGTGGAACTATTGATCCAGATCTGCGAGTGGCAGTTCATACAGGTCTTGGTCGGGGGTACCGAAGCGTGCTGCGAATTCTCAACGGTGGTGTGGCAGTAGCGGCATTCGATACCCATGGAGCCGACGTGGTGCGTGTGGCTGAAGGGAATGGGCTGCTCACGCGCATCACCCTGACGGGTGGCGTAGGTCGAGTCCGCGGACAACTCATAGACGGCTCCGAGGCCGCCGCCGAGGATCAAAACGGCGAGGACGACGCTCGTTTTAGCGAATGAATTTGCGCTGGCTTTGAAGATCTGTGGCATTGCGATCTGCGATCAAACCTCGGGACTTTCAGTAATGCAGACGCGCACGGGGTGCGATGAAGCTGCCCGAAGTGCGCACGTTCCGTCAAGGAAAAGCCGGAGACGCACTGCTGGCTCCGGGTGGAACTGAGATGTCAGGGGAATTGCGGCCAAAGAATTATTATGTCTTATCGCCATCGTTTTCCCAAGTCCTACGACTGAACTTTCATTCTTGTGATGCTAAAAAATGTTCCAGGATGGCTTTTCAGAGAGTCTCCCCTCCCCGAACGAACCGATGCTGAATGGACCAGTATACTCAACCACCAGTTGTGGCGCACGTCAAATTGTGTGAGCCGTACAATAGAAGGTTCATGCAACAAACCATCCGCCCCGCGGGGCGCCTTTCGGGTTCCGTCATCCTGCCCGGTGACAAATCCATTTCCCATCGCTACGGCATGATCGCCTCCCTGGCTGAGGGCGTCTCGAAGATCACGAACTACTCTACCGGCGCCGACTGCCATTCCACTCTGGGCTGCGTCCAGGCTCTCGGCATCGAGGTCGAAGAAGAGGGCACAACCGTCACCATTCACGGGAAGGGTCTGAATGGCTGGAAAGCCCCTTCCCGCGATCTGGACGCCGGAAATTCCGGATCCACGATTCGTATGATGGCAGGACTTCTGGCCGGACAGCCGTTCACCAGCCGGATTTTTGGTGATGAATCGCTCTCCCGCCGGCCCATGGCGCGGGTGATCAAGCCCCTTACCCAGATGGGCGCGAAGTTTGAGGCCCGCGAGGACCAGTACCCGCCCATCACCATCCATGGCGCGCCGCTGCATCCGCTGGACTACACGCTCCCCGTTGCCAGCGCACAGGTTAAGACCTGCGTCCTTTTCGGCGGACTCTTCTGCGAGGGCGAAACCATCGTTCGGGAGCCCATCCGGTCCCGCGACCATACCGAGATCGCGCTCCGCGAGTTCGGCGCGGACCTGAAAACCGTGCAGCGGGTCATCACCCTGCAGGGCCGTCCCACCCTGACGGGTCGCGAACTCATCGTCCCGAGTGACCTGTCGTCCGCCGCGTTCTTCCTCGTGGCCGGCCTGCTGGTTCCCGGTTCCCACATGGTCATTCAGAATGTGGGACTCAATCCGACTCGCTCCGCACTGCTGGACTTCCTGCTCAGTATCGGCGCACCCATTAAGGTTCTGAAGATCGAATCGGTCAACGGGGAACTGATCGGGGACATCGAAGTAAAGCACGCTCCGGTTCGCGGCGGCGTGATCGAAAAGGATCTTGCGGCCGCGCTGATCGACGAAATTCCGGTCCTCGCCGTGCTCGGCGCGGCTTCCGAAGAGGGACTCGTTGTCCGCGACGCCTCCGAACTCCGTATTAAAGAGACCGACCGCATCGCCACGGTGGCCGATAACTTCAAGCGGATGGGCATCGAAATCGAAGTCACCCCGGACGGAATGCGTATTCCCGGCAAGCAGAAGTTCCGGGCGGCGGCATTCGATTCGTTCGGCGACCATCGGATTGCCATGGCATTCGCGGTGGCGTCGCTGCGCGGCGACGGGCCCTCGACCATCGATAACGCGGACGCCGCGTCGGTCTCGTTCCCGGAGTTCTGGAACATTCTGGCGAAGGTCGCGGAATAGGGCCCGACATGAATTGAGATTCATGTGAAAGTTTTTCCATCTTCGCGACTCCGGAGTGGGCGGCGGGGCTTGTATGGGCGTAGTCGAAAGACAAAAGGAAAACAGGAGATTACGCCATGAAAGCTCTTATTGTTACGATCATTTCCGCCGGGGTTTTCGCCGGCTGCATGTCCGCCCAGACGGCGGCTCCGGCCACTCCGGAGAAAAAGGAACCGAAGGTGGCGGTTCGCAAAGAGAACCAGCAGAAACGCATCGCCCAGGGTGTAAAGTCCGGCCAGTTGACGGCGGCTGAGACGGCGAAGCTCGAAAAGAAGGAAGTCGCCATCAACAGGGAAGTGAAGGCGGACCGCGCCGCCAACGGCGGCAAAATGACGGCGGCCGAAAAGAAGACCGTCAACACGCAGCAGAACAAGGCCAGCAAAGAGATCTACAAGGAAAAGCACAATACGGTTGTGCAACCGCGGTAGTCTTTCGCGAGCGGCAACGATAGAGGCGGCAGAGGGGAAGACTCCGCCGCCTCTGTTTTGTTCTCGCGGATTCGGTTATTGAAGCTGTTTCGCGATGGCTTCCGCAATCTGGCGGCCATGGAAGCGACCGTTCTCAATGAAGATCTCATTGGTGTGCATACCCGCCACAATCACCCCCGCAAGATAAATCCCCTGGCGGTCGCTTTCGAGCGTATCGGGATTCGTGCGCGGCTTCTGTGTCGCCGGGTCCAGCATGATTCCCGTGGCATTGAGGAAAGTCATGTCGGGGCTGTAGCCGATCATCGCCATCACGAAATCATTGGCGATTTCCACCATGCCTTCCGGCGTATCGAGCAACACGGACTTCGGCCGGATTTCCACGACTTTCGTGTTGAACCAGCCCTTGATCTCCCCGTTTTTAATGCGGTTTTCGATATTCGGCTTGATCCAGTATTTGACGTGGCGGTGAATCTCCGGACCGCGATGGACCAGAGTCACACGCGCGCCGGTCCAATACAGTTCAAGCGCGGCGATAGCGGCGGAATTCTTCGCTCCCACCACCAGCACGTCGTGATCGTAATAGGGGTGCGGCTCCTTGTAGTAATGAATCACCTTGGGGAGCTCTTCTCCCGGGACGTTCAACATATTGGGAACGTCGTAATAGCCGGTCGAAATGATGATCTTCTTCGCGGTGAACGGTCCATTGCTGGTGTGGACGGTGAAGTGGCCGTCATCGCCCTCAATCGATTCCACATGCTCGTACTGATGGATGTTGAGCTTGTAATGTTCGGCCACGCGGCGGTAATACTTGAGCGCCTCGGTGCGAGTGGGCTTCTCGTTGAGGCTGGTCATGGGGATGTCACCAATCTCCAGCAGTTCCGGAGTGGTGAAGAACGTCATGTGAGTCGGGTAGTTGTAGAGCGAATTGACCACACAGCCTTTGTCGATGATCAACGTATCGACGCCGCGCTTCTTCAACTCGATACCGCAGGCGAGGCCCGTAGGCCCCGCCCCGATCACAATGACGTCATAACTCATAGCGCGCTTTCCACCGTGGCGGTGACGGAATCGAGCGCGGCCGGCAGCAGGGACGGGTCTTTGCCGCCACCCTCCGCCATATCGGGACGCCCGCCGCCCTTGCCGCCCGTGGCGGTGGCAACCGCGCCGACGAGTTTGCCGGCCTGGAGCTTGCCCGTCAGGTCTTTCGTAACGGCGGCGACAATCGCAACGCTCCCCGCCTCAGCGGAGGCGAGAACCACCACGCCGGATTTCCACTTGTTGCGCAGATTATCCGCCAGCGTCCGCATCTGGTTGCGATCCAGACCATCCACCTGCGCGGCCAGGTAGCGAACACCGTTTTTCTCTTTCGACTGCGCTTCCAGATCGTGCGCGGCGGAGTTGGCGATCTTCGTCTTCAGCGCTTCGATCTGGCGTTCCTGCGCGCGCTTGTCGGCAAGCAGCCTGTCCACCTGATCCACCAGTTCCGGTTCCGACACGCGCAGCATCTGCGAGAGGCGGTGAACGGCTTCACTGGTCTGCTGGTACTGGCTGACGGCCACGTCGCCCGTGACGGCTTCAATGCGGCGAACGCCGGCCGCGATGCTGCTTTCCCCGGTGACCTTGAACACGCCGATATCACCGGTGCGGGAAACGTGAGTGCCGCCGCAGAGTTCCTTCGAGAAATCCGGGATGGAGACCACGCGGACTTCTTCGCCGTACTTTTCCCCGAACAGAGCCATAGCTCCGGTGGCGACCGCTTCATCGATGGCCATCACGTTGGTTGTGACGGCGGTGTTGCGCAGAATCTGGGCATTCACCAGACGCTCGATTTCGGCGATTTCAGCCGGATCGAGCGCGGCGTAGTGGCTGAAGTCAAAGCGAAGCCGCGGCGGTTCCACCACGCTGCCGGCCTGCTTGACGTGGGGCCCGAGCACCTGCCTTAGCGCGGCCTGCAGCAGATGCGTCGCGGTGTGGTTGCGCTGGGTGGAGAGGCGTTCCGGCGCTGCAACCTCGGCGCGAAGTTCATCACCGACATGCAGCGGCAGCAGGGTGCGGACCTTGTGGACGGTGAGACCGGGCACGGCGGGCCAGGTATCGAGAACAATGGCAACCTGTTCGCCTTCGGCATTGAAAAGGTGGCCGCGATCGCCGACCTGGCCGCCTGTTTCGGCGTAGAAAGGCGTCTGGTCCAGCACCACTTCGCCTTCGGTGTGGGGGCCCAGGTTGTCGACAATCTGCTGACCCAGCAGCAGGCCGGTAACTTTTGAGGCGCCTTCCAGATCCGTATAACCGAGAAATCTGGTCTTGCCCTGCGCGAGCAGCGTTTGGTAGGCAGGGGCAATAGCGCCCTTCTCGCCGCCTTTCCAACTGGCGCGCGCCCGCTCCCGCTGCTGCTTCATCTCGGTCTCGAAGGCTTCCCGGTCGAGTTCAAAGCCGCGCTCGCGGGCCATCTCCTCCTGCTCGTCGAGGGCCAGGCCGTAGGTGTCATAGAGCCGGAAGGAAAGCGGGCCGGGAACCACCTTTTCAGTCAGCAGCGCCAGTTCATCGCCGAAGACCTTTTCGGCCACCAGGAACGTGGTGGCGTAGCGGTGTTCCTCATCCTTCACGATGCGGGCAACGCGCTGCACCGATTCCATCATTTCCGGGTATGCGTCGCGCATGTGTTCCGCGACGAAACCGCAGAGTTCGTAGAGGTACGGCTCCTGCCGTCCGATCAGGCGGGCGTTGCGCATGGCGCGCCGCATGATTTTGCGAAGCACATAGCCGCGGCCTTCGTTGGAGGGCAGAATGCCATCGTGAATCAGAAAGGCGGTGGCGCGGGCGTGGTCGGCATTGATCCGGAGCACAGTGTCCGTGCGGTCATTCGCGCCGTAGGGAGTGCCGAAAAGCTCACCGGCCTTATCCATGATGGGGCGGATCAGGTCGGTTTCGTAGTTCGTGAGCTTGCCCTGCAGCACGGCCGCAATGCGTTCGAGGCCCATACCGGTGTCGATCGACGGGCGCGGCAGAGGGGTGAGAGTACCCGAGGAATCCCGGTTGAACTGCATGAAGACCAGGTTCCAGATTTCGACAAATCGGCCGCCGCCATCGAGGGGGAATTCCTCGTGTTCGCGGCCCGGCTCCGCGCCTTCAGGGCCCAGATCGTAATGGATTTCCGAGCACGGTCCGCAGGGGCCGGTGTCGCCCATCTGCCAGAAGTTGTCTTTTTCGTCGAGGCGGAAGATGCGGGATTTCGGCACGCCGGCGACTTCCTGCCACAGGCGTTCCGCTTCGTCATCCTCACGGAAGACGGTGACATAAAGACGGTCAGCGGGAATGCCGTATTCCTTCGTGATCAGGTCCCAGGCGAAGGCAATCGCCTCGGCTTTAAAGTAGTCGCCGAAGGAGAAGTTGCCCAGCATCTCAAAAAATGTATGGTGACGGCGGGTGTAGCCGACGTTTTCAAGATCGTTGTGCTTGCCACCGGCGCGAACACACTTTTGCGAAGTGGTGGCGCGGACATAGTCACGCTTTTCGAGGCCTGTGAAGACCTCTTTGAACTGGTTCATGCCAGCGTTGTTAAACAGGAGGGTGGGGTCGTTGGCAGGCACGAGAGAACTGCTGCGGACGATGCGATGGCCGCGGGCCTGAAAGAAGTCGAGGAAGCGCTGCCGGATTTCGTTACCAGTCACGATAGTCCTTTGAAAAGAGGGGATGTCTTGATTATAGGTGGGCATCTTTTGGGGAGGCCGGGATATACCGGAGGCAGCACCTTTCCCATTGGAACTGTGATAGGCTCTCGGCGAGTATCCACCATGATTCGAAATGCCCTGACTCCGCTGCGTTCCCCCCGCCTTCGCGCGTTGACGACCGCGTTTTGCCTGCTCTGGCTGCCGGCGATGGGCCAGCGCGGGCCAACTCCGTTTTATGAGGACACCAATAACGTCCCCGTCTCGCCGGAGGTGCATCCGGACCGCACGGTCACGTTCCGACTTTTCGCGCCGAAGGCCGCGGAGGTTCTGCTGATGGGGTCGCCCGGCATCCTCGAAGTGATCAAAGAGCCGAAAGCGCTGCAGCGCGGCGAAAAGGGCGTCTGGAGTCTGACTGTAGGGCCTCTTCCACCGGGGTTCTACACCTATGGCTACGCGATCGACGGCGGCTTGCGCATGCCGGACCCCGCCAACCCAAACCTCGAACAGCGCCGCTGGGGTCCGACCAGCCTGTTCACCGTTCCCGGCAATGAAAAGGCGATCTTTGAAGAGCGCCCCGTGCCGCACGGGACCATCCACATCGACACGTATGATTCAAAGCAGCTCGGCATGCCCCGGATGTTTTACGTCTACACTCCGCCCGGCTATGAGACGAGCGGAGCCAGGAAATATCCCGTGCTCTATCTGCTGCACGGCAATGGACAGATTGAGGCGTCCTGGACCTGGACCGGGCGCGCCAACGTAATCATGGACAACCTGCTGGCTGATGGAAAAGCCCAGCCCATGATCGTCGTGATGCCTTACGGGCACATTCCTCGCGAGATCAAACCGGATACGCCACCTCCGGCCGACCCGCTCACAATCGAAAAGGAACTCCTGACCGGCGTCCGGCCCGAAGTCGAGAAAAAGTACCGCGTGCTGACCGACCGGGAGCACCGGGCGATTGGCGGCTTGTCGATGGGCGCGGCACAGTCCCTATCCATCGGGCTCCATCATCTGGACGAGTTTGCGTATGTCGCGGCGTTCAGCGGCGGCGGGAACCGCACGGAATGGGACAAGGCGGACCCGGCCGTACTGAATCAGAAGCTGAAGGTTCTGTGGCTGGGATGCGGCGCCGAAGATGCGGCCTACAGCGGGGTGAAGGCGATGGACGACCTGTTCACGCGGAAGAATGTCCGCCATACCTTCAACCCCTCCGGCGGCGGACACAGTTGGCCAAACTGGCAGGTCTATCTCTCGAAATACGCCCCCCTGCTGTTCCAAAAATGACTCTGACCGGTGCTCAGGGGCGCAGTCCGGTCGGCTGGAACGCCGCGCCATGCAGAATGGCATCGCGAATCTCTTTGGTGCGCGCCGGGCACGCCCGGCCCTTATCCGGAGTCAGATTGTCGTGTTCGGACTCGATCATGGGCAGCGCCTCCTTTGCGCCCGGAAGCTGATTCAGCATCGTCCAGACGCCGGCCGGCGGCGAGATGGTATCGATGAAACCCATCCCGGCGAGCACCGGCGCTTTAATGCGGGACGCGAAATTGACCGTGTCGAAGTAGAGCGCGGTCCGCATGATGTCCGGATTCCCGGACGGCCAGTTGGGATAGCCGGCTTTGCGACCATGCAGATCGCCATTGGTGTCGGCTCCGGCAGGCACGCACGTCAGTACAGCCGTGATCTTTTCGGGGCGCAAACCGGCAAGCACCAGACTTTGCTGGCCACCCATGCTTCCGCCCTGGAGAACAACGGTTTTGCCATCCCAGTCGGGCCGCGTGAACAGATAATCGAGAGCCCGGGAATCGCGCAGATACATCGCGAGGAAGTACGACTTCTCGCGATCCGTATTGCCGACAGCCGCGTAGGCTCGGGGCACGTCGCCCAGCGGTTCGGAGGGCAGCTTGTCGTGGGAATCCACGTTGAGCACCAGCCAGCCTTCGGCGGCGCGCTGCGCGTTGGCGCGGGCATTGAGCGCATACACCCCGGCATACTGCAATTGAATCAGCGCGGGGAATTTGCCTTCCTGTTTGGGCCTGGCAAGGTAACCGTGCACGTGGGAACCCAGTGCATCGAGGGCGAAAGTGCTGAGTTCCACGCCCGGAACATCGGTTTCCACCGGCGTCAGCACGGGGTTGATGGGCAGCTTCGCCTGCGCCGCGAGCCTGGCGTCCCAGAAGGCGTCGAAATCCGCCGGACGTGGCGTGGAAAGCGTCAGCTTCAAAGGCGCGACCGCCGCGCCAACCGCGTAGAGCCCGTTGTTTCTGCCGGTATTGCCGCCAGTGTACTCGGCGGGCGGTGGCGCACCCGGTGTGAGCGAACCATACGGTTCCACGGCCAGGTAGAGCATTTCCGGCTGATCCCCTTCAATCCGGATCGTATCCGTTCCGCTGGAAAGATCCAGCTTGCCTTCCTGCAGCACAACGGCGTTGTTGCGGCGCAGCGTCCACTTGTAGGCGTAGGTGGGCGGAACGGCGCCGGGGGTGATGGTCCAGCCGACGGTTTCGCCCACTTCGTAGATTCCACTGGCGTGGAAGGGCGCAAAAGAAAGCTGCTGCTCAATGGGCGTTCGCGCCTGCGGTAGCGCAGCGGAGGCGCATAACAGCGCGACAAAGATGCAGTGCGGGAAACGGTTCATTTGCAATTGGCGCCCGCACAGAGATGCTTGCTGAAAAACGGCATGACGTGGTTCTGAAAGCGATCGGCAACCGCGCTGGTATGCGTGCCGGAATAGATTTCGAATGCGTTGGCGACCCCGTAGGAATCCAGCGTTTCATGCAGCTTCGCCGCGCCGGCGCGGAGTCCGTCCTGGTCGCCGACATCAATCGAAATAGCGGCATACCGGCGCAGGTTCCCGATATATTGGTCGACAAATGCGAGCGGGGAATTCGCCGCCCACTTCGCAAGCACCTCGGGGTCCGCGACGCCATTCTTCACAGGCAGATCCAGGAACAGCGGTGGTTTTTTCGGATTGGGCGACCAGGCGGCCGCGGAGGCAAGTTGCGCACGCAGTCCGAAGGGCAGCTTCGCGGAATCGGCGGCGCTCGTGACGGCTTCGAGCGCCTTCACGGTCTGCGGGTCGATGGGTCCCGCGCCCCGCGCCGCCAGACAGCAGGGGCTCATGATGTACAGGCTCCCAAAAACGTCGGGGTACTTCATCCCGATACGGGTCGCTCCGTAGCCACCCATCGAATGGCCGACGAGTCCGCGACTGGCCCGGTTGGGGAGAGTCCGGTAATGGGCGTCCATATAGGCAACAACGTCATGAGCCACGTAGCGCTCAAAATCGCCGGTAGTGCCGGAACTGGAATACATGGAGCCGTTGTGCACAGTTTTGGAATCCGGCAGCACCACGATGGCGTCCTGAGCGCCCTGCGCAAAAGCGCCTTCGATGGTCTGCGGCACGTGGATCTCTTTCGACCACTGTTCCGCGCCGATGGAGTAGCCATGCAGCGCATAGATCACCGGGTAGCGCCGGTTGGGCTGCGCGGCATACCCGGGCGGCAGGAAGACCAGTGCCTCGCGGTCCACCTCGTTCCCTTCCAGGTTTCCTTCAAGCGCGACGCCGTGAATTCGGACATGTTCCACGGAAACCGGTTTGGCGCCGGGCACCGGCGCGGGCACCTCCGTCTTCACCTGCGCGGAAACAGACGCACAGCAGAGCAAGGCGCAGAACGCGGCGACGGCAGTGTCGGCAATAGAACGAATCATCATAGTCAAGGGCCTCCGGAGCGCTTGCGATCATACAGGAAACGCGCGGATCCTGCAAACTCAACCCACCGTGGGAGCAAGCGGTTCCGGTAGACTTTGGTTATAGTGCGACGCCCCGCGGTGCTGATGCTGATATGCGCGATACCGCTGGCCGCCCAGCCGCCGGAAACGCGTGAACTGCTGGAGGCCCTGGCGAGGTCGGCGGCGATTTTTGGACGGACCTTCCCGGCCATAACAGCGAGGGAAACCCTGGTCCAGAAAGGCAGACGGGGCGACCTCGAAGTGCTGAAGCGCGGCAGGCATCAGGAGATCCGTGAGGCGGTGTTCTCGATTCCGCCGGACTTCCAGACGCACGAAGTGGTTTCCGCCTACAGCCTCGCCTCCTCCGGTGACCCGCCGGCCTTTCACGAGGTGCGGCGCACCCTCACGGTCGATTCCGTGCCCGCCGGCGATACGGGGCCCGCGCGCCACACCATGACTCTCGACATCCGCGATCCCGACGATGAGACGAAGAAAGACCTTCTCGAAGAACTGGAGCAGGGGCAACTGCAGGGCGCGGCAGTGGACTTCGGCCCCATGTTACTGCTCTTCAAAGCCGCCCGTCAGGGTGAGTACAGCTTCAAAGCCTCCGGGCGGCGCACCCTCGATTCAGAAAGCGTGTTTGTGGTGAAGTACCGCCAGGTGTCCGGCGACGCGGGGCTGACGGATTTCCGGGAGCGCGGCGTCACCAGGAGGCCCTTTGAGGGTGAAATCTGGCTGCGCGAAAGCGATCTGGTGCCGTCCCGCATCACACTGGAGACCGAAGAACTGCTGAGCCCCAAATACGCGCTGCGAAATGAGGCGGAGATTCGCTACCAGGCCTCGCCCTTCGGGCTGGTACCAGCCAGCGTCGTACACCGGCAGTATCTGAATCAGGACCTGTTGGTGGAGAATCAGTTCAGGTACTCCGAGTACAACGGAAAGACCTTTATCCCATGAGCAAACTTCAGAAGGGGCAGCCTGCCCCCGATTTCGAATTGCCCGCTTCCGACGGCACCCGCGTTCGCCTGAGCCAGTTTCGCGGTAAGAGCCCTGTGGTGATTTTCTTCTATCCAAAAGACGATACCTCGGGTTGCACGAAAGAGGCCTGTGGCTTCCGTGACGCGAAGCCCGAGTTCGAAGCGCATGGCGCCGAACTGATTGGCATCAGTTCAGACTCCGGCCAATCGCACGCGAAGTTCGCCGCCAAATACGGCCTGCCATTCACTTTGCTGAGTGATCGCGGCGGCGCAGTTCGGAAACTCTACAACGTGAAGAGCACATTTGGCATCATTCCGGGGCGGGCCACGTTCGTGGTCGATAAGGATGGCCTCCTGTGCCATTCCTTTACTTCCCTCACAGAGCCGGAAAAGCACATCGACGAGGCGCTGCTCGCACTCCGGCAGAGGCGGGAAGTCTTTTAACGGCGCCGACTGGGATACACTTTCCGGAATGTCGGTTCCGCTGAGCTATTCGAAGGGCCCCGCCGCCCCTTTGCTCGAAATCACCATCGCAGAGGCGCTAACGGACGCGGCGACCCGGTATGCCGACAGGGAAGCCCTGGTGGTGTGCCATCAGCAGATCCGGCTCACCTGGGCCGATCTGGACCGCGAAGCCACGCGGGTAGCGCGCGGACTCGCTGGCCTCGGGTTGGCTCCGGGCGACCGCGTGGGCGTCTGGGCCACCAACTGCGTCGAGTGGGTGCTGCTGCAGTACGGCACGGCGCGGGCCGGTCTGGTCCTTGTGAATGTGAACCCGGCATACCGCTCGCACGAGCTGAGCTTTGTGCTGCGCCAATCGCGCATCCGGGCGTTATTTCTGCATGCGGCGGACCGCCGGACGGATTACCGGAAGATTCTGCGGGACTGTACGCCGCCCGGGCATGTGGTCTGGCTGGGGGATCCATCCTGGGAGCGGATGCTCGCCGGCGGCAGCGCAATTCCGGCATTCCCGTCGGGTCCGCACGACGTGGTCAATATTCAGTACACCTCGGGCACCACCGGTTCGCCGAAGGGCGTACTGCTGACCAATCGGAATCTGCTGAACAACGGCCTGATGATCGCTCAGCGGCTGGGCGCGGACGAACGGGACCGCATCTGCGTTCCCGTCCCGATGTATCACTGTTTTGGCTGCGTCATTGGCAGTATGACCAGCCTGACGACTGGTGCGGCCATGATCCTGCCCGGCGCCACGTTCAGCGCGCTCGCCACCATCGAAGCAGTCCATCGCGAAAAACCAACCGTGCTCTACGGTGTGCCCACCATGTTCATTGCGGAACTCGACCACCCCGCTTTTGATCAGTTCAGTTTCGACAGCCTCCGCAGCGGCATCATGGCCGGCGCTCCCTGCCCGCGAGACGTCATGAACCGCGTGCGGGAAAAAATGCACTGCGCCGGGGTGACCATCGCTTACGGCCAGACAGAATCGTCGCCGGTGGTGACCATGAGCGGCACGGCGGATCCAGTGGATCTCCGCGTCGCGACCATCGGATCGGCGATGGGGAACACGGAGGTGAAGATCGTGAACGGCGCGGGCGAGACCGTCCCGCAGGGGGAGGCGGGTGAGATCTGCGCGCGCGGCTACCTGGTCATGAAGGGGTATGACGAAGATCCGGAGGCCACGGCGAAGACGATTGATCCCGAAGGCTGGCTGCACACGGGCGATCTCGGCGTCATGCGAGACGACGGCTACATCACCTTCACCGGCCGCGCGAAAGACATGATCATCCGCGGTGGCGAGAATATCTATCCGCGCGAGGTGGAGGATTTTCTCCGCACACACCCGGGCGTGGCGGACGTTTACGTCATCGGAATTCCGGATCACCGCCTCGGAGAAATCGTTGTAGCCTGGGTGAAGCCACGGGTCGGCGTCGAACTGACGGAAGGTGGCATCCGGGACTTTTGCCGGGATCAGATCGCATATTTCAAGATTCCGCAGCATGTTCGGTTTGTGGATTCGTTTCCCCTGACCGTGACGGGCAAGGTGCGGAAGGTGGAGATGCGGCGGATCGAGATGGAAGGGCCGGACGAACTCCGCGCCTCTATAATCGAATCGAGTGCTTCACGAGCTGGTTGTTGAGAACTACGCCGTTGTAAACCGGCTGCGGGTGCGGTTTCACATCGGGCTGAACCTGCTGACCGGGGAAACGGGAAGCGGGAAGTCTATTGTTGTGGATGCTTTGGGGCTGCTGCTGGGTGGCAGAGCTTCGGCGGATATGATCCGTTCGGGGCACGACCGGGCCCGGGTATCCGGCGTGTTCGATGCGCCCGAACGGGCGGCGAAGGTCCTCGCTCAGGCCGGCTTTGAGGCCGAGCAGGGAGAATTACTGCTCGAGCGGGAAATCCTGTCGAACGGCAAGAGCCGCGTCTATGTGAACAGCCGTCCGGCCACCGTTGCTCTGCTGAAGGACCTTGCGCCTCACCTGGGCGACATCCACGGGCAACATGATCAGCAGTTACTCTTCGATCCCGCGTCGCAGCTTTCCATTCTGGATAACTTTGCCATCGGCAGCGTTCCGGAGACCCGCGAGTTGCGGTCGCGCGTCCGGGAGCTTTTCGGCGCGTGGAAGAAGGCGGCGGACGCCATTGCCGAACTGGAAGGCGAGGATCAGGAGAAGCTCCGGCTGCTGGATCTCTGGCAGTTCCAGCGCCGGGAGATTGAAGCGGCGGAACTGCTGCCCGCCGAAGATGTGGAACTCGAAGCCGAGCGCCGTGTGCAGCAAAACGCCGGACGACTGCTGGAGACGGCGGGCGCGGCGTACGAGGCTCTGTATGAAGCGCCGGAATCCGTATGGTCTCTGGCCCGGTCCGTGGCCAAAAAACTGGATGAACTGGGGCGGATCGATACTTCGATGACCCCGGTCCGGCAGGCGCTCGAACCCGCTTTGCTGGCCATTCAGGACGTGTCGTATTCGCTCCGCGACTACCTCGGCCGTGTGGAAGGCAACCCGGCTCGGCTCGAAGAGATTGAAGACCGCCTGGCCGCGCTGGACAAGCTGAAGCGGAAGTACGGCGCTTCGGTGGGGGAGATTCTCGCGTTTCGGGACGACGTGGCGCAGAAAATCGCCGAAGTGGAGACGGCCAGCGAACGGCTGGATGAGCTGAAACGCGCGCAGAAACTGCTCGAAGCGCAGTATGAAAAGGCCGCTGGTGAACTTTCCGAGCGGCGCACCCAGGCGGCGGCGCAGCTTTCCGGCCGCGTGGAGCAGGAACTGAAGCCGCTTGCCATGGAACGGACGGTTTTCAGGATCGCGGTAGCCGAGTCCGATTGGACGGAAACCGGCACGGACCGGGTGCAATTCCTGGTGTCGCCCAACGCCGGCGAAGAGCCGAAGCCGATGGAAAAGATCGCCTCGGGCGGTGAGCTTTCGCGCATCGCTCTGGCGCTGAAGACCTGCCTCGTGGGGTCGCGGACAGCCAACGCGGCCACGCCGAGAACGCTGGTGTTCGACGAGATTGATACCGGAATCGGAGGCCGCGCGGCGGAGGGGGTGGCGCGCCGGCTGAAGAAACTCGCGGCGGAGAATCAGGTGCTCTGTGTCACGCACCTGGCGCAGATCGCCTGTTTTGCCGATTTCCACTATCGGGTGGGGAAATCGGAAAAGAACGGGCGTACCGAGGCGGAAATTGAGCAATTGGATGCCACCGCCAGCACGGAAGAGATCGGGCGAATGCTGAGCGGACAGCGCCTGACGCCCGAGGCGGTGCGGAATGCCGCCGAACTCATGCGCGCGGCGCGCGCCGGTTAACTCCATCCGGAATGCAACTTTCCCAAAAATAGTTCTATAGGTCCGCCCCTTTCGCTTCGATAAGTAGTTATGAAGGTGCGCATCTTCGCGATCTGCGGCGGGTTCATGGCGATCCTCGCGGTTCTCGCGCTATACGGGATCCGCCTGGAGTGTGACCGGCTGGACGCTGCGGCGGCACA
Organism: uncultured Acidobacteriia bacterium; assembly: GCA_903900705.1. Taxonomy (GTDB): domain Bacteria; phylum Acidobacteriota; class Terriglobia; order Bryobacterales; family Bryobacteraceae; genus BOG-234. The sequence continues at coordinate 95,595 of CAIUOG010000043.1, forward strand.
AGAGCGCGCGCTTCGGAAAGCGAGTCAGTCCCGGGTGGAACAGGCGGGAAGCGAACTGGCCCAACTCGCGACTGCCACGGAACTACCGGCGGGGGAGCAGAGTCCCGGGGCATTGCGCCAGGCGGTGCGAAACCGGATCACGGCGCAACAGAAACAGGACGAAGCCACGCGGACTCTGTTGAAGGAGATCGACGGGGCGTCCGGCTCGTCGAGGACCGCGGAATGGACGCTCCCGCTGCTGACGGCGGAGTACCAGCGGGTCATCGCCGCCCTGGGACGGATCCGGCAGGCCGCGACGGCTGTTCCGGCACCGCAATCGACCGAACTGCAAAGGCAAATCGCCCTGGAATTGGCCAGTGCGGAGCGTGCCCTGGCGGCCGGGTCAAAGGTCGACGAAACCGCAATTCAGGAGCAGGTGGTGCTTGAGCAGGATGCCGCCGCACGGATCGGTTTGCTCACGCCCGGTGCGCTGCTTGCCGGTTTGGCCTGCGCCGGTCTGCTCGGGCTGATTTACCAGGACCGGAAGAGTCGCTTCCGGCTGGAACTGGTCGCTCTTGAAGAAGCGTTACGGCGGAGCGGAGAGAAGAGTCGCCGGTGGATGGAATGGCTGGGTGACGCAGCCGGCCGGATCCGGTCTGTGGCCCGGCAGCTGATTCAGGCTTCGGTGGCGTTATCGGATAGGGATCAGCCCCCGCCTGTCGCCTGTTCGGCGTCACTGGACGCCTCACTGCTTGACCCGGCGGACGCGGCGATTCGCGCCATGGCGTCGGTGGGCCGTGAAATCGGCGACGTGGCGGAACACATCCGCAGCCTTGCCTTCAAGACCAACATCCTCGCGCTCAACGCCGCTATTGAAGCGGCGCATGCGGGAGACAAAGGCGCCGGCTTCGGCATCGTCGCCGCGGAGGTAAAGAACCTCGCGGCGGATACCAACGGCTGCACTGCGGAGATCGACACCCGGATCCGTGCACTCGACAGCGGCATTGGGCGGATCGCTGAGTCATTGGCCCAGCTGAGGGCGGCGGTCGCGAGGCCTGAAATTGCGCCGGTTGAGGTAGTCCGAGTCCGCGCCGAAACGTTTGATCTTGCCGCGCAGCGCCGGGAGTTGGAAGGCCTGGCGGGTGAGATGGATTCCCTGCTGGGCAAACCGGCTCTGATGAAACCTGGTCCGGCAAAACCCGCGCCGCCTAAACCCGTTCTGCTCAAACCGGCTTCTGCGCCAAAGAAAGCCGCCCCGAAACCCCTCAAAGTTCGTAAAGCCGCAGCCGGGAAAAGTAGCTGATGTCACGATATTGGATTCTTTAAGTCCAACATCACGCCGCCGCCGTAATATAAAGTGAAAAGACCGGAATAGACGAGCAAGTCTGCCGGATTGTATAGCTGGAGGTTCTTGTGAACAAGTTTTCCATTGGCATTGCCATCGTGGCGCCGCTTGTCATCGCTGCCGGATTGATGTCCGGAGCAGTGGCTTTCCCCGATCCGCCCACCGTGAACGGTCCCGCCCCGGCGGCGAAAAAGGCGACCGTGGTGCTGGCGGGTGGTTGTTTCTGGGGTATGGAAGGAATTTTCGAACACGTCAAGGGCGTGACGGACACCCAGGTCGGCTACTCGGGCGGGTCTGCCAAAACGGCCCACTACGAACGGATCGAGCAGGGCGACACCAATCATGCGGAGTCGATCAGGATCACCTACGACCCCTCGAAGATCACCTACGGCCAGTTGCTGAAAATCTACTTTTCGGTCGCGCACGACCCGACAACGCTCAACCGGCAGCACAACGACGTGGGGACCCAGTACCGCTCCTCCATCTTCTATCAGGACGAGGAGCAGAAGAAGATAGCGGAAGAGTACATTCAAACACTGAACGCTGCTCGTGTTTTCCGCAGCCCGATCGTCACCAAAGTGGTGCCGCTCGAAGCCTTCTACCCGGCTGAGGATTATCACCAGCACTTCCTCGATCACAACCCGACGCAGCCCTACATCGCCAATGTGGATATCCCGCTGCAGAATGATTTCAAACGCGCCTATCCGGAACTCTGGAATCCGAAATCCACGGGAAGCAGGTAAGGGGAACAGCCATGAACAGAAAAGACTTTTTTCGTATGATCGCCGGCGGCTTCGGCGCCGCGGCTCTGGCGAATGCGGCCGCCGACAAGGCCCGCAAAATCGTGAAGATTGCGCAGTTTGACGCGGCGGGTGTCCGCACAGGAGTGGAACAGGTGGAAAAAATCGTCAAGACCGATGAGGAGTGGCGGAAGCAGCTCTCGCCGGAACAATTTGAAGTCACGCGAAAGAAAGGCACCGAACGGGCCTTCACCGGGAAGTACGCCGACAACCACGCGGACGGCATCTACCACTGCATCTGCTGCAACACCCCCCTGTTCGATTCGAAGACGAAGTTCGAATCCGGCACCGGGTGGCCAAGCTTCTACCAGCCGCTGGCGAAGGAAAATGTGCTGGATCTGACCGATAACAGCTACGGGATGGTCCGAGTGGAAGTCGAATGTGCCCGGTGCGACGCGCACCTCGGGCATGTGTTCGACGATGGCCCGCGTCCGACCGGCAAGCGGTATTGCATGAATTCGGCCTCCCTGAATTTCGTGCCGCGCAAGGCGTAAGAAAGACTGAACTGATAGCAAGGGTGGCGCGCCCGCACCAGGCGCGCCACCCTTTTTTCTTTCTACCGGGCTTCCCGAATCTGGACCGGGGCTTCGAGTTTGAAGCTGAGCACCGTTTCCGAGGGAACCCGAACCCCTTTCCCTCGGGTGACTGCCTGCGTCGCGGTTCCGGCTGCCGCACCCGAAATGGCGCCGATAGCCGCCCCTTTGCCGCCTCCGGCCAGAGCGCCGATAATTCCGCCGAAGGCGCTGCCGCCTCCGGCGAAGATGGCCGTCCGCTTGTTGGCGCCCACTCCTTCTCGCCCTTTTTCAACGATGTCGCTGGTTTCAAGCCGGTAGCTGCGGCCCGCCACCGAGACGGAGCCGACGTCAAGCACCAGTTCAGACTGGCCTTCCAGTCTCCCCTGCCCCGCCGCCTCGCGAACAACCAACGTCGCATCGGAACCTTTGGGGATGGCGACGCGGCCATCGGTATCCAGCACATCCGCCGCCACCACGCCTGAATAGGTCTGACCAGACGAGGCCGTCTGCGAGTTAATGGCTTCGTTATTTCGAATCCGCAGGTTCGTACCCGCGGGAATGGTGCGGATCTCTTCGCGGAACCGCTCAACCGGTCGTCCGGCCTCCGCCGAAGGCGCGTTCATCGACGGCGGCGGGGGCGGCAGAGTCCCGGAAGTCCGGGCCGGCGGGGCGCCGCTGCCGGAGTTCGCGGGAGCCGGGGCGGCATCGTACTGGACCGTGGACACCGCCGTCATCGGGTACGTTCGGGACTCGCCCGCCGCGTTCTCCAGCGTAATGGACGACGCGTCGCTCTTCGTAACACTCCCGCTGAAACTCGACCCGTCTCTTAAAGTGACCGTCGCCGCCGGACCCGTGCCCGGAGCGGTAGTCTTGTTCCCACACCCCGTCGCTCCGAGAGCGGAAAGAACCAGGATTATAGTTGTGACCTTCAAATGCATACTCCTCCTCCGAGCCAGCCTAACGCACTTTGGGTTCCCAAAACGCTATACTGAGCCTGCGTGAACCCCAATCAACTGGCATTTGGTTTTATTGAATACGTTGTGTTTCTTCTTTCCACCACCTGCCACGAGGCTGCCCACGCGTTAGTTGCGCTTCGCGGTGGGGACTCCACCGCCTATGAGGGCGGTCAGGTTTCGCTCAACCCCGTGCCGCACATCCGCCGGGAACCGTTCGGCATGGTGATCATGCCGCTGCTCGGCATCACGATGGGCACCGGCCTGATCGGCTGGGCAAGCGCGCCCTACAACCTGCCCTGGTCGCAGCGCTACCCGAAGCGCGCGGCCTGGATGGCTCTCGCGGGCCCGGCGACGAATTTTCTGATCGCGTCACTGGCCGGCGTCGCCATGAAAGTGGGACTCCTGGCGGGCGTCTTTGTCCTCGATACCACCCCGGGGCCCGGCATAGTGACGGCAAAGACCGGCGGCGTCCCGGATGGAATCGCCGCGATCCTCGGTGTGTTCTTCACGCTGAACATCCTGCTGGGCTGCTTCAACCTGCTGCCCTTCCCGCCACTCGATGGCTACGGCGTACTCGGCCTCTTTACCTCCGAACGCATGGCCCTCCGGCTGCAGGAATGGCGCATTCAGTTTCGGGCGTTTACCATCATCGGCCTCATCCTCGGATGGCGAATGCTCGACTACGTTTATGATCCGATTCTCGACAGAGCCCTGAAGATCTTTGGCCTTTATAACTGACCTCGCATGTACCACTGCATCCCGATCAAATTAGTGGTGTATCCTCATAAGTAGATCTCACGTGGACCATCTCGACCTGCTCGAAGCTGAGAGCATCCAAATCATCCGCGAAGTCGCGGCAGAGTTTCAGAACCCCGTCATGCTGTACTCCATCGGCAAGGATTCGTCGGTGATGGTGCGGTTGGCGCAGAAGGCGTTCTTCCCGGGAAAGATTCCGTTCCCGCTGCTGCACATCGACACCACTTACAAATTCCGTGAAATGATCACGTTCCGTGACGAGTTCGCGGCGTCGATCGGCGCGAAACTGATTGTTCATACCAATCAGGCTGCGATTGACGACGGCGCCAACCCGCTGCGAATCGGGACCCAGAAGTGCTGTGGACTTCTGAAGACCCGCGCACTGCTCGACGGCCTGGCCGCCGGCGGCTACGACGCGGCATTCGGCGGTGCGCGGCGCGATGAGGAGAAATCCCGCGCCAAGGAACGCGTCTACTCCTTCCGCGACGAGTTCGGCCAATGGGATCCGAAGAATCAGCGGCCTGAACTCTGGAATGTGTACAACGCAAGAGTCGATAAAGGCCAGCACATCCGCGTGTTCCCGCTTTCCAACTGGACCGAACTGGATGTCTGGCAATACATCGGCCGCGAGAATATCCCGATAGTTCCCCTGTACTACGCCAAGCCCCGGCCGATGGTGGTGCGCGGCGCTTCGCTCATCCCGATCGAGCAGGAGTTCATGCTGCAACCCGGCGAAAAGGCGGAGATGGTGATGTGCCGCATGCGATCTCTGGGCTGCAGCCCGTGTACCGGCGCCATCCGTTCGGAAGCGGATACCATCGACAAGATTATCGACGAAATGAAGCTGGTGCGGCGGAGCGAGCGCGAGAACCGCGTGATCGATCACGACCAGGAAGGTTCCATGGAAATCAAGAAGCGCGAGGGCTATTTCTAAAATGAGCCTGCTACGCTTTTCCACCGCCGGAAGTGTGGATGACGGAAAGAGTACCCTCATCGGCCGGCTGCTTTACGATTCGAAGGGTGTTTACGAAGATCAGCTGGCCAGCGTCGCGAAAGCGTCGGCGGGCGGCAGCGGCGGGACCATTGACCTCGCCCTGCTGACGGACGGTCTGCGCGCGGAGCGCGAACAGGGCATCACGATCGACGTTGCCTATCGCTATTTCTCCACTCCCAAACGCAAATTCATCATCGCGGATACGCCGGGCCACGAGCAATACACGCGCAATATGGCGACAGGGGCCTCCACCGCCGACCTCGCCATTATCCTGATCGACGCCCGCAACGGTGTCCTGCCCCAGTCCCGCCGTCATGCGTTCATCGCGAATCTGCTGGGGATTCGGCACTTCGTGGTGGCAATCAACAAGATGGATCTGGCCGGATTCGATCAGAACGTTTACAACGCGATTCTGAACGAATTCACCGGTTTCCTCGATAAGATCGGTGCGCCGAAAGCTCTTTTCATCCCCATCAGTGCGCGCGACGGCGACAACGTGGTGACGCGCAGTGAGCGGACGCCCTGGTATTCGGGCCCGGCGCTGCTGGAACATCTGGAAGACGTTCCCGTTATTGAAGAGCTCGAACGGCTGCCCGCGCGTTTCCCGGTTCAGTATGTGCTGCGGCCGAATCTGGATTTCCGCGGCTACGCGGGCCAGGTGGCGTCGGGCATATTCCGGGTAGGTGATGCGGTTCTGGCTCTGCCGTCGCGGCGGCAGACCACCATCACCCGCATTGTGACGTATGACGGCGACCTCGAAGCCACCGCCGCGCCGCAATCAGTCACAATCTGCCTGGCGAACGAGATCGACATCAGCCGTGGCGACGTGATTGTGCCCGCAAGCGCGCTGCCCCACGTTTCGCGGCGCTTCCGCGCCAATGTCGTCTGGATGAATGCCAAGCCCCTCGAACTGGGCCGCGGCTATGTCATCAAGCACACCTCGCATCAGGTTCGGGGCGTGGTTCGCGCGATCAATTACCGCATGGACGTGAACACCCTGGCGCGGGTGGGGGCATCAAAGCTGGAGTTGAATGAGATCGGCGAGATCTCGGTGGAAACCCACCATCCGGTTTACTTCGATGCTTATGCGCAGAACCGGGTGACCGGCGCGTTTATTCTCATCGACCCCCTCTCCAATGAGACGCTGGGCGCGGCGATGATTATCGACATCGAGGGCAAGGAAGAGACCCGCGGCCAGGTGTCGGCGGCGGATCGGGCAGCCCGGTTCGGACACAAGAGCGCGATCGTCGCGGTGGAGGACACGGAATCCGCACTGCTGCTGGAGCGCGAGTTGTTCGACCGGGGCGCAAACGTGGCGGTAGCGGCATCACCGGAACCCGGCACGGCGCAGTTGGCGGCGGCGGCGGGCATGATCCTGATCGTCGTGGGCTCGGTGCCGGAGAATGCCCTGGACCTCCGGAGAACCTCGACACATGAGGCGGTACTGAAACTGGGCCGGTCCGGAATTCTGGCGGGCCATGAGGAACAGCTGATTGAGGGGGAAGGGATTTAGCTCCGGCGCGCCCCGCTACACTCAGATTTGGCCCTCGCGCTCGATACTTCTCTCACTTACCTCAAAGGCGTTGGCCCGGCCCGTGCGGCGATGTTGCAGACGCGCGGGCTCCAGACCGTGGAAGACCTGATCAACTACTTCCCGTTCCGGTACGAAGACCGCAGCAATCTCAAAACCATCGCTCAACTCGCTCCTGGGGAACTGGCGACCGTCATCGCCGAGGTCCGGTCAGCCAAAGTCTCCGGCATGCGGCGAAAGAACATCGGCCTCTTTGAGGCGGAATTCACCGATTCCTCCCGGGCCATCATCCTCGGCAAGTGGTTTCACGGCGCCTATCTCGCAGAACGGCTCACGCCCGGCACCCGCGTTGCTCTCTTCGGCAAAATCGAGTTCGACAGCTACCGGGGGGAGATGCAGATGATGCATCCCGAGGTCGAATACCTGAGCGGCGAGGACGACGAGGCGGATTCCGCGCTGCACACCGGTCGCGTCGTCCCCATTTATGAAGCCGCCGGCAAGGTAAACACCCGGATTCTCCGCATTCTGATTCATCGCGTCCTGCAGGAGATTCCCGAGGCGGAAGACCATCTGCCCGACCACATCCGGACCTTCCTGAAATTCCCCACGCGCACCGAAGCCATCCGCACAGCGCACTTCCCTCCCCCCGGCACGCCGGTCCGGATGCTGAACGAATTCCGCTCGCCCGCGCAGTTCCGCCTGATCTTTGAAGAATTCTTCTGGCTGGAATGCGGCCTCGAAATCAAACGCCAGAAAGCGCGGCTCATGCCGGGGATCCAGTTTCAGCTCACCGACCAGGTCCGCGAGCAGATCAAACGACTGCTGCCGTTCAAGCCGACCGGGGCGCAGAAGAAAGTCCTGAAGGAAATCGCGGACGACATGGCGCAACCCTGCCCGATGAACCGGTTGCTGCAGGGGGACGTGGGGAGCGGCAAAACGATCGTCGGCGCCGAGGCGGCGTTGATCGCGCTCGAAAACGGCTACCAGGTGGCGATTCTCGCGCCCACCGAAATTCTGGCGGCGCAGCACTATCTGTCGCTGAAACCGCTGCTTCGGAAGGTCGGGTATGAGGTCGCGCTGCTGACGGGGTCCAACACAGCGAAGGAAAAGGTCAAGCTCAAGGAAATGCTGCGCAGCGGGCTGGTTCCGGTGGCAATCGGAACCCACGCGCTCATCGAAAAAGATGTGGAATTCGCACGGCTCGGCCTCGTGATTATCGACGAACAGCATCGTTTCGGCGTGATGCAACGGTTCGGGCTGGTGCAAAAAGGCATCACTCCCGACGTTCTGGTGATGACGGCGACACCGATTCCGCGCACGCTGGCAATGACCATCTATGGCGATCTCGATATTTCGGTGATCGATGAACTGCCTCCTGGCCGGAAGAAAATCGTCACGAAGCACTATTCGTCCGACCAGGTGGAGATAGCCTACAGCGCGATGAGACGCGAGATCGACCTCGGCCGCCAGGCGTATGTGGTGTATCCCGTCATTGAGGAATCGGAAACACAGGCGATGAAGGCCGCGCAGCAGATGTTCGAACATCTTTCAGGCGAGGTGTTTCCGGACGTGCCGGTGGGGTTGCTGCATGGCCGCCTCGGGTCGGCTGAAAAAGAAGCGGCGATGGAGGCCTTCAAGGCCGGGCGTACGAAGATCCTGGTGTCGACGACGGTGATCGAGGTCGGCGTGGACGTGCCCAATGCAACCGTAATGGTGATTGAACAGGCCGAGCGTTTCGGGCTGTCGCAGTTGCATCAGTTGCGGGGGCGCGTGGGGCGCGGCGGCGAGCAGAGCTATTGCATGCTGATCACGGAGAAACTGAGCGATACGGGGAAAGAGCGCATCCGGACCCTGGTGGAATCGCAGGATGGGTTCGTGATCGCGGAAATGGATCTGAAGCTGCGAGGACCGGGGGAGTTCTTCGGGACAAAACAATCCGGGCTGCCATCGCTGCGGATTGCCAATATTCTCCGCGATCCCGATATTCTGGAAGCGGCCCGGCACGAGGCCAGAGCCTTTGTGGAGAACCCGCCGTCTCCGGATGCTTTTACGAAGGCCGTAATCTATATTAAGGAACACTGGCAGCGCCGTTACGGACTGGTACAGGTGGGTTAAGTCATTTGGCTAAGGGAATTTCATGCGAGTCATAGCGGGCGAATACCGGTCGAGAAAAATTCTGTCCATGCCGGGGACAGACGTGCGACCCACTCCGGATCGGCTGCGGGAATCGCTGTTCAGCATTTTGCAGACCGTAATTGAGGATAGTGTCTTTGTGGACGCCTACGCGGGCACCGGATCGGTTGGCATTGAGGCGCTGAGCCGGGGTGCGCGGCATGTGGTTTTTATCGAAAAAGACAAGCACGCGGCGGAGTTGATCCGGCAGAACCTGAGTTCACTGAACGCGCAGGCAAAGGCCCGGGTGATTCAGGGAACAGCGGCCATCTACCTCGGCGGGATTGATGCCGATATTGTGTTTCTGGACCCGCCGTATCCAAAAGAAAAGGAATACCAGGCGTCACTGGAAGTTCTGGAGACAAAGCCTCCGGCTCTCACGATTGTGCAGCATTCCGTGCGCCTCAGGCTGGAGGATACTTACGGAATCCTCAAAAAAGAACGCCTTCTCAAACAGGGCGACAACGCCCTGAGTTTCTATAAACCGGAAAAAATATAGCTACGGAAAACTATATTTTCACCCCCCAACCGATAACAAACACAAGGTTAACGGGAAGGCTATTGACGAACTCCGGTACTTACAGTACCTTAGAGTTCCGAATGCACGGAGGGTGAATTTCGGATGAACAGCAGAATTGCATTTTTCACAGCGCTGACGGGCATGATTTTGTCCGGCATTTCCACTGCCGCAACAACAACGCCCGCGCCAACCATAAGAATCAGTCCGGCAACAATTCAGTTACGGGCCGGTGAACATACAACCTTCTACGCCAGCGCCACAGGCATCACAGCGCCAGCCACTGTCACCTGGAAGGTGCTTTCCACTGCGTCCGGTTCCACAGCGGACCTCGGTACCGTGACGTCCGCCGGCGTTTACACCGCGCCCGCGGCGGTGCCCTCGCCGAATACGGTGCTGGTGCAGGCATCAGACTCCGCCAACGCGAGCGTGCTTGCCACCTCAACTGTGACGATTTTGAGCCCGCTGCCGGCCATTACTTCGCTATCGGAGTACAACGTGAATACCGGCCTGGGTTTTACCCTGACAATCAGGGGCACAAACTTTCTCGCTGGCGCCAAAGTTCTGCTGGATGGCACAGAGACGCCATCCACAGTGGTGGCCGGTGCCCTGGTGGTCAGCGGAAAGTCGAGCGCGGCGGTCGGCTCGAAGATCAGTGTGGCGGTGGCCAATCCGGGGCCGTCGGCAACTTCGGGCGCATGGTCGCTGACGGTGATCGCTCCGGTTGCGGTGCATATCTCTCCGGCAGACACGTCGGTTCGTGTTGGGAAAACGCAACAGTTTTACGCCGGCGTCAGCAATAATTCGAACACCGCGGCGACGTGGCAGGTCAACACGAAACCCGGCGGTGACACCACCGTCGGCACCATCGATTCAAAGGGCCTTTACACCGCGCCCGCAACGCTGCCCTCCGGAAACGTGAGCGTGACGGCCGTCAGCGTGGCGGACCCAACCGCATCCGCGAGTTCGCCGGTCACGCTCGAAAATACCGTCCCGGTCATTTCCACGCTTACTCCATCGACCGTGAATACGGGCCTTGCCTATACCGTGGATGTCATCGGCACGGGTTTCCTCTCCACCTCGAAGGTTTTGCTGGATGGCGTTGCGGTGCCCGCCACCTTCGTTTCATCCACGAAACTAACCATCGCCGGGACATCCGCGCTGGCTGCCGGGAAGACGATCGCGGTTACGGTGTCCAGCCCCGGTCCGAACGCCGTCTCCGGCGCTCGCAGCCTGAC
>CAIUOG010000044.1 GCA_903900705.1 uncultured Acidobacteriia bacterium
GATCGCCCGACGAACGGAACTGCACGCCCTGATAAACCGTGGGCAGGAAGCCGCTGCCCCAGCAGGCATTGCCGCCGCTGGGGCCTTTTTTCCCGGAACTGAAGACCACAAACGCGGGCAGATTTTTCGATTCGCTGCCCAAACCGTAAGTCACCCAGGCGCCCATGCTCGGGCGGCCAAACTGCATGGTGCCGGTGTTCATCAGCAACTGGCCGGGCGCATGGTTGAACGCGTCCGTCACCATCGATTTGCAGATTGTAATGTCGTCCACCACGGTGGCGAGGTGCGGCAATAAATCCGTCAGTTCCGCCCCGGATTTTCCATACTTCTTAAACTCGAATTTCGGCCCCAGCAGCTTCGAATTCGGATTGATGAACGCCGACCGGTAGCCCTTCAGCAACTCCGGCGGCGGCAGCGTTCCATCGAACTTCTTCAGCGCGGGTTTGTTGTCGAACAGTTCCAGATGGCTGGGCGCGCCCGCCATAAACAGGAAGATCACGTTCTTCGCTTTGGCGGGAAACTGCGGAGGCTTCGGCGCCAGAGGGTCCACCGTGGCGGCCTGTGCGGATTCCGCCAGCAGGCTCTTCAGCGCCACGGCTCCCAAACCAACTCCGCATTGCTCGAAAAACCAGCGGCGCGAAATATTCGTATTCATCGCAGTTATTCCTTCGTAATCGTTTCGTCCAGATTCAGCAGGACGCGCGAAACCACGGTCCAGGCCGCCGTCTGCGCGGAGTCCACGCCTGCCAGCAGTTTGGGATCATACCGGCCATCCCCAAAGCGGCTCTGCTCTTTGTTCAGCAGCCGGAGCAGTTCCCCCGCCTCATCAGCCGAAGGACCGCGACTCAGCACCCGGCGCATCGCATAATTCAGGCGCGAGGCATCCGTGTCTCCGCCATCTTTCATCACCTTTGCCGCCAGAGCGCGCGCGGCTTCGATAAACAGAGGCTCATTCAGCGTGGTCAGCGCCTGCAGCGGCGTGTTGGAACGGCTGCGCCGCACGCAGGAACTGTCGCCCGTGGGCGAATCGAAAGTCTGCAGCATCGGATAAGGCACGCTGCGGAAACGGAAGGTGTAAAGCGCGCGCCGGTATTTGTCTTCGCCCTTCGATTCGTCCCAGGTCTTCGGCCCGTAACTGGTGGGCGGCAGGAAAAGGAAGCCGGGAGCGGGCGGGAAGACGCTGGGGCCACCCACCTTATCGGTCAGCAAGCCACTCGCGGAGAGCGCAATATCGCGGACAATCTCGCCATCCACCCGGAAGCGGGGCCCCCGAGCCAGCAGCCGGTTGTACGGGTCTTTCGACAGCAGTTCCGGGTCCACCTTCGAATTCTGCCGGTAAGTGGAGGACGTCACGATCAGCCGCTGTATCGCCTTGATGTCCCAGTTGCGGTCCATGAACTCCACCGCCAGCCAGTCCAGCAGTTCCGGATGCGACGGAGGCGAACTCTGGCTGCCGAAGTCTTCGGCGGTTTCCACAATGCCGATCCCGAAGTACGCCTGCCACAGACGATTCACCAGGGAGCGCGCCGTGGTGGGGGCATCGCGCGCCACAATCCACTTCGCGAAGGTCAGCCGGTTCACCGGCGCATTGGCGGGCAGCGGATTCAGGAAGGAAGGCACTCCGCCTGAAACCACCTTGCCCGGATTCAGCCAGTCCCCGCGAATCAGCTGATGGGTTTCGCGCACCTTCGTCCGCTCATTCAGCACCAGTTGCGAAGCGCCCTCGGGATGTTCCTTCCACAGCGCAGCGATGGTGTTGTTCTCGTCCTTCCACTCCGCCACGGTGGTGCGCCAGTAACTGAAGACCGCCTGCACCTGCGCCGGTGAACGTTGCGCGCGCGGAATCGCAAAGATCTCCCGCACATTCGCGGGTACCGGATCCGCCACCGCGTCCGGCGCGTTCGTTACCGAGAGGCGGATCCGCCCCAGGTTGTTGTTCTGGTTATCATCACTGTTCCAGCCGCCCGCATTCTGCTTCAGATAGAAAACCAGCGTGGTCTCGCCATCGCCCGGCAGCGGCGCGTCCGCGTTAAACACGGCCTTGCGCGGCTGGTTCCGCAGACCCGGTCCGGCATCGATCCCCCAAGCGGTTTCTTCCTTGCCGTCAATCGCCAATTCAATAGGACCGGTGACGCGCTTCTTGTTCGATTTATCCGCGTACATCGCTTCGAGCGGCGCTTCCGGCAGATTGATATCGGCCGAGGCGCGCACGATCTTCACCGGCGCCGGCTTGTCTTCCGGTTTCGCGGGCGCAATCTCCACCCGGAACTCACTCAGCGCGCCGGTGCCTTTGATGGACCGGCCCGGCCCGCCCAGCGGCAGATTCGGGTCCGTCAGCAGTTCCAGCCGGAAAGCCGTGATGCCCTTCAGACTCGTCTTCGCGGTCAGCTTCACGTTGTGCTTGGTGGGCGCATAACCCTGCGCCAGCAGCGAACCGTCTTCCTGCGGAATGTAGCGCTGGCCTCCGGTGGATATATCATCGACCTCCGGCCTCACCACCTGCCATTCCGGCTGGTTATGCGCGACCGAGTCTTCCCACTTCGCCATCCTCGCCTGCCAGCCCGCCGTGCGATGTTGCAGACTGCCTTCGATCTCGTTCGTGCGACGCACAATCTCCGCGATCTTCATCTGCTCCCGCGGCGTGTAGACGGCCGCGGTGGCTTCATTCGAGTTGTTCAGAAAAGCGAAGATCCTGTAATACTCTTCCTGCTGCAGCGGATCGTATTTATGGTTGTGGCACTGCGCGCACTGAATCGTGACACCCAGCATCCCCTTGCCAATGGCGTCCATGCGGTCGTACATGGCCTCCATACGGAACTGCTCCGGATCCACGCCGCCTTCCTCATTGATCATCGAATTGCGCAGATAACCTGTCGCGACTTTCTGATCCTGGGTGGCATTCGGCAACAGGTCGCCGGCCAGCTGGTCGATGATGAATTCGTTGTAGGGCAGATTCCGGTTGAAGGCGTTGATCACCCAGTCGCGGAAAAACCACACGAACCGGGGCTTGTCTTTTTCGTAGCCATCGGAATCGGCGTAGCGCGCCGCATCGAGCCACATACGCGCCCATTTCTCGCCATAGTGCGGGGAAGCCAGCAGCCGGTCCACCTGCTTCTCATAGGCGCGGGGGCTCTTGTCTTTAACGAAAGCGTCGACTTCTTCGGGCGTGGGCGGCAAGCCCGTCAGATCCAGCGAAACGCGCCGCAGCAGGGTGGCCTTGTCCGCTTCCGGGGAAGGCTTCAGACCCTCGGCATCCAGTTTCGCCAGCACAAAACGGTCGATCGGATTACGGCTCCATTTGGCGTCTTTCACGGCGGGCAGAGCCGGGCGCACGGGAGGCACAAACGCCCAGTGCTTCTGTTTCGGGGCGGAGGAGATCACGCCATCAGACCAGCTGGAACCGGCGTCCGTCCAGGCCTTGATCTTCGCCACCTGATCGACCGTTAGCGCGCCCCCCATCGGCATGCGGGCCAGATTACCCTCGCCCGCGACGCGCTTATAAATGAGAGCCAGTTTATCCGCGGCGGGCTTTCTGTCCAGGCGAAGTCCGGCGCTTTGCAGCTTTTCGCCGTGACACGAATAACAGTTCTTTTCGAGAACCGGCTGGATGTCACGCAGATAGTCGGGCGGTGTCTGTGCGCGAAGGCACACCAGGATCAGAAGCGGCAGAAGACGGCGGAGCTGCATACGGCGTAGCTAATACTTTATATCCGTCTGACCGCCGTTGCCAGGGTGATTGCCAATGTGGAAAGGGCGATGAACCACACCAGCCAGTGGAGCCCGAACCAGTGGGCCGCCGGGTACGGCGCATCAAGGCCGCTCAGAAACGGACGGACGGCGTGCACGCGCCAAACAATCTGGCGCAGCCGCGCGACGTGCACCGGCGGCGTTTCCGCCTCAACGCCCGGCGGCAGGGCGGTCAGCACAAACGTTTCTCCGGGCGGAATGGGACCCTTTGCGAAGGCATGCGCGATGGCAAGAAACGCCACGCCCGAAATCAGCAACGGCAACGCTAACAGGCGCGCCAGCCGCAGATGCTCCCGCAGCAGTTCCCACTGTGCCCGGAAGACGAGGCGGGGCTCATCGATGAACAGCCCGAAGCTCAGCACATGCGCGAGAATGCGGTTCAGTACCGGCCTGACCGGTACGCGCCGGAACAACGCCCCAACGACTATTCCGTACAAAACACTCACCAGAAGCAGCGCCACAAACCTCATTCAAGGTAGCCAAGCCCCTTCAGTTGCCGGATCACCGCTTCCCGGGCCTCCGCCTCTTCGAGCAGTGCCAGTTCCTTCTCCATCGCATGGACGACAAACTCTTCCACCGAACTGTACCCCGCCTTTTCCGCGGCGGCGCGGGCGCGCTCCAGCAGGGGTTTCGGCAGACGGAGCGAAGATTCGCGGTTGAACATGATCAGTACAACCCCAGTATCACGCCGGAAAGCTTTTTGAGCGACGGCGCATCGAGCCGCAGCCCCTTCGTCATGAACAATACGCCCGGAACCTCGTCCGCGCTGATGCAATGATCCGCCAGCCACGCGTCCTGATTCGCCTCGACAATGGTCCCGGCGGTTTCGCCCAGCCCGGTCGCCCACGATGCGCGATAGCCCGGCGCGTACCCCACCACCAGGTCCGGCGCAACCGCCCGGTTACGCGGCGCGGCGCGGACCTCATCCACCCGCTCAATCACCACCTGCCCGGTCTCGGGATCCCGCATATCGAGTAACCGCTGCCGCACGTCCGCACGGTCCGCTCCCGTCACGTAGACGGCGTTCAGTCCGGCCGCCCAGGCCTTCCCCGCAAGGCCCTGCGCCGCCAGGTAAGCATTCAGATTCACCGCCCGGTCAAACGTGGAAAACCCGTGATCCGACATCACAATCAGATCCGCCCGCGGCAGTCGCTTCCGCACCGCGCCCAACTCCGCATCGATCTCCTGATAGAACCGCAGCAGTTCGTCCTCATGCCGGCCCCACAGGATGTGCGAATTCTGATCCACCGAAGAGAAATAGAAAAACAGGAACCCGTCCCGGTACTGATCCAGCGCCGCCCGCAGCAGCCGCTTTTCGTCCCGCAACACCAGGCGGCTTTGCGCCAGAAACTCCGGCAGCGTGAAGACACCCTGCCGCAGCGCCGAAGTATCCTCGCCGATCCCCAGCGTGGTGAACCGACCGATGCCGGGATCAAAATTCGCTACGGGCAGCGCGGGCCGCAACGGATCGATGTTCACCGGCGAAACATACACCTCCAGCCGTGGCTTCAGCTGCTTCGCGTAGATCCGGACCATGCCATGCGCCGCGGCGAGATGCGGCAGCAGCGGGAACTCCACCGGAATCCAGCCGGACCACTCGCCCTGCCGCAGCACCGCCACCTGATCACCGACTGCGAACCGCGCCACCGGCAATTCCGGGTCGACATCCACATCCAGTGTTACGGTCGCCGAAGCCCGGTCCCGCCGCAAAGGATTCGCGGGTCCTTCGAGGACGAACGCCGCGTGGTTGTCTGACACGTCTTCCGGATGAAAGAGTGTGAATGTCCCCTGCGTACCCCGCAGGTCCGGCGTTCCCATGCCCGCCAGTTCTTTTCCAAACGGCAGCGGCGGATAATTCGTCGGCATCCGCAACACCATTACCGGGACACCCCGCTCCGATAAGGTCTGCCAGAATGCCTTGCCCCGGCGCTGCTGCACCACCTTCGAAGCGGTGAGGGGTAAACGCCAGTCGCCCAGGGAAATAACGAAACGCGATTCCACCGTTCGATCGGTCGAGAGAAACAATTCCTTCGTCGCCGCATCGCGATGGACAAAATCGAAAATTCCATGCTCCGCGGGGTCGAGGCCCGTGATGAAGGTGGACCAGGCGACCGGGCTCTGCGGCGGAGACGTGGTGGAGAGCCGCTGAAATGAACCCTCGTCCCGCAGCGCCCGCAGATTCGGCAACTCCGCCCAGTGCCTTTCGACGAATTTCGGATCCATCCCGTCAATCCCCAGCACGACCACCTGCCGGTGCGGCGCACGGGCGCAGCCCGCCAGCAACACAGCCAGCGCGGCGAATGCTCTGCATATCGGAGCCCTAAACAATGGAACGTCCTTCCATCCAGCCCGGCGGCGCCACACCGAATAACGCCAGCGCCGTGGGAGCCAGGTCTTCAATTCCCGGGTTCGTCACACGAATCGGCAGGTTGGAAAACAGCACACCGGGAACCAGCGAAGGCTCCACGCAATGATCCCCGCACCAGGCCTTGTCGTTGTCTTCGAACACCCCGTAAGTCGTCTTCCCCACCGCCGCCGCCCATGAGGCGCGGTAGCCCTCCGCATAGCCGACCACCACATCCGGCGCGGCGCCCAGATAAGGCCCTGCATAAAGCTCCGCCGCCGGGTGGGCCGACTGGATCGCCACCGCATCACCGTCCCGCATTCCGGTCAGTTTCGAAGCCAGTTCGCGCCGCAGCGCCTCCGCCTCCTCCGCCGCGACAATCCCCTGGGCTTCGCGCCCCCGCAGATTGAGATACAGTCCGCTCAGGCCGAAGCTGTAGGCACGTGTCCGGGACCAGTCAATCCCCTCGAAATAGTCGCCCGATTCCGCCGCGTCATCCACAGACAGCGCCAGGTAGCCCTCCCGCCGCAGCCAGGCATTCAGATTGACGCCGCGCCGGAATGAGCAGAACCCATGATCAGAAAGCACAAACAAAGCCGTATCCGCTTCCACGCTTTGGAGGGTCTGGCCCAGAATCCGGTCCATGTCGCAATACAGCGCCTCAATCACGTCCGTCTGCCCGAAACACATGTGCTGCACCCGATCCGTGGTGTCAAAAACACAGGCCACCACGCCCCGTCGGGTATGCCCCAGCGCACTGAAGAACATGGCCTCGCGCTCGGCCTGAATATCCCGCGCCTGCCGCAGAAACGCCGCCTGATCGATAGCGCCTTCGTTCAGTGCCCACGTATCTTCGGCCATGCCGAGCGTGGAAAAAGTGCCCAGCAGTTTCGCCAGATACATGGCATAAAACGGTGGATGGCTGATCGGCAGCGCGGGGCTTTCCGGATCAATCTGCACCGGCGTCGCATACAGCGAAAACGGCTCATCTGAAACCAGCAGGAAGCGAACAATCCCGCGCCCTGAGGGAAAGCGCAGACGGATCCACGGCGTGTACTCCCCGGCCCCCAGTTGGCAACGCTCCCCGCCAATCTCCAGCCGGTCGCCTGCCACCCGAAAGGGCAGCGACTCCCCCGGTGGTCCTTTCAGCTCTCCCGTTCGCGCCGTAAACCTCGAAAATGTGCCCTGCGTGCCCTGTAGATCCGGCGTACACATGGCCGAAAGCAGCCGCCCGTTGAACTCTTCCGGCGGAAACGTAATCGGCACCCGCAGGATGGTGCCTGCCACATTGTTTCGCCCCAGAATCTTCCAGAAAGGTTCGCTTTTCCGCCGCATCTCCACAGCCCGCCGCGTCACTTTTGCGGAAGAAAGTTCAGGCGCATACGTCCGCAGGTCCCGATTCAGAAAGTCGAAAATATTGTGCTTCGCCGGGTTCACCCCGGTCGCAAAGGTGGACCACGCCACCGGAGACAGCGCCGGAAACGTGGTGCGCAGCCGCGTATAGCCGCCCTGCGCTTTCAGGCGGCTGAAATGAGGCAGCTTCCCTTCTTCCATCAGCCGTTCCGTGACGCGCGGATCCAGGCCATCGAAGCCCAGAAAAATCGCCTTCTTCACAGCGCTTTTCCGCCGACGCCGGAACAACAGCCGGAACGGCCACAGGAACAGCGATGCGATCCCGGCCAGGACCGACGCCACCAGCGTGAGGAACGAACCGAGGAACGCAAAGCCCGCGCCGGGCCCGATATATGCGAAGTACACCAACCCCCAGCTTACTGGTCGCAAAAGGCGCACAATAGAGACATGGCCCGCCTGCTGCCGCATGCGCCGGAGGAGTTAACGCGCCAGACCCTGCGCCGCCTGGGCGAGGGCATCGGCAAAGAGGTCTTCGCTTCAGACCACTGGGTGGTGAAACGCGAGCGTTCTCCCCGCGAAGTGGTGGCCCTGATTCTGGTCTGGAAGTTCCTGCGCAAATGGACGCGCCACCTGCCCTCCCGCGCCATCCGCGCGCTGCGCGTCACCACACAGGCGCTCATCGTTGTGGTGCCCAAACGCCTCTGGTATTCGGATCACGTGGCAGAACTGCTCCACAATCATCTGGAACGCGATTTCCAGGGCGAACGGCTGGCCCGACTGCACCTGCTCGGCACGCCTCTGATTCCCGAAATCGTCACCTTCCCGGCCGCGACCGTTCATGTTTCAGGCTGGCCCGGATGGCTGGTGGTCCGCGAAGCCACTGAACGCGTGGAAGCCACTCTCGATCAGCATCTGAACAACCTCGCGGAGGCCGGCGATTTCGCAGCCGTGGAATACTGGCTGAACCGTTTTCTGGAAACCCGTCGCTCCGGTTGGCAACTCGGCCTCTTCAGCACGGACGCCCATTTGAAGAATTATGGCGTCATCGGTGATCGCGTCGTCCTGCTCGATACCGGGGGCCTCACCAACCGCTGGTCCGACGTCGCGGAACGTCTGGACCGGGATGTCGCCGTTGAAGAGCCGCACACGAAGCTGGGGCTGGCGCGCGCACTGGCCTCAGTGCCGGATCTCGCGCATCGATTCAACCAGCAATGGAAGGCCACCGTGAACCACACCTCGGTGGAACAATATTGGCCAGACCTCTGATTCCCCACCTCTGATATCGTGGTCACCGAATGCTGTATACCCCAGTGCCGCGCCTTTCCGCCCTGCTCGCACTCACCTGCCTCACCCTTATGGCCGCACCGCCCGATTACTACCCCACCAAAGCCTGGCGCGAATCCACGCCCGAAGAACAGGGACTCGATTCCTCCGTGCTCGCCGGCATGGTCAGCAGCATTACTGCGAAGAAGCTGAACGTCCACAGCGTCACGGTGATCCGCCACGGTCGCATCGTTCTCGATTCTTATTTCTACCCCTATAAGCCCACCGCCACGCACGACGTCGCCTCCATCACCAAGAGCATTACCGCCGCCCTTACCGGCATCGCGGTCGATCAGGGGCTTTTAACGACCAGCCAGACCATGCTTTCCTTCTTCCCGAATGAGAACGTGGTCGATCCCGATGGGCAGAAAGCGAAGATCACCGTCGCCGACCTGCTCTCTATGCAGCCCGGCATGGACTGCGGCTTCCTCCCCGGCGAACAGGAACTGGAACAGATGCGGCGCTCGAACAACTTCCTGAAGTACGCCCTTTCAATGCCAATGAAATATGCGCCGGGCACGAAGTTCGGCTACTGCAGCCCCGGCTATCACGTCCTTTCCTCCATCCTCACCTCCGTCACCCACCAGCCCGAAGCCGACTTTGCGAGGAAGAACCTTTTCGAGCCCCTCGGCATTCACGACGTCGCCTGGACTCCCGACGAACAGGGCCGCACCCACGGCTGGGGCGACAGCCATTTCTACCCTCGCGACTTCGGCAAGATCGGCTATCTCTACCTGCACGACGGCGTTTGGGAAGGCAAACAGATCGTCTCGAAAGACTGGATCCAGCGGTCCATTTCGAAGCGCGCCGAGACGCCGGGACGCGGCGAGGGCGCGGGCTACGGCCTGGGCTGGTGGCTCGCCAAAGTGAACGGCCTCAATGAATTCGGCGGCAATGGACGCGGGGGTCAGAAGGTCGCGGTCTGGGCCGAAAAAGACATGATCGTGATCGTGACCGGCGGCGGTTACCCGGCCGGCGAAGTCGGCCCGGTGATCGCGAGAGCCATCAAAGCGGACGCGCCGCTGCCGCCCAATCCGGCCGCCGTCCGCGAGTTGGAAGCCCGTGTGGCGGAGGCCGCGAAGGAACCGGCGCCCACCCCCGTTGTGGAACTGCCCGCCCTCGCGAAAGCCATCTCCGGCGTCACCTGGAAATTCCCCCGCAACCCCTCCCGGCTCGACAGCCTGCAGCTCGTTTTCTCCGGCAAGTCCGAAGCCAGGCTCCAGGTGAAATACCTCGGCCGCGAACTCTCCTTCCCCGTCGGACTCGATGGCGTCTACCGCCTCGGTCCCTGGGGTCCACTGCAGCTTCTCGCCGGCGCAACGGGCCGGTGGACCTCCGATACGGATTTCGTGCTCGATCTGAACTTCATCTCGAACATCAACCGCTACTCCCTTGCGATGCACTTCGACGGCGACCGCATGGAAGCCACCGTCAACGAATCCTCCGGCCTGATCCGGAACGGCAAGCTTTCCGCCATCAGATCAGCCGCCAACAAAGGCAATTGATCCAATGAACCGACGAACTCTGCTCAAGTCCATGGCCGCCGCCGGCGCCGCCGCGCTCGCCAACCGCCCGCTGCTCCAGGCGGCGCTGCCGAAAATGAAAATCACGCGCGTCCGGGCTTATGCCCCGCCGCGCCCGAATCCCCTCTTCAATCAGGCCGACACCATCGTGACCATCGAGACCGACGCCGGCATCACCGGCATCGGCGAAGGCGGTTTTCCCGATACCCTGAAGCAGTGCGCGGGCCGCCTGATCGGGCAGGATCCCCAGCATATTGAGCGGCTCTGGCAGGATATGTCGCGCTCCTTCTTTTACCCACCCGGGCGGGAGAAGGAAGATGCCCTCGGCGCGCTCGACCTCGCCCTGTGGGACATTCGCGGCAAGATTCTCAAACTCCCGGTTCATCAGATTCTGGGCGGCATGAGCCGCAACTACTGCGAGTGCTACAACACCGGCGGCGCGGTTCCCGGCATCCAGCCCGGCATGGGCGTGAAGGAACGCGCCGCGCTCACCGTGGCGGCCGGCTACCGGGCCTTCCGCATGGGCGCGGCCGACACGCCCGCCAACACCACGTTCAACACCCGCGCCAAAGTCCTCGAACTGCAAAAGCAATGCGAGGAAGCCCGGGAAGGCGTCGGCAAAAACGGCGACTTCTGCATCGACTTCCACCAGCGCTTCGACCTGATTGACGCCATCCGCGGCTGCGAACTCATTGAGGCCACCGCGCCCCTCTTCGTCGAAGACCCCGTACGCGCCGAAGCGTTTACGGAAGACCTGCCCAAACTCCGCAAAATGGTGAAAGTTCCCATCGCGGCCGGCGAGGAATGGGGCAATCGCTGGGACTTCAACAAGCTCGTGGAAAACCACGACATCGACTACGTCCGCGCCACGCTCCCCAACGTCGGCGGCATCACTGAAATGATGAAGGTCGCGGCCATCTGCGAGACGCACTTCGTCGGCATCGTGCCCCACTTCACCGGCCCCATCGCCACCGCCGCGCTTGTCAATTCGCTCGGCACCTTTTCCGGCCCCCTGCTCATGGAATACAGCTTCGCCGGACGCGACCTCTCCTACCTGCCCGTTTGCCTCGACTTCAAAGACGGCAAACTCTACCCGAACGAGCGCCCGGGCCTGGGCGTCGAAGTTGATTTCAAACAACTCACGCAGATTCTTGAAGTCACGAAGTACGATACCAACCGGGCGCAAACGTACTTCCGCCCGGATGGTTCCATTACGAACTGGTAAGCATTCCGGCGGCAACCCGGAACTGAAACAGCCCTGGCCGGGCGGAACGGAACTCAGGCCCTCCCGCTGCCCGGCATATTTCGGATTCCAAAGTAAAGCCCCGTGCCCAGGTACGCCGTCATCGTCAGCACGATGGTGGCCCAGCCTGAGATCGGCGCGACCAACCCAAGCCGCTCAGCCGCGGCCCACAGGTAAAGCGCGCCCTGGCCAATGGCGAAGGTGGTCGCGGACACCAGCAGAAGCTGAGTCCGCAGAAACTCGTCGCTCCGGCGCCAGAACTGCAGATTCGCGGCGGTTTGCAGAGCGAACAGCACCACAATGCCCGCGAACACAACTCCGGCTGCCGGTCTGCGCTCCGGGGATGCCAATGCCGCGAGAAACGGGATCAGCATCAACAGCCCGGCCAACACCATCGTCAGGCACTGCAGGCGGAAGGAATGAATCTCGTCATCCGTAGCCGGCATCGCCGCCCCGGCGCCTTCCAGGCCCTCCGCCACGCCTTTGCGGCTAAAGGAAATCACAAACAGGCAAAGGCCCATACCCAGCAGGATCAAGCCCAGATAAAGGGCCAGCGTATCGCTCCAGTCCATGTGCTTCACCGGCAGGTGCAGGTTCAGCAGAAGCTTCACCACACCATAGCCAAAAACGCCTCCGAAGATCAGTCCGGCCAGAAACCGGAAGATGCTTTTCTTCCCCATAAACTCACGCGGAACTTCGTTTTCGATTGCCAACATTGCTTTTCTCCTCTCTCTTACTTCCCTTCAAATTCAAAGATCTGCTCAATAGGCATGCCGAACAAACGCGACAAACGGAAAGCCAGTTCCAGACTGGGATCGTGCTTCTCCGTTTCTATCGCATTGATCGCCTGCCGGGAGACGCCGAGGAGTTGCGACAATTCGCCCTGACTCCACTTCCTCTCTGCGCGCAGTACCCTTAATCGGTTTTTCAAGTCGACTCCAACATGTCGCAACATAGCGACATAATGTAATGTAAACCTTACAATTCAGAGCGTGCCAGATCAGCGCAGGTTTGTCAAGTAAACCTTACAGGCTAAATAGAGGGGGTATGGAATCAGGGAGGGATGGGGATGACGTCCGCCGCCACCCCCGTTTCAAACAACTATCGGGGTACTTCCAAAGGCCACGTCGATCCCGACGTGAAGCCGCCATCCGCCGCAATCACCTGGCCGGTCACGAAATCCGAAGCGCTGCTCGCGAGGAAAATCGAGATTCCGATCAGATCCGAAGGCCGTCCCAGCCGGTGCGACGGCGTCCGCGCCTCCACCCAGCCGCGCATCTTCGGGTCATCCCAGAGCTTCCGGTTCAGATCCGTCACAATAAATCCCGGCGCAATCGCATTCACCTGCACATTATGCGCGGCCCACTCCACCGCCAGGGCACGCGTCATGGAACCGATGGCGCCCTTGCTCATCCCATAAGCGCTCACGCCCGCCAGGCTCTGCAGCGTGTGCAGGCTGGCAATGTTGACCACTTTGCCATGCCCCTGCGCCACCATGCGGCGTCCGCAGGCGGAAGCCATCATGTAGTTGCCCTTCACGTTGACGTCGAGAATGGCCTGCAGACGGTCCGGGGGAAACGTCTCCGCGGCATGCCGGAAGTTAATCCCCGCCACGTTGAACAGCACATCGATTCGCCCGAACCGTTGTTCAATCGATGCCGCGCATCGCTCCACCGCCGCGGCATCCGTCACATCGCAAACCTCATACGCGAGGCCAGTTGCGCGGAGCGATTCTTCTTCGCGCGCGCTCACCACCACCCTCGCGCCCGCCGCCGCGAAAGCCTCCGCAATCGCGCGCCCGATGCCCCGCGAGCCGCCGCTCACGTGCACCACTTTGTCTTTTACCGAGAATAGGTCGCTCATATTAAACCGAGATCATCACCTTGATGGATTGCTCTTTGCCATCCAGAATGCGCTCAATCAGCGCCGGCGCGTCCTCGAGTTGCACCCGGTGCGTAATGATGTCCGTCGTCCGCACGGCGCCGCTCGCCACCAGCCCCATCGCTTCGTCGAAGGAAGCGTCATAGAGCCGGCTCGTCATCAACGAAACGTCTTTCGAAAACGCCCCGCGCAGCGCAAAGTTAATGTCGCCCGAAGGAACGCCGTAGACAACGATGCGTCCGCCACGGCGGCAGGCCAGCAGCGCATCTTTCACGCTCGCCTCATTCCCCACGCCGTCAATCACCAGATCGAACTGCTTCTCGATCTTCTCCGCCGGCAGCCCCTCGCGCACGTCAAACGTCTCATCCACGCCCAGTTCTTTGGCCCGACGCAGCTTATCCGGCACCAGATCCGTCACCGCCACATAGCCCGCGCCCAGCGCGCGCGCCGCCTGAACAACCAGCAGCCCGATATTGCCCGCGCCCAGCACCAGCACGCGCTCACCCTTTTGCAGTTCGCCCCGCCGCAACGCGCGCACCGCCACATCCACGGGTTCAATCATCGCGGCGGCCTCGTCGCTCACGCCTTCCGGCACGGCGCGAAGCATGTAATCTTCCAGCACCACTTCCTCGGCATACGCGCCGTTGCGCGAAACCACGCCCAGCACTTCCGTCGTGTCGGAATGGTGTACGCGGCCCGCCGCAAACATCGGGTCGTTCCGGTCGCACAGGATAGGATGAATCGCCGCGCGGTCACCCGGCTTCCAGGCCGAATCGCCACCGCACACCTCCATCACCACGCCCGCGGCTTCATGGCCAGGGATGATGGGAAAACGCGTAAACGGCAACTTCCCCGCAATACTCGAATAGTCGGATCCGCAGATTCCAACCTTGCTGATTCGCAGGCGCACCTGGCCTGGCTTTAAGGGTACCGACGGCGCATCCACCAGCTTGAGATCGCGGGGACCGCTCAACATAAGGGCTTTCATTTCGTGGTTCTTCCTTCGCACTTCGATAATATCCAGACGCCCTGGACAGTACCGCCGTCTGTGTCTTTTCGCACGCAGCGCATGCGACAATCTTCTTATTAATCGCTTACGGAGTCTTCTCAGTGCTTAGAATCGCAACGCTTCTCCTCACACTCGCGTCTCTCGCGGCTGCACAACTCTCTACCTCTTCTATTACCGGCACCGTTCGTGATCCCCAGGGTCTCGCTGTCGCCGGAGTCAAAGTCAGCGCCACCAACGAAGGCACCAACGGTTCGTTTGACGCCACCACCACTTCCACCGGCGATTACGCCATCACGGGCCTCACCCCTGGCATCTACACCGTCACCGCCACCCAGTCCGGCTTCAAAACCTTCACGGCGGCGCGCAACACGCTGAACATCGGCGCTCCCATAGTGGTCAACATCCAGTTGCAGATCGGCGACACGACCGAATCCGTGAAAGTGGACGCATCATTCGAGCGCGTCGAGACGACCAACGCCACCATCAGTGACGTCATCGGCCAGAAGAACATCCAGACACTGCCGCTCAACGGCCGCAACCCGCTGAACCTGATCGCCCTCGAACCCGGCGTGGTGCAGCGCACCAACTCCACCACCGGCACACAGGTTAACGGAGCGCGCAGCAACGCCACCAACCTCACGCTCGATGGCATTGACATCAACGAGATCTCCGTTCCCAACGCCCAGAAGAACGTCTACAACCTCAACACCTCAAACGTGCAGGAATTCCGCATTGTCACCCACAACGCCACAGCCGACTTCGGCAAGAACTCCGGCGCGAACGTGGCGATCACCAGCCGCTCCGGCACCAGCGAGTTCCACGGCGATGTCTACGAATACTTCCGCAACCCGGACATGAACGCCAACGAGTGGTTCAGCAACGCCCAGAGCCTGCCCCGCCCGGATTACAAGCTCAACCAGTACGGTGGCGATGCCGGCGGACGCATCCCCGGTACCCACAACAAGACATTCTGGTTCGCCAGCTGGCAGGGCCAGCGCTTCACCGTCAGCAAGCCCTTCACCACCGGCACCGTCTACACGCCCTCCATGCGGGCCGGCAACTTCCGTTATGTGGTCGGTACCGTGAATGGCGTCACCAAAGCCAGCCCGTCCCTCGTCGACAGCCACACCGGCGCACTGCTCCCCGGCATCGCCACATGCGGCGCGGGCGTCACCACCAACTGTGTCGCCACCGCGGGCATCAATTCCATCGGGGCAACCGCCACTGCCGCCGGCGGCGGACCCTACTCCGTTGACCCCGCCATGGCGAAGTTCTTCAATGCCGCCCCGCTCCCGAACCTCTACCTCGGCGGCGACGGCCTCAATACCGCCCAATACGTCTGGAATCGCCCCTCACAGGATCCGCAGGAACGCATCATGGGGCGCATCGACCACCAGTTCGACAAAGACGACAGCGTGTTCTTCCGCTTTATCTGGTCCCGTGACAGCACCAAACTCGGCGACCCCATCAACGGAGGCTACCAGGCCTTCCCCGGCTTCCCCGTCCAGGAAATCTCGGAACGCAAGCCCTTAAACCTCGCCACCAACTATCGCCGCGTGCTCACGCCGCACCTGGTCAACAGCTTCACCGCGGGCCTCGCGCGTTTTGAATACGGCTTCCCGAACAACTTCACCAACGACACTTTTCCCAGCATCCCGCCCTACTCCGTCGCCAACGTTTACAACCCCTTCACCAATCCGACGGCGGGTGGCCTCACCAACCAGGCCGGTGTCTTCCGCTGGCTCACCAGCTTCCAGTACCTGGACGACATCTCCTGGGAACACGGCAAGCACCTCATCAGCGCCGGTTTCAACTTCCGCTTCCAGCGCCAGAACGATCACCGCAGTTCCATCAGCCCCGTCTATGGCGCGCCAGTGGTGACCTTCTCCGGTTCCGGCCGCGACCCCAGCCAGATTATGACGCTGCCCACCGTCAACTCGTCTGACCTCACCACGCTCAAGAACGCGCTCGACGAGTGGCTCGGTCTGCCCTACCAGCAGTCGCTCGGCTTCTTCTCCTCCGGCCCTTCCAGCTATACGCCCAGCAACACCTACATCCGCGGCGAACGGATGCACCAGTACAACTCTTACATTCAGGACTCCTGGAAAGCCCGCCGCGACCTGACCGTCAGCCTGGGCCTCCGCTGGGAATTCAATCCCCCGGGTTTTGAAGCCCATGACCTGATCTTCCGCCCCAACGTCCGGCCCGACCAGTGGTCGGCCTCCGCGCCAGTCACCTACAGCCGCGCCTCCAACTATTGGGACCGGAAAAATCTTGACGTCTTCGGGCCTCGCATCGGCATCGCCTGGACACCCCGTGGCGACAAGACTGTGATCCGCACCGGTTTCGGTATCTATAACGACACCTTCAACACTTACCAGCTTGTGCCCTTCACCGGCGCCATCCCCGGTGGCAACGCGGCCTGCACCGTGCAGGTCACCTACGCCTCCGGCAAGCCGGTCGTGACGCCGACCGCGAACTGCGGAATCAACACCAATCCCACCGCCGCCATCAGCAGCGGCTACGGCGTGGGCCTCCCGCAGCCCAGCCTTCCGCCATCGGCCTTCGCTTCACCCGCGCCATCTTCGAAAGGCGTGGCCCCACAGGCCAGTCAGATGGATCCGAACCTCAAGATCCCCACCACGCAGCAGTGGAATCTCTCCGTGCAGCGTGATCTGGGCCGCGACATGGTTCTTGAAGTCGCTTACGTCGGCAGCCACAGCACGCACCTTTCGCGCGGTTATGACCTGAATCAGCTCAACCTGAGCCCCGCTTTCGTGGCGTCCTTCAAGCAGGCGCGCTCGAATCTCATCAGCTGCGGTAACGTCGCAGGCACGGCATCGTGCGGAGCGCCGGTCGGCATTCTGCAGAGCATCCTCGGCGCAACCACCCTCGCCAGCACCACCGCGACCACGCCACTGCTCAACAACTCGGCCGCCGGACTTGCCCAGACCATCGACACCACCTATTTCACCCAGATGGTGGCCGCCACCGGCAACCCCGGCTACTTCCGCCCGAACCCCCAGTTCGGCACCATCCTCTACTTCGATACCTACGGCAACGCCACCTACAACGCGCTCCAGACCCGCCTCCGCCGCCATGCCGCCGACCTCGATTTCGGCATCGGCTACACCCTCGGCAAAGCGATGGACGACGGCTCCTCAGACCCCGTTGGCTCCAGCGCCGGTGGTGGTGCGAGCTCCTCCCACCCCACCGACATTCACAACTTCGCGCTCGACCGTGGCCGCGCCGATTTCGACCGCCGCCAGACCTTCACCACCTACTATGTCTGGGAAATGCCCGTTGGGAAGAACCGCCGCTTCCTCGGGCACATGCCGTCTTACCTGAATGCCGTCATTGGCGGCTGGCAGACCTCCGGCATCATCAGCGTGATGACGGGCGAGCCCTTCAGCGTTTCGAGCGGCATCCTCACCGCCGACAACATTCGGAGCTCACGCGCCACCATCAGCGGTGCTGCGCCGGATGTGGTGCTGAACTACGGCGTGGCCGGAACCCCCGGCCCGTTCCTCTTCGCCAACTCCGCGCTCAACGGCGCCACCTCGCCATTCGGCATTCCGGACGCCGGCACCTATGGCAACCAGGCGCGCAATACCTTCACGGGCCCCATGTTCTGGAACACAGACATGACGCTGATCAAACAGTTCACCGTGCGCGAACGGTACAAGTTTGATTTCCGTGTTGATGCCTTCAACGTCTTCAACCACGCGAACTTCCGCATCGCCTCGGCCACGGCCTTCTCCGGCACCACGCTGCAGGGTGGAAACGTCATCCCGACCGTTTCCACCACCTTCGCCGAAACCTGCTGCACCTCGGCCTATCTGCCGTCGAGCGCCAGCGCCACCGGCGTGGGCGAACCGCCCCGCGTGCTCCAGGCTTCACTGAAAGTGAGCTTCTAAGCAGATGCGACGGTCTTCCCTGCTCCTGCTCTACACGGCTGCGCTGGGCTCTTCGCTGCTATCGGCGCAGCCGCCTGTCACCGTCATCCGCGGCGGACGGGTCTTCGACGGCACGGGCGCACCGGCCCGTGCCGTCAACGTCGTCATCCGCGGGAATCGCATCGAGGCGCTCACCGCGCCCGGTGACCTTCCCGCGGGAGCGCGCGTGATCGATGCCACAGGGAAGACCGTCCTCCCCGGTCTCTTCGATCTCCACACCCATCTCACCGCTTCCCCGGTCACCGGCCAGCCCGCTGACTGGACCCGAAACGTCGCGGACTATCTCCGCTACGGCGTCACCTCCGTGAACGACTTTGCCGAGTACAGCGAGATGTACGCCCCCATGCGGACGCTCCTCTCCACCACGCTCCACGGCCCGCACGTCAACTTCGCGGCCCGCATGAGCACCCCCGGCGGGCACGGCACCGAGGGCGGCTGGGGCGATTTCGTCACGCTCACCGCCAGCACCCCCGAAGAAGGCCGCGCCCGTGTCCGCACAGCCATCGCCGGCCACCCCGACCTCATCAAGATCTTCACCGATGGCTGGCGTTACGGTACGTCCGCCAACCTCACCAGCATGAACGTGGAAACCCTCTCCGCTATGGTGGATGAGGCCCACAAAGGCGGCGTGAAAGTCTTCACGCATACCGTCACTCTGGCCGGCGCGAAGCTCGCCGTCACCGCCGGAGTGGATGCCCTCGCGCACGGCATCAACGACGCGGATGCCGACGACGAACTCATCGCGCTCCTCAAAGCGAAAGGGACCTTCTACATCCCCACGCTCGCCGTCTTCGACCTGCACGGCAGGCCCGAAACCCCGGTTCACGCCGCCCGCTGGAAGCACCTGCTGTACAGCGTTCGCCGTCTGCATGACGCCGGGATTCCCGTAGCCGTCGGTACCGACGCGGGCATGCCCGGCACTCTGCACGGCGCGGCGACGCTGCACGAAATTGAGCTCTTCGCGACCGCCGGCATGACGCCCGCCGAAGCCCTGGTCGCCGCTACCAGCGTTTCCGCCCGCGCGCTCGGCCAACTCACGGATCGCGGCACGTTGGAACCCGGCAAACTAGCCGACATTCTGATCGTCTCCGGCAACCCGGACCAGAACATCGCCGATATTGAGAAGACCTTCGCCGTTATTCATGACGGCGAACCGTTCGACCGCGCCTCGAAACCCGCGCCCCTCGCGTCCCGCAAGGTGGCGGCGTTGGTCGACGACATGGAGAACCCCGCCCGCACCAGGCTCGGAACCCTGCGCATCAACGGGTCCGATGCAGGTTCCGACCACTCCACCGTGCTGTTCACCCAGGCCGAACGCGCGCCCGGCAATCACGCGCTGCTGGTGGAAGCGCGCATGAGCACCAAGCCGAATCCCCTGGGCCTTGTTGAATTCCCGCTCACCTCCGGCGCCGTGGAACCAGCCGACATCAGCGAATGGCAAACCGTGACCTTTGATGTTCGCGGCGCCGGCGCATTCCGCTTTCTGGTCTACGACAGCAGCGCCCGCCGCCCCAAAGGTGTTGCGACGCCTTTCAAGGCGACGGCGGACTGGACAACCGTGACCATCCCCCTGAACGGCCTGAAGACCGCCCACACTCTGGCGATGGAACTCTCGGGTCCCCCGGATTCCACGGTCTGGCTGGAAATCGACAATCTGAAGTTCAACTGACAAGCACAGCCAAAAA
>CAIUOG010000045.1 GCA_903900705.1 uncultured Acidobacteriia bacterium
TAGTTCTTGACTTCACGCCCGCCGGGTTTTAACGTGTATGTGCCGCCGGATACTACTCCACCGGCAGAGGGGCTTTATAACCAGCCTTGGCGATGATCTGCGGCTTGATCGGCTTGCCCTTTTCATCCGTGATTCTCAGCGGCTCGTTGGTCGCCGGATTCACCAGTTGCACGGTCAGTTTACGGAACTTTCCGTCGTGCGCCTGATTGGTGGGCGAGTAGCCCAGCGTGTACTGATTCCGCAGCGCCTGATTGATCGCATAGAAGGCGTTCGGCATCTCCGCCTGAAAGCGCGGGAAGAACGCCTGGCCGCCCGTTTCCTTGGCAAACGTGCGGAGTTCGTTATCGCCCTGCAGGAAGTC
Organism: uncultured Acidobacteriia bacterium; assembly: GCA_903900705.1. Classification (GTDB taxonomy): domain Bacteria; phylum Acidobacteriota; class Terriglobia; order Bryobacterales; family Bryobacteraceae; genus BOG-234. Next base: position 362 of record CAIUOG010000045.1, read on the forward strand.
GATGGTATTGGCGCCGCGCGCTTCCGCCATCTGCCGCGCCAGTTGCAGAATGCCGATCGAATAAATCGGAATCCCTGATTCCTGCAGGCTCTTCCGCGCCTTGTCGTACGTCATTTTGCTGAACGTATCGATGCCGGACGTAATGAGCAGAATCGCCTTGCGGCCCTCGATCTTCGTCATGCGGTCGGCCGTGTCCGTAATCGCGTCAAACATGTTGCTTTCTGAAAAGCCCGGGATACGCAGGCGGCCCATCGCCTCCTGGATCCGGCCGCGGTCATTGGTGAAATCGGCCAGAATCTCGGTCCGCAGATCATAGGCAATGATGGCGACATAATCGTCCTTCCGCAGCGTCTGGGTAAATCCGTAGGCGGCGGAGAGCGTTTCATACCAGCCCTGCCCCCAGGTCTGCTGGTAGCGGTTGCTGAATTCGATGACGAGCGCAACCGTCATCGGCGCCTCGCCGGTCGCGTACTGCGTGATCGTCTGCGGCACATTGTCTTCCAGAATCCGGAAGTTGCCGCGGGGGATCTTCGGGATCGGATTCCCCTTGTTATCCAGCACCGCCACATCCACCGTCACGATGCTGGTATCCACTTTAAAACTGACGTCACCACCCGCTTCGTCTTTGTTCTTGTTGACCAGCTTCGAGGGGATCTTCGGCAGGTCGCCCGAACTACTGTCGGACGGCTTCGCGGAATCGGCCTTCTTCTTCGGTCGCGCCACGGTCTCGCTCCCCTGCTGGACGGGGCCATCCTGTGCCAACAGACCATCCGCAAAAAGGCCGGCGAGCAGGCCAAAGGAGACAAAAGAACCGACGATCCACTTTTTCATGATCAACACTTATCCCTAGATGATATGCGAGGACGCGAAAGAGTGTGTGAGGGTTTCGATTCCCGCTTCAGTTCACCCACGGTCCCTGCCGCGAATCGTGTTTTTTCATGTAAACCTGAAACTTCTTCTTCGCCCTCTGCAGCTTGTAGTCCTTCCACTGCCGCTTCAGGCCCTCCACAAAACCGGGTCCGGCAATCCCCCGGCGGCGGGAGCCGAATTGTGACCGGATGAACAGAAAGCCGAAGATCATCCCACCCAGGTGGGCCAGGTTGCTCACCGTGCTGCCGCTCTGGAAGGAGAACACAAAGGCGATGCCACCAAAGATCATCACCATGTACTTCGCCTTCATGGGGAAGAAAAACATCACCAGCACTTCCTGATCCGGGAACAGCATGCCAAACGCCAGCAGCAAGCCGTAAATTGCGCCGGATGCGCCCAGCACGGCCACGTTCGGATTCCCGAAAAGCAGATTCGCCACCACCACGCAGATGCCCGCGCCCACGCCGCAAACAAAGTAGTACTGCAGAAAGCGCCGGGTGCCCCACGTCTGTTCAATGGGAGCGCCGAACATCCACAAACCCAGCATGTTGAACAGAATGTGGCCGGGTCCGCTCAGGCTGTGGAGGAAAAGGTAGGTGAAGGGCTGCCAGATTTCGCCGTGCAGCACGTCACGCGGAACAAGTTTGAAGCTCTGCAGAATCTCATCGCCGCGGATGAACGAGCCGAAGAAATAGACCAGATATACCGCGACATTCGCAATAATCAGCCACTTCACGCCGGGAGGGAGCGAAAAGTTCGAAAAAGAACTGCGGCTTCGATAGCTGGTGTCGTAGCGCATGGCGGATTCCCCTGAATCCTGTTTTCACAATAACAGAGGGCCCTGTCAGGAAGCGGCGCTTCGATCAGACCTTCGCGGGAAGGCGGGGATTCTCCGGCGCCTCGACCGGCGCTTCGGCGGACTCCGCCGGCGTGCGGGACTGCTTTGCGTACCGGGTCAGCTTCCACGCCGCGTACTGCAAAGCGGCAGCAGCCGCAAGCCAGACCTGCCAGTGAGAAAGGAACCCATCCGCGAACACGAAGTCGCCCGTAAGATCCACATCTTCGGTAAGACGCCACACGCCCATGGCAAACAGGCAAATGGCCACCAGCGTGAGCAGACTCGCAACCAGCAGCGCGATGCGACCGTTTTTTCCCTTTCGGCGCGTCACCACGGGACCGCGACCGAAGCGAATTCTCACAACCATAAATTGGGTCTTCGTCTTCACTATAACCTTTTCGCGGACTCGTGCCGTGCCCGGTTAGACGGTGTAACACCGGCGGACGTTTACAAGTTGCGCTGGTTTACAGCAAAGCATTACACAAAAGCCCCGGGTATTCCCGGGGCTTTTGAAAAGACGTGAAGATTCGTACAGCGGAGCGTTAAAGCGTCAGGCTTCCGCCACGCAGGTGTTGCGCAGTTCGCCCAGACCCTGAACCTTCACCACCACCTCGTCGCCCGGCTTCAGCCACTTCGGCGGATTGAAAGAGAAACCCACGCCCGACGGCGTGCCGGTGGAGACAATGTCACCCGGCTCAAGCGTCATAATGCCCGAGAGAAACTCCACCAGAGCCGGAATCTTGAAGATCAGCTCCCGCGTGTTGGAATTCTGCAAAACCTCGCCATTCACGGAAAGCGAAATCGTCAGGTTGTGGGGATCCTCCACTTCATCAGCGGTAACCAGATACGGACCCATCGGGGCAAAGGTATCAAAAGTCTTGCCCATCACCCACTGCGACACGGCCAACTGCACGTCGCGCGCGCTCACGTCGTTCAGATTCATATAGCCGAAGACATGCTGCTGCCAGTCTTCCGCCTTGATGTGCCGCCCGCCCTTGCCGATAACGAACGCGAATTCCGCTTCGTAGTCCGGCTTCTCGGAGTTCTTCGGCAGAATGATCTCGTCGCCCGAGGCAATCACGGTGTTGTTGTACTTCGAGAAAATCGTCGGTCTGGTCGGGATCTCCATCTTCGATTCGATGGCGTGATCCCGGTAGTTCAGACCCACGCAGATGATCTTGGTGGGTTTCGGGATGGGTGCGCAGAGCTTCACCGAACTCAGCGGGAAACTGGCGCCCTCCGGAGGATTGGCTGCCACTTCGGCGGCCTTCCGCAGCGCGGCATCTCCGCCCGCAAGAACCGAAATCACGTCCGCGAACCCGGCGGACTGCAGACTCACGACATTTTCATTGGAAACGACGCCCGCATGCTGCTGGCCATCGAGCTGGAAGGTTACGAAGCGCATGAAACGGCTAGTCTATCATTCACCGCATCATTCACCACATCATTCACCGCGTCCTTTACAACCCCGCGCCCGGAACTTGCGATAATCACGACAAACGGTGCCTGCTCCCAGAGTCCTCGCCCTGCTGCCGCTGCTTGCGGCGATTTCGTCCACCGCCCCGGCGCAGAATCCTGTCGCCGCGGAACTGGGCAAAAAAGTCCTCGCCGCCGGTCTCGACCCCGCCGAGTGCTACCGCATTCGCGACTTCGAAATCACTCAGGATGAGGCACGCATCTACCTGACCGACGGCTACATCATGTTTGGCAAACCCGTTCAGGGCGCGCCCCTCACCGCCGTCTTCTCCGGCGATACCGATGGCGGCGACGCCGAAGTGTTGCTGCTCCCCCCCGAAATCTCCGAACGCCGTTCCATGGCGGGCTATACCGGCGCGCCGAATCTGAACGAGCATTTCACCCAGGCCGCCTTCATCTTCACCGACGGAACCGCGCAATCGCTCCTCGAACAGATCCGGACCAGCGGCGCGAAGAAAGCGCCCGACGTGGGAGCCGTCATGGCCGAACGCTGGGGCAGCGTGGTCGCCAATCTTCTGGGCGGCTTCGAATCGCGCGTCATCCTCGATCTGCTCACGCCCGACCGCAAACGCGGCTTCTTCGAAGCCGTCATCAAAGGCAACAAACTCGGCAACTTCGATGTAATTGCCGATTCCCGCTCCTACGAACAACTCATCGCCGGTCAGGTCACCACCAACAAACGCGGCGAAACCTGGTGGGAAACCTGGACCAGCTTCGTCAGCCGCAGCTACCGCGGCCAGCCTGCCCACAAGCCCGAACAGACCATCCTCGGCTATCAGATCGACGCCACACTCGACCCGGACCTGACCATGCACTGCATCACCAAAATGCGCATCCGGGTGACAGAGGAATCGCGCAACGTCATCCCGCTCGATCTTTCCGGAAAAATGCGGACTCTCTCTGCGAAAATCGATGGCGTCCCCGCCGAGGTCTATCAGCGCGAGTCCGTGCGAACGGGCCTCATCCAGAACAACGGCAACGAACTGGTGATGGTGCTGCCGCCGAAGCCGCTCGAAGCCGGTTCCGAACATGAAATCGAGATCATGCATGAAGGCAAGGTCATCCTCGAAGCCGGCCACGATGTCTACTTCGTCAGTGCGCGCGGCTCCTGGTATCCGAATCGCGGCCTTCAGTTCGGGCACTTTGATGTCACCTGGCGCTACCCGAAGACGCTCGACCTCGTCTCCGCCGGGCCGGTCACAGAGGATCGCGTGGAGGGCGATCGGCGCATCACGCGGCGACTGCCGGACGGGCCCGTTCGTCTGCTCGGGTTCAACCTCGGACGCTATGAACGCAAAGAGTTGGAACGCGCCGGCATCACCATCGAAGTCTGCGCAAATAAAGAAGTGGAAGACGCCCTGCGCCCTCGCGCGGCGGACGTGTCCAACCCCTTGCCACAGATCACCACCCGACAACACCGTCCCGGCGTCATCGCCGAACCGGAGACATTGCGGCTGCCTCCTCCAACGGCGCCCAGCCCGGTGAGCCAACTGGCCCGCATCGCCACGCATGTGGATTCCGCCACGGAATTCTACCGCGCCCGCTTCGGCGATCCGCCCCTCAAACGCATTGAAGTCTCCCCCATGCCGGGCCGCTTCGGCCAGGGCTTCTCCGGTATGATTTACCTGCCCACCGTGAACTATCTTGAAGGGGGAACCAGTGGTCGCCCACAGGACAGGGACCAGCAGTTCTTTCGCGACCTCCTTCTCGCCCACGAAGTGGCTCACCAGTGGTGGGGTAACATCGTCACCGCCGGTTCCTATCACCATGAATGGCTCATGGAATCGCTCTCCAACTACTCCGCGCTCCTGTATATGGAGACCGGCGCGCCCAACGCCGGTGGCGCGAAAGCCATTGAGACGGCGCTCGACGTCTACCGCCATCAGCTCGCTGAGAAGGGCGCTGACGGTGAAACAGCGGAGTCCGAAGGCCCCGTTGTACAGGGCCACCGTCTCGAAAACTCCAATAATCCCAACGCTTCGAACGCCGTCATCTATGGCAAAGGTACCTGGATCATCCACATGCTGCGCCGCCGCCTGGGCGACGAACGCTTCCTTAAAATGCTGGCCGAACTGCGCAGGCGTTACGAGTGGAAGACGCTCGATACCGAAGCCCTCCGGGCCATCTGCGCCGAATTCCTGCCGCCCGGCGTGCCGGACGCAAAACTGGAAAATTTCTTCGACCAGTGGGTCTACGGCACCGGCGTTCCGACTCTGAAGATGACCTTTGCCGTAAAAGGCAAACCCGGCGCCTACAAACTGACCGGCACCGTCACCCAGGCCGACGTGCCGGAAGACTTCAGCGTCGCCATCCCCGTCGAGATTCAGACCCCGCGCGGCAAGACCGTGGTGCAGATCGTCCGTACCTCCTCCGAACCCGTGCAATTCAGCGTCAATGTCAGCAGTCCCGCGGCAAAGGCGGTGCTCGATCCGGGCTGGAGCGTGCTGCGTCGGTAAAATCGAAGTTCCTGATGAATTCCTATCTCGCGTGTTTTAACCCGGTCTGCCGTGCGCACTTTGGCGTCAATGAAGTGATCTACAACTGCCCCACCTGCGGGACAGGCCTGCTGGAGGCGCAATACGACTTCACCGGCATCAACGCGGACGCGCTCAAAAAGACCTGGCGGGAACGCCGCATGGACAACGCTCCGCTCTCGCAAAGCGGTGTCTGGCGGTACCGCGAACTCTTTCCCTTCGTCGACGACACGGACAACGTGGTCACGCTTCGCGAAGGCAACACCCCGCTGCTCAGCGCTCCGCGCGCGGCAGCTTACGGCGGCCTCAGCCGCATCACCTTTAAGCACCAGGGCTTCAACCCCACCGGGTCTTTCAAAGACAACGGCATGACCGCCGGCGTCGCGCAGGCCCGCAAGCTCGGCATGAAGCGCGTCGCCTGCGTTTCCACCGGCAACACCTCGGCCTCCATGGCCGCCTACGCCAGCGCGGGCGGGCTGGACCCGTTCATCTTCATTCCAAACGGCAACATCTCCTACGGCAAACTGGCGCAGGCTCTCGAATACGGCGCGAAGACCTTCCAGGTGGATGCCAACTTCGACCAGATTCTCGCACTCGTCCGCGTGCTGGCCGAACGTCTCGGCATTTATCTGCTCAACTCCATCAACCCCTTCCGCATTGAAGGCCAGAAATCCATCGTGATCGAAATGATGGACCAGCGTGACTGGCACGTTCCCGATTGGATCGTCCTGCCCGGCGGCAATCTCGGCAACGTGTCCGCCTTCGGCAAAGGCCTGCGCGAACTGAAGGAACTGGGCTTTATCGACAAACTGCCCCGCCTTGCCGTCATCCAGGCGGCCGGTTCCTCGCCGTTCTACGAATACATGGCGGCCAAAGGCCTCACGCCCTTCAAATCGCAGGAACACCCGGAAACCCTCGCCACAGCGATCAAGATCGGCGACCCCGTTTCCTGGCCCAAAGCGCAGCTCGAAATCGAAACCACCAACGGCGTGGTGGAACGGGCTTCGGAACAGGAAATTGCCGACGGCAAGGCCGTGATCGGCGCGTGCGGCATCGGTTGTGAGCCAGCCTCCGCCGCGACCCTCGCGGGCATCAAAAAGCTGGTGTCCGCCGGCGTCATCGCACCGGATGCCGACGTGGTCGCCGTCCTCACCGGCAACGTGCTCAAAGATCCCGATTACATCTACCGCTATCACACCGGCCAACTGACCGGGCCGGATGGCGCGCCCATCCTGCCCACCTTCGGCAACAAGCCCATCGTGGTTCCGAACGATGCCGACCGCATCACCGAACTCATCGGATAAACCCCGGCTGCGGTAAGCTGGCCGGATGCTGTTGCGGAAGGAACTCGGCGCGCGCGACCTCACGCTCTTCGCCATTGCCAGCATCGTCGGCGTGCGCTGGATCGCCACCGCCGCCCACGCCGGCCCGGGTTCCATTCTGCTCTGGGTTCTGGCAACCCTGCTCTTCCTGATCCCCCTCTCCATCACGGTCGCCACGCTCACCGCGCGCGACCCCGCGGCGGGCGGCATGTATCTCTGGAGCCGCCGCGATTTCGGCCAGTGGCACGGCTTCCTCTGCTTCTGGATTTACTGGATGGGCACGGTGGTCTGGTTCCCCTCAGCCGCCATCTTCTACGCGAGCGCGCTCACCCACAGCCGCGCCGCCATGCTGGCCGTCTCGCTCGGCATCATCTGGCTCGCGCTCGGCACCAACATGCTCGGCATGAAGGTCGGTAAATGGACCGAAAATCTGGGGGCAACCGCCACCTGGATTCTGGGCCTCGGCCTCATGCTGGTGGCCTCCGCCGCCTGGCGACGACACGGTTCCGCCACCGAATTCCACCTGCTGCCCGAACTCAACTGGGATACCGTCAACTTCTGGGCCTCCATCGCCTACGCTCTCACCGGCTTCGAAGTCGTTGGCATGATGGGCGGGGAAATCAAAAACCCGGCCCGCGATCTGCCCCGCGCAGCCTGGATCGCCTCCGCCTTCACCACTCTGTTCTACGCCGGCTCCACCGCGGCACTGCTGGTGCTTCTGCCGCCGGCGAAGATCAGCGATCTGAACGGGCTCTCCCAGGCGGGCGACGCCGCCGGCGGACTTCTCGGCCTCCCGTGGCTGCCCACCGCCATCGCCGCGCTGGTGCTCTGCTCCGCCGTCGGCCAGTTTGGGGGCCTCGGCAGCGCGGTCGCCCGCATGCCGTTCGCCGCCGGGGCGGATCACCTGTTGCCGGAGATTGTGGCCCGCCTCCACCCCCGCTGGGGCACTCCGTGGGCCGGCATGCTGATCTTCGGCGTGCTCGCCTCCGCCCTGCTTCTGTTAATACAACTGGGCGACACCGCGCAGGCCGCCTACCAGACCATCGTCTCCCTCATGGTGATCTCCGGTTTCCTGCCCTTCCTTTACATCTTCGCCAGCGCCTGGAAATGCGGCAAATACCTCTCCGCCGTTTGCGGAACCGGGGTCAGTGTCCTCGCGATCATCTGCTCGGTGGTGCCCACGGCGGATATCCACAACGTCTGGCTCTTCGAAGGCAAACTCGCCGCCGGAACCATGGCCGTAGTGGGGTCGGCGTGGGTGGTCTACTCTAGGCGCCGTCCCGGATGACACGGCAGGAATCGTCCTCCGCCACCAGGTCTCCCAGGTTGCTGTGGCTCTTGTCCCGCAGCGTTTTGGCGAATTCCACGAAGCGCCACGCATCCTCGAAATTACTGGCAATCCCGAAGGAAACCCGCAGTGCGCCAATACTCTTGCCACTCCCGGCCTCTTCCATCAGCCGCAGAAAGCGCGGCAGAGAGAGTTCATTGCCCAGCGCGAAGGCCGCGTTCATATCCTGCAGCGTCAGGCCCTCGGCCACCTCGCCCGCCCCGGGGTTGCAGAAGCAGCCGGTGCGAATGGAAATGCCCGCCTCGTTCGCCAGTTCCTCCACGCGGCGGTAGTCGGTGAACCGCCCATCCGGATCGTAGAAATTCATCGTGATGGTCGCCCCGCGGCTCTCCGTGTCCGCCGGACCATAGACCTGCACCAGCGCCTTGCCGTTCGAGTGGCGCAGTTCGGCCAGTTGTTCCAGCAGCCACCCGGTCAGGCAGGTGGTGCGCAGACCAATCTTCTCCACGCCGATGGCATCGAGATGCCGCAGCCCGGTCTCGACCGCCGGAATCGCCAGGTAATTTACCGTGCCGTCTTCGAGCGCGCCTTCGTTCGAAACCATCACGTGGGAGCGCGCCTGGACGGAAACAAAATTGACCGTCCCGCCGGCAAACCAGGGTCGCATCAGAGCGGCGAATGCGTCGCGGCGGATCAGCAGCGCGCCAATGCCGGTGGGGTACCCGAACATCTTGTAGAACGAGAGCGTCACGAAATCCGGCTTCACCTCGCTCAGGTCCAGCCGATTGGTGGGCGCAAACGCCGCCGCATCCAGCAGCACGCGCCAGCCGCGCGCCTGCGCTTCCCCCACCAGGCGCAGCGGATGCTTCACGCCGGAGAAGTTCGATTGCGCCGGAAAGGCAAACAGCCCCGCCGGACCAGGCTCGCGCAGCAGTTCAGCCAGCTTTTCTTCGTCGAGGCGCAGGTCCGGCGCGGTGAGCGGCGCATAGTCAAAGCGCCCGCCCTTGTTGCGGGCGAATTCACGGATACCGTTGACGGAGTTGTGGTTGTCAAAGCTCAGCAGCAGCCGCGCTTCCGGCCCAAAAGGGAACGCCTCGCCGACCAGTTTCAGCGCACCCGACGCGTTGAGCGTAAAGGCCGCCAGGTACTCGTCCGGGTCGGCACGGCAATAGCGCAGCAAATAGCGGCGCGCCGATTCCACATGCTCCGTCATGGCGGACGACGCCCGGTTGGCGGAATGTGGATTACCGAAGATCCCTCTCGCGAGGAACTCCGTATGAGACCTTAGCTGCGACTCGGCGTAGAGCGACCCGCCGGTGTAATCGAGGTAGACTTCCCGCGCCTGATCGAGACGAGAGTAATCGGTCTGCCGCAACTGGTCCAGCGCAGCCGTTTCCTCATAAGCCGGGTAACGCCGCAGGAACCCGGATTTCGCGGTTTGCAAATCGGAAGAGGTCAAATTTCAGTATCGCCGAGCGACGCCCCACCCGCCCGCCCACTCGCGCGGGTGATCAGCAGTGGCAAGAGCGCGAGACTGTACCCCCGGACGTTGCCGGCCAAACTCAGATTGCGGGACTGCCCTTCTGAATCCTCCGCGCCGGCGCTGATGACGCTGACCGCCCAAAGGCTACAGATCAGGAACAGAAAGATGAGGATAGTTTGCAGACAAACAGACACAGTGTGTCCGCCAGTTCCACAGATCACTCTCCTCAAAACGAATTTGGATCGCCGATCTGACACTGGTTCAGAGAATCGACTGCGTCAGAAAATCGAAGCCACGGGAATCATCCCGCCACAAAATGGCACATCCTGCCCTTCGCGAAATACCTTTGTCACACCATTTCGGGTACTGACCCGAACGCTGCGGCGCTTCGGGTCAATCACCCAAAACTCAAGCCCGCCGTTCTCAAGACAGATCGCCTCCCGCTCAAACATGTCATTCGCGGAATTGGAAGGACTCAGCACTTCCACCACAATCTCCGGCACGCCCCGGAAATCTTCGTCCGACCGGCAGGAACTCAATTGTGCCGAGCTCAGGTATGCCACATCGGCCCGCCAGAGTTGGTACTCTTCCTGTGGTCGGAACGGGAATTCGAGTCCGACAAATGCCCCGGTCTCAGCCAGCGGAAGCATCAGGTGAAAGAGTTTGTGCTGCACGAAAATGTGTGTCAGCTTTGGGAACGTCAACGGAACAATCTCCCCGTGGCGGAGTTCGAAATGCTGCGCTGTCTCCGGGAGAGCACGAAACTCCTCCACAGTGACCTGTCTGACGGCGGTCGCCATACACATATCTTAACGCCAGATGCGGCCTCAAAATGCGCCTTATGGTAGCCTGATCGGCAATGAAATCGCTCGCCGTGTCCATCTTCCTGCCGGGCCTCCTGCTGGGCTCCACCCTCCTCGCGCAGACCCCGCCCGCACCCGCCTCCACCGCAAACACCAACACACCCCGCCCCCTCACGGACGAACCGCCCGTCATCACCAGACACGAAATCCAGCTCAACGGCAAGACCCTCAAATACACCGCCACCACCGGCATGATGCCCATCAGGAACGACGCCGGCAATATCGAAGCCAGCCTCTTCTACGTGGCCTACACGCTCGACGGCGCAATCAATGACAAAGCCGGCCTGAAAAAGCGCCCCCTCATGTTCTCCTTCAACGGCGGCCCCGGTTCCGCCTCCGTCTGGCTCCACATGGGCTGCATCGGCCCCAAACGCGTCAGAATGCTGGACGATGGCAGCCTCCCCGCCCCGCCCTACGATCTAGTCGATAACGACAACACCTGGCTCGACCAGACCGACCTCGTCTTCGTCGATCCCGTCGGCACCGGCTACAGCCGCGCTGCCGACACCAACCTCCAGCGACGCTTCAACGGTCTGCAGGGCGACATCCAGTCCGTCGGTGAATTCATCCGCCTCTACCTCACCCGCAACGAGCGCTGGACCTCACCGCTCTACATGGTCGGCGAAAGCTACGGCACGCTCCGCGCCGCCAGCCTCGCCGGCTACCTCATCGACCAGGGCATCGCCTTCAATGGCGTCGCGCTGCTCTCCACCGTGCTCAACTTCCAGACCATCAACTTCGCGCACGGCAATGAACTGCCCAACATGCTCTATCTGCCCAGCTACACCGCCACCGCCTTCTATCACAGGAAGCTCTCGCCGGACCTGCAGAAGAGCCTCGAAGTCGCGCTGAAAGAATCCGAAAAGTGGGCCGTCGGTGGTTTCAATGAGGCTCTGGCGAAAGGCGACAACCTGACCGATGCCGAAGCTAAAGCCGCCGTGGCGAAGTTCGCCCGCCTCACCGGCCTCGACCCGAAGTACGTCGAAAATTCCCAGCTTCGCGTCGAACTCATGCACTTCCTCCGCGAACTGCTGCGCGACCGCAAGCTGATGGCCGGCCGCCTCGACAGCCGCCTCACCGGCCCCGCGCCGCTCGACACGTCCGCCACCATCGAGTTCGACCCCAGCATGACCGATATCCGCCCGCCCTACACCGCGCTCTTCAATCAATACGCGCGTTCCGAGCTGGGCTTTAAGACCGATGCGACCTATTACGTGCTCGGCGGCGGCATTCTGCCCTGGGATTACGGCGTCGCCAACCAGAACAAATACGTGGATGTCTCCGACGCCCTGCGCACCGCCTTCGCCAAAAACCCGCACATGAAAGTCTTCGTCGGCTGCGGCTACTTCGACATGGCGACCCCCTACTTCGCCGCCGAGTACACCTTCAGCCACATGGGACTGCAGCCCAATATCCGGAAAAACGTAAGCTTCCAGTACTACAACGCGGGCCACATGTTCTACATCGACGTGCCCTCACACAAGAAGCTGAAGACCGATATCGCACGGTTTATTGAAAGCGCGAAGCCCTAAGCATCAGGCCTTCGGCGTGGCGGGCGGCTTCGGCTTCGCCGCCTCCGCCGCGAGGAAGGTTGCCAGCAGCCGACCCTCCTGCCCGGCGGGCAGTAACTGCAGCTTCCCGCTGCTCGCCAGAATCCGCTGCGTTTCCAGAATCTGGAACAGTGCCTCATTCACCTCCGGCACCCCGGAGATTTCCTGAAACACCTGCCGCAGCGTCGAGGGCCGGATCACCGCCGCCTTGGCAAACTCCACCGCCGCCTCCCGCTCCGCCGAACTCGTGATCACGCTCACCTGATTCGCACCCGCCTGCCGGATGGCCGAAGTCACCTGCCGCAGCCGGTTCACCACCTTCTCCTCAATCTGCCGGATCATCCCCGCATCCCGGAAATGCACCTTCCGGATGTAAACCGACCCCAGCTGATACCCCCAGGCATTCGACTTCGCCGAAACCTCCGTCCGCACCGCCAGACTCATCTCATGCCGGGTCTCCAGCATCTGCGCCAGCGGCATATTGCTCAGGCAGCGGACCGCCGAATTGCTCACGTTCGCCCGTAGCGACCCGCGCGGGTCCGTGTTTTTAAACAGATACGCGATCGGATCGGAGATCCACATCTCATACCAGATGCCGATTCCCATCGGCGCGCCCTCCTCCGAATTCACCGGCTCGCTGCGGAGGTATTCCTGGTCCAGCCGCCGGTCGAGCACGCTGCACGTGCCCAGAAAATTCACCACAAACGCCCGGGGACCCAGCACCAGCGGCAGAATATGCAACCCCGGCTCCTCAATCACCCCGATCACCTTGCCGAACAATACGTACACCCGGCAGGTCCCTTCCTGCACCGTCGTGTAAATCCCAAAGAACAGGAGCAACCCGGCGAGGATGTTCTCCGCAAAGAACCCCGCGAAAAAAGTCATCACGAAAGCAATCGCCACGCTTCTCACCGGCTCACCTCCAGATAAATCTGCTGGGCCTTGTCGAGCAGGGCCATGCGCACGTTCCTCAGATACGCCGCAAGCACCGCCGGACCCGACCGGTGCAGTTCCAGCAACTCCTGCGCCAGCGACCGGATGGGCGCCATTTCCGCCTGCGCCCGCAGGGTCTCAATCTCCACCGCACGGCGCGACTGCACGATCTTCTGGTCGGCCGACGCCTGGGCCAGACTGATGTCGCTCGACACCTGGTTGTGCGCCGTATTGATCGCGGCCAGCGCCGATTCCACCTCCGCCGGCGGATCGATCGCCGTAATCAGAGATGCATCGAACACCACGCCATACCGCGCCGGCGACGACCGGCATTCAAGGTCGACATACTCATTCAGATCCCGCAGATTCTTTCGGAGGTCATTGATCGACACCCCGATCATCTCGTTGCCCGGCACCGAGGGCGAAGCCGGCTGCGCAGCCAGCGGATCCGCCTTCGCCTCAAAATTCGCAATCCGCTGCCGCAACACCGAGACGAAATAGCCCATCACGTGCACAAACGGCTTCTTGATCCCGAAAAGATACGCATAGAGGTTGCTTTCGCTCACCCGGTACCGGATCTGCCCCGTCAGACCGGTGTTCAGCTGATCCTTCGTCACCGCGTCGAGCCTGGTACCGCCCGCATTCGCCCGCGGGTCCTCGAAATCGACCGCCATGTTCACCGTCATGGTGGCAATCGAAACTTTGTGGATGCGTTCCCAGGGCATCCGGAAATAAGGACCGCCAGGCGGGATCACCCGAACCTGCGGATAGCGGTAGCGTTCGCGCTCCTCCGGCCGAAGGTGCTCAGACATGGGGTCGTCGAGAGTCGTTTTGCCCTCCACGCGTTCGGCCCGGCCAAAGCTGGTTTTGACGGCCCGTTCGTTCTGATCCACCGTGTAAACGCCCATCAGCACCACCCGGACGAAGAACCAGGCGAGGGCTCCGAGAAGAATTCCGAGCACAGTTTCCATTTGCTTCACAGTTTATACGGCTTCACAGGGGACCGGGCTGTTATAATTCTGGTAAGGTTTGGGCAAAGCCGTATTGAGCGGCTTCAGAGCAAACTGACGGCAGAAGGCACAGGCACTCCCGGGCGTTTCGCATGCCGCAAAACATGCGGGTTCCTCCGGCGCGAGTGAGACAAGCGTGCTCCCAATAGCGCGCCCAGGCTGTTTATGGTCTTTCAGCAGATTGACATATTCCGCCGCCTTCGCTAGCCTATATTGGTAAGCGCAATCAAACGGAGTCGTGTGTTCATGAGTACGGTCTTCCCGTCAAAGCCGGGAATCGAAAGAAAATGGCATGTCATTGATGCCAATGATGTAGTCCTTGGGAAGCTTGCCAGCCACGCAGCCAAACTGCTGATGGGTAAGCACAAGGCGACATGGACGCCCTTTATTGATACGGGCGATCACGTGATCGTTCTGAATGCCGCGAAGGTCAAACTGACCGGTAAAAAGGACGACCAGAAAATTTATCGGCACTTCACCGGCTATCCGGGTGGACTTGTTGAGACCGGTGCGAAGAAAGTTCGCGCGACTCGTCCGACCCGTATGATCGAGGAAGCAATTTCGGGCATGCTGCCTAAGAATAAACTCGGCAAGCAGATGTACCGGAAGCTGAAAGTGTACGCGGGTGACAAGCATCCGCACGCCGCGCAGCAACCCGCGGCGCTCACCATCTCGTAAGGCTGGTCCAGTCGTTTTCGACGGGACGGCCCGCGATTAAAAAGCTCTTGCATTCAAGAAAGCTGTCAGGAAAGGTACCCGAAGTTGGCGTTAAGAAAAATTGAGCAGTATCTGGGAACCGGGCGTCGCAAAACCAGCGTAGCGCGCGTATTCCTTCGTCCGGGATCCGGCAAGATCACCGTGAACGGTCGGGCATTTGAGAATTACTTCCCGACCGAAGCGACCCGCATTCCGGTGCAGCAGGCTCTGCGCATCGTGGAAATGGGCGACCGGTTTGATGTTCTGGTTCTCGCCAATGGCGGTGGTGTAGTGGGACAGGCCGGGGCCATCCGCCTCGGTATTGCACGCGCTCTGTGTCAATTCAACATCGAGCTTCGCGGCACGCTCAAGAAGGCCGGCCTTCTGACCCGTGACCCCCGCAAGCACGAGCGTAAGAAGTATGGCCAGAAGGGCGCCCGCAAGCGGTTCCAGTTCTCCAAGCGCTAAATCGGTATTGTTTGTTGTGGGCGGGGCGTATGGCTTCTCCGGAAGCACTACGCCCCGAAACCGTGTCCATCCTCCCGTCGCCCTCCTGAAGTGCAAATCTCGCTTAGGACAGCATTTTCAATGGGGTTACGGTTCCTGTATCACCTAAGGAGTTAGTTTGCCTGCTATTTCAATGAAAGAATTGCTCGAAGCCGGCGTTCACTTCGGGCACCAGACCAAGCGCTGGAATCCAAAAATGAAAGAATACATTTTTGGCGAACGTAACGGTATCTACATCATCGACCTGCAGAAGACGCTGAAGCTCTTCAAAGACGCGGCTCGCTATGTTGTGGAAATGGCCGCGCAGGGCAAGACTGTCCTCTTCGTCGGCACCAAGCGCCAGGCGCAGGAAGCCGTGGCGGAAGAAGCCACCCGCTGCCAGATGTTCTATGTGAATCAGCGCTGGCTGGGCGGCTTGCTCACCAACATGGTCACCGTCCAGAAGTCGATCAAGCGCCTCAAGGAACTCGAGCAGATGGCTGCGGAAGGTTCGTACGGCGGCCGCCCCAAAAAAGAAATCGTCCGCATGGAGCGCGAGCGTAAGCACCTCGATTCCAACCTCGCCGGCATCAAAGACATGCCCGGCCTTCCCGATGTTGTCTTTGTCATCGACTCCAACAAGGAAGCCATCGCGGTCAAGGAAGCCCGTCGCCTCGGTATCCCGGTCGTCGCCATCGTCGACACCAATTGCGATCCCGACGAAGTCGATTGGGTCATCCCCGGCAATGACGACGCTCTGCGCGCCATTCGCCTGTTCACCAGCAAGATTGCCGATTCCGTGATCGAAGGCCGCGCACTGGCCACCGAACAGGATTTTGGCGGAGCAAAAGAAGTGGCGGAAGACGGCACGGTGGAAGAACTGCCGGCCGAATACTCGCAGTATGTGGACCCCAAGTACGCCGAGCAGATCATGCAGGAAAGCCTGATGCTCGACGATACGCAGGCCACCCGCAAGGGTCCGGCCTCGGAAACGGCTGCCGAGCCCGAAGCTCCGGCCGTTGAAGCCACCCAGAACTGATCAACGGAAGCACCCCGGGACCGGCGGCAGTTCATCTGTAATTGAACTGTCACGGTCCTGTAGTGTGAGCAAGCCTGCAAATACCCGAAACTTAAATATATGGCCGAAATCAGCGCAAGTTTAGTCAAGCAGCTCCGCGAGCGTACCGGGGCCGGAATGATGGAGTGCAAAAAAGCTCTCGTCGAAGCAAAGGGTGACCTGAGCGAAGGCGAAACTCTTCTCCGCAAGTGGGGCATCGCCTCGGCGGGCAAGAAAGCCACCCGTTCCACCAAACAGGGTTCCATTGGAACCTATATCCATGCCGGCGCGCAGCTGGGCGTGATGATCGAAGTGAACTGCGAGTCCGACTTTGTCGCCCGCACCGATGACTTCCAGGAACTGGTCCGCGACCTCGCCATGCACATCGCCGCCGCCGACCCTCAGTTCATTCGCAAGGAAGACGTGACGGAAGCCGTGCTCGCCAAGGAAAAAGAGATCCAGAAAGCCCGCGCGGTCAACGAAGGCAAACCCGAAAAGGTCGCCGAGAAGATCGTCGAAGGCCGCATGGCCAAGTTCTACGAAGAAGTCTGCCTCCTCGAACAGCCGTTCGTGAAGGAAAACAGCATCACCATCGACCAGCTCATCAAGGCGAAGATCGCCAAGCTGGGCGAAAATATTTCCGTCTCCCGCTTCGCCCGCTTCAAGGTTGGCGATACGGGCGTCGCTGAACAGGCTTAGTCTCTATACTGAAAAGAGGGCAGGCGGCAGGTGGCGAAAGCCGCTTTCCGGCCTGCCCATTTTTCCATGCCCAAATACGAACGCATTCTCCTCAAACTGAGCGGCGAAGTCATGGCCGGTCCGCAATCCTTTGGCATTGACGCGGAACGCGTGAAGGGCCTGGCGATTGAAATCGCAGCTCTCGCACAGAACGGCATCCAGGTCGGCATCGTCGTGGGCGGCGGTAATATCTTCCGCGGCATCGCACTGGCGGCGAAAAAGATGGATCGCGTCACAGGCGACCACATGGGCATGCTCGCCACCGTCATCAACTCGCTGGCTCTGCAGGACGCGCTCGAACAGATCGGCCAGCACACCCGCGTGATGAGCGCCATTCAGATGCACCAGGTCGCCGAGCCTTATATCCGCCGTCGCGCCATCCGGCACCTCGAAAAAGGCCGCATCGTCATCTTCGCCGCCGGCACTTCCAACCCGTATTTTTCGACCGACACCGCCGCCACTCTCCGCGCCCTCGAAATCAAGGCGCAGGTGATCGCGAAAGCAACCAAAGTGGATGGCGTGTACGACAAAGATCCCATGAAGCACCCGGACGCGGTCATGTACGAGCAGATCGCCTATACCGAAATCCTCACCAAGTCTCTCGGCGTGATGGATGCGACCTCCATCGCCATGTGCCGCGACAACAAACTCCCGATTCTGGTCTTCAATCTGAATACGCCGGGCAATATAATGCGAATGGCTTCCGGTGAACCGGTCGGAACCCTCATCAGCTAAGCCCGGAACTCTCAAGAACATTATGGAAACAGTAAAGGAAATCGAAGCAAGCGCAAAACAGCGCATGGAAAAGGTGCTCGGCGACCTGCAGAACGCCATGGCGACCATCCGCACCGGACGCGCCAGCGTTCACCTGCTCGACAACGTCCGGGTGGACTACTACGGCTCCCCGACTCCCATCAATCAGGTTGCCAATCTGCATGCTCCCGAGCCGGGTCTCATCACCGTGACCCCCTGGGATACCTCGCAGATCGCCCCCATCGAAAAGGCCATCCGGAACGCGGATCTGGGCGTCAATCCCTCCAACGACGGCAAGATGATTCGCATCCCGATTCCACCGCTCAACGAAGAGCGCCGCAAGGAACTCGCGAAGAAACTGCACGGCGTGGCCGAAGAACACCGCGTGGCGGTCCGCAACGTCCGCCGCGACGCCAATGAAGCCATCAAGAAGCTGGCCAAAGACAAGAAGATCGCGGAAGACGAAGATCGCCGCGGCCACGACGAAACGCAGAAACTGACCGACGCCTACATGGTGAAGCTCGATCAGGCTGCGCGCACCAAAGAAAAAGAAATCCTCGAAATCAAGTAGCTTTGAAGTCCCCTCAAGGGGGCTACTTCATCGAGCCAGGATCAAAAAGATGTTCGGGGCGGAAGCTCCCGGGCTTCCAAAGCGTTGCGGGGGAAAACTCCACCGCAATCCGCCAGCCGAAGCGATGGGCTTCCGCCTTTTTTACTGTGCCCCGGAAATCCGCGGCCCCGCAGCGCAACTCCACCGACGCTCCCTCACCAACCTCTTCCTCCGACTCCACCACGCAGCCGGACTCCTGAATTTCTTCCAGGTTCACAATCGTCTCGCCCTCTTCATAAACCAGCGTCACGAGTTGCGAACAGAGATAGCGAACCGGTTCAATCTGACTCATGGCGGGGCAAGCGGAATTCCGAGCCTGATTCTAACACCGGGAAACAGCGGCGACGGCGGATTTTTTGAATCGCGCGGGGCGAGGTTGGATAATAGCGAATTGTCCCCCGTCAGCATTCTTCGTGTCCCCGGCTCGAGCGCCAATCTCGGCCCCGGCTTCGACGCCCTCGGCATCGCGCTCCAGGTTTATCTGGAGTGCCGCTTCTTCCCGTCTGAAAAACTGTCCATTCGCGTCAAAGGCCGCGATGCGGATATGATCTCGCCGCGCGGCGAAGACAACCTCATCTGGCAGACCGCGCAGGCCGTGGCAACCCGCGCGCACATGACGCTGCCCCCCGTGAGCCTCGAAATCATCAACGACATTCCTCTCGGCAAAGGCCTCGGATCCAGTGCGGCGGCTCTCACCGCCGGCGTCATCATCGCGGAAACCATCCTGGGCCTTGGCTGGAAGCCGGGCCGCATTCTGGATGAGGCCGCCCGCCTCGAAGGCCATCCCGACAATGTGGCCGCTTCCGTTCTGGGGTCGATCGTCGCCAGCGCCACCGAACCCGGCGGCAATACCCGCGCGGTCCGCCTCCCCATGCCGAAGGCATTTCAGGTCGCCGTGGTCGTTCCGAATTTCCAGTTGCCCACCAAAGAGGCCCGCGCCGTGCTCCCCGATACTTACAGCCGGGCCGACGCAACTTTTAATATCCAGCGCGCCGCCCTGCTGATCGCCGCTCTGGCCACCGGCGACGCAACGGCTTTTCCCACGGCCCTCGACGACCGCCTGCACCAGCCCTTCCGTTCGCAGTTGGTTCCCGGGCTGACCGAGATCCTCCGCCTCCGCGCGCCCGGCCTGCTCGGCTGCACGCTCAGCGGCGCGGGCCCCGCCGTGCTGGTCTTTTATGAACGCGGCTGCGAACATGTCTGCGATCTGGTCCGCCAGGTCTTTGCCATGAACGGCTGCACCACGGAAGTCATCGGCTCCGGTGTCGCGGAAAGAGGGTTTGAACTGCTATGAGCCAGCATGCCGCCGAATGGCTGAAAAGCCTGCACTATCCCGCCGCCGATCCCGTACCGGCTCCCGATTCGTCGCTCCGGTTTGAAGACGGCGGCCAGTACCGCATCGAAATCCCCAGCACCGAAGGCCCCCGTTCCCTCCAGGCTGTGATCGACGAAGGCCGCAAACGCCAGGTCCCGCTGCATCGCGTCAGCCAGGGCAGCGGCATCATGCTGATGACCGATGACGAAATCACCGAAATGCTGGCCATCGGCCGTGAGGCCGGCATCGAAGTGAACCTGTTCATCGGCCCGCGCGCCACCTTTGACGTGGGCGCGCAGGTATTCTCGGCCGCCGGCAAGGCGCTCGGCCTGAGCGCCCGCGGCGCGGACCAGCTTCGTTTCGCGCTCGAAGATCTGGAACGCGGCGTGGAACTCGGTCTGAAAAGCGTGCTGGTTTCCGACCTCGGCGTGCTCCAGGTCATCGGTCGGATGAAAGCCACCGGAGCGCTGCCCGGTGATCTCATCATCAAAACCTCCGTCATGATGGCGCCGGCAAATCCCGTCTCCGCGCGGATTCTGGAAGACCTGGGCGCGACGACGATCAACATCCCGTCAGACCTCACCATCCCCCAGATCGCCTCCATCCGGGCCGCCATTCAGGCCCCCATTGACTTCTACGTGGAAGCGCCCGATAACATCGGCGGCTTCATCCGTTACTTCGAAATCCCCGAACTGATTCGCGTCGCCGCACCCATCTACCTGAAATTCGGCCTGCGCAACTCGCCCGACATCTATCCGAGCGGAACCCACATTGAAGGCACCGTGCTGGCGCTTTCCCGCGAGCGCGTCCGCCGCGCCAGCCTGGCCATGCAAACCATCGCCCGCTATTGTCCGGATGCGGTGATGTCCCCTCTCACCCCCGGCCGTTAAGAGGTTCTATGAGGCTGTACGCCGCATTCTTCGTCGCGCTCGCTCTCCACGCCACCGTAATTCAGGCCGCCGTGATTCAGGGCGTGGTGCTCGACGAAGAAACCGGCAACCCGCTGGCCCGCACCCAGGTCACCCTGACACCGCTTCCCGGCACCCAGGCCGGCACGGTGTCCATCCGCGCCGGGGAGCGCGGCGGCTTCACCATCCTCAGCGTGCGGCCCGGCTGGTATGTACTGAAAACCAGCCGCCGCGGTTATGCCGATGCCGAAGCGGGACAACTGCGCCCGGGCCGCCCCGGCATGGCGTTTGAGGTCACGGTCGCCGCGCCCTCGAACTTCTTCCAGATCCGCATGCGCCACCTGGCCGCGATGACCGGCAGCGTGCTCGATGACAACAGCGTCGGCATACCCGACTGGCCGGTTCACATCTACACCTCGAAGAAACCCGTGCGGCGGCTCATGGAAGTCCGCACCGATGATCGCGGGAACTTCCGGGCGGGCGGACTCGACCCGGGGACCTACATCGTCCGCTCCGGCGCGGGTGCGCTTGAAGACGATTCGCCGTTACTCGCCACCTATTACAAGTACGGCACCGCGCTCGAAACCGCCGAACCCGTCCGCCTGCGCCTGGGCGAGACAATTCCCGATATCACGATCCGCACAGCCAAAGGCAAGCTGCTCACCCTGAGCGGAACGTTCAGCTCGGTGCCGCCGGCACGGCTGATTCTGATCACCGATACCGGGCGGCGGCAGATCGCAGCCACAGGCGGCGGGCGTATTGCGCCGTTCGAAGCCTCCGGAATTCCGCCGGGGCCCGTGGAACTGGTCGCCGAAGGCGACACGCCCGGTCAGGAATGCGGCAGCTACGCAAAGGTGCTCGCGGACAAAGATACCGCGGGCATCCGGATTGGCTGTCCGCTGCTGTATCCGCCCACCATCAGCTGGGTGGGAACGCAGGGCAAAGCGATTCTCGCCCGACGGGTTGACCTGGATGGCACGGGCCCCATCCGCACCCTTCGGACCGACCAACCGCTCCCGCCGGGGTTCTGGGAACTGACGGCGCTCGCCCCGCCGCAGTTCTATCTGGCAACCATCCAGCCGCAGTTTGAGCGGGAGCCGACCACCCGGAATGACGGCTGGTTCGGCATGCTGCTGGGAAACCAGACACGCCTGCAGATCATTCTGTCGAACCGTCCGGGGACGGTGTCCGGCGTGGTCACCGCTCAGGGCAGGCCGGTCGCGGGGGCTTCCGTCTATCTCGAATCCTTCAACCCGAACCTGCCCGAGAAGCGACTGCAGTTGTTCAGCGTGCGGTCCGACCCATCCGGAACCTATTCATTCACGCAGCTCTCGCCCGGTCGCTACCGCGTACTGAGCAGCTTCGATTTCGATCCCGAGGACCCCTTCGTGATGGAGAAGGCGGAGACCTTCACGATCCGCGAGGGCGATACGGTGACGAAAGACCTCACACTGCTGCTGCCCTGAAGAGAGCCGCTCGGACGAGGCGGCCTTCTATCCTGAGGAGATGAAGCTGCTCCTCGTTTGCCTGGCCGCCTGTCTGGCGAGTTCCGCACAGTCCCTCACCCCGCAACAGCAGAAGATTGTGGAAGCCGTCAACGCGGACCGCGATGAATCGCTGCGGTTGCTTGAGCAGATCGTCAACATCAACAGCGGCACCCTCAACCCGGAGGGCGTGAAAAAGGTGGCGGCGGTCCTGCGGCCACAGTTCGAGGCGCTGGGGATGAAGTGCCGGTTCATCCCGATGGACGAAGTGCAGCGCGCCGGCCACCTGGTCTGCGCCACGCCGCCCGGCAAAGGCAAACGTGTGCTGATGATCGGCCACATGGACACGGTGTTTGAACCCTCCAGCCCCTTCCAGAGGTGGGAGCGCCGGGGCGACGAAGCCATCGGCCCCGGTACCGCCGATATGAAAGGGGGCCTCGCCATCATGCTCAGTTCGCTCAAGGCGATGAAGGCCGCTGGCGCGCTCGATGACGCCAACATCACCGTGTTCCTGACCGGCGACGAGGAGCGGCACGGTATTCCCGCGTCCATCTCGCGCCGCGACCTGATCGAGGCCGGAAAGAACAGCGATGCGGCGCTGGAGTTCGAAGGCGGCGTGCGCGTTCAGGGCCATGACGAGGCCAGCATCGCCCGGCGCAGTTCGTACTCCTGGTCGCTCAAAACGACGGGCCACAGCGCGCATTCGGGCGGCGTCTTCGGCCAGGTGGGCTTCGGGGCCATCTATGAACTGACCCGGATTCTGGACGCTTTCCGGGTACAACTTCGCGAGACCGGCCTGACCTACAACGTCGGGCTGATGGCCGGCGGGGCGACGGTGACAGCCGACGGCGCGACGGGGCTGACGGCGACCGGCAAGAGCAACATCATCCCGCCCACCGCCCAGGCGAGCGGTGACCTGCGGACGCTCACCGAAGAGCAGTACGAGAGCGTGAAGCGGAAGATGCAGGCGATTGTGGCGCAGCATCTGCCCGGCACCGGCGCGGAGATCACGTTCGACGAGGGCTATCCCTCGATGCCGGAGACCGAAGGCAACAAGGCCCTGCTGCGGGACCTGAATCAGGTGAACCGCGACCTGGGCCTCGAAGTCATGGAGCCCTTTGACCCGATTCTCCGGGGCGCGGGTGATCTGTCGTTCGTTGCGCCGTATGTGGCGAGCATTTCCGGACTCGGTTCGTACGGCCGGGGTTCGCACGCAGCCGGGGAATCGCTCGAACTGCCGCCGCAGGTAAAACAGACACGGCGGGTGGCGCTGTTCCTCTATCAGCTCACCCGTTAGACCAAACGGCTTACGTCCATCGCGGCGGGCTTCATTTTCCAGAGCCGAATGGAGCTGAACTTCGCTTCGCCCCGGGCGAAGAGTTCCACGGCCTGTGGACCGCGTCCCCCACTTTCAGGGAGCCGCCTTTCGGGTCAAAAACAATCTCCGTACCGCGCATCGACGGCGGCGCCGCCTGTCGAAACCTCGATGCCGCCTTCGGAAGCCCGTGCAAGCGTGGCCCCGGCGGCGAGGAGCAGGGTTCGGCGGCTGATATCCATGGAGCGATCTTACCCCATGCGGCAGGGGAAGAACGGAAGTCTGAAACCAAACGCCCCGCCTTATAATCGTAAGATTGGACTATGAGAAACGCCCTTCGGCTTGCGCTGCTTGGCATTACCGCGGTTGGACTGGGGACGCTGGCGTGCGCGCCGCAGGAACCGGTGAAGTCCGTGGTCAAGGACACGAAGGACCGCAAGCATGCGCCGGAGTTCGAACTCAAGGACGTGAACGGCAAGGTCGTCCATCTGGCGGACTACAAGGGCAAGGTCGTGCTGCTTGATTTCTGGGCCACGTGGTGCGGCCCGTGCGGGATCGAGATCCCGTGGTTTGTCGAGTTCCAGCGGAAGTACAAGGACCGCGGTCTCGAAGTGGTCGGCATCAGCATGGATGACGACGGCTGGAAGGCCATCACGCCTTTCGTGGGCGAACACAAGATCAACTACAGAGTGCTGCTGGGCGACGACAAGACGGGCGATCTTTATGGCGGCGTGGAAGCGCTGCCGACCACTTTCGTGGTGGATCGCGAGGGGCGCGTGGCGTCCGTCCATGTCGGGCTGGCAAGCAAAAAGGACTTCGAAGATGCCATTGAACAACTGCTGCAAACACCTGCTGCGCCTGTCTCTGCCGGGACTCCTGACCATCGCGGCGCTTAACGCCCAGATGGCCCCGACTCTGAAAGTGGAGCCGGTGCCCACCGTGAAAGCGAAGAAGGGCGGCGAGACCACCGTGACGCTGAAGGCGACGCTGCCTGCCGGCTATCACGCCAACAGCAACAAGCCGTCTGAAGCGTACCTGATTCCGCTCACTCTGAAGTGGACGGCGGGACCGCTGCAACTGGACGGGATTACCTATCCGAAGCCGGAAATGGAGAAGTACTCGTTCTCCGAAAAGCCGCTCTCGGTGGTGACCGGCGAGTTCGCCATCACGACGAAGTTCAAGGTTCCGGCGGATGCCCAGAACGGCCCGGCCGCACAGACCGGCACGCTGCGCTACCAGGCCTGCGACAACAAGGCGTGCTATCCGCCGAAGAGTGTTCCGGTGAACATTACCGTCAGCGTGGAATAACCTCCGGACACATTTCGAGTACCTGAATCGCTTCCAGACATCCCTGGGCCGTCGAGTTGGTCGACAGCCCGGGGATTTCGTCTATTGGGTTCAGAACTTCCGGCGTGGCGAGGTGCGTGGTGGCGTACGCCGGGACGGTGACGCGGCTCCAGGCTTTCTTTGCGAAGGCAGCGTTCTTCGTCTCGCGATAAACGTACGCGGCCAGACGGGCGAAGGTGGCATAGCGGGCATCGGCGGCATCCGCCACCGGGCTCTCTTTCCGCGCACCGTGGCGTTCGCAGTATTCGAGCCAGGCCTTGCGCCAGCCGGCGTGGTCGATGAGTTCATTCAATTCAAAGACGACCTCCGCGCCGCCCATGATGGTGGCGAGGTTGTAGACGCCGTAGCCGCCCGGAACAATCGAACCCATTTTGCCGGTGGCAGGGTCATAGCCGTAGAGCTGGTTAGGCCCGGTGAGGAAGCCGTAGGGCATGGCGGCAATGGAGTCCATGCCGGCGAGGATCTTATCGCGATATTTGGGCTGGCCGGTGCGTTCCCATTCCGTCATCCAGTTGCCGACGAAGGCGAGCCAGTCCGGGCCGCCGCGGACACGGGCGGGGTATGGGATGGGTTCGGTCTGCGGCGAGGCGAGACGCATGGGATCGAGTTCGAGGAGTTTGGCATCGACGTCGACGACAGCGCGCATCAGGTCGCCGGTACGTTCATCGGTGGTGAGGTAGTAGTAGAAGCGACGGTAAGAGGCCTGGCTGATGCGGGACTCCTTCGCGCCACAGCCCCAGTGCCGGACATTATGACGGGAGCCGAGACCGGCGAAGCGGCCAAGGTGATAAACATCGACCTCGCTGGTGTGGCGGGTCATGGCTTCGGCCATGCGGAAGACGTCGGCGCGGCCAGTGCGGAGGAAGGTGTACCAGAGCCAGAGGTCGGTGCCGAGTTCGGTGTTGTCCCAGGCAAAGCCGCCGACATCATAGCGCCAGGTGTGGCGGGGGCCATCGTGCTGGTGCATGACGTCGCCGTAGTTCCAGAAACCGTACCAGTGACGCTGTTCGATTTCGCGGTGGTAGAGGTCAAAAGCCGCGTCGAGGTGGTCTTCGAGGGTGGCTTTGGCGGGGACGGATCGGTCCGGCAGGCTCCAGATGCCGAAGACTTTGGCGGCATGGAGGTGGGCCGGGGACGCGGTGAGGAGCGGCGGCCGTTGGGTGAAGGCGGCGCGGCGCGCGGTGTCCTGATGGGTGGGGAGCACGGCGGACGGGAACAGCATCAGTTCGCTGGTGCGGGCGACGCCGTGCGGGGTGCTGAAGCCGGGCTGCACGTCTTCATAGCTGGAATCGAGATCATGCGCGCGGGTGTCGTAGTGGCGCAGATCCATGGCGGCGGCGTCCGGGGACCAGAGCCAGACGCGGAGGTCGGCCGCGGGCGTGGTGGCCGCGTGGATCTCGAAGGACGCGGGGTGCGACTGCCACATATTCTTCAGGGCGACGGCGAGGCCACCCGAGACATCACCCACAAAGGCGCAGCCACCGGAGCGATGGCCCCAGGCGGCATCGAGCCAGCAGCCCTCGGAAACGGCGCGCTTCTGGATAGCGAAGCCATCGGCGGTGAGCTGGGTGAGTTTGTAGGAATCCCAGGTGGCCCAGTCGGCGAGGAGCTTCTGGCCCGGCGCGGCGAAGGTTTCGCGGTTGGGGAGACGTTTGCCAGCGAGCTGATCTTCAAAGAGATTGGCTCGGGAGCCGGGGGCGGAGAGGACGCGGCGGCCGGTGGCGGGCAGAACGGGTTCGGCCCAGACGCCGTTCGCGTCGCCGGCGAAGTGGACGTGGCGGTTGTGCAACTGCTCGCGGAAGGGGACGGCGAAGGAGAGGCCGAGGCCGCGAATGAAGTCCTTCCGGTCATCGCCATCAAAGATGAAGCTGTGGACGAGGCGGATGTTTTCGCTGCCCGCGTAGAAGTAGAGGCGCAGGGTGAAGGGAAGCCATTCGCGAGTTCCCTGCTCTGCCCGGTGGACGCCCTCGATTCTGACGACGGCGCGGACGGGGCCCGTCTGTTCGGCGACGACGGATTTGATTTCCGAGTGGTAGTCGTCCAGGCGGAGCGTGTTGGGGGTGAGGCGGTTTTCGGTGACGCAGCGAAGGCGCGCGGGTCCGGCGACGGTTTGGGCGCCGACGCGAAGGCTGGTGAGAAAGTCCGGGCCGGATTGGGGGATGGAACACTGGAGCGCGCCGGTGTCGATTTCGAGGGCGGCGGCGGTTTGCCGGACGGTGAGCGCGGGGCCGACCGGCGCGGGCGCGCCGGGGGCGAGGCGGAGATTCGCGGCGGTGGCGGGGGCGACGGTTGCGAAGCCGTTGAACTTGATGGAACCATCGGGCCAGTAAGCGAGCGGCCAGGTCTGGAGGGGCAGCGGGACGCCGTTGGCGGTGAGCGTGAAGGTCTGGGAGCTGGAGACCGTGCCGCGGGGGAACGGCACGCCCCAGCTGACGCCGGCGGGCTGGGCGGGGGCTTCATTGCTCAGCCAGTTCAGGGGGATGGCGGCGGCCTGGGAGGAAGCCTGTTGGGCGTCGGTCTGCTGTTCGGCGGCAGCCTGGGCGACCTGGGCGAGGGCGGCTTGGGCGAGGATCTGGCGGCGGGTCAGTTTCATTTCGACCGCCGGGTAAAGATGCCGAGGTCGATGGCGTCGGCCATGGCCTGATAGCCGGCATCGTTGGGGTGGAGGTGATCGCCGGGATCGAAATCCGGGCGGAGATGTTTGGGGTTGTTGGGATCGCGGGTGGCGGCCTCGAAATCGACAACGGCGTCAAAGGAGCCCGGGGTGCGAATCCAGGTGTTGAGGGCTTCGCGCATGGCCTCGCCTTCGGGACGGGAGTAGCCCGCACCTTCGTAGGGCGTGAGGGTGCAGCCGATGACCCTGATGCCGTGGGTGTGGGCGCGTTCGATGAGCTGGCGGAAGGCTCCGATGAGTTCGTCGGCAGTGACGGGCTCGGTATTGGCGTGGCCGATGTCATTGATGCCTTCGAGCAGCATGACCCATTTCACGCCGGCCTGGCTGAGAACGTCACGATCAAAACGGGCGAGGGCGCTGGCGCCGGAACCGTCCCGCAGGACGCGGTTGCCGCCGATGCCCATGTTGGCCACGGCGAGATGCCGGGTGGCTTTGTTGGCGGCGAGACGGGCGCTGAGGAGGGTGGGCCAGGGATGGTCGGAATCGACGGTGGAGCGCGCGCCCTCGGTGATGGAATCGCCGAAGGTGACGATGGTGGCGACGTCCGCGGGGGCCGTGACTTCGAGGCTTTCGAGATAGAAGTACTGGGGGCGTTTGGCGGCGTTGCCCTGATCCGGGGCGGCGATGTCCGTGGCGGCGAGGAAGTCGCCTTCCTTTGAGACGTAGCTGGTGCGGAGTCCGCCGTGCGCGGAGGGCGGGCCCGTTTCGGTGGGGAACCAGAGGCTGACGGCGAGGTCTGCCTGCGGGGCAACGGGGAAATCGAGAGGGTCAGAAAGCATGACCATGCCAGGGCCGAGGGTGACGGAGGGCTTGCCGTTAAAGGTGAGGGCGCGGTCCGAGGCAGGGACGATTTCGGCGTCCTTTTTCCGCAGGGCGAGGTGCGCGCCGCCGATGGTGACGGGCCCTGCGCCGAAGGGGCTGGAGAGCTTGATGCGGAGTTTCGAGCCGGCGACGCTGCTGCGGACGATCATGCGGACGGTCTGGTTGGCGAAGCCCCTGGGGGGCTGGCCGGTCTGGGGCTGGCTGGCGGCCGGGCGGATGAGCGGCTGCGCGGTGGCCCAGGTGGTGACCCAATGCGGTGCGGCGGGCTGGGCCGCGAGGGTGGAGGCGAGCGCGAAGAAGAGGCTGAGGCGGAGGTTCATAGGAGTTATTTCACCGCCTTTGCGATTTCGACCGCGAAGACGTGCGTTGGACCCAGCATATTCGACCGGAAGACGATCCACTTCATGTCGGGCGAAAAGGTGACGTTCGGTTCGAGGTGGTAGTTGTGTTTTGAGAGATTTACGAGCTTTTCGGATTTGAAGTAGCCGATATCGATGAGGTCCTTCTTATCGCGGAAGGAGCTGCCTTTGACCATGGAAGGGCGGAAGAGGTAGATCCACTGGCCGTTGCCGGGGATTTTTTCGCCATCGGGGGTGCGGGCGGCGACGCTGTCGGGACCGCCGCCATCGCCGGCGAAGAGTTTGCCATCGGCGGAGACGTTGTAGTGCACGGACCATTCGGGGCGCTGGAGGTTGTACCAGGTGCGATGGCCGGTGGCGAGGTCGACGCCGGCGACCCAGAAGACGGTGCTTTTGGGGGTTTGCAGGTCATACCAGACGGTTTTGCCATCGGCGCTGAAGAATTCGTGACCGGCGATTTCCATGTTCTGGGTGCGTTCGTGCATGAGTTTGAGGCCGGTGCCGTCGGTGCGAATGGTCCAGACGCGGTCGTTGTAGTGCCAGGGGCCTTCGTGACAGAACATGATGAGGTTGGGGTCTGTGGGAGACATCTGGAGGTGGTTGGTCCAGTCATTCTCGGTGTAGATTTTGCGGAATTTGCCGGTGGCGATCTCGATGGTGTAGAGCATTTTGGGCGTACCGGCGGCCCAGTTGGCTTCGAGGCTACCGCCGCCACCGTTGGCGGGCGGGGTGCGGGGGATGACTTTACCGTCGGGGTCGGGCGCGATGCCGACGAGGAGGGTTTCATCGGCATTGACGGCGACAGCGCCGCGGGGGCCGGCCTGGGGAGGCATTTTGGCGATTTCGGTGGTCTTTTTGGTGTCGAGGTCGGTGGCGAAGATGGCTCCGTCACGGGTGTAGTAGATGCGGCCGGTTTTGTGGCCGGTGACGAGGATGTTGACGCGGCCTTCGACGACCTGTTCGATGGCGCGGGTTTCGAGATTGATGGTGGCGATGCCGTGGGGGTTGGTGACGACGAGTTTTTTACCGTCGGCCGAGTAGGCGTTCTGGTGGAAGTAGAGGGAGGCGGTGCCGTCTTCGCGGGAGAGGCGGATGACGCGATGGCCGGTGTCGGGGTCGATCCATTCTTTTGGGAGGGGGTCGGTTGGCAGAGGCGCCGGGCCGGGCTGGGCCTGGAGCAGGCGGGTGGCGGCGAGGGTGAAGAGGAAAAGTTTTCGCATGGGTGGCAAGTTGTTGGGGCGGCGGCGGACGGGAGCCACGTTACCAGGGTTCAGGATAATGTAACGCGGTTTTTGGGTGCGAAACGTGTAAAAACCAGGGCGAAATGGGCTTCGAAGCGGGTAAAGCGGGGTGGAAACGTGGTGCTCCCGGTGGGTGGTTTTGGTGGGTGTGCCTTTAGAATCAATCACCTGGCAGGTTCGTTCCGCAATTTTTTCGTTTTTTGCGACGAAAAGGGGGCTGGAGGTTGGGTTGGCGGTCCGGGAGGCGCGGCGATGGGGAAGGAGGGGGCTCACGATATGGTTATGGCATGGCGTGGGGTGGTTTGGGGGTTGGGTGTGGGGTAAGTGGTTGAGGGGGTGGGGGATAGATTTTTGGGTGGGTTGGGAATGACGGTGGCTCAGTGCCCAAGGAGCCGCCCAAAAACCAGCTTCCGGTAATGCTGAAGAACGGGCGTACCGCATTCACATCGAGCGCTTCTTGCCGAGATCATCAAGGAACTCCGAAACTGGCATGATACCCGTCACCATCAAATGGTCTCCAGATCATAACGTTAATGGAAATGAGACCGGCTGGAATGAGACCGGCCCGGGTGGGGCTGAGGGAGGTCACCATCCTGCCCAACGGCTGCTCCGCCCAGTCCGCCTGGTCCAGCGGCGCTGCCCCGAGGGGCTTGCAATTCGTAGAATGACAAGGAAGAGGAATATTGAGCGTTTCAGTGCAACCTCGGAAATTGTCCGGCCCCTGGAATGGCGGACACGCCCTCGACATCCACATTGTGAGCAGTACATTTTTGGGCTACGACGGCGCGGGGCCTGCCCGCTTCGATAGCGAACGCTCTGAAATTGGCGAGCTTCTTTATCGATGAAGGGCTCTCCTTGAGCGGGTCCATCCTGTCCCGGCCCGGAGAAAAACGCAGTGGAGAGTGGGAAAACGGGGTGCCCTCGGCGCGCAGACGTTCTCTCCGAGAATGAGACCAGAGAACGAAGACACGGCAAAGGGTTTGCTTTGTTGGGGATACTGCGGGGGGACTACGGAAGCGCCAGTGTTAACAAACTGCGGGTGAAAATTCGTGCGGACAAAATCTGGCTCAATTCGCCCCTGACATCATTTTCACCGGCTGGTTAACAGGGCCACCCACTAAGTTATTAAAAAAAAAATATCGGCGCTCGGCCCGGAATTGCTGTTCTGATCTGCGGATGGAACGGCCCGAGCCATACAGCGCCACGAACATCAAAACAGAGAAATGGGGTAGTACGGAGGTCCTTAAGACCAGGGACCGCCAGGAATCCACTCGCGTCCAGCGGCACCCTCGTGGCGTTGGGCATCCAGCGCTGGCTTAAGAAAAGCCGCGATGTATCCGCCAACTGCCGGAAGGTTCGGCAGGTCGCCCAGGGCGAGCCGCTTCCCGAACGCCGTCCACTGAGTCAGCTTTGCGGGGTCCTCCAGAAACTCGCCGGTCAGTGCGAGCGGCAAGTCTTCGGGTACTGGCGTCTGGCGCCGCTCAAATGTGCTCCCGATGGCACGCGCCAGCTGCCCGATTTCAAAGTGGTGAGTTTGGCCAAGGGTCCAGATGTCGAAGAAGTCCTTCATCCGGCTGTTCGCGATGCCGAGAACAACCATCGCGTGGAACTTTTCGGCGATAACTGCCTCAGGGGGATACGCGCGAAGGACCGGAGCGGCGAGAGGCAGGAGCACCGGAAAGGTGAGCGGTCCGGGCGCCGGGTCGACGAGATCACCAAATCCGACATCGATCTGCATGACGATCCGTGCCCCGTCCAGACTGGCCGGCACACGCAGGCGGACGCCTTCATATTCGGCGTCCTCTTTGATTCTGCTTCCCTCGATGCCGGGAAGATCGAATAGAATCCCGTCTGACTCGACCAGCGCGCAGATTTCGCGAATCCGCTGCGTGACGTCCGGAATTTCCGGGGATCCAAATCCAAGAAGGTCGAGGTCGCGTGTTGGGCGGTGCATTTGTCCCTCCCACGCGAGAAACAGCATCGCACCCTTGAGGACAAAGCTGTCCTTGTGAGCCGACTGCGAGAGTCTATAGAGAAAGCGCTCAACGATCCATCGGCCGAGGAGGAACTGGAAGTCTTCGCCCCGCTCGCGCGCCAGAGCCAGCAGCTTCGCGCGGTGTGATCCCGCGATGTTGGTGATCTTTTTCATACCGCCGACTCCAGGTAAGGCCGGATCACATTGGACACCCGGCAGACCTTTGCGAAGCGGTGGATCTGGTCGACCGTAGCCTTGCGTGAACGCAGTGCGTCTCTCAGCGCTTCAATCGCAACGTCGACTCCGAGCTTGTTCCTGTACTTGAAGCAGTCGGCCACCGTTTTCGCAGCGGAGTAGACGGGCACACGAATACCTTCGATGGTGTGGTGCTCAACACCTTCGATCAGCGCGGGCCCGGAGAACCGAACCACTCGAAGCGCCACTGACTCAGCGACCGGCTTGTGGGCTTTGAAATCAATTGCCATCCAGACTTCGTGCGGATCCTGCGTCGACAGGCCATGGAATCGCAGCGCGGATAGAAGGCAGATCACACCGCCCGGTGTCCGCGTGGCCGCGATGGCAAGGCTGTGATGCTCTGTGATCGATGACTCCGGCAGGGAATAGACGCCGCGTGCCTGACGTACGAGAAGGCCCTGGCGATAGAGGCGGAGCAGCGATTCCCGTGCAATTCCGCGCGCCTCAACGTCGCGCGGGCGGATCAGCGGTTGGCGTTTGGCTATGGCGAGGATACGCTGGGCGCTGGTCATGTTGCGTTACATTGGTATTTTACACTATCTACCGATATAACGAAACACAAGCAGCCTCGATCAGATGGACTCCCGGGGCGGTTCGATTCGAACGAACTTCGCCCGCGCTGATCATGACGCCCTTGCATGCCTCGCGACCACCCGCCGTGGATCGGCATCGGCAGTAGCGGCGGATCAGGATACCGAGGACACACGATTCAGGAACTGGCGTCGATCTTCCGGGAACGACGATGCCGTTTGGGGCTTATTGAGGGATGTCCCGGTCAATCCAGGCTGGCATAGACAGCAGACCGAGTACCGTTAGAGCCTTCCGCGATGGACCTTCTCTTGACTGTGGCGGGTGCCCGCCGTTGCGGATTACTGCTTCGTGAAGACGAAAACCTCGTCGAGGACCCGCCCGTTGTTTGCCCCGGTGCCTTTCCTGGTTACGGTCAGGGTTTTACCATCCGCGGAGACCACGTCATCAGTAACGGTCGTGCCCTTTGGGCCCCTGACGGTCATGCGCACATGACGTTCGTCAGTCCGGACTGCAATACTGACGACACCATTTCCACCGGCGCCGTGATCCTTGCCGTCAAGGTAGATATCAACCACTCGGGCGGGTTCCCCGGTGGGCGTTACGGCGGGCTGCCCGTTCTTCGAGGTCCAGGACTCCTGGTAATGATCTTTCGTCACCGCATTCCAAGTCATGATTCCGTCGCTGCGGAAGCTCGCGGATCCGGGACTGGGCTTCGCTTTCGACGGATCGGACTTCCAGGTCCCGATAAAAGGATCGGCGGCCAGAGCCAGGGAAGCAGCCATAAGCGTCAGTATCGCAGTTTGACTAATCATTCCCGGGAATGATAACTCAGTTCGCCCCCCCCCCCGTCAACTAAATCGCGTGTCTGTTGTCGTAGCTCTCTAGAACTGTCCCCTGTACTGCCTGGGGCTGCTTAACCTCGGCGTTCCGGCCCGGATTCAATGGAACCAGGGAGGATCGAAGCTCGCGAGATAACCCGCAAAGAGGGGCATGCGTTCTGGATCACTGATGATGACTTTCTCATACAATAAGCGGACGATTCCAACCGCCCAGACGAAGAGTCGGTGCGAGGCGATCTGGCTCAGAAGAACAAAATCATGCTCCTCGCCGGTGCTCTCCAGGATTCCCTTTGCCTTGACTCGCGCCAGATACAGGGGCCAATTGTCCGTCGTCCCAGTCGCTGCGTGCGCTGGATGGATTATTTCGTTTCGCAGTTCAACGAGATCCTTGAAGTCTTCTAACAGTTCACCGCTGATGCCGTAACGCGCGATGAACTCGGGTGTTGCGATGTCCGGCGGCTTTGTGGTCGGGTGCGGGTGAAGGATGAATTCGTATTCCACGACAAGGGCCTGAAGAGCCGCAAGAAGGATTGGCAGCCCCGCCCACGTGTACCGCGAGCAATTGCCGCCAACGCATTGAACTGCATACGCTTCGGAGTGCCTAAACAGGAGATGAGCCAGATGGAGGTAGTCCTGCGAGCTTGTCGCAGAGACGCCGCTACGCTTTGCACTCAGTCTTTCTCTACGGTCTGTTGTTCCACTGCGACGCACTGTTCATTTCAAGGATACTTGGCTATTCCCTGTTCGGCTCGCCTGCCTGTGCCAAGACGACGGATTTGCCTCGGTTTTGAATCCGTCCCCGCTGGGCCGGACTCTCCGGAATTCGTGTAAACCACTTCGGGTTTCTCCAGCCCACTCCGTGAGAAACGGCCTCCGGCAAAGCCGTAGAAGCGATGGTCTGGCTGCCCAAACGAGAGAGGAGAAAAAACGGAGAGAGCGGGGAGACGCGGAATATCGGCCAGTTGCGCGCCTCAGCGGGCGTGCTGGCGTAAACCAAATGGGGCTAAGAGGTTGGGGATAAACAATTTGGCTCAATTCGCCCCTGACATCCTTTTCACCGGTTGGTCAACATTGACGATGCGTAAGTTATTGAAAATACGAGAACGCCAAGACCCCAATTGAGGCCGATTCGTTTCTGAAAATCGACGGCCTGCGTGACACCCTAAACCGAACGTGTGCCATACCGCTCCAGTGTGGCCTTGAAAAGTGCGGGAGAACATCGAAAGGTGGTTCTCCGGAGCTGGTCGATCGCATCCGCCAGATTCACGAACTTACGCGTCGCGGCCTCCCAGAGTACGCCCAATATTCCGGTAACCGATAGCCCTCGTTCCGCAGCAATAAGCCGCGCGGCTCTCTCGTCGATGATGACGATGTCGGCTTTTACCGATTCGGCGAGGAAAATAACCGCCCGCTCCCCAGCCTGTAGCTTTTCCATGCCCCGGGAAATGACGTTGGGTGTCTGTTCGACCGAGATCCATTCGGGCGGGTTGGAGGCCCATGCCCGAACGGCTGCGGGAGCATCTTCATGGAGTAGTTTAAGAACGACCGCGTGAGGCACCAGAACTCGACTGAATAGCTGCGGAAGAAGATCAATCTCGCCGATCAGCACCAGGTAGCAGAGCGGCGATGCATCGGCGACTGCAATCACTTGTGCGAGGCGTCGCGAATCGCAGCGATATCCTTTTCGAGGTCATCCATCGTGTAGTCGTGGAAAGCCTCGGCGCGGTGCAGGAACGACTCCGTCGCCCACCACGAGTTCAACCCAAGCATTTGCTGGACCTGCGCAGGGGTGATCGCGCCGGAACGATAGGACTCGATTGCGACGGCTTCCAGCACGGCGCGCGAAACACCGCCCGCCTGGGCGGCGAGAACGTGTCCGATGTCATCCGGAATGTCGATCGCAATATTCACCGCAAAATCTCCCTCCTGTATTGTACCGCCGGAAAGCCGTGGCTATTGCTCGTCGACAGGCGTGTCGGTGGGTTCGATCCGAACGAACTTCAGCGTGCGCTCGGCTGCATTGTACGAGACGGATCGCAGCACTTCCTTCACCCTGGCAGTCTGCTCCCTCGAGACCATACGCGAATACGACGGCGCGGGGCATGCCCGCTTCGATAGCGAACGCTCTGAAATTGGCGAGCTTCTTTATCGATGAAGGGCTCTCCTTGAGCGGGTCCATCCGGTCCCGGCCCGGAGAGAAACGCCCTGGAGAGTGGAAAAACGGGGTGCCCTCGGCGCGCAGACGTTCTCTCGGAGAATGAGACCAGAGAACGAAGACACGGCGAAGGGTTTGCTTTGTTGGGGATACGGCGGGGGGACTACGGAAGGGCTGGTGTTAACAAACTGCGGGCGAAAATTCGTGCGGACAAAACTAACAGCAGCTCCGCGTGTCAGGTTGAACCTTCACCTGAGTGCCCCTCCCAGCCGAGAGCGGACGCAACGTCTCCATCGGCCCGGCTGGATTCAACTCCCTTCCTCGCCTCCGTTTCAACCGGCTTCAGTCTGAGCGAGCTCGTTCACGCATTCAGCTCGGGTAAAACGATGGGGAGCATGCTGGAAACGGAAGGCGGGACGTAAAGACCCGGCGCGTCGTTTGGGACACAGGGAGATGGTAGCGTCTGGAAGGACGCGATCCGAAGGGAATACCCGGAAATCACCTGCGTTCAAGGGTGCTGAAGTTCCTTAGGCCCGGTGGATGCACAGCCACTCCTTCAGGTTCAGCACGATCCGTGCATGGTTGCCGTCAAACCTAAGCTCGAAGGCGCCCGGCTTCACAAGCGGAACGAAAGCAATGGGTAAAGCTTTCGTGCCACCAAAGCTTCGGTGGCAGTTCTGTTTTTTCTTCCAATCGGACATTTTAGCGGACATTTCTCCGGCGTCATCCCAGCCTGGCAATCATTTAAATGTATGATATGTATACGTTTGAACCACAGGTTGATACGGTCATGGATGCGGACATAAAAACGGCGGATCGAGACGAGATCGTCTCGGTGATGGAGCCTCTGCTCCTTGGACCCCGTCATCGAGGGGCGCTGACGGATCTTGCTTTCGACTTGATCCAAAAGTCCGCCGCGTTCCGCGCTAGCCTGCCCGCGAGCATTCTTTCTTCGCTGTCGGATTTGGTCCGCTCGATGAATTGCTATTACTCGAATCTCATTGAAGGGCACAGCACCCATCCTGTCGATATCGAGCGCGCGCTGAAAGGCGAATACAGCAACGATAAGAAAAAACGCGACCTGCAGATAGAAGCCAAAGCCCACATTGCCGCGCAACAGTGGATTGACCGGGGGGGGCTCAAAGGGCGCCGCGCGCTGACGGTCGAAGGCATCTGTGAAACCCACCGGCGGTTCTGCGAGTTGCTGCCGGAGGATTTGCTCTGGGTTGAAGACCCGAAGGCGCATGAACGAGTACGCATCATTCCGGGCGAATTGCGCCACCGCGATGTTCAGGTGGGTCATCACGTCGCGATCAGTCCGGGCGCCCTCCCCCGCTTCCTTGAGCGGTTTGAAAAAGTTTACGCCACCGTGGGCAAAACCGAATCGATACTTTCCGCTGCGGGCGCTCATCATCGATTCCTCTGGATGCATCCTTTCCTTGACGGCAATGGCCGCGTGGCGCGACTGATGTCGCATGCGATTCTGCTCGATACCCTTGAAACCGGAGCCGTATGGTCGGTTGCCCGAGGCCTCGCCCGCAATGCGCAGGAGTACAAGCGGCATCTCGCTGAATGCGATCTCCACCGTCGCAACGATCTCGACGGACGAGGCACCCTGAGCGAAGAGGCGCTCGCGGCATTTACGAAGTTTTTTCTTACTGTCTGCATCGATCAGGTGACCTTCATGGAAGGCCTGGTCCAGCCAGATCGCCTGCGCGCCCGAATTCTCATGTGGGCAGAAGAGGAAATCAGGCTCGACGAATTACCGCGGAAGGCAGGCAGTATTCTCGAAGCGGTACTTTACCGAGGTGAACTTCCAAGGGGCGATGCCGACGCTGTGGTCGGCACTGGTGAGCGTCAGGCACGGCGAATTGTCGCCGCTCTCGTAGATAAAGGCGTACTCACCTCCGACAATCCGCGAGCGCCTCTGCGTCTCCTCTTCCCTGCGACGCTTGCGGGTCGCTGGATGCCGGGATTGTTTCCCGAGCAATGAATTCGTCCGCAACAATCTCTTGCATGGGCTCAAGAACCCCGATGACGTTGACGATCGTCAGCTCATTGAGCGACTGAACCCCAACCAATCCGCCAGCCGCCCGGTTGACTTGGTGGAGAACGATGGCTAAACGTCCCTGGTAGTCGCGCCCGATCGATTCGCGTTCCTGTGTGTTCCCGCCGCCTCTTTTTTGCTCAGACGGAGAAGGGCAAGGCGCAGAGCGTGGCTATCAACGCGGGAAGCGAGCGCCCTTCCTGGGCTTTCGATGCGGACGGTCTGGTCGCAGGTAACCCACCCCGAACCCGTCGCGCTCGTGGCGCAATGGCCGGAGGCCTCGGACGACTGCCGTACCTCAGCGTCATCACCATCGGTGAGTTGTGCAGGGGAATCACGGGCCGCCCGGAGTCTCACCGCCGCGACACGTTCGCGGTGTTCGCTGAATGAACGGAGCGACTGAAGGATAACCCCGGCGCTGAAGGATTTCTCTTCAGGACCTGAGAACTCGTTTGCGGGCGAGCGCGGCAGCGGCCTGTTCGGCGGAGGCTTTGACGAGACCCGCCATTTTCGGATGCGTCGGAATCACGTCGACGGGCAGTCCCGCGGCCTCGAGCGCGGACGTCATGATGGGGCCAACGGAAGCCAGCACCGCATGGTGAGCCAGCGAGTTGCGCACTTCCGCCTCCAGGCCCAGTTCCGCGGCGATCAGAAAGAGATGGTCGAGCTGGATGGACGAAGTGAACAGAACCACGTCGATATCCCGCGCCGCCAGCCGCCGGGCGGCCTCCCGCAGCGGTTCCGTATCGGCGGGCAATTCCCAACGGTAAATGGCGAAGGGCGTGACGCGCGCGCCGAGGGCTTCGAGCGCGGCGGTCATCTCGGGATTCGGCCTGCCGTATTCCTGGACCATAATTCGGCGCTCCGGGCGCGCGGCGACGGCGGCCACAATTTCTCTCCAGGTATTCGGTTCCGGCACGACGACGTGCGCCTTCACACCCAATTCCCGCAGGACCGGTACAGGCTTGGGACCGCGGGACACGATGTGCGTCCTGCGCAGCCCTTCCGAGAGGCGCGCGACGGTTGAGCCGTCAGCCGCATCGGCAAGGGCGAGTTCCCGCAGGAATGCCAAACCGGCGGCGGTCATGCACACCACGAGGTCGAATTCGCCTGCCTCCAGACGACCGACAAATTCGAGGGCGCCCTGATGGTCGTCCAATGCGCGTTCCTGAACGGAAGGGGCGACCATCGGGTCGCCCCCCTCACGGCGAATCAGGGCTTCCATTTCCCTGGCGCGCCGGCTTTCCAGACTAAGTACTTTGAGTCCTCCAAATGACATGGGTTCGAATCGGGCTTCTTTCTTTCAGTATGACGACCGAGTCACGCCGAAATGGAGCTG
Organism: uncultured Acidobacteriia bacterium; assembly: GCA_903900705.1. Taxonomy (GTDB): domain Bacteria; phylum Acidobacteriota; class Terriglobia; order Bryobacterales; family Bryobacteraceae; genus BOG-234. Next base: position 39,415 of record CAIUOG010000045.1, read on the forward strand.
AGCGCGCAGATTACATCCGGAACAGGGCCTCCAGATAGCCGAAGCGGCCACCGGTTCCGGCAGGATAGATCTGCTGTATGACCGCCTTGCCCTGCGCGTAACCCAGGTAGGCGGTAAAGGTCATGTGGCTGGTATAGCGGTATTCCACGCTGGTGTCGCAGAGATTGGCGAGGGACCGCCGGCCGGAGGTGGCGCGACCGGCATAGCCGAAGGTCCAGGGCTGAAACGCGCCGCCGCCGGAGTACCAGAGGTCATTGGCGTTGGTAAGCCGGAGCGAGTGGGCTTCGCTCGTGATGGTGATCTTCGCGCCGGGACGCAGCAGCAGCGCGCCGAAGGCATCTTCCGTATTCATCATGTTGAAAAACGGCATGCGCGCGTAAGGGCGGGGCGTGGGCAGAAGCTGAAAGAAGGTTTCGTGCCTGTTATCGGCAGTGTTGCCGTCTCCCGAGCCGACGGCATAGCCGCCACGAAGCCAGGGCCGGAGCTTCGGCAGGATAGCCGGCTGAAAGCCGGCTTCCAGATCGTAAGCGTACGACTGCTGGGACTGCGTGCCCCATTTCCCACGCTGAATGACACCCCAGGCCAGGGCGTCCACGGTTCCGGCAGTGGTGGCGAAGGCGTGGACACTATGCGCGCCGTAGGACTGGATATGGATATTCTCCAGATCATTCTTCTTCACCGCCGCGGGGCGGTTGTCGGTTTTAACGATGTGGCGGAAATCGTCGTAGTCGATGACGAAGACGCGGGTGTCAGCGGCGTGGGCGCCGTGGCCCCACTGTTTGGTGAAAGATCCATAGCCAAAGCCGATGCGGTTCCAGCCCCAGCCATCGGTCTGGAAGACGCCGCGTGTGGGAGTAGCGGCGACGAAGGTAAGATCGGTGGAACCGGGCTGGTTCCAGTCGTAATGAAGACCGTCGAAACCGCGGCCCACATCGGAGAAGCCAAAGGTCCCGATGAGTCGCTGGCTGATGCGGTCGCGTTTGAGGGCGGCCAGAGTGGCATTTTTGGGGGCCAGTTCGGAGCCGTCGTTGAACTCGAAACGACCGGCCTGAACGCTTTGCGAGCCCTGGTCGCCGAAATGATAGCGAGCGTAGAGCTGTTTGGCGAAGGCCATGGCGGCGTACTGGTGGCCGTTGGCGGCGTAGTAATTTGACCCGAGGCCGAGCGCGCCCTGCGGAGCCGGAGCGGTGGCGGTTTTCGGAAGGTTCAGCAGTAAGGGGACGGCGATCTCGGCGTCAAAATCGAACGCGGCGCGCTTCTCCGCGAAGTTGAGGCGAAGCAGGTTACCCGAATAGCCGTATTGATGGGCATATTGCGGGGCGGCCTGAAAGAAATCCCAGACGTAGGCGCGGGTGCGAAAGGTGGCGGTGAAATTCACGTCGCCCAGTTTGATGGGGTCTGACGTGGTTTGCGCAGCCAGAGTGGCGGCGGCAAGCCAGCAGAGGGAGAGCAGTCTGTTTGTCATGTCAGTCTCCCATTGCTCCCGCCGTCATCGCGGCCGCCGGAAGCATTTCATTGGAAAGCCGGGTGGCGATTTCGTGTTCGGCGTGGCGCTCTTCCGCATCAGAAAAGCGAACCAGCAGGGCGAAGACGGAGGTCACGGTGACCGTGACGCCCAGCACGAAAAGAGCCTGCGTCCACGGCATACCGCCCTTGAAGAGGAAGCCGGCGAGCACAGAACCGACGTTGCCGCCCGCGCCGACGATTCCCGCTACCGCGCCGAGCGCTTTCTTATTCACGAAGGGGACGACGGCGTAACTGGCGCCGTTGGACATCTTGATGAAGAGGCCTGTGAGCATCATGGTGGCAATGGCGAGGGGGAGCCAGCGCATCCGGGAGAAGAGCATCAGCGCCAGGCCTTCGCAGAAGATAGTTCCGCCCAGCAGCAGAGCGCGTCCGCGCAGGCCCCAGATCTTATGGCAGCGGTCACTGACGATGCCGCCGAGAGCGCGGGCGAAAAGGTTCATCATGCCAAACGAGCCCGCCACGAACCCGGCGGCGGTGAGGCCGAGGTGGAAGTTGTCGGTGAAGTAAAGAGCGGCGATGTTGTCGATGGTGAGTTCCATGCCAAAGCAGGCTCCGTAGATGACGAACAGTGCCCAGACGCGCGGATCGCGGCACGCGGCGGCAAACGCTCCGCCCGCCGCGGATTTAGCGGTCATTTCTCCGCGGGCGCGGAGATCAGCGAAGTCGCCGTCCGCCGTGTCCTGCGTCATGAAGCAGTAAGCGATACCGGTGACGAACATGACGATGCCGGGGATCAACATGGCCATGCGCCAGCCCCACCATGCGCCCGCGCCGAGGCTCATAAAACCGGCGAATAAGAGGGGCATGACCATTTGCGTCACGCCTCCGCCAAGATTGCCCCAGCCCGCCGCGGCGGCGTTCGCGGTCCCCACGATGTTGGGCGCGAACATCACGGAGGTGTGATACTGCGTGATCACGAACGATGCGCCGATGGCTCCGATGGCGAGCCGGAAGAACAGGAACGTCTGGTAGTCATGCGCGAGGCCGACGCCCATCACCGGCAGAGACCCGAGGATCAGCACGCAGGTGTAAGCGCGGCGCGGGCCGATGCGATCACAGAGAAAGCCGATCAGCGCCCGAACCACAACGGTGATGAGGACGGAGGCAATTGTCAGGTTGCCGATTTGGGCTTTGGTGAGATGAAATTCCTGGCGGATGACGGGCATGAGTGGCGCGAGCCCGAACCAGCCGAAAAAGCAGATAAAGAAAGCGAACCACGACATGTGGAACGCGCGCATCGGAACGCTGGAAAAGTCAGTGAGCCGGATGCTGGTGGCTTTATTCCTGAGTGTCATAACGATTCTCCCTTTGTGTTCTTTCATTGGCTCCGACGAGGGGGCTCCGACGAGGGGGCTCCGACGAGGGAGATCTGCGTGAGCACAAGGGATGCCCGTTTGCATCCGCATCGCGATCGAATGAGGCCCTCCAACACTGAGGGGAAGTGCCGTAAAACCGAGTGCCGCGCGGCGACTGCTCAGGCCGCGTCGGATTCGAAAGCCCGGTGACCAGCGTCGAGATCGACCAGAATCACACCGTCTTCCACGCACGTGGGGAAGACAGCCAGGCAGGAAGGTTCGGAGGCGCGGACGGGAATGCCGGTCTCCAGGTCAAAGTGGCGCCCATGCAGAGGGCAGACAACGGCTGTGCCGGTGACCATACCGTCGCAGAGCGGGCCGCCTTTGTGCGGGCAGGCATTCTCGATGGTCAGAAAGCGTCCGTTGATATTAAAGACAGCGATTTCCAGACTGCCGACTTTTACGGACCGGCCCTCGCGGGGAGGGATGTTTTCGGTACGCGTGATTTTGGTCCAGTTGCGCTGGGTGATCATACGAGTTGAGGCTCCCGGGCTTTTTCAATGGCTTCAATCGGGACGAACTGCGTGGGGTTTACGGGGCGGTCGCCCTCAAGCCACGCGTCATGCGAAAGGGCTTTGGATCGGTGAAGACGTTCGAGCAGCTTCCGCTTTTCTTCGTCCGGCGCATAGACCGTGTCTTTGCGAATTTTCTCAATACCGAGGCGTTCGACGAAGTCGTAGCTGCGTTCCAGATAATTGCCGTTTTCGCGGTAATACTGGAAGAACAGCTCACTGGCTTCGATGGCTTCCTGCCTGGTTTCGACGGTGACCAGGAGGTCCGCCTTCCGGACGGACTTACCGGCCGCGCCGCCGACGACAATCTGCCAACTGCCATCCTGCCCGATGAGCCCGAGATCTTTCACGGTGGCTTCCGCGCAGTTCCTCGGGCACCCGACAACGCCCATCTTGAACTTGTGCGGCGTAAAGAGATTTTCGAGGCGTGCTTCGAGTTCGATACCCGTGTTGGTGGAATCCTGAACGCCAAAACGGCAGAACTCCGTGCCCACACAGGTCTTCACCATGCGGACGCCTTTGGCGTAGGCCTGCCCGGAGGGCATGCCGAGATCGCGCCAGACGGCCGGGAGATCCGCCTTTTTGACACCCAGAAGGTCGAGGCGCTGGCTGCCCGTCACCTTCACCATGGGGATCTGGTATTTGTCGGCCACATCCGCAATACGCCGCAGTTCATCGGGCGAGGTCACGCCGCCACGCATGCGCGGGACAACGGAGAAAGTACCGTCTTTCTGGATGTTGGCGTGTACGCGGTCGTTGATGAAGCGCGCCGAGCGGTCCTCGTCGTGATCGCCGCACCACAGCATATCGAGCATGTAACTCAGGGCGGGTTTGCAGACTTCGCAGCCTTTGCGGTTGCCGTAGATGGCGAGCACCTCTTCCACGGACTTCAGTTTCTGGCCTTTGACGATCTCGCGGAGCCGCTCATAAGAGAACGGTACGCAGGCGCACAGCGAGGTTTTGGTTTCTTCCTGGAAATCCGGCGCAACGGCGCGGAGCAGCTTCTGGCAGAGTCCCGCGCAGGTGCCGCAACTGGTGGAGGCCCTGGTCTTTTCCTTCAGTTCGGCCATGGTGGTGATGCCGTGCGCGTGGATGGAGTGGATGATGTCGCCCTTGCGGACTCCGTTGCAGCCGCAAATGGTTTCGCTGTCCGGCATGTCCGCCACTTCCAGACCCTGATCGGAGGCGGCCGGAGGGAAGAGCAACTGGCGGCGCAGAGGAGCGAGATCTGTACCGCTGCGCATCCAGTCGAGGTAGGTTTGTTCGTCTTCGACATCGCCCACCAGAATCATGCCGATGAGGCGGTTGTCTTTGATCAGCAGTTTTTTATAGGCTCCGAGCGCCGGATCTTCGTAGCGAACGGTTTCCACTCCCTCCGCCTTGTCGTCCGTCGCGCCGGCGGAGAAGATATCGATGCCCATGATTTTGAGCCGGGTCGCGGGAGCGGCCGCGGAAAAGACCGGTCCGCGGTTGTCCGTAATGGTGGCGGCCAGCACGCGCGCCTGGTCGAACAACGGCGCCACCAGGCCGAAGGTTTGTCCGCGATGCTCGGTACACTCGCCCACGGCGAAGATTTGCGGGTCGGAGGTCTCCATGAAATCGTTGACGACGATGCCGCGATTGACCTCGATTCCGGCGATCCGGCCGAGATCGGCATTGGGTTTGATGCCCGCCGCAATCACGACGAGGTCGGCTTTGAGTTCTTCTCCGGTGGCGAAGCGCAGCCCGTCGACATGCCCGTTGCCCATGATGGCGGCGGTCTGGCGGGGCAGCATCACGCGAATGCCGAGGCCTTCGATGCGGCGCCTGAGATAGTCGCCTCCGGTGGCGTCGAGCTGGCGTTCCATGAGTGAATCCGCGAGATGAATGACGGTCACGTCACAGCCGCGAACCTGCAGACCGCGGGCCGCTTCCAGGCCGAGCAGGCCGCCGCCGATCACGACGGTCTTCAGCCCTTTGCGGGCTTTCGCCATGAGCGCGTGGGTGTCGTCCAGAGTGCGAAATACATGGACGTTGTCCTTATCGACGCCGGGAATCGGCGGGATGAAGGCCTTGCTGCCGGTGGCGAGGATCAGCCGGTCGTAGGGCGTGGATTCGCCCTGTTCGTCGGTGACGATTCGCGCGTGACGATCAATGCCGGCAATCTTTACGCCGAGGCGGGCGCGGATCTTGTTCGACCGATACCAGTCGGCATCATTGAGAACAATTTCGTCGGCGGATTTTTCTCCGGCGAGCACAAGCGACAACATAATGCGGTTGTAATTGACGTGCGTCTCATCGCCGAAGATGGTGATATCAAACTCCGGGTTGCGCTTGAGAATCTGTTCCACGCAGGCCACGCCGGCCATGCCGTTTCCTACAACTACGAGGCGTTTCATTTGTGTGCTCCACTGCGTTCCACACGGACCGCGCACTGCTTGTAATTGGGCTCGCGCGATATGGGGTCGAACGCACTTTGCGTGATTTCGTTGACGTTGGTCTCAAAAAAGTGGAAGGGCATGAAGACCTGCCCGGGCGCGGTGATTTCGGTGAGTCGCAGTTCGACTCCGCGTGTTGCACCGCGGCGCGAAATGATGTCCACCGAGTCGTGGCTGCGCAGTCCGAGTTTCTGCGCATCACGCGGGTTGATCTCCAGCCAGGCGCGCGGCGACAAGCGTTCCAAAATGGGCACTTCTTTGGTTTTGGTGCGGGTGTGCCAGTGCTCGACGGTGCGACCGGTATTGAGAATGAACGGATAATCTCCGCCGGGCTGTTCGGGGAAAGCGGCCCAATCGGCGCAGATCAGTTTCGCTTTGCCGTCCGGCGTCTGAAAGCGCCCGTCGGCGTAAAGACGGGAGGCTCGTTCCGGGATGGTTCCTTCGGGAAGCGGCCATTGCACCGCGCCGCAGGTTGCAAGCAGTTCGTAGCTGATTCCCGAAACATCACAGAGGCGGCCACGCGAAACCATCCGCCATTCGTTGAAGGCGTCTTCCGGTTTTGTCCAGCCCCTGAAGAGTTCTTCACGGCAGCCGAGCTGCGCCGCGATGGCGAGGAAGATATCGAAGTCCGTGCGCGCTTCGCCCGGAGGCGGAACGGCTTTGTTGACCTTGCTGACACGCCGTTCCGAGTTGGTGTAGGTGCCTTCTTTTTCGCCCCAGATGGCAGCGGGAAGAACGAGGTCAGCCAGTTCCGTGGTGGGCGTTGGATGATAGCCATCCTGTACGACGAGGAAATCGAGATTGGAAAGGCCGTGACGCAACAGGCCCTGATTCGGATAAGACACAAGCGGATTCGTCGCGATGACCCACAGCGCGCGAATCTTTTTCGAAACGGTGGCTTCGATGATGTCCGGATAGGCGAGGCCACGCTTGCGGGGCAGCCTTGTTTCATCCACGCCAAGGCGGGCGGCGAGTTCCGCGCGGTCCGCCGGGTCTTCGAATTTGCGGTAACCGGGCATGCCGGAGGTGAAACTGGCCTCGCGGGAACCCATTGCGTTGCACTGGCCGGTGATGGAAAACGGCGCGGCGCCGGCGCGGCCGATTTTGCCGGTGAGCAGCGCCAGATTGCAGATGGCGTTCACGGTCTGCGTGCCGATGGTGCTGTGATTCACGCCCATGGTCCAGCCGATGAAGCCGGATTCGGCGCGCCCGTAGAGGAATGCCGTTTTGAAGATGATGTCCTGGCTGAGGCCGGTGAGTTCGGCAACGCGTTCGGGCGTGTAGGCCGCGAGGAACGTTTCCAGCTCCGCGAAGCCCGTGGTGTGCCGCGCGATGTAGTCGCGGTCAATCAGGTTGTAGTGAACCAGAATGTGCGCGATGCCGTTGAGAAGCGCGAGATCGGAACGCGGCTTCAGCGGAAGGTGCAGATCCGCCATCATAGCGGTCTTGGTGACGCGCGGATCGGCCACAATCAGCGTCTGGTTGGGGTTCGATTCCAGATACTGGCAGAGAATCGGGTGATTATCGGCGAGATTCGCGCCGATCAGCAGCACCACGTCGGCACGTTCCATGTCTTCGTAATTGCCGGGAGGTCCGTCGCTGCCGAACGACAGCTTATAGCCGGAGACGGCTGTGGCCATGCAGAGCGTGGTGTTGCCGTCGTAATTGCTGGCGCCGAAGCCGAGTTGCACCAACTTGCCCAGCGTGTAGAACTCTTCGGTCACCAACTGGCCGGTACTGATGACGCCAAGGGCCTCGGGGCCATACTGCGACTGCACCTTGCGGAAGCGATCGACCATGGTTGCCAGAGCTTCTTCCCAGCTCACGCGCCGCAGTTGGCCGTTCTTTCGGAGCAGAGGGTACTTCGCGCGATTTTCAGCGTCGATGGTGTAGTGCTCCGACAGCCCCTTGGGGCACAGCTTGCCGCGGTTCACCGGATGTGAGGCCAGCGGTCTGGATGCGACCGCCCTGCCTTCTTTCACGCCGATCTCTATGCCGCAGCCCACTGAACAATACCCGCATGTGGTGGGTACCCACTGGTCGGGAATTTTCTGCGCGGAAGTATAGCCGGTGGATTCGCTCCGCCCGTATTTGTATTCCTCCGAGAGGTTATCGAGACCAATGAGGCGCTTCCAATCCATCGGCCGTATTTTCATGCGGCCCTCCGTCCGCCGGAGGTAAAGGCCGCGGCGATGTTCTTTGGCACCACGCTGACGAAGAATAAATAGCGCCCGAGCATCTCACCCGCCAGCGCCGCCGCGAACGCCAGCGCGGCTAAGAGGGGAGAGGTAGTCTTCAGCGGAATCACCATGCCCGCCGCGATGAGAATCACGAGTCGCGTGACGAACAATGCGCGCAAACGCCCAGCCAGCAGCACCGATGAGGAGCGCAGTTCGAAGACATCCGACTGCGACAGCCAGAGGAACCTGCCTGACTGCACCATGAGTTGCGCGGCCGCGCCGGCCACGGACGCGAAGAGTACGGCGGGCGGCAGGTTCGGAATCAGTGCGTGAACGAAGCCCGGACCCAGCAGGAGCGCGGTGGAAAAGAATTCGGCCACCGTATAGCCGCTGAACCAGGCGGGGCGCGCCCGCACAATGTAGATTCGCGCGGAGCAGGTGATTCCGGCGATGCCGGCCAGGGCGGTCGCAAACCCGGCCGCGTTCCGCCCCGGGAGACCAAAGAACAGCATGCCGGCAAAGGCACTGGCGGCGCCCGCAAAAAGGGACAGGGTCAGGACTTCGCGGCTCAGCCAGGAGCGCCGCAAGCCCCGCAGGGCTTTCCACGCGTGAACCGGGCGGCCCAGGTGGAGAGTGGAAGCCCCAAGGCTCATGCCGGCGAGGGTGAGTGAGGCGAGGGCGGCAACTCTGAGGTCGGTTGCGCCCCCGCCGAAACCCAGCATCCAGAGCGCGATGAACGCGCCCACGCACAACTGCGTGACCACCAGCATGAAAACCAGCGGCCAGTGCGGATGCTCGGGTTCCACGCGGTTGGTATCGACACGGCCGAGATCCGGCGTCAGATTTTCGGGCAGCGTGACGCGGGTGGTGGAGATGCTGTCATCGGCCGATGGCAGGCCGGGCGCATTGGCGGAGAGGTAGTCGCGCCGCCACTCCGCGATGTTGACGATTTCGATGGCGATGGCGCCTTCCGGGCAGGCCGCCACGCAGGCCGGAGCCATGTCATCACTCAGGCGGTTGTGGCACATATCGCACTTGCCCACCACGCCGCGTTCGGGGTTGTACTGGGGCACGCCATAAGAGCAGTTCCAGGTGCAGTACTGGCATCCGATGCAGGCATCGGCGCTGTGCAGGACCACTCCGGTGATCGGGCTTTTCGTATAAGCCTCGACCGGGCAACCGATCAGGCAGGACGGCTCCACGCAGTGATTGCAGCCCATGGAAAGGTGATGCCGCTGCGTGTGCGGATAATAGCCGCCTTCGACTTCGCCGACGCGACGCCAGTTCAGTTCGGCCGGGTTGCCATTCTGCTCATTGCAGGCCACGACGCAGCACTTACAGCCGATGCACTTCGTCATGTCGAAGTGAAAGCGATATTGTTCGCCCGCTTCGAGCGGACGTTCGGGGATCAGGCGCGCGGGCTGGATTTGCACCAAACCCTTTATTGCGGGATAAGCCGATGGCGCCGCGGTGTAGAGCAGCGGGCTTTCCATTAACGGCAGCGTCGTCATTAGTCCGGCCTCCCTTCAAAGACACGTGTCCCCCTGTCGCGCCGGAAGAGGCGCGGTGAGTGACGCGAATAAATTCGAGGCGCGCAGAGCAAAAAGCTATGCGTACCAACAGAGTTATTTTTTTACTTGAATCGGCTCCGCCTGGAGCCTAAGGTGAGAACCGACAGGGGTTCCGGGATTGCCCCGGAAAACCCGTTTGTTTCGCGGCGAGCTACTGCCAGACTAGCAGCAGAGCGCTGGTTTTGAAAAGTCTGCGTTGAAAGAAACTTTTTATCGGTCTGATTGATTGGATTGGAAGTGTCGTCATCCGCACAGGGCCGGGGCGGGAGTTGGAGGGGTATCCACAAATCTGCTTCAACATCCCGCAAGTCGATCCGCGTCCGGGCAGCAACGGGGGAAAAACCGTTTAGTACTCTGAACCCATGACTCGGGCCGATTTTCTGAAGACGCTGGGAGTTGCGGCGCTGGCGAGCGGGGCTTCGTCGGGAAAGCGTCCGAATGTCCTGTTTATCGCGGTGGACGACCTGCGGCCGGAACTGGGCATTTACGGCGCCGGTCATGTGCACAGCCCCCGGATCGACGCTCTTGGCCGGAGCGGGACGGTGTTCACGCATGCGTATTGTCAGCAGGCGGTGTGCAATCCGTCGCGCGCCAGCCTGATGACCGGACTGCGGCCCGATACGCTGCGGGTCTGGAATCTGCAGACCGATTTCCGTAAGACCAAACCCGAAGCCGTCACCGTCACCCAGGCGTTTATGGCGGCGGGCTATCACGCGGTGAGCATCGGCAAGATCTTCCACAACGTGTTGCCGGATCCCGCTTCGTGGAGCGAACCGGAGATGCACCTCGAGGGCTACCCGTTCGACCCCGACGCGGTGTATCGGAGCGATGACGATACGGTCTGGATCGAGCATCGCAAGGAGCAACTCAAGGCCGCGGGGGAGGAAAAGCGGCATATCGACCCATACGGGCAGTGGTATCTGAAGAGCGCGGCGACGGAAGGTCCGGATGTGCCCGATAACGCTTATTATGATGGCGCGCAAACCGACGCGGCGATTCGGAAACTCGGCGAACTGAAAGCTCGAAAGCAGCCGTTTTTCTTCGGAGTCGGGTACTACCGTCCGCATCTGCCGTTCAACGCGCCGAAGAAGTACTGGGATCTGTATGATCGGGCGAGCCTTCCACTCTCGCCCAATCCGTTCCTGCCGAAGAATGCGCCGCCGATGGCGGCCAACATGAATCGCGAACTGCGCGGCTACCGGGACTTCGCCAACGTGCCGACGCCCCACGAGGGTTCGGTCAGCGAAGCGGAGGCGCGGCGGCTTCGCCACGGTTACTTCGCGTGCGTCAGTTACGTTGACGCGCAGATCGGCAGGCTGCTGGACGAGTTGGACCGCCTGGGCATTGCCGACAACACGATTGTGGTTCTCTGGGGCGATCATGGCTGGAAACTGGGCGACCACAATGGCTGGGGCAAGATGACGAATTACGAGATCGACACCCGCGTCCCGCTGATTGTTCGCGCGCCCGGCATGCGGGGAGGGCAGGTCTGCCAGCGGATGGTGGAACTGGTGGATCTGTATCCGACGCTTTGCGAACTGGCCGGCATTGCCCGGCGGCCGGAACTGGAAGGCACGAGCGTGGTTCCTCTGTTGCGCGAGCCGAAGCGCCCCTGGAAGCCCGCCGTGTTCAGCCAGTTCCTGCGGGACGGCATCTGGGTTGCGCCCGATGGGGTGGTCTACATGGGCTACAGCATTCGCACGGAGCAATATCGCTATGTGGAATGGTTCCGCTGGCAGGACAAAGTCCAGGTGGCTACGGAGCTCTATGATCTGCGGCGCGATCCGCTGGAGAACGTGAGTCTGAAAGATGCGCACGAACTGCGGAAGAAGCTGGCGTTGCAGTTGCATGCCGGCTGGCGCGCCGCGTCACGAACTTTGTAGCGCGCGCCGAAGCCGGGTGATCTGGTAGCGGTGATGTTGCAGATGGGAGCGAAGGAACAGCAGTGCGCCGTTGGCGGTGGTCCAGCCGCCGAAGGGATGACGGAAGACGCCTTGCCGCTGATCCACGGGGGAGAGGCTTTCAAGAAAGCCGGCCAGTTCAGTGCGATCCGACTCCCAGGCCCGCAGAAGGGCGGACAGATCGCGCCCGGTCGCGGTGGGCAGGATCGATTGCACGGCGGCAGGAACCTTGACGCGCGCGGGCAGGAGCATGACGGCGAGAATGCGCGCGCTGAGGAGGCGATCACGCAGGGTCACGCGGTTTTGGTCCGGCAGGTTGCGGCGCATGGTGGCCAGCACGGCCACTTCCGTTAAGCGGAGATGTTCGAGCACGTCCAGGGCGGACCAGGCCTCACCGGAGGGTCGAAAGCGCAGACATTGCGGGGACCAGGTCCGCAGTTCGGCTAACAATTGGCCGGTTTGGTGTTTCAGTTTCGCGAGCGGTCGCGTGAGAGGGGACGGCATGGGGGCCTACGGCTGTTTTCCGGCGCCCTGCCCCAGCGCCATGCCGATTCGCCAGAGCGCAAAAGGCACGGCGGATTCGAGGATTGGCGCGGGGATGCCGAGCCCGCCGAGCGCGTCGCCGCGCAGGATTCCGGCGAGACCGTGCATGACCGACCAGACGAAGAGAGCGTCGAGGTCCACGGGCGCGGCGGGGGGGCGGCCGGGCAGGCGCGCGATGGCTTCCCGCAGAAGCGAGAAGGCGTGCTCGGCGCGGCGCATCATTTCGGGATGTTCCGCAGGGTTGGGCAGGGGCGTTTCGAACATCAGCCGGTAATGAAGCGGGTGGTGTTGCGCGTATTCGAGGTAGGCCTTGCCCATATTCGCCATGTCTTCGTTGGGATCCGCACTGCGGGGCCGGCGGTCGAGGTGATCGGCAAAATCGGCGTAAGCGCGACTGACGACCTCGGCCAGGATATGGTCCCTGCTGCGAAAGTGCTTGTAAGGGGCCTGATGCGATACGTGGAGGCGGCGGGCCACTTCGCGGAGGCTCAGGTGTTCGAGACCGGACTCTCCAATAATGGCCAGCGCTTCTTCGACGCAGGCCTTACGCAGGTCCTCCGGTTTGGGCTTTGGCTTCGTCATTCTGATGGTTTGTCATGCCACCCATGACGAGGCTCATTACCCGGACCCGGCCCCGGCGGGGCAGAACCGCGAGGGAATATTCCAGCAATTTGGAGAGCGGGCCGGGACGAACCGTCGTACGGTGGCCCAGAGACTTCAGTGTAGCGGCAGCGACGATCTCCGGGCCGGCGGCCAGACTCATGCGCATGTTGGCGCGGGCGGCGAAACCGCTGCGGATGGGGCCCGGGGCGCAGGCGATCATGTCGACGCCGAGCGACCGGAGTTCGAGTCGCAGCGCTTCGGCGAGCGTCTGCACATAGGCCTTGGTGGCCGCGTAACCGGCTGCACGGGGGGTTCCCTGGAAGGCGAGCAGGGAGCTCATCAGGACCAGGCCGCCACGGCCCCGACGAGCGAGGCGTTGGCCGACATGCAGGCTCATTTCCATGACGGCGCGGCAGTTGACGTCGATCATGTGCCGTTCTTCGTCGAGGTTGGCGTCGAGAAATGACCCGGACGTGCCGAAGCCCGCCGCGGCGACGAGCAGACCGACGTCCAAATCCCGAGTCGTGGCGAGTACGCGCTCGACTTCTTCGGTCCGCGCGAGGTCAGCGGCGATTACGCGGGTATCGATGCCTTGAGTCACCTGTAGTTCCGCCGCCAGCGCGGAGAGGGCTTCGGCGCGGCGCGCGACCAGGACGAGGTTTAAGCCCATGGACGAGAGTTGGAGGGCGAAGGCCCGTCCAATGCCGTCGGACGCGCCGGTGACGACGGCCCAGGGGCCGTAGCGCTCGCGCCAGCGTGCGAGGCGGGGAGTCGGGGTCTTGATTGCCGGATTGGTTTTCATTTCGTTCATGTTTATCGGCCAGCGTCCATCAGCCGATCAGGTTGACAGCGTCTACTAAATCGTCGCACGCGCAGGTAGACACTGTCAACATTCGACGCATCCGAAAGGCCTTGTGCAATTGAGTACAGACGCCGACCCGCAGTTTTCCGGAGGAGGCGACCACAATGAGCAACGTGCCACTACTTTCCGAGGCAAGGGATATGACGCCGGCAGAGGCTCCGAACGAGTCACAGCATGTATCCGGCAAGACATTGAATTTACGAAGGAAAGAGGCGGAACGACACATTGAAGCGAGATCAGGGCTGGCAGGTTTTGACGTGGTGACGGGAGTTCAACGGGTGGCTGCCGGCGTGATGGCGGCAGGTGAGATCAGGGCAGGCGGTGAGGGAGGGTGGGTGCATCCGGGCGGGTTTTGTCGGGTTCGGCACCCTCATACGGCCGGGAGATCGGCTTGCGGCGCAATCTGTGATACGACATACTGTCACTACCCGATGAACAAGTCCGAGACGGTGGCGAGACGGGAAACCGATGGTCTCCATGTTGCCGTCCTCATGGTGCTCGCTTCCGCCATTGGTTACGGCGGGTATCAGTTCTATTCCACCCAGAAACAGGTGATTGAATCCGGGTTGCACCGGCAACTGGTCGAGATCGCCGCGGCGAAGGTGAGTCAGGTGAGCGTCTGGCGGCAGGAGAGAATGGGCGACGCCGCTCTTGCCGCCGTCGAGGCTCGTTTGATGCCTGATGTGCAACAGGTCCTGCATTCGCGGGGTACGCCGGAAGCCCGCCGGCGGACCTTGGAATGGATGGAGGCGCTCCGGTCGAATTACCGATACGCGAACATCGTCCTGCTTAACTCCGACGGACAGAGCCTCCTCACAACCGGTGAGCGGTTGGGCACGGAGGATCTTTATGCGGAGATGGTTCGGGAATCGGCGCGGGCACCCAACGGCTGGGCGTTTCGGGAATATCATAGCGATCCCAGAGTTGTACGACCTCATTTTGTTTTGGGCGTGCGGCTGAGAACGGACCAGGGCGAGACTTCCGGCGTGATGCTGATGGGAATCGATCCCCAGGTTACGGTATATCCCTCGATCATGAAATGGCCGACGGACAGCCGGACCGGCGAGGTGTTCCTGGTACGCCGGGATGGTGATCGCGTTCTGATTCTGAGTGATCTCCGGCGGGGACCGGAAGCGGCGATGCAACTGGAGGGCCTGGGGACTAAGACACTGTCCCCGGCGGTGCGGGCGGTGGTTTCGCAGGGGATCGCGAGGGGCGTCGATAAGAGCGGCGTGGAGGTGATCGCGACAGCCTTGCGGGTACCGGGCGACGGCAAGGACTGGTTTGTCGTTTCTCAGATTCACGCGGAGGAGGCGTACCAACCGGTGCGGGATCTCCGCATGATGGTCCTTCTGGTGAGCGTGCTGCTCTTTCTGGCGTGTGCGGCGGGTGTGGGACTGATCTGGCGGCATCAGGTCTCTATGAGCTACCAGCAGCGATACGAGAGCGAGCAGGAGCGAAGGGCGTTGCTGGGGCATTATGACTACCTGACCCGCAATGCAAACGACGCGATTCTGCTTCTCGATGAAAGCGGTGCGATCCGGGCGGCGAATGACAGGGCGACCGAGTTCTTCGGGTACAGCAAAGAGGAATTGGTCCAGCTGAATATAAGGCAGCTGAAGACTTCGCAAACGATGGCGGAGTTCGACAAAGCCTGGGAGAAGCTGCACCGGGAAGGAAGCCTGCTTTATGAAACCATGAACCGGCGGAAAGATGGCCGTGAAATGGCGACAGAGGTCAGCGTCCGGGTGATTGATGTGGACGGCCACAAATACTCCCAGAGCATCGTGCGCGACATTACGGACCGCAAGCAGGCTGAACGGCAGATCCGGAGACTCAATCGACTCTACGCGGTGCTGAGCCGCAGTGGCCGGGCGATGGTGAAGGCGCGGACGGAAGGCGAGCTGCTGGACGCGGTGTGCGGGATTGCTTCGGAATCGGGAGGCTTTGCGCTGGCGGTGATCACGAGGCTGGATCCGGACACGCATCAACTGATCCCGGTGGCGGCGGCTGGGGACAGCCGTGACTATCTGGAGGGCGTGGAGATGAGTGCGGCTGACGTTCCGGTGGGACGCGGGCCGGCCGGCACGAGCGTGAGGGAACTTCGACCGGTGATCTGCAACGATATTCCGACGGACCCGGCGATGACGCCGTGGAGGGAGATGGCTGCCCGGTACAATCTGCGGTCTTCGATTTCCCTTCCTTTGATTCGAGCTGGCGGGGTGATCGGGCACCTGGGGCTTTACGCGACGGATTCCGGGTTCTTCGATGAGGAGGAGGCTGCGCTGGCGGGCGAGATTGCCGAGAGCGTGTCTCATGCGCTGGACACCCTGAGTCAGGACCAACAAAGGCGGCGAGCCGAGGAGGAACTGCAAGTCAGCCGCGAGCGACTGGAACTGGTGCTGGACGCCAGCGATGAGGGCTATTGGGATTGGAATCTGCTTTCCACAGAAGCACACCAAAGCCCCCGCTACGAGACGCTGCTGGGATACAAGCCAGGGGAACTGGAACCCGGTTATCTGCCGTGGCGCGGGATGGTGCATCCCGAGGATCTGCAGGCCACGGATCAGAAGTTCCATGAATTCATCCAGAACGGCACCAGCAGTTTTTCGTGCGAATATCGCATGCGCCGCAAGAGCGGGGACTACGTCTGGGTGATCTGCCGGGGGAAGGTGGTGGAGCGGGATCAAACCGGCCGGCCCATCCGGGTTGTGGGTACGATTGGGGATATCACGGAGCGGAAACAACTGGAAGCGCAGTTTCTGCAGGCACAGAAGCTCGAAAGTGTAGGCCGGCTGGCGGGCGGGGTGGCGCACGACTTCAACAACCTGCTGACCGTAATCAACGGCTACAGTTCCCTGCTGATGAAGCGGCTGCGGGAAGGAGACCCACACCGGCAACAAATACAGCAGATTCTTCAGGCCGGCGAGCAGGCGGCCAACCTCACGCAGCAGCTTCTGGTTTTCAGCCGCAAGCAAATTGTGGAACCACAGGCCCTGAGGCTGAACGTGGAAGTCAGCCAGGCGCAGAAGATGCTTCAGCGCATCGTGGGCGAGGATATCGAACTGACGATTGACTTGCGGGCGAAGCCGGATGGAGTGATGGCGGATCGCGGCCAGATCCACCAGGTACTGATGAACCTTGTGGTCAACGCGAGGGACGCGATGCCAAACGGGGGCAGGATCCGACTCGCGACGGAGAACCACGACCTGAGGCCGGAAGAAACGATGGAGGGGTCGGGGGAAACTCCGGGTTCCTATGTTGTTCTGACAGTGTCCGACAACGGGCTTGGAATGGACGAGAAGACGCGGCTAAGAATATTCGAACCCTTCTTCACCACAAAAGAGGTGGGCAAAGGCACCGGACTGGGCCTGGCGACGGTCTATGGCATTGTGAGGCAGAGCGGCGGATTTATTCGCCTGGAGAGCGAACCGGGCGAGGGTGCGACCTTCCGGATTTGTCTGCCGCTGGTTGCGGCGAATTCGGTGGAGGGAAAGGCGGCTGTGCCGTGCGAGACCGCCGGTACGGAGAGGATTCTGCTTGTCGAAGATCAGGAACAGGTTCGCACGCTGGCGGCAGAAAGCCTGCGAATGTATGGCTACTCGGTGGTGACGGCGGCCAATGCCGAAGAGGCATTGGCGCAGGCGAGACGGATTCGCGAGCCAATCGACCTGCTGCTGGCGGATGTAGTGATGCCGGGAATCAGTGGCACGGTGCTGGCGAAGAAGATCCTGGAGTTCAGGACGGAGACCCGTGTGCTGTTCATGTCGGGCTACACGGAAGAGGCGCTTGGAAGGAACGGGGTAATCGAGGCAGGGACGAAGTATTTGCAGAAGCCGTTTACGCCGGACAGCCTGGCGGCGCGGGTGAGGCAGGTTCTGGACATAGAAATACTGTGACGGAGGTGACTGCAAACCGGGCATACCGGCCCGCAGTCCGACCAAATGGGGCCTATACGCCCGCGGCCCTGAGGGCGGCCAAGACGCGTTCGGGACGGAACGGGACTCTGCGGAGGCGAACGCCGGTGGCGTCATGGATGGCGTTGGCGACGGCGGCCATGGTGGGTTTGAGGCAGGCTTCACCGGCGCCGTAGAGCGGGAGATCGGGACGGCCGGGGTTGGGGTCTCCGTTCACGATGACGATTTCGACGCTTGCGGGGACGTCGGCGTGGCGGAGCGTGGGGTGAGAGATCCAGTCCACGCTGGTCACCCGTTCGGTGTTGAAGCGGACTTCCTCGTGCAGGGAACGGCTGAGACCGTGGAGCATGCCGCATTCGAGGCTGGTGAGAAGGCTTTGGGGATTCACCACAAAGCCGCAATCGTGCGCGCAGACCATGCGTTTGGCCCAGACATGGCCGGTTTCACGGTTGACCTCGACTTCGACGATCTGGGCGACCATGGACTGGCCACGGAAGGTATAGGCGATGCCGCGACCGGTCAGGATTTTCCCGGAACCGCGGGGCTTGCCGGAAGGCCGGGAATCCCAGCCGTACTTTTGCGCGGCGGCCTTCAGCACGGCAAGGGAACGGGCGCGGCGGAAACCGCTGTCGTCGCCCGTGCCGGCCTCCAACAACTTCAGACGGAAGTCCAGGGGATCGGCCTGGATGGCCGCGGCCACTTCATCGATGAAGGACTCGGAAGCGAAGGCGGCCTGCGGGCCGTTGGGGTCGCGCAGATTGCCGGTGCGGAGAGGAGTCTCCCAGATGGCCGGTAAGGCAACGACATCGCCGCGCATGCCGCGATTCGGAATGGCGTACATATCCGAAGGAGTGGCGGCGCTTCCGGCGGCGGGCTTTTCGCGCCGCTGTCCCATGAGTTGCGCGATAAGCGTGGTATCGGGTTCGTTGTAGCCCAGGTGATTGTAGTCGCACGAACGGGCTTCGTAGGAATACCCGTTCAGGTTCCCCTCGTTATCGAGAGCGGCGCGCATCTTCACAAGGAAGGCGGGCGATTTCGAATCCCACGCGGTTTCCTCGTCGCGCATCCACTGCATACGGACGGGCCGGCCGAGTTCGTGAGCGAGCCAGGCGGCTTCGCAGGCCGCGTCTTCCGCGGCGGTGCGGCCAAAGCCCTGAGAGCCCGGCATGTAGACGACGCGCACGCGGTCGTGCGGCAGGCCGAGAAAGGTGGCTACGCCGCGGCGCATTCCGTACGTCTTCATGTCGTTCGAGTAGATGGTCATCTGGCCGTTCGAAGGATCGGCAATGGCATGAGCCGGGCCAAACGCGGTATGACCCTGGAAGGGGATTTCATACTCGGCTTCGATGACTTTGGCCGCATTTTGGAAGGCCCGGGCGGGGTCGCCCACAACGAGGGCGCCGGCTTCCGGCCCGGCAGTGGATACGGCGACGGGTTTGGCGGTCCGGAGATAGTTGAAGAGATCGTCAGACGACGGGAAGGGCGCGGTGGCGGGCTTTTGCCAGGTGGTCTTCAACTGGCGGGCGGCCCGAACGGCCTGCTCCTCGCGTTCGCAGACCACGGCGACATAGTTGCCCTTGCTCATTACTTTGATGAAGCCCGGCAGGGACTTCACGGAAGATTCATCAATGCCCGTGAGGGTGGCGCAGGCATAGGGAGGTTTCACGTTGCGGGCATGCACCATGCCGGGCAGCTTCACGTCGACCGAGTATTTCGTGGTGGCGTCGACCTTGCCGGGGATATCGTCTCGGCGGGTGGGCTTGCCGGCGTATTTCAGTTCCGGGATGGTTTTGATTTTCGCCTTACCGTTGACGTTCAAGGCGTTGTTACCGCTGAGGGTGATGTTGAATTTCCCGCCGCCGATCAGGTCGCCGTAGGTGACGTGTCTGGACGGGTCGGTTTTGACAGTGACTACTCCTTCGGACACGGCGAGCTGATCGAGGGGAACGGCGAAGCGGGCGGAGGCCATTTCGAGCAGCGCGCGGCGGGCTTCGGCGGCGGCGCGGCGCATGGGCAGAGAGTCGCGTTCCATGGCGCTGGAGCCGCCGGAGCCGATCTGATCGACGGTGATGTCGGTGCTGCCCATGATGCAGGTGGTGTTGTCGAACGCGATGTCGAGTTCGTCGGACATGAGTTGACGGAAGCCGGTTCCGGTGCCCTGCCCGGGGTCGGTTTTGCCGACGTAGAAGGTGGCGGTATTGTTCTGGTGAATGACGATCCAGGAGTCGAGTCTGGTGGGGTCGACAAGCGGATAGGGGCCGGGTGCGTCGGCGGCGGGGCTGGCCGGGGCGGCGAAGCCGATGAAGAGGAGACCGGCGGTGGTGAGGAAGCCGCGCCGGTGCGTGAGCAGGATGTCCTCGACGTTTTGGGGAATCATGCGACCACCTCTTTTTCCTGAGCGGCGTTGTCCAGAGCGGCGACGGTTTTGGCGGCGCGCTTGATGGCGGCCTGGACGCGGTTGTAGGACATACAGCGACAGAGGGTGTTGTTCATGGTGTCGCGGATCTGCGCATCGGTAGGGTGGGGATTTTTGTCGAGCATCACCTTCGCGGTCATGATTTGCCCGTTCTGACAGAAGCCGCACTGGGGCGCCTGCTCATCGATCCACGCCTGCTGGAGGGGGTGGAGCTGGCCGTTGCGGGAGAGGCCTTCGAGGGTGGTGATTTCACCCCGGACGGCCGAAACGGGAAGGATGCACGAGCGGACGGCGGCGCCGTTCAGGATGACGGTGCAGGCGCCGCATTGTCCGAGTCCGCAGCCAAAGTGGGGGCCTTGCAGATTCAGGTCGTTGCGAAGGATGTAGAGGAGGGGCGTGGTGGGGTCGACATCCACCGTATGTGTCCCGCCGTTTACCTTCAGGGTGATTTTACTCATTGCGCACGTTCCTTGGGGCCGTCCGGATGATGGCAACCGGCTTTATGATATCGCTGTCAGAGCCGGACGCGTGATGGCGGTGCGGCGGCGCGGCGGAAATCAATGGATCAGGCGGGGGGAAGCGAAGGTTCGGAGAAGTTCGTCACGAGCTGGTCCCCGGGGGCGCTGGTCAGGAGGCTGAGAGCGGCCAGCATGATGCTCTTCTGCAGGACGGGATCGTGAGGTTCTCCGAGCGGGTAGCCGAGAGGGCGGTCCACGATCAGCACGCGCGGCGGGTTGACGCGCTTTGTGACTTCCATAAGAAGGGAAATGGAGACGGTGGCGATTCCCGCTCTTTCGATGATGCTCTGCAACAACCCGGCGGCCTGATGGCAGAAAGGGCAGACCGGGGCGAGCAGGACGCCATCCACACGGTCTTCCAGTAACTGGCGCGCAATCTCTGGCCCGCTCTCCGCGAGGAGACGGGCGGGGGCGATGATCGAACCCATGATGCTGTAATGCCGGGGCGCGGCTTCGCCGATGAGCCCGGCATCGATCAACTCGCGCAAGCGGTCGAGCGGCAGCGTTAAATTCCGGTCCGCTTCAATGCCGGAGTGGTCGAAGGCGTCGCTCGATTGCCCGATCCGCAAGGTATCCGCCGGGGTGCCCCAGGGAATTTCGCGGAAAGAGCAATCGTCATGGCGGAAAGATTGGTCGAAGGGCGCCTGGCCTGGCAGGTAGAAACCCGCCGTCGTGATCAGCGCAATGCGAGCCTGTTTCAGCGACTTATTCAGACGAGCGCCGGGCCGCCAATCGACGTGGCGGAACGGATAGCCCTGGATCAGCACCCGGTATTTGAGTTTCAGGTCCGAGAGTTGTGCCATATCATGCAGCGGGAACGGGGGTGCGACCGGTAAGAATCGCGTAGCCCAGGGTCCGCGCGCGAACCGCGTCTGAGGCGGCGCGCGCCATGGACTTCGCCTGGGTGAAGTCGACGCCGCCAAGATCGATTTTTTTCAGTTTGCTCATGATTTCGACACCGAGGAGTTTGCCCTGAATATCGCGCACCATTTCGGCGAGCGCCTCGTCGTGCGGTTCCATGGCGACATTCACCAGACCGGCGGATTCGAGATAGCCGGCGTATTCGGCGACGGGCCTCGCGTCGGCGATGCAGGCAACCCAGGCGAGCAGACCGGTCAACTCCGGCGGGAGCGTCGCGGCGCGGGTGAGATCGCTCAAACCGACCTGGCCACCGGGTTTGAGAACGCGAACAAACTCCGCGGCGGCCTGGGCCTTGTCGGGGAACGTGCAAAATGCACACTCGCAGATGACGGCATCAAAGCTGAGAGCCGGGAAATCGATTTTCTCGGCGTCGCCCTGACAGATCCGGATGAGTGAAGCGGCAGGGGATTGCGCGGCGCGGACGGACGACTGCCTGACGTTTTCCGGCCCGAAGTCGATGCCGACGACTTCACAGCCGAAGGTTTCGGCAAGAAAGATGGCGCTTTCGCCCTTACCGCTGGCGACATCGAGAACGCGCATGCCTGGCCGGAGACCGAGGTTTTCCCCGAGACGGCGGGTGAGACGAAGACCGCCGGGGTGAAACGAGTCGCCGAGCAGCATACGCGCGAGATCGCTTTCATAGAGCGTGGCGCAACAGGATTTGAGTTCGCCGGCCGTTGTTTCGGGGCTCATTCGGTGTTCCCCGCCGGGGCGAGCGTGACCAGGGGTACCGGTTGAGGGACGGCGGGTTCCGCGGCGAAGGAGAACGTGACGGGCCGGGGTTCATACCGGCGCCCTTCCCTGCGGGCGAGGCGGCGTTCGGGTTCCGCGGCCACCAACTGTTCGCGGGCCTGTTCGCGGTAGCCAATGGTGTTGTAGGAACAGAAAGGAATCTGTTTGCCGCCTGGCAAAAGGAATTCCTTGCAGCACTTCATGAGGTTCTTCTGATTGAAAGTCCAGGGGTCCATGAAGTCCTGGAGCATGATCATCATCATGTGCTGCGCGATGTCACCGACGGTGAGGCTCTCCGGGATGCCACAGGACTGGCAGGAGAACGCCAGTTGTTCGGCGGATTTCTGGGAGCCCGCCACGGAGGACGAGGACCAGAGACCTTCGAGCGCTCCCTTGACTTCCATGTTCCAGTCCGGCATCACGCGATTGGCGATGTAGTCCAGGTAGTCATACACATTGACGATGCGCGGCAGAGGGGTCACGGTGTCTCCGTCGATGAAGGCATAGGTGACGGAGTTGCAGGTTGGGAAGCAACAGGGTACGGGGACGAAATCGCTTACCTTGAATTTCTCCGCTGTCTGCGTCTCGATCAGACGCAGAATATCGGGAATTGTCATGCGGTTCATCGGATCGTGTTTCGTGTGACGGCCGGCATGAAACGCGGGCTGAAAGTTAATTCCCCGGATCGCCGGATGCCTGATGGCGAACTCGATGATCCGACCGATTTCATGTTCGTTCACACCGCGCTCAATGGCTGGAACGATGGTGACGGTAAGGCCGATCTGCGCGAGGCGATCGAGCGCGAGGAGCTTTTCCTCAAGGATGTCGGGTTCACCGCGCAGAACGCGATAGGTCTCGGATTCGAAGCCATCAAACTGGAAATAGATGGACGGACGGACTTCATTCAGCTGTTCGAGGAAGCGGTCGTCCTTCGCGATGCGTTTGCCGTTGGTGTTGACCATTACGGAGGAAATGCCGCGGGCTTTGGCGGCACGGACGAAATCGATGATTTGCGGGTGAATGGTGGGCTCGCCGCCGGAGAACTGTACGACTTCCGGATTCCCCTCGGTGCGCACATAGTCGTCCAGAATCTGCTCGACTTCCTCCAGGGTCAGGTTGAAGCCTGGACTGGCGTCGGAGAAGCAAAGAGGACAGGCCATGTTACAGGCACTGTTCACTTCGATAATACCGAGGCAGGCGTGCTGCTGGTGATCGGGACAAAGGCCACAATCGTGGGGACAGCCATCGTGAATTTCGGCGTTGAAAGCGAGCGGAATGGTACCCGGTTTGTTGTAGCGCGCCTGGGTCATATAGGCTTCCGCATCGGCGTAGACGAGGCCTTCAAAAGGCCCGCATTGCGGACACCGCTTGCGCATGTAGACCTTGTTGTCGCGGAGCAGAATCTGCGCGTCGATAACCTTGCGGCACTCGGGGCAGATACTGCGCGTCAGTTCGTAGAAAACGTAATCGGCATCCTTCTTCATAACTCTCCTCTAACGCACGAGCTTCGATAAACCGCGAACGATGCTGCCCGAGACGCCGGACAGCAGGCGCTCCAGGGTCATGTCTCCGGCAAGCTGCCAGGTGGCCGAGGAGTAACCGGGGTAAGGGTGAATGACTCCGGCAAGATCAGAAGTTTTCATTTTCATTTTGATGGCGAGAGCAAGTTCGCAGATTGCCTCGCCCGCACGGGAATGGACGATGGTGGCGCCCAGGATTCGACCGTTGGGGGCGGCGACGATCTTCACGAAGCCGTCCTCCGCCGCGTCACAGATGGCCCTGTCCGTCCGGCTCATATCCTGACGGCCCACCTGAATGCGGTCGCCGAACCGCGCGCGCGCGGTTTGTTCGGACAGCCCGACGTGGGCCACCTCGGGGTCGGTGAACGTGGCGGAAGGCAGCGGGGAGAGTCCGTCGGAAGAACCCGGAAGAAGAGCATTTCTGGCCGCCTGAAAGGCCTGCCAGCCCGCGAGGTGAGTGAACTGGGGACCGCCGGTGACGTCGCCCGCCGCATAGATGTGTTTCACGTTCGTCCGGAAGCGGCTGTCAACCGGGATGCCTCTTTCGGAAAACTTCACGCCGGCTTTGCCGGGATCGAGCGCGTCCACCACGGGCGCGCGTCCGGAGCCGATGAAAAGCATTTCGCCGCGCGCTTCTCCGGAATCGGAGACCGCCACAACGGCGCCGGACTCTTTTCGCACCGCGCGCACGCAACCGCGAATCCAGTGAATGCCTTCGCGTTCGAAGACGCGGGCCATGGTTTCGGAAACCTCGGGCTCGTCTTTGGGAAGCAACTGAGCCGCCACGATGGTGACCTGAACGCCGAAGCGCCGGTAGGCCTGGGCGATTTCCATGCCGATGGGGCCGCCGCCGACCACGATCATGGAAGCGGGAAGCCGGTCGTTATCGAAAATGCTCTGGTAGGTATGAAAGGGGATTTCGGCCAGACCGGCAATGGCGGGGATGCGCGGGCGCGCGCCGGTGGCGAGGAGGAAAGTTTTGGCCCGCAGCACGGTGTGGCCAACCTGAATTGTTCGGGCATCGAGGAAGCGAGCCTCGCCTTCGATGATTTCGACGCCCTGGCTGCGCAGTTCCTCCGGGCTTTCGAAATGGTAGACGCGAGTGATGGCCTCCCGCAGCGAAGCCCGGACCTTCGACAGATCGACTACCGACAGATCAACTACCGACAGATCGACTACCGACAGATCGACCCCGGGGGGCCCGACCACGATACCGAAGCGGGCAGCGGTGCGTACTTCGTGCGCGGCTTTGGCCGCCCGGAGGAGCGCCTTGCTGGGCACACAACCGTGCCAGGTGCAGTCGCCGCCGATCCGGTCTTTTTCGACGAGAGCAACGCGCGCGCCAAGCCGGGCGGCGAAGCCGGCTGCGGTGAGACCTCCAGAACCGGCGCCGATGATGACGAGGTCGAAATCACTGGCCCGCATTCGTTCCGGTACCTTCCGCAGGATGAAGGAAGCTCAACGAGACCAGTGCGAGCATTGCCATAGCCAGAGTACCTCCGATGAGCCCGTCGACCGAGTACCGGGCACCGAGGATGCCCGCCAGTAGAGAGCCGGCGATTGCGCCCACGCTTAACAGGAGGGAATAGATTCCCATGGCGGCTCCGCGGCCCGACCGCGGCCCGACCGCCGAGGCCAGCAGAGATAGCGCCGCCGGAGTAAAACCACTCTCGACCATGATGCAGATCGCGGTGAGTGAGACGAGAAGCCAGCGAGCGCGTTCGCCCAGGCCGCCAGAGTGGTTGATGAGGAACAAGCCCGCGCACACGACCGGCATCGCCAGCAGGGCGACGCGCAGGCCGGAGACAACGCGGACGCGGGGCAGAACCCGGCCCCATACCGTGACGCCGGCGGCGAAGACGAAGGAATACCCCAGCAGCAGCCATCCCACGCGTTCGGGCTGGTCTTTGAAGATGCCCGCGAGGTACTGGCCACCGCCGGAATCCCGGATCAGAAGGAAGGTCAGGGTGGGGCCCAGCCAGAGACCGACGATGGAATTCACACAGAGCCAGGCGGGCGCCAAACGACGGAGGGAGAGCTCGCGGAGTGCGCGGCGGAGTCCGGCGAAGGCGTCGCCCGAAGGGTGGCCGCCACCCCGGATACCGGAGTAAAAAAGCGCCGCGCAGAGAAGATAGACACAGGCCACGGCAGCGAAGGCTCGCGTCTGGAATCCACGCCACAGCCATGCAGCGAGGAAACCACCGAGGCCGAGCCCCGCCAGCAGGGAAAGTTCAAAATAGCTCATTGCGCGGGCGCGGAGCGAAGGATTGGAAGAAGTGACGTCAGTAATATGCGCGAGCAGCGGCGGCGTGGCGGCGGCTGCGCCCAGGCCCTCGATGGTCCTGCTCAGGAAGAACATGCCGGACGACGAGGATGCGCCGAACAACTGCGTAGCGACGGCGCCGAGCAGAGCGCCCGCCGAAACGAGGAAGCGAGGGGCCACAGCGTCGGCCAAAATGCCCATGGGAACGGCGAAGA
The DNA here is from genome assembly GCA_903900705.1 of uncultured Acidobacteriia bacterium. Lineage (GTDB taxonomy): Bacteria > Acidobacteriota > Terriglobia > Bryobacterales > Bryobacteraceae > BOG-234. Next base: position 65,388 of record CAIUOG010000045.1, read on the forward strand.
GGAGTTCAGAGGCGAAGGAGACCGCTCCCAGCCTGCCAGCCAGAGCAGCCCCGACCGTTCCGCCACGATTCCCCAGATCAGCCAGATAAAGACCCGCGAGAACGCCGCCGGCGCTGCCGGAGATTCGCAGAAAAGCGTTCCCCAGCAGCGCCAGCGGCAAACGCGAGACAGTACTCAGGCGGCGCGCCCGCGCCGACGGGCGGCAAGGCCCAGGAGACCGAGAGCCGAGCCGAAGAGAACGACCGAAGCGGGTTCGGGAGAAGCGGTGATTTCAATGGTGGCGATGGGGTTACCAGGATTGGTAAAAGCATCGTTAATGGCGGTGAAAGTGTTGGTGGTGCCGCCAAAACCGTTGCTTCCGTTGACGATGGAGCTACCAAACGGAGTCACATCCGGCTCGACCATGCCGGAAACGCCAGTGTGAGTTCCCTGACCGGCGGATCCCTGGCACAAGAAGGCAACGCCGTCGCTGCTTCCGGCGCCATTGGGGCAGCCGAGGTTCTGTTCCGTGCCCGCGTCCATCAGTCCACCACCCTGCGCGGCGGTGTAGGTGAAGGTACCGAGCGCGTCGGTGACGATTGTCATGTTGGAATAAACGGTGATGGTGATGTCGTTATTCGCGCCGGTTCCGAGGAAGTTCCCTCCGGCGTCATAAAGCTGCACGGGAGCGCTGGTCGGCGAGCCGAAAAACGTGTCGTTGCTGGGAATCGCCATGATCAGATAGCTGAGGTATTGGCTGTTGGCGTCGCCGGGCGTGGTATTCAGAGTGCCGGAAATGGTGGCGCCGGGCCTGGTGGGATTGCCGATTGAGACCTGCGATGTTCCGTTCGCGTACCCGTTGAAGGACTGGTACAGACAGTCAGAGCCCGTTTGACCAGGCGCAGCCGCACTGCAGGCGTTGGAAGGCGGGAGCTGGTTCGCCGGATCGCCGGTGACGCCGTCTTCCGCCTCATGCTGGATTGCGGCGGAAGCCGCGGAGCCGACAGTGAATGTAGTGAAGTTGCCATCCGAAACGCCAACCCAGGGACGCATGATCCACATGCCGTTCGCCGGGGCGTCATTGGTAACAGAGAAGGTTACGGTGCCGGCCTGGAGAGCGCCTACCACCGCCAGACCCGCGGTGACTAACAATGAAAATCTAATTCCTGTTTGCAATTTGAGATTCCTCCTGTTTGGGCCGAGGTATTCCGGCGGCGTACCGCCGGTACTACACAAGAGCCGCTGTAGAGTGAGTGAGAGTGGGGCCAGAATCCTTACACTTATTTTTTTGAGGGGGGCTCAATCGTTGCGAGGCGTCTGGCGGAGCGCCTGAATCACCCGGTCTTCGAGCCCTGGGTTCGGGGGAAATTGGCGATCCGCAAGTCGGATGGCTTCGCCGAGGAGTGCCATTTGCCGGCGGAAGCGCCTGCAGTGGCGGCACATCGCCAGATGAAGCCAAATTGTGATCTTTGCTACGCCTTTTCGTGGCGCCGGACTACTGGCAAGCTGTTGAGCGATATTGCGACAGTTAAACATCAATCGTTCTTCCAGCCGCGGGCTTCCAGACATTCGCGCAGGCGATTGCGGGCCCGGAACAGCAGGACGCCGAGATTACTCGAGCCGATTTCGAGCGCGCCACAAATCTCAGACGAATTCATACCAGCCAGTTCGCGAAACAGAAAGGCGGCTCTTTGCTGATCCGGCAGCTTTTTCAGGCAAACGGAAATGGCTCTCCCCAGCTCTTTGGATGCAACCCAAACCTGTAAGTCTTCCGGAGGATTTCTCCATTTGCCGGATCGGTCGAAGCGACTTTCCATGACTTCGTCGATCAGGTCGCATTGCAGGTCGCGAGCCAGTTCGCGACGACGTTCGCGTGCTTTTCTGTACAGAATGCCGGTGAGCCATGTTCCCGCGGAGGCTCGTCCTTCAAACCGGTCGAGCGTTTCCAGAAAGACGCGAAAGGTTTCCTGGGTGAGATCTTCCGCCTCGGACTCATCGAATCCGAGGGCCCGAGCCGCGCGGTAGAGGGGCTGCGACTGGTTTCGGACGACAGTGTCAATGGCCTGCGGATCCCGCGCCCGGAGAAGTTCGAGCAGACCGGCGGTCATTTTGGATTGTGGCATTTTCGATACTTCAGCGCGTTCCGTACTTTTGTTTCCGGCCCGGCTCACAATTCAGGCCGCGGTTCAGATCACATGAGCGTCCAGAAATCGGTGTAGCCGGTCGCTGTAACCGACAGGAACCTCGAAGATTCGTTCATCGCCCACGATCCGCAGCAGTTTGCCGGTGGAATCCAGCAGAACCGAACAGCTCACACAGTTGCGCAGGTGGGCTTCGATCTCGCGCCGGAGAGCCGGGGAAACATCATTATCCTGGTAATCCGACAACGAGGCAACTACCTTCCGACAGGAGACCATGGGTTCATACCTTTCAATAGCCGAAGCCGGTCTTTCCAAGTGTGGCGGAAAGCGGGGGCAAGTTTTTCCTGAATCATGAGGCGGGCCCGCTGCAGGCGCGTCCTGGCGGAACCGGTCGAGATTCCGAGTAGGGAAGCCAGTTCAATAGAGTCGGAGGGCAGTTTCCGCCAGTCCTGGAACTGGCGGGACTTAAAGCCCGGACGGTCGTCGCCGTCGTCAATCTACTGGTAACGATGACGTTTCTCACGCCGCCAACGCAAGTGCGCCTCGTTCAGAACGATCCGCATCAGCCAGGATTTTCCGAAGCGTTAGCCGGTACTGCAACGCCTTCTACCGTTTTGCTTCGCCTGATTTCCCCTGGTTCAATGTGAGGCGGGAGCGGTAGGCGAGGCCTTCGCCGGGGGTGTCGACGCGGATCTGCAGGGCCGGGGAAAGCTTTTGGGGAAGGCCGACGGTGAGGGTGTATTCGGACGTGATGGCGGCGAGGCCGTCGCGGATTGCGCCGGGGATTTCGGAGGTGGAGGCGCAGAAGTCGGACCAGCCGCCGGTTAGTTCGGCGAGGCGCTTGAGGCCGGTCTGGTAGGCCGCGCCGAGGGTGGAGGTGCTGTAGCGGAGGTGTGCGATGTAGAGGGGCGTTTCGCGGACGGCGATTTCGCTTTCGAGTTTATTGATCTTTTCGTCGATGAGAGCGGAGGGGAAGCGGCGGCTGAGGTCGTGGGAGTCGCTGGAGTTGATGACGGGGTTGGAGAAGTCTTCGCGGTAGTTGGAGACGGAACTGTCTGTGACGTAGAAGGTAGCGACGCGAACGTTGGAGGCGCGGGAGATGCTGTCGGCGAGGGTTTCGATTTCGACCAGGGAGTCGAGCAGGCCCGCTTTGCCGGTGACAGGACTGGACTGGATGGCGTCGCTGATGCGGGCGCGGTCCGTGGTGGGGTCGACGAGGACCGAGGGGCCGTCCTGCGCGCGGATGAGGGCGACGAGCGTAGAGACGGGCAGTTGGGTGAGTTCGGCGGCGAGTGCGTCTTTGGCGGCCTGAGCATTAGTGAGGTCCCCGGCGAGGTCGAGGACGACGAGAATCATCTGAGCATCGAGCGGGGATTTTTCGGAGACGACGGGCGCGGGTTTGCCGTTAACGCGGACGGCGAACTCGGTGGGCCGGAGGATGTGTTCGGGTTCGGCCTGGGGGCGCACGGAGACGCGGATGGTGCGGACCGGCGCGGGGCGCGCGCGGGTGGGGAGCGGTTCGGGGAGCGCGAGAGTGGCGGTGAGAAGCAGCAGGATCAGGATACGCATCAGAAACTAAACCTCGCTCCGAGCTGGATGACGCGGCCACCGTGGGAACCGATGATGTGGCCGGCGTCGAGATTGGGGGCCGAAGCGGGCCCGATGGTGGTATCGGGCTGGTTCCAGTCGGCATGGTTGAGAACGTCGAAGGCGGACGCGTTGAAGTCGATGGCAGCTTCGGAATTGAGGGGAATACGTTTGGAGAGGTTGACGTCAAAGGAGTGGACGGCGGGGTTGGAGAGGGTGGAGAGGGTGCGGGAGGCGTCGCCGAGGGTAAAGTCGGCGGGCTGGGAGAAGGCGGCGGGGTTGAACCACTGGGCGGGGCCCTGGGTGGCGGCGTGGGGGTCGACGCCGGGCACGAGGTTGACGTTGAGTGTGCTGATGACGCCGCCGGTGTTGTTGAATTCGGGGCGCAGGGCGAGGGGCGTGCCGGCGGCGAGGTAGAGGTCACCGGAGACGGACCAGCCTTCGACGAGGTGCCGACGCCAGTCGGAGAAGCCCAGAAAGCTGTGGCCGACGCCGAGGGGGAGTTGGTAGACGTAACTGAGCTGGAGGACCCGCGGGGTGTTCCAGGAGGTGAGGGACCACTCGTTGTTGCGGTTGTAGAAGTCCTGCGTGCCCCAGGGTCCGGAATAGTCATCCATCTGCTTCGAGAAGGTGTAGGCGGCGGTGAGGGAGAGGCCGGCGGAGGCGCGTTTTTCGACGCGGACGGAAGCGGCGTCGCGCTGGTAGCGGCCGAGTGGCCAGGAGGAATTGAGGTCGAAACCTTTGAACTGCGGATAGGGGCGGAGGGAGGCGTTGAAGCTTTCGACGTTGAGCTGGTCGCGGTACTGGAGGGCACTGGCGGGGATGGCGTTGGGGTTGGCGAGGCCGTTGCCGATGAGGAGGCTGTGGCCGTCTGCGTGGCCGTAGGTGACGGCGACGAGGAAGGACCGGGGGAGTTGGCGCTCGATGCTGAGGGAGGCGGACTGGACGACAGGAACACGGCCGGTGCTGTTGATGAGGTCGGCGATGGCGCCGTTGGCGGCGGCGGGGTCGAGGTTGGGGAGAGGGGTGGTGAGGGCCGGAATACCGGCGGAGAGAACGAGTGCGGGCTGGAGTTGCACGTCCGGCGAGAGAAAGGTCTGGCGCGCGTTGAAGGCCTGCGTTCCCCACTGGTTGCCGTAGATGGGGATGGCGGAATGGGAGCGGGAGTAGCCGAGGCGGACCACGGTATCGGAACGGTGGAGCGGGTTCCAGGCGAGGCCGAGGGAGGGGTCGAAACTGGCGACGACGGGGCGGAAGCCGCAGGAGACGCCGTTCCGTCCGGCGATGACGAGAGCGCCGGTAGACAAATCAATTGTGGACTGGCGGTTGTATTTTTCGACGCGCGGGGTGCGGACGACAGCATCGAGACTAAAGCTGAGGGTAACGCCTTTGGCGACGGTCCAGGTGTCACCGGCGGAGGCGCGGGCGGAGGTGCGGCGGAAATAGGACGGGCTGGTGACGACGCTGCGTTCCGCGTATTCGGGCAGGCCGAGCAGGAAGCTGGCGAAGCCGTCACCGGTGTTGGTGATGCCAGGCAGGCTGGTGATGCCGGGGGTGAAACGGAAGTAGCCGGCGGGGTACTGCGCGAGGGAAACGTTGACCTGGTAGGCGGTGAACTGGCCGCCGAAGCGAAGGGCGTGCTTGCCGTGGCGGGAGGTGAGGCTGTCGATGGAATCAAAGGTGTTATTGGCGATGGTGGAAGCGGGGTAGGCGCGACCCATGCCGAGGTAGGAGGCGATGGCGTAATCGGGAAACACGGGCTGGTTTGCGCCGGAGACGGCGACGCTGGAGCGGGCCTGGAAGGTGGCGGTGTTGACGGTGGCGGGCGAGATGGACCAGGCGTCCTGCAGGGTGCCGACGCGGTTGGTGAAGTTGCGGTCGGCCGCGCCGGGGTTGGCCGCGGTGTTGAACCAGCGGGGCGAGCCGAGGAGTCCGTTGGAGTTGTCGATTTCGGTGCTGAGGCGGTGGGTTTTGGCGACGGGGGCGTCCAGCTTGGCGATGACGCCATTGGCAACGTTGGTTTCCGGCGAATTGATGAAGTAGTTGTTCTGCAGGAAGGGGCCGACGCTGGTGTTGGGCCGCGGGTAGAGAGCGATGGCGGAACGGGCGGCGGGGTCGAGGCGGGAGGGCGGGATGAGAGCGCCGGGGAACTGATCGCGGAGGTACTGGAGATTGGCGGTGGAAACGGGCTGGGTGGCGTTGTAGGCCGGGTTGGGGCGCGTGCCGGCGGGGTCGAAGACGGCGAGGGGGTTGCCGGCCTGGTCGACGGTGGAGGAGAAATCGCCGGTGCGCTGGGCGAGGGTGGGGAGGGTCTGGAGGTAGGTGCGGGAGATGCGTTCGCGCACCCCTTCGTAGGAGACGGAGAAGAAGATGCCGGAGGAGGTGTGGATGACGCGGGGGATGAGGACGGGGCCGCCCACGTTGAAGCCGAACTGATTGCGGCGGAGGAGGGAGTTCTGCTGGCCGCGCTGGCGGATTTCGTGGGGGATGGCGTCAAAGGCGTCATTCCGGAGGTTTTCAAAGACGCGGCCATGCCAGGCGGGGCGGGGGCCGGGAAGGGTGATCTGGGAGTGGGAGGAGTCGGGACGCATGCCCAGGAGGCGGGTCTGGCGCTCGAATTCCTGGATCGCTTGTTGCATTTCGGTGAGGGGCTTCTGGTTGGGCGCGGGGGCGGAGGGTGAGTCAGGGCCGGAAAGAAGCAGCAGGAGAGCGAGATGCAGCACTTCTATCAGTGTAGGGATTGGGGGGGAGGAAGAGAATCCTGTCGGGACAGGAGATGTGGGGGCTTAACGGGCAGCGCAGGGGTGTGGGGACGCTTTTTTGGGCACTTCACTGGAAAGGAAGGGCGGGAAATCCACCTGAAACGTCGAGCCGGAGCCAGGCGAACTGGTGATGTGGATGGAGGCCTGGTGAGATTCGACGATCCACTTCGCGATGGCGAGACCAAGCCCGGAGCCGGAGCCACTCGTCCTGGCCTCATCGGCCCGGTAAAAGCGTTCGAAGATGTTCGGCAGGTCAACGGCGGCGATTCCGATACCGGTGTCCTGAACGGAGAGGCGCACACGGTCGTTGACCCGGCGCACTTCGGCGGTAACGCCGCCTCCGGCCGGAGTGTACTTAATGGCGTTGTCGAGAAGAATCAGGCAGAGGCGCAAAAGGTGCTCAGCATCCCCGGCAACGGCCAGCCCGCCATCGGGAAGATCCGGAACCATCACGCGAAGCAGAAGGTGTTTCTCTCTCGCCAGGATCTCCACCCTTTCGCCGGCGCGGCATAACTTTGCGCCCAGGTCGATGCGCCGAGGGGTAAAAACGACCACGTCCGAGTCCGCCCTGGCCAACCGGAGCAGATTGTCGAGCAGAATCGTGTTCCGCTCCGCTTCGCCGAGCACCCTGTGCAGGGCCTGGCGGTAGGATTCCGCGCTGGCGTTGGTGTTCAGGAGAGCGACCTCGGAAGTGGCCCGTATTGCCGCCAGCGGTGTGCGCAATTCATGGGAAGCGTCCGCCGTGAACTGTCGGATCTGAAGGAACGATGCCTCAATGCGCTCGAGCATTCGGTTCAGGGTCAGGGCCAGTTGTTCAATTTCGTCGCCGCTCCGGGGAACGGTGACGCGCCGGGACAGACTGTGGACTCCGATATTACCGGCGGCATGAGTGAGTTGGGATACCGGGGCCAGGGCGCGTCCGCTGACCCAGTAACCGACGGCGGCCGAAAAGGCGAGAACTATGGGGGCGAGAAAGATGAGAAGCCAGCGGAAATAGCGGATTACTTCGTAGGTTCCGCTGAGGTCCGAAGCGAGTACCAGCTGGAAAGACCGCCCCTGAAGGTTCCGGCGGTCTACGAGAACGCGAACCGGCTTCTCGCCGGCCTGCATGGTCCGAATGCGGGGTGGAGAGGCCTTGTACGGGGTCGAGGCGATCAGGCGAAGCGCCGGGGACTCGAAAACCGGCCCCTTCTCCAGGTCCACGATGGCCAGCAGTTCCGGTCGTAGGGAGCCGTGGCCGGAGATCTCCTGCTGGAATCTGGCGGGCGTAAGGCGCGCGACGTGCTTGTCGACGAAATCGGTAACACCCACGAGCCGGGCTTCCAGTTCGCGATCCACCACGGTCTCGGTCGCGGTTTTCAGACCAAAGTAAGTCACGCCCTCCAGGGCCATCATGCCGGCGCAGAAGATGGCGCAATAGACGGCGGTCAGACGGGCTCGGATGGGGACTCTCATACCTCGGCGCTGAGGCGGTAGCCGAAGCCCCGGACGGTGTGAATCAGTTTCATGGAGGAGTTTCCGTCCACCTTATCGCGCAGCGCCTTCACGTACCAGTCGATGCTGTTTTGCTCAATGGCGGTGTTGTCTCCCCAGACCGTTCGCGCAATGGCGTCCCGCGACATAACGTGGCCGGCATTTTTCATCAGGCATTCAAGCAGCAGGTACTCGGTTCGGGTGAGGGTTACGGCGCTGCCATTGCGGGAGACGAGGTGGGATTGTGTTTCCATCATCAGGTCCGCCACGCGCAGTTCCCTGGGCTGGTCGCCGGCGCGGCGAATGAGAGAGCGGAGGCGGGCGAGCAACTCCAGAAATGAGAAGGGCTTGGTGAGATAGTCCGCCGCACCCGACTCGAAACCGATGACGAGATCTTCCACGGTGTCGCGGGCCGTCACCATCAAGATCGGAGTGTTGTCACCGCCGGACCGGAGTTGCCGAGCCAGAGAAAAGCCGTCGAGGCCGGGCAACATGACATCGAGCAGGATGGCCTGGAACTGGCGCCGCTGCGCCTGTTCCAGACCCTTCCAGCCGTTCGCCGCCACCGTGACCGCGTACGCTTCCTGCTCCAGGCCCTGCCGGAGCGCCTGCGCCATTACGGGGTCGTCCTCGATGACAAGGATGTGCTCGTTCACGCTACCTCGTTCATGCTACCTGGATACCACAAGCAGAGTGAAGGAGCCGTCTTTGATTTTGCGAGTCGGCTTGCCGCCCGCCGAGGCCGGAGGAATGGTTTCGACCACGGCCGCCGGCAGGAAAATCTTTCCGGTTTTGGTGTCGAACGCCATGGTCTTGGCGCTGGGCTGGGTGGCGATAGGACCGGCATCTTCGTATTGGTCGGCGGATTTCTGCAGGAAAGCGCTGATGCTTCCGGCTGTTCCGCAGGAAAACAGGACCAGATGGTTTTTCTGGTCGAACGCGGCGTAATCGACACCCGCGCCGATGGGAAACTGCGCGATCACTTTGCCATCGGCCGCGTTCATGACAACCATGAGTGGTTCCTTGCGGGCGCCAATGAAGAGCCGGTTCGTTTTGGCGTCATAGGCCAGACCGGTGGGCGTCATGGCCACGCCGATGGGAAAGCGCTTCTTCACCTGAAGAGACTTCGGGTCGAATACAGCGACTTCCGCTTTGTCTTCGAGGTTGACGTAAATCATCCCGTCGGCGCCTACAATGGCCTGTTCGCCATCGCCTCCGACGGCGACCGTGCCGACAACCTTGCCGGTCTGCGCATCGATGGCGGTGATGTCGTGCGAGCCGTGGTTATTGGTGAAGATCCGTTTGGTGGCGGGTTCGTAGTAAATGCCGTCCGGCTCGCCGCCGACTTCGATTTTCCTGATGAGCTGCAGCGTTTTTGTGTCGAAGACGGACACTTTGTTTTCGCCGCCGTTACTGGTGAAACCGCGGTTCATCCCGGTGGCGATGGCAATGCCATGCACGCCCGGAGTGTCGGGAATTGTGCCCAGGTGTTTGCCGGAATCCGCGTCTACAACTTCCACCTGAGTGGCGTGGGAGACGTAAATGCGGCGGGCCGCGCTGTCAATGGAAACATAGTCCCAGCCGCCGGTTCCCGGGAGGGGATACCGGCCGGTGAGTTTGTAGCCGGTTTCGCCCCGCAGGAGAGCGACGCCGGACAGAATCGAAAGTAAGACCGCCGTGGTTGTTTTCATTGGTGTGATCCTTGATTAGAGGCCGAGGGCCTTGCGGACTTCCGATCTCGCCGCCGCAAATTCGGTCTGGAAACGGGCGTTGGCAAGCAGGTTGCCCATGATGAGTTCCGCCGCTTCCTTGCTCGCCGCCAGATCCGCGGCATAGTGATCGCCACAGACCACGCGGCTGTGGGCATACTCTTCGGCACGGATACGGATCGCGTCCTGCTTTTCGGGAACCATACCGCTCAGCAGCAGCGCGCTCAGATAGCCGACAGTCCCGTGTCCGCTGGGATACGAATTCTTCGCTCCGCCCGGCTTGCTGCCACAAACGGAGTGGATGTTGGCATCGAGATCGTAGGGGCGGGAATGCTGGAAGAATTTTTTGGCGGCGGAAACAACGATGCTCTGATCGTTGTCGACGTCGGCCCACAAGGCGGCGGTTGCCGGCAAAGCCTCAGGAGTGAACTGGCTGCCCAGAACCATGCCGATGGCCCAGATGTTTTCGTGTTTGTTATCCCAGTTGGCCTTCTCAGTTTCCTGGGGTGTCGCCGAGCGGTGAATGGCGTAGATTTCGGCGATTTCCTTCGACATCTTCTTCGAATCGAGGGCGGGGGGTGGCGTGATCAGCGCCACCGAGTTCAGGAGTTCCGGGGAGATCATGATCGGCGTTTTGGGTGGCCGGGGGGCTTTGGTCGCCTGGACCGGAGCCACCGCCTGCCCGAAAAGGCAGGCGGTGCTCAGGGTGATGGCGAGGGCGGAGCGAATGATGGTGTTGGAGTTCATCTATTTTCCTTTTGCGAATTTGAATCCGTTAGAAGCGCAACCGGAAAGCGGCCTGAAAGTCCCGGGGAGTGCCGCTGCCGGTCACCGAACTTCCATTCACGGTGCCGGTAATCCGGCCGAAGCTGGCGCTGGAGAGGTTGCCGTTGGGACTTGCATACTGGGCGCGGTTGAAGACGTTGTAGGCTTCGAGGCGTAAGACGGCCGTCAGCTTTTCCGTAATCCGGAAATCGCGGGACAGCGCCGCATCCGCCTGCCAGAGTTTCGGTCCACGGACCAGATTGCGGCCGCAGTTGCCCCAGGTTCCGTCCGCGGGGACGGTAAACGCAGCCGTGTTGATCCAGTTGTTGATGCTTTGGTTCGCCGGTACGAGCGACACCCCGGCGACGCAGTTCGGACGCTGGAACGAGGAACCGTTTTCGAGGGATAAACCGTCCGGGACCGCCGAGGCGTTGCGAACGAGCGTAACGTTGACCGGGACGCCGCTGCGGGCGGTGCCGGTGCCGCTGAGTTGCCAGCCGCCGAAGACCGCATCGAGAGCCCGGCTCTGGTTGAGGTAAGCGCGGCCCTTGCCGAACGGCAGCTCATAGACCGTGTTGGTCGAGAAGGTGTGGCGAATGTCCGCATCGGAACTGGCGGTATCGCAGGCGCGGCAGGTGTTGATCTGCGGATACCCGGATTCGCCGCCGCCCGTGGAATCGTCATTGATCGCATGCGACCACATATAGTTGACCCCGAAAGACAGACCGGAGTGGAACTGGCGCTTCAAAGACGTCTGCCAGCCGTGGAAGTGATTGTTGGAGTCGGTTTGTTTGATATCGATGGGGCCAAAGGCGGGATTCGCCCGGACACAGGGGTTAGAGCCGATTACACAGCCGTTTAGATACCAGCGGGTGAACTGGTGATAGCCGTGGTAACCGATATAGCCTGTGTCCAGAATGATACCGCCCGGTAGTTGACTCTGCACCTGAAGCCCCCACTGGATGACGGTCGGATCTTTGCGGTTGCGCGCCAGGGCCCGCGGGGTGACGGCCTGATTGGCGGCGGCGGCGTAAAAGGAGTCGGCCGGATAGCTGAGGCCGGGGAAGCTGACGCTCGAAAGGCTCAGGCGCTGCGTGTAGTTGTCGCTGGGCGCATTCAGATCACCCAGCTGGCCCTGGCCCTTGTAGAAGCCGGAACCGGCGCGGACCACGGTTTTGCCTTTCAGCGCCTCGGGCGACCAGGCGAAGGAAAGACGAGGTTCGAAGTTCTTTGTATCGGGAAACCCAAACGCGGAGCCGACGGGGCAGAAGCTCTTACCGCAGGTCGCCGGATCGTAGGGAAGGTCGCGACCATAGATCTCATGGAAGGCATTGAAGAATTCGTAGCGAAGGCCGGCGTTCAGGGTCAGGTTGGGCCGCAGCTTCCAGGTGTCCTGAATATAACCGAAGTATTGGGTTTCCAGCAGCCCGTGCATGGGGACGCCGCCGATGAGGTTGACCTGATCGAGCTGGTTGGCGGCAAAACCCGTGAGAGAAGCATAAACCAGAGCGTTTTCCGACGCCTGGCTGTAGTTGTAGACAACTCTGCGGATCTCGACGCCTGCCTTGATGGTGTGCAGGCCGCGTGTCCAGGTGAAGTCGTCTTTGAGCGTGTAAGTGGAGGGCGCCCCGACGGTGGGCACGCCGCCCTGGCCGAGCTTGTCAAACCCCGGAACGCTCACCGAGTTAAAGATCTTCGCGACATCGTAGAGATGAGAATCGGTGATGCCCTGCCTCCAGATGCGGTTCATGCCGAGCTGGGTGACGTTCAGCATGGTCGGCGAGAAGACGTGCGTCAGAGACAGGGACCCGTTCATGGGCGCGGTATCGGTTTGAGTGGTATCGAGAAGGTTTCCGCTCGGAGAAGCCAGGTGAACCTGGTCGAGGTTGTAGCGCGCTGAAAGGCTGGTGGATTCAGAGAAGCGATGATCGACGCGGATCAGGCCGGAATCCTCATTCTGCGCAATGCTGCCGACGGAAACGTACTGCGAAGTTGTCGCATTGAGGGTTCTGTTGCCATGAGGAAACGCATTGACAATGGGCGTCAGAACCGGTGACTGCGCGATCACGGTGGCTCGGAAGGCGTCGCTGGGCACGTTCCCTATCAGGGTGGTGCCGAGTCGCTGGCGAAGCCCTTCATAGGCCACGAAGAAAAAGGTTCGGTTTTTGACAATGGGGCCGCCGGCGGTCGCGCCGAACTGATTCAGGCGAAGCGGCGGCAGGGTGGAACCATCGAAGGGCCCGCGGACATTCAGTACGTTATTACGAAGGAACTCGAAGACGCCGCCATGGAACGAATTGGTCCCGGACTTCGAGATGACCTCGACCTGACCGCCCGCGCTGCCGCCGGCATCGGCGCCGTAGAGCATGGTGTCGACCTTGAATTCGGCGATCGCCTCGGTGGAAATCTGGAGGCGGGTGCTGGTGTTCGGGGCCTGGGCGGAGATGCCGGACGCGTCCACGCCATCGAAGCGGTAATTGGTGTCGTCACCGGCGCGACCTGCGAAACGAATCGATTTCTGCGTGCCGCCACCGCTATCCATCGCGCCTGGCACCAGGGCCATCAGCGCCGTCCAGGCGCGCCCGTTAATGGGGAGTTCCGACACCTGCGTGGCGCTGACGACTCCGGCAACTTTGGAGGAGCTCTCTTCCAGAGCGACCGTTTCGGATACAACCGTCACCTCCTGCGAACTATCTGCAATCCGCAATTCGATGTCGATGGAGCGGGTCTGGCCGACGGCGAGCTCGAAGGCGCTGAAATTGGCGGTTCGGAATCCATCCTTACGGATCTGGAGCGTGTAAGTGCCGATTTGCAGGCCTGGGATCAGGTAAGTGCCCGATGAGTTGGTCAGGATCTCCCGGTGGAAACCGGTAGCCTTGTTATCGATCTGGACCGCTGCCCCGCCAATTCCGGATTTGGAGGGATCCGTGACGATTCCGGTGACGGCGGCGCGGTCTTCCTGCGCCGAGAGGATACCAGCCAGCAGAAAACTCGCCAGAACTGCGCTTTTGACAGTACGGTGTTTCATAAAGCCTCGATTTCTATGGGTCATGGTCATTTCAATTTGGTGTGGCGGGCGTAAATCTCCGGGGTCGAATTACCGGAGAAAGCCTGCCGGAAGCGTGTTATTTACCGGCCCAGCCGAAGTTGGCCATGATCACGCGGAACACATCGGTATTGGACATGTAGCCGCCGATTCTCTCTGAGCCAGGCCCCATGCCGAGGAAGGGAACCTCTTCGGCCGTGTGCTCGTCTTCGAGCGAAACGATGGAGCCGATCTTTTTGTGGTCGGATGCTTTGTTGGTTTCGACCAGACTTTCACCCTTGATGCGAAGGTCGTAGGCGTGGTCGGCGGTGAAGAGAACCATGGTGTTGGAGCGGTTCGGCTCACCCACGGCGCGGGCGGCGCTGTCCAGATTGAGAATGCGGTCGAGGGTAGTGCGGGTCTTGCCCGTGTGGCAATCCGAGTGGGCAACGAGGATGAAGCCCTTCGGGTTTTTGGAGAGCCGCATCACGGCCTGGCGGACGGCTTCGCTGAAGTCAAAGTTTTCATCGTCCAGCAGCGCGATGACGCGGGTTGTGCCGGAATCGATCCGCGACAACTCCGCCATGGTATTCACGTAGGCATAGCCCCTCGCTTTCGCTTCCGGGCCAATGTGGTGGCCGGCGGCTTCGACAGCGGCTTCAACAACTTTGTGACCGGTTCCGATGGCCACGTCCGGACCATGCCCATACTTCGAATTCAGCAGTTGCAGGAAGATGTCGCCGGACTTGCTCCTGTTGTTGGTGTGGGCATAGAAGGCCGATACGACCGCATCCGTCATGCCGGTCCGGTCTTCATTGGAAATCACGCCGGTGGAGAGACCGTTTTCCTGCGCATATTCAAAGACAGTCTTGTAAATCTCCCCGTCCCTCTGGTCGCGAACGGCGTCGGCGGACATGGAAACCACACCGTTGCGGGTCTTGTGCCCCGTTGCCCACGCGGAAGCCGAGGCTGCGCCGTCCGTGACCCACTCCTTCGCCGAAGAAGTATCGGCAAGGGCGAGATGGGGGAAGTTCTGGATGTAAAGAGACCGGGGCTCGCCATAGCCCATGATGCTGGCGGCATTGAGACTGGAAACACCGGCGCCGTCGCCGATGAAGAGAATTACGTTTTTTGCCTGCGGGAAAGCGGTTGGCGCGAGCAGAGTAAAGGCGAGAAGAAGGCGGACGGCGAATTTTGTCATCGTGACTCCGAGTCACAGGTTACCGGCTGGCGGTGAACCTGAAATGACATCGGGAAGACGATGTGGACACAATTCTGAGAGTTTGATGAGGAGCCGGGAGGGGGATCTTGTGAGGGAGGCGGCGAGTCTGGAACTGCCGGGAAAAACCGGACGCTTATGAAGGGGTGGAGGAATACGATCTGCGCGGCGGTCAGGGCTTAAGCCGGAGAGAATCGCCCCGGATTCGAGGCCCTGAATCGATGCAGGGGCTGTTGCAGTAGAATCATGCGGGGAACCGGACGATTTTGAATATCACACGTCAGGATTTACTTCGAAGACTCGTAGTGAACGGCAGGTTGTCCTTCACTCAGGCTCGGGATGAGCTTCCCTCCCGCCGTTTATTGTTTAAAAATAAAATGCGACTATTTGGTTCGCTGCTTCAGCCGCACCGCGGCGAAACCGTTCAATCGGTTGAATCGGCACATTCACCATTTGAGGGCTGGCGACGGAGATTGGAGAGGGCGTGACGGTTCCGGAGTTACTCGACCGGCTGGAGAGCCATTACGGTCCGCAGAAGCCTTCGTGGCCGGTTGATCCCTATGAGTTCCTCATCTGGTGGCATTGCGGGTACCCGGCGAGCGATGTCCGCTGCGCGCGTGGGTGGGAGGAGCTGCAGAAGATCGGGATCAGTCCGGCGGAACTGCTGGCCGCCAGCCCGAAGGCGCTGACAGCGGCGTTGAAGCCGGGTGGCATGGTGCCCGAACTGCGCGCGTTGCGATTGAAAGAGATCGCGCAGCGTGTGGAGCATGAGTTTGGCGGTGACTTCCGCCGTGCGATGAAACGGGCAGCCCTGAAGAAGTTCCCGAACATCGGGGACCCGGGCGCGGACCGAATTCTTTTGTTCGGCGGGGTGAGTCCTCTGGCAGCCGTACCGTCCAATTGTCCCCATGTTCTGGTTCGGATTCAGCGCGGGAATGTACGCCTGAACTATGGCGTGGTCTACAGACAGGCTCAGGAAGCCATTGAGCTTGAGGTGGCGCGTACGCCGGAGGCCCGGCAGCGGGCGTTTCTGCTTTTGAAGGAACATGGCCAGGCGCTTTGCAAAGCGGCCAAACCGAAGTGCGGCGAGTGCCCGGTTCGGGCGGAATGCCGGTTTACGGTCTGACCGGCGCGTTGTTTTGCCAACCGCCTGACTCCAAA
>CAIUOG010000046.1 GCA_903900705.1 uncultured Acidobacteriia bacterium
ACCAGCGACCTCAGTCCGTCCCTTCACTTCGGCCACATCTCATCGCTCGAAATGGCGCTGGCGGTCCGGGACTACGCGGCCGAACACCAACTTATCGCCGAAGAGTTTCTGGAAGAGCTGATTGTCCGGCGCGAACTGGCCTTCAACTTCGCCCGCTTCACCCCGAATCCGGACTCGCTCAGCGTCGTGCCCGACTGGTGCCACCGCACCATGGAGAAGCACGCCTCCGATCCGCGCCCGTTCCTCTACACCCCCGAACAGCTCATCGCCGCCGAGACCCACGACGAACTCTGGAACGCCACCCAGCGGGAGATGCTGCTGCGCGGCAAGATCCACGGCTACTACCGGATGTACTGGGGCAAAAAGATCATCGAATGGTCGCCCACTTACGCCGAAGCGCTGCGCGTCATGATTCATATCCATGACGTTTACGCGCTGGATGGCCGCGACCCCAATACTTACACCAACATCCTCTGGTGTTTCGGGCTGCACGACCGCCCGTGGGGCGAGCGCCCCGTCTTCGGACAGTTGCGCTACATGTCGCTCGACGGCATGAAGCGCAAGACCGACACCGGAGCCTATATTAGAGAAGTCAGCTACCTCGCGCAGACTGGCAGGGACCCGTACCGGATATGAAGTGTGTCATCTCAGGCGGCACCGGCTTTATCGGCCGCCAAATTGCGGAGAGGCTGCGGCAGGACGGCCATGAGGTGAATTCCTGGAGCCGCCGCGCCACCGCGCCCCTGGCATGGGATCCGCTCACCGGCACTCCTTCGAACGCCAGTGTCGATGGCACAGACGTGGTGCTTCACCTTGCCGGCGAGCCTGTCGCCCAGCGCTGGAATGACGCCGCAAAGGCGCGCATCCGGGACAGCCGCATTCTGGGTACCCGCCGCCTGGTGGATGTGATTGCTCGTGTTCCCCGTCGACCCCGGGTGCTGGTCAGCGCCTCGGCCATCGGCATCTATGGCGACCGGGGGGACGAGATTCTTACTGAAGCCTCGGCGCATGGCAAGGGCTTCCTGGTGGAAACCTGCGAGGGCTGGGAGGCGGAAGCGGACCGCGCCGCGAACTTTGGCCTGCGTGTGGTGAAACTGCGTATTGGATTCGTGCTCGGAAAGGGCGGCGGCGCGCTCGGTCAGATGCTGCCGGTCTTCCGGCTGGCAGTGGGAGGCCGCCTTGGTTCGGGCAGGCAATGGATGCCCTGGATCCACATCGAAGATGTTCTGGAACTGCTTGTCCGTGCCGTGAACGATTCCTCCATGTCCGGCGTGTGGAACGCCACCGCGCCGAATCCGGTGACCAATGCAGAGTTCACCCGCGAATTGGGCCGCGCCGTCCACCGTCCCGCCATTCTCCCCGTGCCCCCGTTTGCGCTCAAGCTGGCCTTCGGCGAGTTCGCGCAGCACATGCTCGACAGCGCCCGCGTGATTCCCGCCGTGGCCCAAAGCGCCGGCCATCGGTTCCGCTACCCGGAAATCGGGCCCGCCCTCCGCAATCTTGTCTGAAATCCTGTAACCTTTCTCCTGAACCGCAGTTAGCCTGATTGGAACGCGCAGGTGAATCCATCCGACCACGAGTTGATGACGTCCGTCGCGCGCGGGAATCTGGCGAGCATGAGCGAGATCTACCAGCACCGTCACCGGACTCTGTTCCGCTTCTTCTTCCGCCTCACCGGCCGGCAGACGACGGCGGAAGATCTGGTGCATGACGTGTTCCTGCGCATGATCCGCTATCGCCATACCTATCAGCTGGAAGCCGGTCCGGCGGGCGACGGGTTCGAAGCGTGGATGTACCGGATCGCGAGGAATGCCTTTGCGGATCAGGCAAAGAAGCACCGCCTTGAAGCCCCGGCTGACGACCACGTATTCGAAGTGCTCGAAGGCGGCCGCCCCTCCGCCTTCGAGCAGTTCTCAAAAAAGCAGGAACTGGACCTGCTGCACCGCGCCATGCGCGAATTGCCGGAAGACAAGCGCGAACTCATCGTGCTGAGCCGCTTTCAGGGTCTGACGTATGAGCAGATCGGGAACATTCTCGGCTGCGAGACCGGGACCGCGAAGGTGCGCGTGTTCCGCGCAGTGAAGGAAATGGGGCGCATTTACAACGAGTTGGTACAGGAGAAAGCGTCATGATGTGCGGGCACGCGAAGGAATGGATAGCGGCGTCCTGGACGGGTGAACTCGATGCCGCGCAGGAACTGCGGCTGCAGCAGCACCTTGAAATCTGCCCGGCCTGTGCCGCCGAAATGGCGCAGTTGAGCGCCCTGTGGGAGAAGTTGGGGGATCTGCCTTCCGCCGAACCGAGCGCCGCGCTCGCCGTGCGCTGGGAAGCGACGCTCGAATCCCTCGGCGCTGCGAGACCCAATGCCCGGGCAAAGCCATGGCGGTTCACGCTGGCGGCGCTCTGGCCGCAACGGCAGGTCTGGCAGGTCGCCATCGCACTGGCCTGTCTGGTGGCGGGCCTGGTGGTGGGTTCGCTCCGGAACGGCGCCGGCAACAGCGAGATCGCCACGCTGCGCGAAGAAGTAGCCAGCACGAAAGCGATGGTGGCGCTTTCCCTGCTGCGGCAGCAGTCCGCGACGGAACGGCTTCGTGGCGTGGACTACTCGGTTCGGCTGCCCGGGATGGAGCCGGAAGTGGTTGCGGCGCTGCTCGAAGCGGTGAATCACGATTCCAATGTGAACGTTCGCCTGGCCGCCATCGATGCCCTGGCGAAAGCCTCGGGCAGCGCCCAGGTGCGCTCCTCGATCACGCAATCGCTGCCGCAGCAGGAATCCCCCATGGTGCAGGTCGCGCTGATCGACTACATGGTTGACGCGAAAGACCACACCGCCGTGGGTACTTTGAAGCAGTTCAGCGCCCGGGCGGATCTGAATCCCTCCGTACGCCAGCGCGCCGACCAGGCGATGCAACAACTCACCGAATACAGATAAGGGCACCAAAAATGAATAGACTGATTCTTCTGATCGTCACCGGTGCGTGCGCACTCACCGGGGCGTCGCACAACGACTACAAGCTGGAAGTGCGCGAACCCATTCGGCACACGTTTGCCAAAGATACGGCGCTGGACCTGGATAACGTCAACGGCTCCATCACCGTGACGGGCGATGGTGGCAGCAGCATCCGTGTGGAAGGCGAGAAGATTCTGCGCGCCGCCAGCCAGGCGGAGATCGAGCGCGCCAAGAGCGAAGTCGTGCTGGATGCCAATGAGAAGAACGGCACCGCGCAGCTCTATGTGAACGGGCCGTTTCGTGATGGCGGCCACTCCAGCGGGAATCACGGCTTTCACGAACCGAACGAGAGGAAATACGAGGTGGTCTACAACTTCACCATCCACGTGCCGCGGGCTACGGAGCTGCGGTTGCGCACGGTCAACGGCGGCGTAAAGACGGAAGACACCACCGGCAAATTTGATTTGAAGGACATCAATGGCGCCATTACGATGACGAACATCTCCGGCGCGGGTTCGGCCGACACGCTGAATGGCTCCACGGTCGTCACGTTCCGCGAGAATCCGAAGGCCGATTGTTTCTTCAAGTCCTTCAATGGCAAGGTGGACGTGACTTTCCTGCCTTCGCTTTCAGCGAACCTCTCGCTCAAAACGTTCAACGGCGAGGCCTATACGGATTTCGACGTGACCGCCCTTGCAACGCAGGCCGAGGCGGGTGAAAAGAAGAACGGCCGGTTCATCTACAAATCCAACCGGAGCAGGAGCGTGCGCGTCGGCTCGGGTGGCCCGGAACTGAAGTTCGAGACATTTAACGGCAATATCCACATTTCAAAACAGGCGCGTTAAGCGGAGACTATCGATGAAGAAGATCAGAATGTTTGTATTAATGGCGGCGTGCGCGGGCTTCCTCGCATCGGAACTGGCAGCTGAAGACAAAGTTACTGTCCCGTTGTCCAGTCCGACGCAGCCGGTGACGGTGAAGGTGCATTTGATGAATGGCAGCATCACGGTGACGGGTGGCGCCAGCGGGCAGGTGATTGTGGAGTCCGCCGAGGGCGCGAGCCGGCCGGGCCGCCCCCAAAAAGATGTTCCGGCCGGTATGCACCGCATCGAGATCGGGCACATGGGGATGGATGTGGAAGAAGACCACAATGTGGTCACCGTGTCGAACATGCGGGGTGGTGGCAACGTCACGATTCAGGTGCCTTCCAACGCCTCGCTGGAACTCAAGGCCATGAGTGGAGGCCATATAGACGTTACTGGCGTGAACGGCGAAATCGAAGTCAACAATCTGAACGGCCCCATCAATCTGATGAACGTCTCCGGTTCCGTGGTGGCACACTCGCTCAACGGCGCGGTCACCGCCACACTGGACAAAGTCTCGCCCGGCAAGCCGATGTCCTTCACGTCGCTGAACGGGAAGATTGACGTCACGCTGCCCGCCGATACCAAAGCCCGGGTGCGGCTCAAGACAGACCATGGCTCGGTTTACAGCGACTTTGACGTGAAGATGGAACCCGACGCGTCAAAGCCCGCGGTGGAAGACGCGCAGGGCAAGGGTGGAAAGTACAAGATCAAAATTGACCGCGGCGTCTACGGCTCACTCAACGGCGGCGGGCCGGAATACCGGTTCGAAACCATGAACGGCAACATTCTGATCCACAAGAAGTAGCGGGAAGTACGGCAATGAAGGGCGGGCGCGAAGCCCGCCCTGTTTGTGTTTAGTGGCCTTCGCTGACGTAGTTCCGGTTCCAGTCCGGAATATGAACCGTCACATCACCTTTCACCACCGCCTGGCAACCCAGCCGTGAATTCAGCTGGAAGTCGGCAGCCTGTTCCACGCGGTCCATCTCGTCGTCTTCCATCTCAGAAAGATTGTTCACGCCGCTTTTCACCACTACGTGGCAGGTGGTGCACGCGCAGCTTCCGCCACAGGCGTGTTCCAGATGAAAACCATTGTTCATGGCAACATCCAGCAGGGAGCCGGGCAGTCCGTGTTCTTTATAGGGCAGTTTGCCTTCTTCGAATTCGAACGTCACATTGGCGGGGAGGAAAGTTACCTTGGGCACCCTTCAATTGTAGCGGGACGCATATAATTGCGGGGTGATTCGTTCGCTGCCCGCCATACTGCTCCTGACTGTCTCCTGCGCCCCCGCGCTGGACCTGAAGACCGCCGTCATCCGGCTGCGCCCCAACGCCGCGCCTGTCGAAAAGAAGGCCGCCACGATGATTGCGGAGGAGGTGGAGAAGCGCACGCAGTTCCGGCTTCCGCTGAATCCGGCGGGCGGGCCGGTGATCTCCATTGAACGGGGCGCCGGGCCGGCCGAGGGCTACACGCTGGTCACGACCGCGAACTCTGTCACCATCCGGGGCAATGACGACCGCGGCGTCATCTTCGGCGCCGGCTACTTTCTGCGGCAGGCGGCGATGTCCCGGCAGAAGTTCGACATAGCGGAGGGGCTCAATACGGCATCCGCCCCGAAGATCGCCATCCGCGGCCATCAACTCGGTTATCGCCCGAAGACGAACGCCTATGACGGCTGGAGCGTCCCCCTGTGGGAGCAGTACATCCGTGAACTCGCCATCTTCGGCGCCAACACGGTGGAACTGATTCCGCCGCGGTCCGATGACGACGCCGACAGCCCGCACTTCCCGCTGCCGCCGATGGACATGATGGTGGAAATGTCCCGCATCGCGAATGAGTACGCGATGGACGTTTCCATCTGGTACCCGGCGATGGACGAGGACTACACCAATCCGAAGACCGTCGACTTCGCCCTGAAGGAGTGGGCCGAGGTTTTCCGCCGCCTGCCGCGCATCGACGCCATCTTCGTGCCTGGTGGCGACCCCGGCGATACGCCGCCGAAGGTCCTGCTGGCCCTGCTCGAAAAGCAGACGGAAAACCTGCATAAGTATCACCCGAAGGCGCAGATGTGGGTTTCCCCGCAGAGCTTTGACCGCGCCGGGTTCAATGATTTTATGAGTGTGGTGGATCAGCGCCCGAAGTGGCTTGCCGGACTGGTCTTCGGGCCCCAGGTTCGCGGCAGCATCGCCGAACTGCGCGCCCGCACGCCGCAGCAGTACCCGATTCGTTTCTATCCGGACATCACCCACAGCATCAGCTCCGAGTTCCCGGTACCGGACTGGGACTTCGCCTACGCCACAACCGAGGCCCGGGAGGTGGTGAATCCGCGTCCCGTCGGCGAGGCGGCTATTTTCCGCCGCTACGTGCAGTTCTCGAAGGGCTTTGTGACCTACTCGGAAGGCTGCAACGATGATGTGAATAAATTCATCTGGAGCGGCCTCGGCTGGAATCCGGATGCGAAGGTGGCGGACCTGCTGCGCGATTACAGCCGCTTCTTCGTGGGACCGGAACTGGCGGATGCCTACGCGCAGGGGCAACTCGCGCTGGAGCGCAACTGGCGCGGCGCGCTGGCGACCAATGGCGGTGTGGACACCACGCTCGCGCAGTTCCAGGCCATGGAGCGCACGGCCACGCCGAGACTGAAACAGAACTGGCGCTTCCAGCAGTCGCTGTACCGTGCACACTATGACGCCTTTGTGCGCCGCCGCCTGGCCATCGAAACGGAGCAGGAAAACCGCGCCACCGCCGAATTGCAGTCGGTGGCCAAGACGGGTTCTCTCAAAGCCATGGACGCTGCGGAGGCGATTCTCGACGCCGACCTGCTGACGCCGGAGGCCCGCGCCCTGCGCGCACGCGTCTTTGAACTGGCTGAGGCGCTGTTCCAGAGCATTCATATGCAGCTGAGCGTGCCTCGGTATCAGGCCATCGCGCTGGGCCGGGGCGCGAATCTGGACGCCATCGATTTCGCGCTCAACAACCGCGTCTGGCTGAAGAATCAGTTCACGCAGATCCGCGCCCTGACCGACGAAAAAGCCCGCGTCGCACGCCTTTCGCAGATCGCGAACTGGACCAATCCCGGTCCGGGAGGCTTTTATGACGACCTGGGGGACATCAACAAACAACCACATCTGGTGCCCGGTCTGCCGTTCGACTCCGATCCGGACTTCCTGAAGTCCGCCTACACCGGCTTCGGGCAGATGCCGCAGCAGGGCGCTCGGGTTTCGTGGTTTACCAATGCCGAAACGCTGGACGACACGCCGCTCAAACTGCGCTACACCGATCTGGACCCAACCGCGCATTACGTCCTCCGCGTGGTCTACGGTGGCACCACGCCGAAGACCCGGATGCGTCTGGTGGCGAACGGAGGCATCGAAATCCATCCGTTCCGCGCCAAGCCCGTGCCGGTTGCGCCCATCGAATTCGAGATTCCGCAGGCTGCCACGGCCTCTGGCGAACTCACGCTCGAATGGACCAAGCCCGCCGGTGGTGGTGGTAATGGCCGCGGTGTTCAGGTTTCGGAAGCATGGCTGATCAGAAAGTAGGCGGCTTTAGCGCGCGAGTGGCGTACCGCTGGCAGGTGGTCGCCATGCTCTGGGCGATTTCCTTCTTTAATTATGCGGACCGACAGGCGATCTATTCCGTGTTCCCGCTGCTGCAGAAATCCATGGGGCTCGACAACCTGCAACTCGGGCTGCTCGGTTCCGCTTTCGCGTGGGTGTACGGGCTGGGCGGTCTGTTTGCCGGGATGATTGTGGACCGTGTGCGCCGGAAATCCGCCATTCTGGGAGGCCTCTACGTCTGGAGCTTCATCTGCGCGGCGACCGCCGCGGTGACCGGTTTCCGCAGCCTGTTCGCCATGCGCGCCGCGGAGGGCCTGGGCGAGATGTTCTACTACCCGGCTTCCATGTCGATGGTCAGCGACTACCACGGCGCGGACACGCGGTCGCGCGCCATCGGCATCCACCAGACCAGCGTTTACATTGGCACAATCGCCGGCGGCTTTTTCGCGGGGCTGATCGGGCAGGTCTACGGCTGGCGCTGGTCCTTCGTGATCTTTGGCGGCCTGGGCATGTTGCTCGGGCTTCTGCTCAGCCGTTCTCTGCGGGAACCTGTGCGCGGCCAGATGGAGCCTGAAGCCGAAGGCGCCCCGGCTACAGGCTCCCAGGGCCTGTATCTTCTGCTGGGCGCCTTCTGCTGCGCTAATTTCGTGGCGGTGGTGCTGCTGACGTGGATGCCGAAGTTTCTCTATGACCGCTTCCATATGAGTCTCGCGATGTCCGGCCTCACCGCCACCATCTACGTCCAGCTGGCCAGCATGTGCGGTTCGGTCTGCGGGGGCTGGTGGGCGGACAAGTGGCGCGCGAAGACTGCCGGCGGGCGCATGCTGGTCCAGGCCATCGGGGTCCTGGGCGGCGCGCCGTTTGTGGTGCTGTGCGGCATGACGGGCTCCATCGCCTGGCTGATCGCTTCGCTCACGGCATGGGGCTTCTTCAAAGGCCTCTATGATGCGAATATTTTCGCTTCCGCGTTTGACGTGGTGGAACCGGCGCGGCGCGGGCGCACGGCGGGGCTGATGAATACGGTCGGCTGGTTGTGCGGCGGGGGCAGCGCGCCCATCGTGATCGGCTGGATTTCCACCCGGCACGGGCTGGGCGCGGCCATCGCTATGGCTTCGTCGGTGTACCTGCTGGCCGGGGTTTTGCTGCTGGCGGCGGCGCGGCTGCAACCGAAAACGGCTTCCCGCCAAACCGTTCCTGTCCTTCTATAAAGGAGACCGTCTGGTTGGCCGGAATGCTCCGAAAGGTCTGGATGTCACCGTTCGGCCAGCGAATATCCAGCCGGTCGACCAGCTTTGCCCCGCCCAGACCGAAGTACTGCGTGAACGAGTTCTGGGAATAGTAGCTGCCGCCGCTCACCACTTCCGTCATCTGCTTGCGGCCTCCGGCCTCCACGGTGACGCGTGCGCCGATGGCGCTGCGGTTGGAGCGCGTGCCGGTTAGTGAAACGGCGATGGCATTGCCGCGCGGCCCGACATTTTTCAGCAGCGCGGGCCGTTCGTTCATATTCACGATCACGATTTCGGGGCGTCCATCGCCATCCAGATCGCCGATCGCCAGGCCGCGCGCCGGTCGGTCCGGAGCGAAACCGGGGCCCGCGGAGGCGGTCACGTCAGCAAACTTCCCGTTGCGCAGATTGCGGTAGAGAAGCGTCTTCTGGCGGTAGGTTTCGCCGATGGGGGAGCGGTCGATCTCGGGATACACGTGGCCGTTGGCCATCACCAGATCGGGCCAGCCGTCCTCATCCACGTCGAGAAACGCGATTCCCCAGCCAAGGAGTTGGTTCCGGCCCAGACCAGCCTGTTCGGAGACATCCTCAAAGAACTTCCCATCCTTGTTTTGGTAGAGAGAGGGCCGGTCACCGGAGAAGTTGGTCTTGGCGATATCAAGAAAGCCATTGCCGTCGTAGTCGGCAATGGCGATTCCCATTCCGGCCTGCAGGCGTCCATCCGCGTTGTAGGCGACGCCGGTGCGGTCGCCGATCTCTTCGAAAGTGCCGTCGTGGTTATTGCGATAGAGCAGGCTCGGCGTCTGGTCGCAGGCGACATAGATATCGGGCCAGCCATCGTTATCAAAGTCGGCCGCCACCACACCCAAGCCGTTGCGTCCGCCGGGCTTGAGAATGCCGGCCGGCCCGGAGACCTCTGTAAAAGTACCGTTGCGATTGTTGTGGAAAAGAGCGTTGTGGCCGCTGGGCAACCCGTGCGGACCGCACCAGACGGAGATCCCTTTCCAGAGGCAGTTTTTGCCGCTGCCGGGTTTTGGCGTTGTTCCAAGGTCAAGATCGATGTAGTTGGCGACGAAAAGATCGAGGTAACCGTCGCGGTCGTAATCGACAAAAGTGCAGCCGGACCCCCAGCGGGTACCGGAAATCGGCAACCCCGTACTTTTAGTTACCTCCCCGAATCTTCCATTTCCCAGATTTCGATAGAGGCTATTGTGTCCGTAATAGGTCACAAGCAGATCGGGATGGCCGTCATTGTCGTAATCTCCGGCACAGGCGGCCTGTGCCCAACCGGTCCGATCAAGCCCCGCGAGGTGTGCAACCTCGGTGAAGTGGCCCTTTCCGTCGTTATGGTAGAGCTGGGACGGGGTGGGTTTTGCGCCGGGGTCGAGGGTGGTGCCGTTGGCGATAAAGATGTCGTTGGCTCCGTCGCCATCGTAGTCGAAAATGGCGACGCCGGTGCCCGTGCTTTCCAGGATAAAGTCTTTCTTTTCTTTGCCGCCGAAGGTATTCGGCTGGGTAAGCCCGGACTCGCGGGCGATATCGACGAAGCGGATCGCGGCTGGTTCCTGCGAAAGAATTCGAAAAAGCGAACCCAATCCGGCTGCCAGCAGCAGGGCGCTTCCCCGGATTCCGGAACGTCTCATCGCGCTGTCATTATAGCGGTTTCAAGAGCCGGAACCGATACCGGCAAAATTCGGCTAACTCTTCCAGATCTCATAACTTGCAGTCTGGAAATCATATTGACGATTGCGTGACGAAAGCGTTTACCAAAGTGGTCCGAAACCATTGATTCGACATTTCATTGATGATAAGATCCGATGCAGTCCATTCCTGCAAGTGTCAGGAGAGGGGGATACATGAATCGTATTTTCGCGGGGCTCAGACTTGCCCTGCTCGCTCTGGTTTGTGCGTGCGCAGTGTTTGCGCAACGCGATCTTGCAACAATTACGGGTACTGTGACCGATGCTTCCGGCGGTGTCGTCGGCAACGCAAAAGTGACAATTACTGAAACCGCTACTGGTCAGGTTTACGAACTCACGACCAACGCTTCCGGTGAATTTACCCGTCCAGCCCTGAAGCCCTCCAGCTACACCGTGACGGTGTCGGCCCCCGGCTTCAAAAAAGCAACACAGAAAGACGTCATCCTGAATGCCGGCGAACGTACCGGTGTGAACATCGCTCTGACGGTCGGTGATATCGGGCAGACTGTTGAAGTCACCGCCTCGGCGCCGCTGCTGCAGACTGAAAGCACGCAGGTTGGTGCGGCGATCGACAGCAAGGTGCTGTCGGAAGCTCCTCTTGGTGGTCAGCGTAACTTCGCTTACCTCGCCCGTCTGACTCCTGGCGTTGTCCCGGCCGAAGCCGGTGCGCGTGACGGAAACAACGGAGGCTTCTCGGCCAACGGCGTTCGTTCCAACGGCCAGAACAATTTCCTTCTGAACGGTGTCGACAACAACATCAACACCATCGACTTTTTGAACCAGACCGCCTACGCCGTTGGACCCTCGGTGGAAGCGATCGGTGAAATGAGCGTGATCACGAACGGTTACAACGCAGAATATGGCCGCGCGGCGGGTGGCGTTGTCAACGTCAACCTGAAGTCCGGCACGAACGCGCTGCACGGCAGCCTGTTTGAAGTCCTGCAGAACCGCGATTTCAACGCCAATTCCTGGAATAACAATCTCGCCGGCGCCCCGCGCGCGGCACTCGCACAGAATCAGTTCGGCGCGACCGCTGGTGGTCCGATCATCAAGAACAAGCTGTTCATGTTCGGTGATTATCAGGGCACCCGCATCGCAACCGCCGGCGGATCCGTGGGCGGCCTCGGTCGTTCGGGCTTCCTCACGATTCCCACCGCGGCGTTCAAGACGGGCGATTTCTCCAGCCTGCTCGGCAACACGCTGACGGTTGCGGATATCAACAAGAACAACGTTGTGGTGCAGCACGGCGCGATCTATGACCCGACCACGTCGGTTTATGCGAACTCGGCGAACGCCACGGCTTCCTGCCCCGCCGGCTGCCCGATTTCGCGCACCGCATTCCCGGGCAACCTGATTCCGGCCAGCCGCATGGATCCCGCCTTCAAGAAGATCCTGCAGCTGTATCCGAACACCAACCAGCCCATCATCCTCGGCAACACGCCTGCCCGCGACTACTACTTCGTTGCTCCCGGCACGCAGACCACCGATCAGGGTGACGGTCGCGTTGACTATCGCCTCAGCGAAAAAGACAGCATCTTCGGTTCCATGAGCTGGTCCAACACGGCCAAGACGAGCGGTTCGCCGTTCCCTGGTCCGCTGGATGGCGCTGACTTCAATGGCGCGTCGGAAATCGATCTGAGCCGCAACGCCCAGATCAGCTACAGCCGCGTCTGGAGCCCGACGTTCATCTCCGAAACCCGCGTCGGCTTCACCCGTCTGGTGACCTCGCGTCTGGGTGCGAACCCCACGGCCGACCTGTTCACGCAGTTCGGCATCGGCGGTTACAACCCGACGAAAGCAACCACCAACAACGGTGGCCTGCCGCAGATCTCGATCAGCGGCTATCAGCAGACCGGCGCCAACGACTGGATTCCGACCAAGGAATACAACAACGTCTGGGACTTCGTGCAGAACGTCGCGTTCAGCAAGGGTTCTCATGCGTTCAAGTTCGGCGGTGAGTTCCGTCCGATCAAGTTCCCGTTCTTCCAGGTTCCCGACCCGCACGGTAACATCGGTTACGCCGGTGGTGAAACCGCCTTCCCGACGGCCAACAGCCAGACGGGTGACGCGGTTGCCTCCGCACTGCTCGGCCAGATTGACAGCGGCAACATCTCGACCACGAACTTCATTTCCTCCCAGAAGGTTGCGTATGGTTTCTATGCGCAGGACGACTGGAAGGTGACCCCGAAGCTGACCCTCAACCTCGGCATTCGCTATGAACTGTGGTCGCCGATTGACGAGCGCTTTGCCCGTCAGGCGAATTTCGACCTGCAGACCCAGACCCTGTACATCCCCAAGGGACCGAATCAGGATGCGGCTCTGCCCCCGAACTTCGCGGCTTCGTTCCCGACCGTGAAGGTTGTCCGCGGCACGGTGCCCAGCACCCTGATCCCGTGGGATAAGTTTGACTTCGGTCCGCGTTTTGGTCTCGCCTATCAGGTGATGAACAAGACCGTGATCCGTCTCGGCTACGGCATGTTCTACGGTGGCGAAGAAAACCAGGGCGGAAGCCCGAACCGTGGTGAAGGTGTGCCGTTCAACGAAACGGTCAACCTGAACCGCACCACCGGCGTCAGCGGCTACATCGGCGTTTCGGATCCGGCCTGCACCGGTCCTTCCGGGAATTGCAACTTCTTCCCGGGCGGCCTGACCAGCGGTTATCCGACCAACGTCTTCACGCTGCCGGCTCCGTTCTCGTTCCGCGGCGTGCAGAACGACT
The DNA here is from genome assembly GCA_903900705.1 of uncultured Acidobacteriia bacterium. Lineage (GTDB taxonomy): Bacteria > Acidobacteriota > Terriglobia > Bryobacterales > Bryobacteraceae > BOG-234. The sequence continues at coordinate 13,019 of CAIUOG010000046.1, forward strand.
TCCGTAACCCGCTCGTTCACAAGTGGAATGTGATCGTCCAGCGCGAACTCCCGGGCAACATGGCCCTCGAACTCGGCTACGAGGGCAATCACCAGGCTCACCAGCTGATCCTGTGGAACTCGGATCCGTGCCCGAACATCGGCACGACCTCTTCCGCACTGAGCTGCGCGGCCACCCGCATTGTTCCGAACCCCATTGGCAGCCAGGACATCGGTTCCGGCCTGTCGATGACCTCGACCTTCGGCTACGGTAACTACGCCGCCGGTTCGCTCAAACTCGAAAAGCGCTACAGCAACGGTCTCCAGTTCCTGACGTCTTATGTCTGGAGCCATGCTCTCGCCAACAGCGGTACCCCGCTCAGCGGTTCGACCAACTTCGGTACGCCCGATCCGACGAACTTCCGGTCGGCATACTCGACCGCAGCGTGGGACATCCGCCACAACCTGACCACTTCTTTCAACTACGATGTTCCGTTTGGTAAGGGGAAGAAGTACATGGGTAACATGAACCGCGTGACGGACATCATGATCGGCAACTGGCAGGTCAACGGTATCCTCTCACTGCGCACTGGTCAGCCCTTCACTGTCAACGGCACGTCCTGCGTTGGCAACTGGGGCAAGTGCCTCCCCGACGCAGTCGCGGGGCAGAACCCGAACGCCGGCGCTCGCCAGGTGAACTCGGATGGCTTCTGGTTTAACCCGGCCGCCTTCCAGGTTGCCGCGCAGAACGCGGCGACCGGCTTTTACACCGGTGGCAACCTCGGTCTGCAGAGCAACACTGGTCCGGGCACCCGGACCATGGACTTCTCGGTCTTCAAGAACTTTGCTGTGACCGAGCGGTTCAAGCTGCAGTTCCGTGCGGAAGCCACGAACCTCGCCAACACCGCGCAGTACTCGACGCCCGATGCGTCGATTGGTGATGCGAAGATCGCCGCAACCGCTGATGGCCGTCCGGCTGTCAACGGTAACGGTCTGTTCGGCAAGGTGACCGGCGCCAACGTCGGCAGCGAACGCCACGTCCAGTTCCAGCTGAAGCTCCTCTTCTAAGCTGGTTCAATCGATAGAAGTGAAAAGGGCGGCCCGCTTCGGCGGGCCGCCCTTTTTGCGTCTGTGGTGAGTTTCCGGCGCATTGGGGTGGTAAAAACAAGACTTGACCCCGGACGATCCCACAGCGCTTTACCGCCGACTCATCGAGGGTCCTGATTTGCAATGGTCCGGCGCGGTGGGCGGCGCGTGGGTGTGTGGTCAATATGCGCACTGCCTTAGTCTTTTGCGGGATTCCCGCCTGAACTCCGGCGCGTCCGGAGACTTTGCGGACGCCGGGGATGGTGAGACGGTCCTGCGGCAGACACTTTCGCGCTGGATGGTGTTTCGCGACGGACCTGAACACCACCGGATCCGGCAGGCACTGATGGCCGGTTTCGGTCAGATCGCAGCTGCCGAAATCCATCGGAGGGCTGCAGGTGTTGTTACCCGCCTGGTGGATCGGTTTGGGCAGGCCGGAGGCGGCGACCTGATGCGCGAGGTTGCCTGGCCGCTGCCAGGGCTGGTGATGGGAACGCTCCTCGGCGTGGAGGAGCCATTGCTGGACAGCCTGGTGGGCTGGACGCAGACTCTGGCCGACTTTCTCCGGGAGGCCCACCCGTCACCCGACCTGACGGCAAGGGCGATGGCCGCGCTGGGTGAAGCCCGGGAACTCTTTGCGAAACTGATCCGGCTGCGGCGTGTGAAGCCGGAGGACGATGTGCTGTCCGGAATCCCGCGGGCCGGTTCCGGAGGGGCGGGGCTGGATGACGGAGAACTGAGCCTGCAGTGCACGCAATTGATGTTCGCGGGACATGAGACCGTGCGGAATTTTGCGGGGGGTGCTGTGTTGACGCTGCTGCGGCATCCGGATGCGGTGGGGGAACTGCGCCGGGACGTGCCGGGACGGATCCGCGCGGCGGTGGAGGAACTGGCCCGCTTTGACAGTCCGGCCCGCTTTGTCCGGCGGGAGGCTCTGGAGGATCTGGATTGCGGGGGCTTCCCGGTGCGCGCCGGGGAGACGGTGCTGGTTTGCGTCGGCGCGGCAAACCGGGACGGGCGGCGATTTCGGAACGCCGGCGATTTGGATATACTGCGGAGCGATAATCCGCATCTGGCCTTTGGGGCTGGTCCTCACGCGTGTTTGGGGGCGAACCTGGCACGGATTCTGATGCAGAGACTGGTGGCGCGGCTGCTGGAAGTGTTTCCGGTGATGGAACTGCGGGCGGAGCCGGAATGGTCGTCGAACCCGGGCTTGAAAAGAGTGGCTGTTTTGCAGATTGGGTGATACGGAAGCGCGTGTGCGCTCACAAGGGTAAGTAGTGTCTTAAAAGGAGAAAAGAAATGAGCAACGCAGAGAAAGCAACCGAGCTGAAGCCGCAGGAAGGCACCTCCCAGGAGGCGGAACTCAACACGGACGAACTGGAACAGATTGCCGGCGCGGATCTGTACATGCAGAATCTGCGCGGATCAAATGGACGGTAGCGCGTTGGGCGCCCGGCGGGCGCCTTTGCAGTTGCCGGGCGAACCTAATTCAGCCGTTTCCTGCGCCTCAGCAGCGCGAGGCCGGTAATCACTCCGCCCGCAAGGACGAACGAAGCCGGTTCCGGAGCGCCCGGATTTATATCAATCGACGAGCCCGCCGGGATCACGACCTCGTAATTCGTATCCGAACCGCCGCCTTGAAAATCGAGGTTGTAGTAGCCTAACGGCATCGGAACGCCGCTCCTGTTGGTAATCATCACGTTACCCTGTACTTCCGTGCCGTAGGCGGCAGTCAGGGCTCCGGTTCCAAAGGTAAAAAAGTTTGTGCCGTTCCCACCCGCCGTGAATTGGATTGCCCACGTGAGGGTGCCTGTCCCCTCGCCCGTGTTATTCACCAGAAAATCCCACGAGATTTCAATGCTGTCGCCGGGAAATGAGTATCCAGTTGCTGAACCCCCCGCGCTGATATCGAACCCGGTCCCCTGGCTGGGAAGCGCATTGCCGGAAACCGAAAGCCAGTTGAAATTCGGATTCCCGCCAACCGCACTTCCCTGCACCACGTTGCACGAGCCGTCCGAGTCGACGCATCCGCCGGGCAGGAAAATACCGCCATCGGTTACCGGGCCCGCCTGCGCCGCCGGAACCAGCGTCAATGCCGTCCCAAAAGCCAAAAGTGCCGTTGCTGTTCTAAGGTTCACGAGTTTCATCTCCGATTCAAATCCAGGATCTCTGAATTCAGGATAACCATACCACCGCCACATCTCTCCCCATCCCGAGATGCGCCAGTTTGGCGACATTCTGATTTCGATCTTCTATAACTGAGTAGTGCCAGGCCCGTGCACAGAAGAGCAGACGAGGAAGGCTCCGGGGCGCCGGACTCGGAGGGTACCGTACCCATCACCTGCGTCCCTGAGTAGAGTGTCGAGTAGACGGCTCCGTTGTTGACGCGAAGCGCTTCCGCAGGTGTTGGCCCCAGGATGCTCTCCGTATTAAACGTGAGCAGCGTGGCTTGACTGTCAACTGCCGGAAGGCTGGAAAAGTATACGAAGCTGGTCCCTCCGGCGCTGAAGTTGTACAGCATCCGGGTCGCCGTCGCCGTCCAGTTTTCGTGTCCGAAGAGGTCGTTGAATTGGATGATGGAGTTTGACCCGCTCAACGGCCCGAGCAGATCGACAGTACTTGTGCCGTCATTCAACAGCAGATTCCAGTCCAGGACATCAGTGAAATAGAGTGCTCCGAGCGTACCATTGGTGACAATGTCGCCGGTTGCAGTTGCGGCGCCTCCGATGGTGAGGTTGACGGAGTAGGTGATATTGGCCGCGCTGGAGATCGACGCAGCGCAAAAGAGCAAAGACAATAGGGCGGTGCCCCGTACGTTGGTTCGGGAAGCTACACTCATGGGTCGTGATCCTTTCATCCGTCAATGGACGGGATCCACTGCGAAACGGATGACGAGACTATATCAGGAACCCTGGATGAACTGAGCTGGAGGAGTTTTGGTGGACCTGAAGGGATTCGAACCCTTGACCTCTTCCATGCCATGGAAGCGCGCTCCCAACTGCGCCACAGGCCCACTTGCGGTGAGGTAAAACCATCATACTACAAGCGAAGCGAGAATTGAAGTCCCCGGGGAATGTAAAGACCGGAACCCTGCAAGTGGGCACACGCATCCTACAATAGAAAACGATGCGCAATCCACACCGGCACGCACCGGTGGCACTTGCACTCATATTAGCCTCCCTGTCGAGTTCGTGCAGCCCCGCCGCGCTCTTCAGCAGAACGCGGTCCATTGCCCGCCACGGTAAAACGGCTCTGGCGACCCAGAAACTTCTGGTGGCGACGCGCGATCAGCTGAATGAACGGATCAGCCGGATGTACAACTCGATTAACTCGTTTCAGGCCACGGTGGACATGACGCCCTCTTCGGGCAGCGTCTATCTGGGTAAGATTACCGAGATCAAAGACCTGCGCGCGTTTGTGTTATTTCGGAAGCCGGCGGAGATCCGCATTCAGGGGCAGACGCCGGTGATTCGGACGCAGGCCTTCGACATGGTGTCGAACGGAACCGACTTCCGGTTCTTTCTGAATTCGAAGAACCTCTTTATTGAGGGAGCCAACGATGCGCCGGCGATTTCGAAAAACAAGATTGAGAATCTGCGGCCGAACACGTTTTTCTCCTCCATGCTGATCCGACCGGCGGATGACGCCACGGAATCCGCCGCGCTGATGGACCAGACGGACGAGGACAATGCTCTCTACATTCTGCTCTATGTGCGCAAGGGCGCCGGCGGGTTGCTGCCCGCCATTTCGCGCAGCGTCTGGTTCGACCGCCTGGACCTCAGCATGGTGCGGCAGATGGTCTTCGATGATGATGGCAACATCGTGAGCGACACGCGGTATTCGAAGTGGCAGCCTTACAATGGTGTGCTGTTCCCCGCTCATATCGATATCAATCGTCCGAAGGATGCCTACGGCCTCGTGATGGACGTGATCGACATGAAGATGAACAAGACCATGACCGACGATCAGTTTGTTTTGAAACGCCCGGACGGCGCGCAAATGCAGGTCGTCGGAGCCGCGAAGGAAGTCCATTGATTCTGAAACTTGTCTGGGAGAACGTCCGGCACAAGCCGGTGCGGACTCTGCTGAGTATTTTGCTGGTTGCCGTTCCGGTTACGTTGATCCTCACGATTATCGGTCTGAGCATTGGCTTTTTCGAAGATTCGAAAAGGCGCTCGGGCGGCGTGGGCGCGGATGTGCTGCTGAAACCGCCGAACGCGAATGTGATCAGTTTCAGCACGGTCACCATGCCGTCGAAGATTGTGGATGTGCTGGCCGGCGAGCCGCACGTGGTGCAGGCGATGGGCACGGTGGTGAACCCGACGAGTGGCTTTCTCGAAGCGCTGAACGGGATCGACCCGGTGGCCTTTAATAAAATGAGTGGCGGCTTCCGGTATGAAGAGGGTCACAACCTCGAAGGGCCGGACGATATTCTGATTGACTCCTGGTATGCATCGCAGCATAAGCTGCATGCGGGCGGGAAGGTCAATATTTCCAACAAAGAGTGGCATATTTCGGGCATTGTGGAGCCTGGTAAGCTGGGCCATCTGTTCGTACAGATGCACACGCTGCAGGAGATGGTTGGCGCCTCCGGGCATGTGAGCCAGGTTTTTCTGAAGCTGGATGATCCGAAGAACACGGCGCAGGTGGTGTCCTATCTCAAAGCGAAGTACGAAGGCTATCCGGTGCTCTCGATGGATGAGCTGCAGGCGCTGCTTTCGGTGGACCACATCCCGGTGCTGAAGACGTTTATCAACGTGATTATCGGGTTGAGCGTGCTGATTGGTTTCGCGGTGGTTTCGCTGTCGATGTACATGGCTGTGCTGCAGCGCACGCGGGAGATCGGAATTCTGAAGTCACTGGGCGCGACGAAGGCGATGGTGATGGGGATTATTCTGGCGGAGGCGTTCTGTATCGGGCTGGGCGGGACGGTGCTGGGGATTCTGCTGAGCTATGCCTCGCGACTGGCAATTCAGGCCTTTATGCCTCAGGCGATTGTGTACACCTGGTGGCCGATTGCCGGGGGGATCGCGATGGGGGCGGCGCTGCTGGGCGCGCTTTATCCGGGCATGATGGCGGTGCGGCAGGATCCGATCGAGGCTCTGGCCTATGAGTAAACCGGAATCGATCATCCGTATCCGGGACCTGCGGAAGAGCTATCTGACCGGCAAAGTTTCGGTGGAGGCGCTGCGCGGGGTGAATCTGGACGTTCCGAAGGGGGAGTTTCTGTCGATTGTGGGACCGTCCGGGTCCGGCAAATCGACGCTCTTTCATATTGTGGGCGGGCTGACGCCGCCGACGTCGGGAGAAGTGGTGGTGGCTGGCCGCAACGTTTCAACAGTTGGCGATGCCGGGCGGACGGAACTGCGCCGCAGTAGCGTCAGCTTTGTGTTCCAGAAGTTCAACCTGCTGCCGAATCTGACTGCCCGGGACAACATTAAGACAGCGCTTTTTATCTCCGGTTTGCCGACTCACTTTGAGGGCGAACTGAAGAACGTGCTGGAATTGCTGGGAATTGCGGGGAGGCTCGATCATAAACCGAGCGAGATGTCCGGCGGGGAACAGCAGCGTGTCGCCATTGCGCGGGCTCTGGCGACGCGGCCGGCCATTCTGCTGGCCGATGAGCCCACCGGCAATCTGGACACCGCCAATTCGCTGGCGGTGCTGGGGATTCTGCGGGATCTGAACCGGCGTCTGGGGCAGACGATCCTGATGATCACGCACAACACGGAAGCGGCCGAGTACGGTGACCGGATTGTGCACATGCGGGATGGTCTGATTGTGGAAACCAGCACGACCGCTTAATCTTTACGCGCGACGCTGCTTTTGGATGATCCGGATGAGGCGCTCGAAGCCGGTGTCCCAGTCCGGGAAGAGGTCCACGTACTGTGTTTCCCAGGTGATGCGGGCAGGCATGCGACAGCTGTCCAGACGGATGGGGATAAGGTAAACGTCGTCGAGCGGCACGCGGTTGGCGCAGTCGAGGGCGAAACGGACTTCAGCCTGGAAGCCGCCACGCTTGCCGGCGGAGTTCCTGGAGTAACAGGCGAGGAAGAAATCAGCGCCCTCGATGGCTTCGCGGATCCTTTGGGGCCAGTTCTGGCCGGGCAGGAGCTTGCGGCGGTCCATCCAGGGGTCGAAGCCACTGGCTTCGAGGTCGTCGTAGAGGCGCTGGGCTGTGTCAGCGTCTTCAAGGGCATAGGCGATGAAGACGCGGGTGCGGAATGGACGTTCGAAAGAGATCTGCCCGGAAGCGTCACGGCAGAAGACGCCGAGTCCGTCGATTTCGACGCGGTTCGAATTCCGGAGCGACTGGCAGATGAGCAGGGCGAGATCTTCAGCGCTCATGGGATTCCGGGTGGAACACCCAGTCCTTTCCCGGACTGATGGTGCCCAGGCCTGGCAGTTTCGCGGGTTTCCCTCTGCGCAGCGCGCGCAGCAGGTCGTTGACCGCCTTGTCCATTTTGTCCGCCGCCAGGCCGGGTTCCATGCCCTCCTGCGTGGCCACCTGTTTGATTAAGTCCGCCTTCTTCATCTGACCAAAACGCTAGCACGCAGGGCGGAGATGTCGTTCTTTAAGTTGTTGAAAACAATAGGGCGATATGTTGTGACTCAATCATGAACTGAATTTAATCGTGGCTTAAGGGTTGGTTCATGTTGAGTTCGGTATGATTTTTTCAGACAGCAACACCGTCGGAATTTAACTTTAGGAGATTACCACCATGAAAAAGATCCTCGCACTCGCAATCGGCTTCGGCCTGGTGCTCGGCACCGTTTCCTTCGCCCAGGACAAGATGGACGACAAGAAGACCGAAAAGAAGGGCAAGAAGGGCAAGAAAAAGACCGACAGCAAGATGGAAGACAAAAAGATGTAATTGCCTGGGCTGGCTGCTCCGGGCAATCCGGAGCAGCTGGCCCACAGCTTCTCTCCCGTGATTTTCCTCCCTCCTCCGCCTGTCTTTCCGCTGTTTCCCTCCCCGGCGATCTAACCTCTACCCCATTCGTTTCATTTCTTAAGTGTTTTTAATCACGATTTAAGACTTCGTTCATGTTGTTTTCGCTATGATTCTCCCTGACGGACCAAACGTCGGAACTAAAATTTCAGGAGACTACCACCATGAAAAAGATCGTCGCACTCGCAATCGGCTTCGGCCTGGTGCTCGGCACCGTTTCTTTCGCCCAGGACAAGATGGACGACAAGAAGACCGAAAAGAAGGGCAAGAAGAAGAAGACCGACGGCAAGATGGAAGACAAAAAGATGTAATTGCCTGGGCTGGCTGCTCCGGGCAATCCGGGGCAGCTGGCCCACAGCTTTCACCCTGGTTTTCCACCCTCCTGCCCACACCGATTTCCCCCCTCCCTCCGTCCGCTGTTCTTCTCTCTTGACGCTCCGCCTCGTTTCCTCTAATCTCTAGTTGTGTACGGGGAATTGAGGACTTTCACCGGATGAACATTTCCGTCAAGGGCGAGTACGCCCTTCTGGCGATCTTTGATCTTGCTTCCCATGCTGGTCAGGAACCGGTGAAGATTGCAGAGATTGCACGCAGGCAACAGATCCCGCAGAAGTTTCTGGAGTTGATTCTCGCTAGCCTGAAGCAGGGCGGCTTTGTCGAGAGCCGTCGCGGCGCCGAAGGCGGTTACCTGATTGCGCGCCGACCCGAGACAATCACGGTGGGTGATGTACTGCGTTTCGTGGAAGGCCGTCAGGAAGAGCGCTCGCGTCAGCGGCGTCAGTCTGAAACCCCTTTGTCCGACCTTTGGGAGCGGGTGGATCGATCCATCGATACCGTTCTCGACAACGCCACTTTTGCGCAACTGGTGCGCGAATGGGGTGAAAAGCACAGCCGTTTCGTACCGAACTGGGAGATCTAATGTACTTTCAAGACAATTCCATGAGCATCGGCCGCACGCCGCTTGTCAAGCTGAACCGGGTGCTTGACGGCGCGCCAGTAACGCTGCTGGCGAAGATTGAAGGCCGCAATCCGGCATATTCCGTGAAGTGCCGGATCGGCGCTTCCATGATCTGGGATGCCGAGAAGAGGGGAGTGCTCAAACCCGGGAAAGAGCTGATTGAGCCGACGAGCGGAAATACGGGAATCGCGCTCGCTTTTGTGGCGGCGGCCCGAGGGTATCCGGTGACGCTTTCCATGCCGGAAACCATGTCGCTGGAGCGCCGGAAGGTATTGCTGGCGTTTGGCGCGCGGCTGGAACTGACGGAAGGCGCGCGCGGAATGGGTGGCGCGATTGCGAAGGCGCAGGAGATCGTGCAGTCCGATCCGGATCGCTACGTGCTGCTGCAGCAGTTCGACAACCCGGCCAATCCGGAGATCCACACCCAGACGACCGGCCCCGAGATCTGGGACGATACGGACGGGCAGGTGGACGTGCTGGTTTCGGGCGTGGGCACCGGCGGCACGATTACAGGCATCTCGCGGTATCTGAAGCAGGTCCGCGGCCGGCAGATTACGTCAATTGCGGTGGAGCCGACGGCAAGTCCGGTGATCAGCCAGACGCTGGCGGGGCAGCCGATCAAGCCGGGTCCGCACAAGATTCAGGGGATTGGCGCAGGATTTATTCCGCGTAACCTGGATCTGAGCATGGTGGACCGGGTGGAGCAGGTGACCAACGAGGAAGCGATCGAAATGGCGCGCAGGCTGGCACGGGAGGAAGGCATCCTGTGCGGTATCTCCTGCGGGGCGGCGGCCGCGGCGGCTATCCGCATTGCAAAGCAGGAAGAATTCAAAGGGAAAACGATCGTAGTGATACTGCCCGATTCGGGTGAGCGCTACCTCAGCAGCGTGCTGTTTGAGGGAATGTTCGAGGCATAAAGATTTTTTGAGGGGAGACGTAACGTCGGGGGAAAACACCTCGCCATTATGTTCAAATCCCCGTTACGACAAGCGGGCGTTCTCACCCCTATCACCCTATCGAGACGCCCGCAACCCTTACTTCATTTCGATTCGCGGTTCCCCCGTTGCACCTTTGTTCTGATATCCGGTTACACTCGAAAAGCGGCCACCATGCTCTTTCGTTTTGTTACTTTCGTCCTGCTGATTTCCGGCATTCTTGCCGGCCAGACTCCGCTGCGGAATTCCGGTGAGCCGATGCGGCTTCCCTTCACGTGCACCGAGGAAGAAGTGCAATCGGTGGGCTTGGTCTGCACGGAAGAAGAGCCGTGCTCCATCTATCTGGAACTCGCGGGAATCGCGATTGCGGGCCGGAAAGTCTTCGTTGCAGGCAATCTGCACTCCTCGTCCGCAACCATTGCTTCCATCCTGCTGGCCAGTGATGACGGGGGGCAAACCTGGAAGGAACCTTCGCCGCGCGTACGCGGCGCCGCGCTGGAAGCGGTGGAGTTCTATGACCTGGATCATGGCTGGGCGGCCGGGGAAGTGCAGTATCCGCTGCCACGCGACTCGTTCTTTCTGGTCAGCACGGACGGAGGGTCTTCGTGGCGGCAAAAGCCGGTCGCGGAGGACGGCGGGCCGGGGTCACTGCAGCGCTTCTGGTTCGATTCGGCGCAACACGGAGAAGTGATTGTGGACGCCGGGAAACGCAACCGCAGCGGACGGTATCTGGATTATGAATCGGAAACGGGCGGTGACAGCTGGATGTTGCGCAGTACGACGGGTGAACTGCCGAAGCTGAAGCATGCTCCCGCGTCGATGGAGAATCCGGATTTCCGGCTGCGAGCCGCAGACAACGGCAAGGCCTGGGAGGTGGAGAAGCGGGAGAACGAAAAGTGGGTTTCCGTCGCATCCTTTCTGATTGAAGTCGCAACTTGCAAAATCAAAGCCGCGGAGGCGAAAGAACCGCCACCGGAGCCGGTGATGGTGAAGGATGCGGATGAGGACAAGGACTACGTGGAAGAGCTGAAGCTGGGCGACCCGAAGGCGAAGGCGAAACCGGCGACGCCTAAAACGCCCGCGAAGAAGCCTGGAGCGCCACTCCTGTGAAACCAACCCGGGTGAGCGGCGCCGCGGATCTGGAGATTTTCCGTAATCTGTTCGTATCCATTGCCGAAGAGATGGGCACGGTGCTGCGCAAGACCGCGTTCAGCGCCAATATCAAAGAGCGACGGGATTATTCCTGCGCGGTCTACGATGCTTCCGGCCAAACACTGGCGATGGGAGATCACATGCCCGTGCACCTGGGAGCGATGCCGCTTTCGGTGCGTCATGCGCTGGACCGTTTTGAGCTGGGGCCGGGCGACGTCGCGATTGTCAACGATCCGTTTCGCGGTGGCACGCACCTGCCGGATATTACGGCAGTGTCCGGTGTCTTTCTCGGCAAGCCTGGCAGGAAGAAGCCGAAGGCGGATTTCTACGTGGCCAGCCGCGCGCATCATGCCGATGTGGGCGGCATGAGTCCGGGCTCCATGCCGCTGGCGCAGGAGATTTATCAGGAAGGCCTGCGCATTCCCCCGGTGCTGCTGTTTCAGGGCGGGGAGGTGGTGCGGGACATGATGGACCTGATCCTTGCGAACGTCCGGACACCGGTGGAGCGGGAAGGCGATCTGCTGGCGCAGGTGATGGCGGCGCGCCGGGGCGAGGACCGGCTGCGGGAGATTGCTTCGCGCTATGGTCTGGCGCGGGTGCAGCGCAGCGCCTCGCAGTTGCTGGATTACACGGAGCGTATGACGCGCGCGATGCTGCGGACCATCCCAGCGGGTACGTACGCGTTTGAAGACTTCCTTGATAGCGATGGTATTACCGATACGCCGGTGCGGATTGCGGTGACGCTGCGCATCGGCGTGGAGGGTGTGGGGCGGGATGAGGTGGAGGTGGATTTCACTGGCACCAGTCCGCAGGTGGCCGGCTCTGTGAATGCGAATTACGCGGTGGCGGTTTCCGCGGCCATGTATTGCTTCCGCTGCCTGATTCAGGCGGATGTTCCTTACAATGCCGGCCTGCTGCGGCCCATCCGGATCTTCGCGCCGGACCGTACGGTGGTGAGCGCCGGTTTGCCCGCCGCGATGGCGGCCGGCAATGTGGAGACCAGCCAGCGCATCACCGATACGATACTGGGAGCGCTGGCGAAGGCTGTGCCGGAGCGGATTCCGGCGGCGAGTTCGGGGACGATGAACAACCTCAGCTTCGGCGGCTGGGACTCGCTGCGCAACCGCCCGTTCGCGTACTACGAGACCATTGCGGGCGGGATGGGCGCGTCGGCGGCGGGAGCCGGACGGTCAGCGACCCACACGCATATGACCAACAGCTGGAACACGCCGACGGAAGCGTTCGAACACCAGTATCCGGTGCGTGTGCGGGCGTACCGCATTCGCGGCGGGTCCGGCGGAGCGGGGCTGCATCGGGGCGGGGACGGCATTGTGCGGGAGCTTGAATTCCTGGAAGATACCGATGTGACGCTGCTTTCTGATCGCAGGGTGCGCGGCCCGTGGGGGCTGGCAGGCGGTGAGGCCGGAGCGCCGGGTAAGAATCAGGTGATCAGCGAGGGAACGGTCAGAGACATTCCCGCGAAGGTTCGCCTGGGTTTGAAAAAACATGAAACGTTGCGAATCGAATCACCCGGCGGCGGAGGCTGGGGCTAGACCGTGAAGCGGACGGGGGTGGAGCGATTCGCACTCGCCGCATTGCTGGTGATTTTCACCTGGTTTACGTGGCGGGGACTGACGCAGTTCTATTCCGGCGACGACATGATGAACATGTACGGCGCCTGGACGCAAAATCCGTGGCGGCTGGCCCGGGCGATTCTGTTCTTCTGGGCGCCGGTGTACCGTCCGCTGGGCGGGGGGATTTACCGGGTGTTCTATGCCGCGTTCGGCTTCCATCCGGAGCCTCTTTATCTCTTCTGCTGGCTGATGCTGGTGGGGAATTTGTTGCTGGCGCACCGGTGGTATCGGACGGTCGCGGGCGGCGCGGTGGAAGCGCTGCTGGCGCTCTCCCTGATTCTGTTCCACGGGTCGTTTGCGGATCTGTACATCAGTGCCGGAACCATCTATGACCGTCTCTGGTTCCTTTTCACCGTGCTCGGTCTGACAATTTTCGCGCGGTGGGACAGGCGATCCGCGCCTCCGGTTTCGGCGCAACTGTGGCTGGTGCTGATCTGCATCCTCTGCATGACTTCGAAGGAAAGCGGCGTGACGTTACCGGTGCTGCTTTTCCTGTATGAACTCGTGTGGCATTCCGAAACTCCGCGGAGGGCTCCGCGCGAATGGCTGCGCCGGATGGGACCCCTGTTTGGTGTGTTGCTGGTGATCACGCTGGTTTCGATTTACCGCGTGAACCATACGCCGGAGTTGCAAATGACGCCCGCGTACCGGCCACACCTCCGTCTCGCGCTGTGGTTCACCCGGGTTGCCGAGTATTTCGGCATCCTGAGCTACGGGCACATCATGTTTACCGCTGTTACGGCGAGCGCGCTCCTCGGCCTGCTGCTGGCGGCGGGGATTTTCCTGCGCAACCGCGCCATGATCTTCGGGGTGCTGTTTTTCGTGGTGACAATCACGCCGGTAGCCGTGATTGCGAGCCGGCCGGGCTATGTGCTTTACGTGCCGGAACTGGGGCTGGGTCTCGCGTTGGCGGCGCTGATTGGTACGGTGGCGCGGAGAATCCCGCGGGGTGAGGTGATGGCGTGGGTGCTGGTCACCCTCGCGGTCACCTGGTTCCACCAGGCGAACCGGAAGGAGTTCTTTCCGACGGAGTTTTCCGCGGAACGGCGACTGACGGAGCAGTTCCGCCGCGAATATCCGTCGCTTCCGCCCTACACCAAAATGCTGTTTGTGACGGATGCGTTTCCGCGCAGCGCGTGGGACCTGACGTTCAATCTGCGCCTGCTCTATCACGACCCGACGGTTGTGGTCCATCGGCTGACCGGGCCGCCCGATCAGCAGGCGGACCCGGCGCACCCGGTCTTCTACGATCATGTCTTCGTGGAGGAAGCGGGGCGTTATGTCGAACTGGACAACACGGACCCGAAGGAGTCAATCCGTCTGCACATTCTGCGGGACTATGCGGTTGGCATGGAAATGGATGTTCATCGGCGCGACCATGTGGCGTACGAGGTTACAGGGTTCGGGGCGAGCAACGATGATGCGGTGAATCCGATTCTCTGGACGGAGCCGGCGGCCAGGATGAAGTTCCGGCTCTATCCTGCGCCGGCGGTCTTCAGCATGAAGATATGGGTGCCGGATTTCGTCGCCAGGCCCTCGGGGCGGAATCTGACCGTGCTGGTGAATGGCAAAGAGATTGGCATCCACCCGCTGACGAAGGTAGGCCTGAATGAGGTGACGTTTCCGGTTGCAGCCAGTCTGATTCCGCTGAACGGCTTCACGCTGGTGGATCTCCGGGTTTCCAACCCGTACCGGGAGCCGGACGGCCAGGAGAGGGGTGTTGTGTTCAGCCGGGCCGAATTCCGCTATGCCGGCGCTCACTGAGTGGGTGAGTAGTAGCCTGTTCGCCAATGCGCGTGGATTTTGGGAAGCCCGCGTGGCTGTATCACGTTCACGGTGATGCGCCGGAACTTTCCGTCCCGCGCGGCGTTGGATGGCGTATAGCCGATGAGGTACTGGTTGCGCAGTTCCACGCCGATTTTTGACGCGATCTCCGGCAAATCCCGCAGGCTGGCGACAAAGTGGTGGCCGCCGGTGGGTTCGGTCAGAGCGCTGAGCAGGCCGGGTCCGGCCGCTTCCTCGCTGCTTCCCATGCCTCCGCCAAAGATTCCGATGGCGTAAATCTGCACGTCGGCCTCTTTCACGCGGTTCCGCACTTCGCTGAAGGTGTAGCGGCTGTGGTTGTCGCCACCATCGGTAATCACAATGAGGGCTTTGCGGGGGTTGGAGGCCTTCTTCATGGTCTGCAACGCGAGAGTGACGCCGTCGAGCAGGGCGGTGGAGCCTTTGGGTCGGGTGGCCAGCAGCTTGCTCTGAATTTCACCAAGATCGTGTGTAAAAGGGACCGTCAGTTCCGGCCTGTTTGCGAACTCGACGAGGAAGGCCTCGTCTTCCGGGTTTGCGGTCTTGAAGAACTCCTGCACGGAGAGGCGGGAGCGAGAGAGTTTCTCGCCCATGCTGCCGCTGGTGTCAAAGACGATGCCGATCGAGAGCGGGGCGTCTTCGTTTCCGAACGAGAGGATCTTCTGCTGTACGCCGTCCTCGAGGACGCGAAAATCGGTCTGTTCGAGACCGGTGACGAAGCGATTCAGGGGATCGGTCACGTTGACGGGTACCAGGACGACGTTGGTGTCGACACGGATGTTGGCCTTTGGCGGCGGCTCCGGGGCCGGCGCTGTCTGGCGCACGCGGGGCGTGATGGTGGCTTCGGGAATTTGTGCGGTGAGCGAGAGGGCCGTCGCGAGAATCGCTATGTTCCAACTCGCGACTTTCAGTTTCATCGAAGTTTGTCTGGCCTTTTTACAGCGACAGTAAACGATTGGTCGCTTAGAGTACAGCCTGGCAGTGTTCCGGGCTGGTGCAGCCAAAATAGCATACATTGACACCGCAAATGAGCACATAATGGGCTTGAAACAGTGCGCAAAAACGGGTTCCACGGTGCCTTCGGAAGGCAGTCACACGCGGTGAGAATAAATCTTGAGGTCGCTAAGTTCCTGATTCGTCTGGGTGATCCTGCCGCCGCTCCACCTTGCGCCCTGTGCCGGTGGGCGGAATTGTCCGGCTCTCTGCAATATTCGGCACAGATATGACGGACCGACAGAAAACCAATTCCACTCCGAGATCCCGCTCACGGCAGGCAGCCGAAACACCCGACCTCAGTTCCGTGCTGTCGGCGAAGGTGGTGGGGCAGCCGAATGTCATCAGTTCGATCGTTCCTTACGTCGAAATGTTTCAGGCCGGGCTGGCTCCGGAAAACCGGCCGGTCGGGGTGTTCCTGCTGCTTGGCCCAACGGGCACCGGCAAGACACGCACGGTGGAGGCTCTGGCGGAGGTGCTGCACGGCAGTTCCCGGAACCTTCTGAAGATCGATTGCGGCGAGTTCCAGATGGAACACGAGGTAGCCAAGCTGATTGGCGCGCCCCCGGGCTATCTGGGGCACCGTGAGACGCAGCCGATGCTTTCGCAGCAGAAGCTGACGGCGGTGACGAGCGAGCGGAGTTCGCTGTCTCTGGTGCTGTTTGACGAAATTGAAAAGGCCGCGCCTTCGCTCACGCGGCTGCTGCTGGGCGTGCTTGACCGCGGCGTATTGCGTTTGGGCGACAACTCGTCGGTGAACTTTGAGAAAAGTCTTGTATTCCTGACCAGCAATCTGGGAGCGAAGGAGATGATGCGGGAAATCAATCCCGACTTCGGCTTCCAATCCGCCACCTCGGGCGCGGCGAAGGAGGACGTCTCGCAGAAGCTGCAGAGCATCGCGCTGAGTGCGGTGCGGCGGAAGTTCTCGCCGGAGTTCGTGAACCGCATTGACCACGTGATCACGTACCAGCCGCTCGATGCGGAGGCGTTCGCGGCGATCACGGACCATGAGATCGACAACCTGCAGAACCATGTGAACACCAGGCTGGGGATTCGCTGTTTCGCCGTGGAGGTGCCGTTCCCGACGCGGCAGTGGCTGATCGAAAGGGGTACCAGCCCGGAATACGGGGCACGCGAACTGAAGCGCACTATCCATAAGCACCTGACGCAGCCGCTGGCAACGATGGTGGCGAAGAATCAGGTGGAACCGGGCGCGCGGGTGCGGGTGGAAGTGGCAAAAAACGGGGAATCGCTGGTGCTGCGCGCCACGGAGAACGGCGAAGCGGTTGCGCCATCGCATCCGACGGTGCTTTTGGTGGACGACAATCGCGACCTGCTGCAGTTTCTGGAACGGCTGATGGCGGAAGCGGGCTGGGAGTTGCTGGCGGCGGAATCGGCGGGGGAAGCTCTGAAGATTGTGTCGAAGCGGAAACCGAACGCCGCGCTGCTTGATTACATGTTGCCGGATGGCAACGGCGTGGACCTCGCGCAGCGGCTGCAGCGGATCGTACCCAACCTTCCGGTGATCATGATGACTGGAACGATGCTGGGGGCGGAGGAAGAGGCGATCTGCGAGGAGCATGATTTCCCCGTTCTGCGGAAGCCTTTCCTTGCGACGGACGTGATGAATCAGATCCGGGCACGGATCAGTGCGCGGGCACAAAACGGCCGTTGAAAGAAAGACGGCAGATAAATGGTCCAACGGGCTTCCGGCAATTGACGATTCTGTAACCACTGCGCTATGATGGTTTTGCGGGGTGGAGCAGTCTGGTAGCTCGTTGGGCTCATAACCCAAAGGTCAGAGGTTCAAATCCTCTCCCCGCAACCAATCAAACTTTCCTCCTTCCTGTTTTCGGCCATCCCTTCCATCTTTTTTTCTTCGTCGCTTTCTCATCGCTATAGTTGCCAATATGAAGCTGCTTGCCCTGATCGAGGCCTACTCGATTACCGGCCCCGCCAAGAACCTGTTGGAGTTTGCGCGGCAGGCGCGGGCGGAGAGTGTGGAGACGACGATCGCCAC
>CAIUOG010000047.1 GCA_903900705.1 uncultured Acidobacteriia bacterium
CCCACCACGCCCTGCCCGATGACGGCCACACCCAGGCGGCGCGCCCGCAGTGGCTCGTCCGGAAAGGCGGCGGTCGCTTTCCCCACGTACTCGACGGCCGCATTGCGGAAGCCATCAATCTGGTGCGTCGTCCAGAGATGCGCCGTGAGTTGTTCGGTAAAGACGGCCGGCTTGTTCACCCAGTCGAGTTGCGGCAGCGCGGAATTCAGCCGCAGCTGCGCAAACGGCGCAAGAGCCGCTTCAAATTGGGAGGGCGGCAGGCTGGCCAGGTACTTCAGCTGCCGATCCAGATCCCGGCGCTCCATGGGGAACTTATAGTCGTAACCGATCAGTTCCCGCAGCAGCAGCGGCACAAAGCCGAGCGGCAACTGCCGGAGCCGTTCCAGATGCGCAATCGCCAGTTGGCGGGCCTCCGGCGGATACGCGGCGAAAGAGTCAGGCGTCAGCTGATTCGGAAGCGACATCAGACCGTCACCTCCGGAATCGGCTTGCCGGGCGAATAGCGGGCATTGAAGCCCAGCAGCGCGCCCAGAGTTGGCACCAGATCAATCGATTCCACTGCGCGGTCCACCACCACGTTCTGTTTGACGTTCGGCCCCAGAGCCATCATCCACGTCGTCCGGCTCATCGCGTCACCCGTGCGATGGTGCTGGAAGCCATTGCCGCCGGCATCGATGTCGGAATCCCGCCCGAAATCCGGCAGAATGAACATCGTCGTCTTGTTGGCGTATTCCGGATTGCTCTGAATAGCCTGCCAGAGTTCGGCGCACAGGCGGTCGGACCGTTTGATGCCGTCGAGGTACAGCGAGAAGGTGCCGGAGTGGGCGATATCAATATCGTGCAGCGTGACCCAAAGCAGACTCGGCGCAAACTCCCGCATCAGATGTTTGGCGACATAGACGGACATTTCATCGGGGCTCGCCAGGCTGCGGGCATGGCGCGAGAAATCGTCCACCGAAAGCTTCAGCACATCCGCCATCTGATTGAGCTCAATCTGCCGCCCCGCCAGCGTGGGGGCATGCAGCGGCGTCTCATAGTTGTCTTTGAGCAGGTGCTCATAGCGCGCGCCGTCGGACATGGAGGTCAGCGCGGCGGAAAGCAGTCGCTTCGGCAGAATCACACCGGCGCCCATACCAGGACCGTACGCTTTGTGAGCACTTTCGCCGATGCGGGCGAACCCGTTGGATGGCGCAACTACCCAGGAATCGGTCGCTGGCCGGTTCTGATCTTTCCGGTAATACTCGAAAACCGTCGGATTATCCGGTGAGACGGCGGCGAAGTTATTGAAAGTCTCGTACACTCCCGTCACAATACTCGCCGTCGCGACATAGTGACCCAGAATGCCCTTATTAACAACCTGACTGAAGAACGTGGCCTGCGGGATCAGTTCGTTCAGCAGATGCGGGATATTCTCCTGCCCATCCGGCATGAACGTCTCTTCGTCGCGCGCTCCACCTCCGAACGTAACGACCACAGCCTTGCGGCCTCGCGGACCCACCAGCGCACGGAGGGGCGACGGGCCGAAAACGGTGGAAGCGGCGGCGGCGCCCGTAGCGAGGCGAAGGAAATTCCGACGGGTCTGTGAGATGGCGTGGCCGACTTCTTCCGGCCGGGCGTTCCGGAGATTTTGCAAAAGACGCATGCGGGGCGTTGCAATCATAATACAGCGAACCCGGTGCTCAAACCATTCGCTCCCCCCCTGCGTCTACCAGATGTATATGAACCGATGGCTCTTCTTACTTTTGGTGGCGACCGCGGTCCTGCGGGCGCGGCAGGGTTCGGAGGAGGAAACGAAAAATGCGCTGGCCGGGCGAGTCAACGAGTATTACAAGCTCATGATTGCGAAGAAGTACCGCCAGGCGGAAGACTTCGTGGCCAAGGATGCCAAAGAAGACTACTACAATTCCAAAAAGCCCGACATCAGAACCTGCAGCATTCAAAAGGTGGACCTGCAGCCCGGTGGAACAACGTCAACGGTCACCATCAAAGCCGGCGTGCGGGTCCTGATGATGGGAGCCGGCAGTCAGGTCTTCGAGATGCCCGCCCTCACCTACTGGAAACTGGAAGATGGGAACTGGTATTGGTACGTCCCCGCCGAGGCAAAGCGCGTCACGCCTTTTGGAAAGCTCAACCCCGGTGGCGCTCCGACGCCAAAGCCTGAGTAATCGTGGCGGCTTCACGAATCGCCAAAGCGTCTACTATATGTATATGAACCGAAAGCTCTTTTTACTTCCGGCTGCAGCTGCCACCGTCTGGGCGCAGCAGGTTTCTCCTGCGGAAGAGGAGACGAAAAAGGCTCTGGTCGCCCGCGTCAACGAGTACTACCGGCTGATGGTCGAAAAGAAGTACCGCCAGGCGGAGAGCATGGTCGCCGAAGAGTCCAAAGACGACTACTACAACGGCAAAAAGCCAGACATCAAAGGCTTCGACATCATGAAGGTGGATCTGGCGCCCGGCGCGGACGTGGCCACCGTTACCGTGAAAGCCAAAGTTCTGGTCCTGATGCTGGGAGCCGGCGCGCAGATCTTCGACATGCCCAGCCCTACCCACTGGAAACTGGTGGACGGGAAGTGGTGCTGGTTCATCCCGGAAGAGGTCAAACACTCAACGCCGTTTGGCAAAATCCAGACCAACGCCTCCACAGGCTTCGACGCTTTGCCCAATACCAACGGGAAGGCTCCCGACCTCGGCTCCCTCATGGGTCAGGTCACCATCGACCGGTTGAACGTCACGCTCACCGCGAAAGACCCCGAGCAAACATTGACCATCTCCAACGGCCTGCCCGGGCCCTCCGATCTCCGCGTAGACCCTCACGTGGAAATCATCAAAGGCCTGACCGTCACCGTATCCACGCTGCATCTGGATTCCGGCGGCAAAGCCAAGGTCCGGCTTCGCTGGGACGGCAGGACCGCCATCTCGGATACCGTGGAAATCCGGGCCTCCCCTTTGAACCTCGCCTTCGACATTGAGGTCACCGCGAAGCCATGACAGCAGATCGATAAGCGGAAAAAGCGCGACCCGAAGGGGCCGCGCTTTTTTGCGTCAACAAAAGACAAAAAGGGGGAAGCCTTTCGGCTTCCCCCTTTTTGGTAGAGCGTTTCCGCTGCAGTTAGTTGCCGAGCGATTCGCCCGAACCCGCGCCAGCGACGCCGATCGGGTTTGCACCGCGAGCGACCTGGTTGGTGTCCGGAATGACGCCAGCGAGATAACCCTGCGACAGACCACCGTTCACACCCACGCCGTCAGTGATGAAGGCGAAGCCGTGAGCGTACTGGAAGGTGCACTGGGAGATGATGTAGCCCTGGAAGCCAGACGCCACGCCAGAGAGAACCTGGGTGAAGACCGTGCCGGTCGGGATGTTCGGGGTGGTAACCGAGTTCGGGCTGGGCGCGCCTGAGCCGTAGAAGCTCATGGTGCAGGTGCCCGCCTGAGCGGTGGCACCGTTGGCGCCGAACGGATCAGTGGAGGTGTTGGCGATTGCCAGACCAGTGTCGAAACCAAGCTGGTTGGTCACGAACGGGAAGAGCAGGCTGGTGGAGCAGGCGTTGAACGAGCTGCCCGTCAGGGTCACGCTCGAACCAGCCGAAGCATTGAAGTTCGGTTCGTTCGTCGGAGCGCCGGTCGGAGCCATGCTGACAACCGCGCTGATCGCCTTGGAAGACGGGGCAACGGTGCCGGCGGCGGCAACAGCGTAGAACGGAATCACGTAGCTGTCGAGGCTGTTCGGGTCAGGGGTCACGACGTCGAACACTGCAGTCGCAGCGCCGCTCGAAACCGGGATCTGAACGAAGCCACCGAAGGTGTTCACGGTGACGGCGGTCGCGGTGCTCGCGCCCGTTTCACTGTTGGAGTACTGGACCTGACCAATACCAACGGTGGAGGTGATCGGACCCTGCTGGGTGTAGAGGCTCACGTTCGCCGGAACGTTGGCGAAGGTCACCTTGAAGCGGGTGTCGGTGCTGGGAGCGTTGGTGTTCGCACCAATCGCAGCCGGCGGAATGTTGTTCGCGGGAACAACCTTCACGGGGAACTGGATCGGGCTACCTTCCGCTGCGGCGGCCTTGAACGCGGTGGTGAAGTTTTCGTTCACCTTCACGCTGAATGCGAGCGAGGCGAGGTCAGCACCAGCAGCGGCGGTCGGGTTGAGGGTCTTGCAAACAACGAAGTTGTTCACACCGGCGTTGGATCCGGCATAGCCCTTGAGCGTCGAAGCGCCACCGAGGGCGTATTCAACGATACCAACCTGCTGCGAGCTGAGCGAAGCCTGGAACACGGTGCCGCCCGAAACAACAGCGGTGATGCTGATGGTCGGGGGCGCGCCGGTCGTAACTGCGAGACCGGAGGCGTTCACACGGACGTTCGAGAATTCAATTTTGATGCCCTGGCCAGCGGCAGCGAGTGCCGGAACCGGGATACCGATGAAGTTGAGCGAGTTGCCGGTCGCGCTGATGGTGCCGAGAACGGCGTTAGCAGCGTTGTAGGTGGCAACGCCAGTGTTGGCGTTCGGAGCGGCGGCGCCGCTGCCGGTGTGCCAGGCGACTGCTTCGGTGTAGCCGTTCGTGGTGTCAAGAACCTTGCTGGTGAAGGTGGCGCCGGTGGAGGCGAACAACTGCACGTTCATGACGCCACCAGCGGTGACGAATCCGTTCGAAACCGTGCAGCTGACATAAAGGTCGCCAGTCACGTCGTTGGTGCTTTCCGCGCGGACGACCAGGGGGCCGGCAGCGGCGGAAGAGCAGGTCAGCTGACCAAACGCCATGCCAGCGAATACGAACGCTGCGCCGGCGAGGCCGAAAATCTTAGTGCTAAGAGTTGCCATTTGTTCTCCTTGTGAATTTCCTTCTTGAATCGGTCGAAGTTCTCTACAACCTGAGCCTCAACTACAACGAATAACTTTGTACTACCTTAGGGAACTTCTCCGTGTCGGGCGGAGGTGGGACATGCCTGCTTTCCTGAAGCGGTCTGCAAAGGCGGTACATCTCGGCGGGTGAGGACTTCTGAATCTTATTTTGAACTGCTTGTCCACTACCCAAAAGCAAAATCAAATCCGGCGGCGTAAGAACCTTGATACCGTATCCGTGCGGCCCTTGTCAAGCCAGCTACGAATCGATGGTCCTCAACTAACCCTTAAGCTATGAACTATAACGTGTCGCAAACTGCACCGCAAGGGTTTTTTCGAAGATGAGTGAATTTTCATCATAGACACCCCATCTTATTGGATTGAAAGAGCTACCGGGTTACTCACGGCGCTGCCCTGCTGCAAAAATAGGGTGCCGGACAGCGTCGGCGGCTGGGCGGCCGGTATCTGCAGATTCACCTGATACAGCCCCGGGAATCCCGGCGCCAGACCGGCGAACGAAGCAGGCAGCGTGACGCCGTTCACAACCGCCGTCACGGGCGCGGCTACCGTCTGCAGACCGGCCTTCAGAGCCGTGGCCCCCAGTCCCGTGCAGTAGATGGAAATGTACTGGCCCAGCGTGGCTGGCGTGTTTGGCGTATTGATCGTACCGTCCGCTACATTAATGATGGCTCCCGGCGGGGCGACTCCCAGCGAGGCGGCGCCCAACGTAAAGATTCCGGGCGAGACGGCGGCGATCATGACATTCTGGCTGGCGGAGCCGGTCACGTCCGTAACCTGCACCGCCACCACGCCCGGCCCGATATTGGACGGCATCAGCGCATTGATCTGGAAGGGGAAGGCTGCAATCAGCTTCGCCTTCTGCCCGCCAACCATGACGGTCGGGTTCTGCGAAAACCCGGAACCGAAAATACTGAACAGCCCGCCGGGAGAAAGCGCGGAGGAGAACGCGGCGGAATCGGTCACTGAACTGATGCTGAGCGTTTGCACGGACGAGGTCAGCGTGCCGTTCACGCGGGCGAGTTGCCACGTCAATGTTCCGTCCGCCTGCAACACCAGAGAGGGCCCGCTGATGCCGCCGCTCAGATCGAATACCGTGACCGCTTTGGAAGCCGTGAGATTCAGAGCGTACTGAGCCGCAGTCCCATCGCAGTAAAAGTACCGCACGCCCGTCAAAGTGCTGCCGGAAGCCTGCGGCGCGGCGCCGGCGACCCAGGGGTCCGGAACGTCCAGTTGCAGACAACCGCCGGACATCGAGGCCGCCTGGGCGCCGGCGCCCAGCGGCGAGGCAATTATGAACGGTGCTCCACCGGTAGTGGGCGCAACAGGCGCCAGGCGCAGCACGGCGGAGATGCTTCCCTGAATGGTGTGGCCAGCCGCGCTGAAGCCGTTCAGATAGTCAGACAGATTGGTCCGCGCCAGTACCGGATTGGGGTCGGCAATCTGGATCGCGCCATCGCCGTTCACACCCGTCGCATCAATCGCGACCGCGCCTGCCGGTGTTCCGTCAGACGTCAGATTCAACAGCAGCAGAACCGGGGTGCCGGAGCCCACCAGATCCAGCAGATGCGCCGTGCCAGCCGGTTCCAGCGTAAGTCCGGCATTGGCAAACTGCGCCGCCGCCCAGGGATTGGGGATCGCGGCGCCGGAGTCTGACACGCCATAGCCATTGCCGGACCCGAGGAATTTACTCAGCGTGGCGGGCGTGGAAACACCAGCCGGTGCAGACAGCACTCCCGTCTGCTGGTTGTAGGCAAGTAAAGAAGACAGAGCCGTCAGGAAGCCGCTCTGGGAATCCGGCTGAGCGACCGCCGGGAAGTTCGGCAGCGCGCTGCCGGATGCCAGGGCGCTGAACTCCACAACCTTCCCGCCCGCTGCCAGCGAGCCCACGGCAACCCCCACGGAAGCAGGCAGCCGGAAACGAGCCGACACCTGCCCGTTCGAATCCGTCACAAAACTGGATTGGAGTGATGCGCCTGGAGAGACCGTATACGAAACGGGTACACCGGCAATCGGATTCCCGCCCGAATCCACCAGACGCGCCACCAGGGGGGCGGGAAGAGTACTCCCGGGAGCGCCGGTCTGGCGATCGCCGGAGAGAATGCTGAAAACGGGCAGCAGCGCCGCAACGGAAGTAACGGTATAGGTGGCTGAGGCCACATCCGCGCTGCCTTTGGCGGTCGCCTGAATCGCAACAGAAGCGGGCTTGGCCCCGGCGGGGATCACGATATCCCACGAATACGCGCCTGCGGGACTGGTCACGCTGAAGCCGGTCTGGCCGGTGACCGTAAATGACAGCATTGCGCCCGGAGCGAAACCCGTCGCACTGATGTGAACACGCCCGCCGGGAACCACCGTGGCGGGGCTCACCGTAACAGCGGGATGCCGCGGATTGTAGTGCTCCACGGCCACCGTCGCGCCGGGCTGCAGGTCGATATAGCCCGTCTCGAAAGTCTCAGACTGTACGCCGCCATTCTGCACCACGTCACCCGTGGGCGCACCCAGTGCACCAGCCGGGCCCGAAAGAGTCAGATAGCGTGCCAGAATCAGACCGCTCGACCAAAAGGCCTTCCCGCTGCCGGAACCGCTGGTGATCCCATAAAGGGAACCGTTGGAGAACGCCTGCGCCACGCCCGTGACCCCGCTGAAGGACAGAAAGACCGCCGCATCGCCAAGAGGAGCGCCGATTAACCCGCTGATCCCCCCGGACTGCACCCATCGGGGGGCGATTGCCGCGGGGATGACTCGCACCGGTGTGCCAGCCAGTACCGCGCCGCTGGCAAAGCGCTGTACACCCGATACGCCGTCCGAAACCGGATAGCCAAGCGCGCCGGTGAAGCCGCCATTCCGCAGGTACGCGGCATAAAGGCTGCCACTGATGACATACGCGGTCGGATTGCCGTCCGCTTCCGCGACGGTATACACGTTACCCGAGCCATCCGCCGCCGCGAGAGTCTGAACGTAGCCCGCACCCAGACGCGTCACCGGTGAGCCGGCGGGCAACTGCACCGCAAGACTGTTCCGGGAAACCGCCGCCTGAAATGCCTGTGTGATCGGAAGGGTCGGCGCGCCCTCGCCCACCGCGCAGCAGACGGATGCAACTTTCACCGCGAGCGGCGTGCTGGTCTTCCCTTCCGCCGATACGTAGATGTTGGCCGTGCCGCCGCCCACGGCGGTGACCGTGGCGGTGTATCCGTTTCCGGTGACTTTGGCCACGCTTCCGTTCGTTGAGCTCCAGGAAAGCACCCGGTCGCTCACCTGGATTCCGCGCAGGTCGAGAGTAGTGGCGGATACCGTGGCGGTCGCCCCGATCTGCAGACTCAGCGGCAGGTAGACGTTCGTAATATCGACCTCGGAAACGTTGTACAGAATGTTTGGGTTCGTGCTGCCCAGGGGAAGTTCCATGCGGCCATACTCGAAGGTCTGGCGCGTCAGTCCCGTGGTGGTGTTCGTAATGGCCTGAGAAGTGGGGAA
>CAIUOG010000048.1 GCA_903900705.1 uncultured Acidobacteriia bacterium
AAAGGGCGGTGCGCCCTGGCGAAACAGCCTCCGAGGTCGCCATGTTGCTCCCGTTGGTGGAGGCGGCTCCGAATCGGACGGAATCCAGCTTGTGGCCGTCCGGCGTTCCGATGAATGAGCATGTGGAGCCAGCCGATGCAATGCGGATGCCCCACTCCGCCGAGCCGCAGACGAGTGAACGGGTCTCGGAAGGTCGCACGATCCAAAGGGCGGCGCGCTCTGGCGAAACCGCCTCCGACGTCGGCATGCTCCTCCCGGTCGTGGAGGCGGTTCCGAACCGTGCGGAATCGGGCTTGTGGCCGTACGGCATTCCGGTGAATGAGCAGGAGGAGCAAGCGGGTGCGATCCGGATACCCCGTTCGGCGGGGGAGTCCATTCCGCACCGCATCGAATCAGGGTTGCCGCAATTGCGCGCTCGGACGAATGTACCGGCAGGGGAACAGGGCGCGATACGGGTCGCGGCGGACCCAGGTGATACGGCCACTGACATTGCCGATCCCCGTCCAGTGTTAGAGGCGGTTCCGGACCGCGCAGAGTCAGGATTCTGGCAGGCGGATGCTCCGGATCATGCGCTGCTTGGGGAGTCGGGTAGGATTCAGATACCCCGCTCGATCGGGGAGTCTGTTCCTGACCACATCGAATCACATTCGACGTCCCTTCGCGCTCGGGCGAATGTAACGGCAGGGGAAGACGGTTCCGTCCGGAAAGCGGTGAGCCCCGGTCAGATTAGCGCGGAACCTCCCATGCCCCGACCGGTTCGCACGGCGGTTCCAAACCGCGTCGAGTCGCGGCTATGGCCTCCCGGTGCGATAGCGAAGGCATCGATGGGAGAATCTCGCGCGAATCAGACAGCGGCGCTTCCCGGGGAGATTGGCGCTGACGCTGCGATGCACCGCTCGGCCGGGGCGTCCATTGCGGACCACGTCGAGTCAGGATCGCCGCTGTCTCTTGCCCGGGCGAACCCACTGGCGGGGGAAGCTCGCACAATCCAGACGGCGGCGCTCCCCGCTGAGATGAGCGCCGAAAGTGCCCTGCACCACCCGGCCGCCGATCTGCTCAGGGGCAGCCAGGATTCGCGTCCGACCGCATTTCCGGACCCGGCGGTAACCCCGCCCGCGTTGTCCCGGGAGCAGATTCCAAACCACATGGAATCCGCACCGCTCCGGGAAACCAATACTGTCCTCTCCGGACCGCCTGTGCTGCAGCGGCGAGCCGTTGCTCCCCCGCCTGAACACACTCCGGCCCGGTCCGAAGCACCCGCCCCGCTGCCGGATGAAACCCCGTCCGTCACCTTCATTCCACGCCGCTCCCCCTCCGATTCCCCAACGGCTTACACTGTACCCATGCAGGCGCTCAAAGCCGAAAACGTCGAGGTGGTAAATATTCCATTTCCGCCCGCATTTTGGCCCCGGAAGCCCCTGTCAGCTTCCGCCCAGGCTTTTGCCCCCCAAGCCCCGGCAAGTCCCGCCGAAGAAATGCCGGAGGCCATCAGCCGCCAACTCGAAAGCGCTCTGCGCAGTCTGCAGCCGGACCTCGAACGCGTTCCGGAACGCCAGGAAGCCCCGCAACGTACCCCCAATCGCTCACCGAGGCGCAACCAACGTCCGCCGGACGCCGAAGCAACTGACCCCGACGAGTCCGGCGACGAGCCCCCTTCCGTCCACATTCAAATCGGGCGCATTGAAATCGGCAACCCCGGAGAACCCGCCCCGCAGGTCGCCGCCCCGCCGCCTCTGCGGCCCTCTCTCTCTCTGGACGAATACCTCCGGCGCAGGGATGCCGGCCACCTGTGAGTAACTACCTCGCCATCGCAACCGTAACGGCCACGCTGCAGCAGCTCATCAGCAATGAGCTCAGCTCCCGAATGCCGGGAGCTGTCGTTACCACCCTTCGTCCCGAAACTCTCAACTCCGCGCAGCCCCAGCTGGGCGTGAATCTCTACCTCTTCCAGGTCACTCCCAACCCGGGCATCCGCAATCAGGATCTGCCCACGCGAAACCAGGGCGGGGCCTTTTCTCAGCAGCCGCAACTCGCGCTCAACCTTCACTACCTGCTGACATGCTTCGGCAAGGAAGATCGTCTGGAACCGGAACGTCTGCTGGGTATCGCCGCCGGCGTGATTCATGCCAACCCTGTTCTGAGCCGCGCGGAGATCACCGAAGCCATCGGCTCCGCCCCAGGCGGTATCCTCGCCGGTTCCGATCTCGCCTTCCAGACTGAATCCGTCAAGTTCTGGGCCGACACCTTCCCGCTCGACGAACTCCACAAACTCTGGAGCGTATTCTCCCCCCTGCCTTACCGCCTGTCCATGGTCTATCACGCTTCCGTCGTGCTGCTTACCGCCGACGTCTCCTTCCGCCGCGCCCTCCCCGTACAGGGTGTCGACTCGACTCTGCGCGGAACCCTCGACATCCCCGAAATCACCCAGGTCATCCCCACAAGGCTCTTCTGGTCCCCTTCCGCCACCCTGCGGATCCGGGGGCGCAATCTGGACGGCACGGGCCTGAAAGCCATCGTGTCGGGCGTTAGCGCCACCCCGCTTCCGCTCTCCGCCCAGGAGGTCGCTCTGCCGCTTCCGGCCGGGCTCCAGCCCGGAGTGCAGCAGGTCAACCTGGAACGCGCGGGCCTTCAATCCGAACCGCTGTCATTCATCCTGCATCCTGTTCTTGCGCCCGGCATCGCATTGCGTAACGGGACGGACCCCCGCACCGGCAATCCGGTCCGCCTGCTGGTCGTCCGGCCACAACCCGAAGCCGTGGTCCCCCCGCGCGGCGAAGTTCTGCTGAATTCCATTCCCGCTGGAAATGTTCCGTCCATGGCCTGGAGCTCTTCCAGACTCCTCGCATTCCGCATCCCTGAACTCCGCTCCCCGCTGCCGGTGGACGCGGTTCCGGTTCCGTCGGATCTGCGCGCCGCGTTCCTTTCCCAGGCCGGCATCCACCTTTCCGATCTTTCCGAATGGTCTGTGATTCGCGATGCCGCCGGGAATCCCACCACGGACTTCCGTATTGTCGACAATCCCGGCACCCCCTACTTGCTGCGGACCTCCGGCGATTCCTGGGGCGTCTTTTATGGTCTCGACGCCGCGGATATGCCTGGCACGCTTGCCTTTGACCTGCCGGAACTGCCTCCCGGCGAGTACCGCGTTCGTTACCGCGTGAATGGTGTGGAAAGCCCGGCCTTCACCGAATCCGGCTCGTCCGCGCCAACGGTGAGGATCTGATGTCGGGCTTGCCTCCTCGCGAGGATTGGCAGACGTTCAATCGGCGAAAGCTGTGTGAGCGGATGGAACGGCTCCGCCTCATTCTCAGGCGCTACATGGCAAACACTCAGGCCGCCGGAACGCCGGAAGCCGAACCGGAAGAGGTGCCGCCTGTTTCCGAGCCCCCCGGCGCGCCTCTGACCGCGCTCGATCGGGTCTCGGCCATCTTCGAGTTGTCGCCATTTGAAGCCGACCTCCTGCTGCTGTGCGCCTCCGTCGAGCTGGATTCGGATTTCGAAGCTCTCTGCGAAGCGGCGCAGGCCCGTCAGAATCGCACCCTGCCGACCTTCGGCTTCGCCTTCGCCGCTCTGCCCGGTCCGCACTGGTCCGCCCTGTCGCCGGACCGGCCCCTGCGTCGCTGGCGACTGCTGGAGATCGGCCCGGGAACCTCTCTCACCACCAGCCCGCTGCGGATTGATGAACAGATCCTGAACTTCCTCGCCGGCGTGCCGCACAGTGATGAGCGCCTGTCCGGTGTCCTCGAACCCATCGAGTCCGACGAAGATCTGGTCGACTCTCACCTCGAAGCCGCCCGCCGCATGGCCCGGGTCTGGACCGAAACGGCTGACCTTCGGCCCGCCATCCAGCTCTGCGGTTCCGATCCCGGAATCAAGCGCGCCATCGCCAGCCACGCGGCGCGGCTTTGCGGTCTTTCCCTGAATCTTGTTGCCTCGCAGATGCTGCCGGTCGCACCCGCTGATCTTGACCGCACCATCCGACAGGTGGAGCGCGAGTGCCTGCTTTCCGGCGGCGCGGTGCTGCTGGAATGCGAAGGTCTGGAGAGTGCCGAGCCTGCCCGGGAACACGCCATCGGGCGCTTTATTGAGACACCCAACGTGCTTCTGGCCATCTCGACGCCACAGCGCCGCCGCCCACTGCTCCGCCCCCTCGTCAGCATCGATATTGCGCGGCCGCTGGCCACTGAACAGCGCGGCGCCTGGCTGTCGGCCCTGGGTCCCGGCATGGGTGGATCAGGCATGGGTGGTTCAGGATTGGAGAGTCCCGGCATGGATCGTCCGGCGACGGACCTGATCGATAACCTGGTGGCGCAGTTCAACCTCCAGGCGCATGACATTCGCGGCATCGCCGCGACGGCGCTGGTGGAGGCCACGGCCAATACCCCCGACGAGATTTATCGCGCCGTCTGGAACAACTGCCGCATGCAGTCCCGTCCGCGCCTCGAAGACCTGGCGCAGCGTCTGGAAACCAATGCGGACTGGGACGATCTGGTTCTGCCCGAAGCGCAGCGCCGCGTGCTGCGCGACATTGTGGCGCATGTTCGCCAACGCGCGACTGTTTACCATCGCTGGGGCTTCGGCGGAGAGAATAAGCGCGGCCTCGGCATCAGCGCTCTTTTCGCCGGTGGCAGTGGCACCGGCAAGACCATGGCCTCCGAAGTTCTGGCGCGCGAACTTCGCCTCGATCTTTACCGCATTGATCTGAGTTCCGTGGTGAGCAAGTACATCGGCGAAACAGAAAAGAATCTTCGCCGGCTCTTCGACGCCGCCGAGGAAAGTGGCGCGATCCTGCTGTTCGACGAAGCCGACGCCCTGTTCGGCAAACGCAGTGAAGTGAAAGACAGTCATGATCGCCACGCCAATATCGAAGTGAGCTATCTGCTGCAACGCGTCGAGTCTTACAAGGGCCTCGCAATTCTCACCAGCAATCTGCAGGAAGCGCTGGACACGGCCTTTCTGCGGCGCCTCCGGTTCATCGTGCAGTTTCCCTTTCCGGATGCCGCGATGCGGGCCGAGATCTGGCGTCGTGTCTTTCCCCCGAAAACGCCCACGGAGGGCCTCGATTCACAAAAGCTCGCGCGTCTGAACGTCTCCGGCGGGAATATCCGCAATATCGCGTTGAACGCCGCCTTCGCCGCGGCCGAGGCGGGTGAACCCGTGCGGCCCGTTCACATCGTGCGCGCGGCCCGCTCCGAGTATGAGAAGCTGGAGCGGCCATTGCCGGAAAGCGAGGTCAGAGGACTTTTGTGAAGAAGCCCGCCATCCATGTAACCATCGACAAACTCTCGCTCCCCGTATCGTATCCGGGCGGACGCGAAGCTCTGCAGGCCGCCGTGGCGCGCGAGGTGCGGATGCGGCTCGAAAACCCTTCCGCCGATCCGGGAGAACCCCGCACCGTGGAAGCCAGAATCGCCAGGGAAATTCTCCGGCACAGCCGGTCAGACAACAGCCCGTTATCAGAGTCCTGATATTCCCATGAGAACGCAAATCAGACGGAAACCTGCCTCGGAAACTACGCAACCGGCCCGCCCCGCCAACGCGGCGCAAAGGGTGCAGTCACCGGTTGCTTTGGCGAGCGGCAAGCCGGATTCCGCGCCGCCCGGTCATCGCTTCTCGCAGATTGCGGTGGATGTCCCATCGCCCCGCGGTTCTGTGGCGCCGGTCCAGATGTTCCCGGTGCAGGTAACGGCGCGGGGCCCGGCGCATTTGTCGCGCGGAGGAACCTCGATGACAGCTCTCGTGGGAGCGGAAAGCGAATGGACCTACGGTAGCCGCCCGGCCCGCGGAACTCCGAACCTGATGAAGAAGGTGGGCGCTACCGTGCAGGGCACCAAGAGGTATGTCGCGGGCCACCTGCTCAACGACAACATGGGCGGACTGGGTGTGAACAACAACCTGACCGTTCTGAGCGCGACTGCGAATGCCGCTCATCGTGGTATTGAAGGCCGGGTGAAGACTCTTGCCCAAAAGGCTGACCAAATCAACGGGGGAAGCCATACGTATGGCAATCCCGCCTATGATCACGGCGTTGAATATTCCGTGAGCGTGCTGGCGCCGGCGCCGGCGGCAAAGACTCCCTTCTCTCCGTCGGAGAAAAACATCGGAGCGGGACTCACCATCAGCATCACCCCGATCCGTTTTCACAAAGGCACCCATGCGCGTTCCGCCTGGCCCCAGGAGGCGGGCAGCGCGCTGGTGAACTATCCCCTCAATAACGTTCCGCCTTATCCAGCGGTCCCGAAAAAGAAGAAACTGACCCCCATGCAGCGGCACATCGTGGAGGCAATTGCGGCGAATGGGGCAATCAGCAGCCCGCAACAGATCCTGAACTACATCCATGCGAACCTGAACGCAACGGCCACGAAGGTCGGCGTGGCGCTCGCGCTCAAAAGAGGTGTGAGCGCCCGGTTCTTCTACCGGCGGGCCGGTGGTTACGGAGTCACTCTGGCCAATATCTGAGAGCTCAGGTTATTTCCTCGGGCTCGTTGCCGATGGGCGGGCTCTCCTCCGTGGCGTCCGTTTCCACGTTGGGGTGCAGCTGAAACGCATTGTCCAGTCTCTCTGTCAGAGTGCCTTCACCGGCGAGGATCTCCGCGCGAAGCTCAGCGGTCCGCTCCTTCGAAATCCGATAAGTCACACCATCAATCTCAACTTCGTAAAACGCATCCGGATCATCGGTCTGTCTGTTCCGCATCATGAGGCAACCTAACCGAAAAGACTACCCGAATCATAATCCACATCGTCGTCCGGGCCTGCCACCGGCGCGGTCCAGGCGCGAATAGCCGTCAGAGCCTGTTTTGCGGCCTTAAATGCCGCTTTCGCCTTGTCCGCGTACCTGTTTTTGTTGTGTTCGTCACCCTGGGCAATCAGAGCCTTCGCGCTTTCGAAGTCGTCATGCTTCGGTCCGCCGGCGCGGACTTTATCGGAATCCTTCAACTCGTCCCGGAGCGCAATCGTCTCAGCGCGCAGGGGCGTGACGTCGGTGGACTTCACGGCATGAACATCGGTCACGATCTTGTCGAAGATCACAAGAGCCGCGTTGTATTTCTCCAGCACCTTGGTGGCGTTTCCGGCCTGCAGTAATTCGGGGATGCCCTTCAGAACCTCATTCCCCGCCACTAGCTGGTCGTTGAAAGTGTGGTCTTTGTCCAGTTCCTCCGCCTGTGCCCGGGTTCGGATTACCTTCTCCTTCAGATCCATCGAAACGCGAACAGCATTGATGGGCGCGAGCAGAATCTGTTCACTGTATTCGCGCACGTGTGAGGTCAGGTACAGCATATTGGTGACAAAGCTCTCATCCAGCCCGAAGTCTTCCCGGACAGCATCCAGAAAAAGCACCAGCGCATGCGCATTCTGGATCTTCTCCCGCTTCGCTTTCAGCGTGATGGTGACCTCTTTGGCCGGTTCCGCGAGTATTTCCTGGAAGTTGATTTTCGTGCCGGCCACCGCCTGCACCATCGCCGGATCCTTCCATCCGGATACGAAGACGCTTCCCTCCGCCAGGTCGATAAACACTTTTCTCGACTGATCCACCGAGTCCGACAGATACATCTTCCACTTGCAGCGGACGTGCATCTTCTGCAGTTCTTTGGGGTCCGCAATGGCGCGGTCCAGCTGATACTTCTGTTTGGAGAGTTCGGTCTCCGCCTCGAAAAGACTTTCGTACTGCCGGAAGAATTTGTCCTCGGGCCCCATGCCCGCTTCCATATGGATGGCCTTCGGTATGCCGTCCACGCCGATGTAGGGTACAACCACGCTGGCATGCGAGTAGACGGCGTATTTCCGCGCCGCCTCATTGCTGACCCGGCCGCGCCCAACCGTGAGCGGGTCGGGAATCTCATTCAGATAGTTGCCGCCGTTGGCTCCGATCACGTCCGAATGAATACCAAGTTTCGCGAGTTCAATCCTGACCTGCTCGGCCATTCCGACGCAATCGGCGGCGCCATATTTCGTGATGAGATCCGGTCCGGAGCGTTCGAAGCCGCCGAGGACAGATTCCATCGTGGCTCCGGGCGTCGTCTTCCGGGCTTTTCTGACGTCCTGAATAAACTCAAGAGGCATCGCGGCGCTGTTGTACTTCACGTTCCGCATGATTCGGTCGAACACTTCGCGGATCTGCAGCAGTTTCGGCTGGGTCAGGCCGACGTTCGCGGCTTTCACATCGATCCCGCCCAGCGCGGGCTTCAGTTCCATGGTGCCGGTGTCCGGCTTCACCGGTCGGATTTCCTCCACCCGGGTCTGCTCCAGCGCCGCCAGCTGGTCCCGCTTGATGATGGTGGCCTCCAGTGTCTGACCACCCGCCAGATAAGTCAGCAACTGGGCCCGAATCAGTACGTCTTTGGCCGACTCGCCCCCTGCCATCGCCAGCGCGGCCTTCACATTCGGCACTGCCGTCTCCGCCAGAGTCTTCAGATACGCTTCCACGGGAGCCGCCTGTGCCGCGTACCGGCTTACCAGCGTGCTGAGAACCAGGCCGGCGACGGACGCGGACGGCATAACCTTCAGCACGAGTTCGGCGAGTTTACTTTCTGTATTGGCTGTTCCGTGCTCCGCCAGGATCTGCTCGCTTCTTTTCGTTCTGGCGGCGGGAATATTCAGCAAACGCGGATACTGCGCCGGCGCGAAAGGGCCTCCCGCGCCCGAAACCAACTGCTGGTCCGCCCACTTCCAGTGAACGGGTCCCATGTTTTCTTCCGTGGGAGCCGATGTGGACCGTGCCGGCAGGTGGTTCTTTTCCATGTGCGCATGAATCACGATGAGATCCATGCCCGCCACTTTTTGTGAGAGAGAATACCCTCCCGCATCCTTATCGTCTTTCGCCACGTAGACATCGGTCACGTCGCCAGGTCCGCCCAGCCCATCGTCAAAGGCTTTGTTCACCCACGCGCGCGCCAGATCAATACTCTTTGGCTTTTTTGCGTCGCGCGCGGTTTTGGCATCGGCCAGTTCTTCATTGATTCCCGGAAGATCGGTGCGTACGGGGTTGCCCGGCGGTCTGTAGGTCTTCCATGTTTCGTAGGTCCACGGAAGCGTGTGGTACGGGTCCGTTGCGGCACGGAGCTGAAACGGGAATGCCGGCTCTGCGGGTATTCCGGAATAATGATGGCCGGACCCCCCGGAGCGTGGCTGCAATTGAGGTGGATCGACCGCGACAACGGGCATGAAAGCGGGTGACGCCGCCCGCTGCGGGATTGACACGCGCTGCCGGGGCGTCATGAATTGCTTCAATCCCATTGGTGAAGTCTACCAGTATCCGGCGCAGGCAGTTTTTTCGGCATATACTCGTATTCATAGATTCGGCAAGTGGACGTTATGCACACATACACCCCGGCTCCGGTTGTTACTCACAAAAATGTGGCGGAAATTCCCGCCCGGTCTTCGTTTGTTGTTCAGCCCCGTACGGAGCAATACGCAACAAATCCGTCCGAAGCGCCGGGGGGGCATCATTTCTCGCAAATGGCTGTCGATTCCGACAACGCCGTGCAGAAGAAAGATCCGGAAGAGGACGATAAAAAAACGCTGCAGGGACGCTTCGCCACGGTGCAGCGGAAGTCCAATGACACCGGTTTGCCGGACAATCTGAAGTCCGGCGTGGAGTCCCTTTCCGGCATGTCAATGGACGCCGTGAAAGTCCACTACAATTCTTCGGAGCCGTCCAGGCTTGGCGCGCTCGCCTACGCGCAGGGCAGTGACATCCATGTGAGCCCCGGCCAGGAACGCCATCTGCCTCATGAGGCCTGGCATGTTGTGCAGCAGGCCCAGGGCCGCGTCCGGCCAACCATGCAACTACCCGCCACGCAGCTCCGGGAGGGCGTTCCGGTGAATGACGATGCCGGTCTGGAACGCGAGGCGGACGTCATGGGCGAAAAAGCACTCACCACGCCCGTGCAGCGAATGGAAGACGCCGAAGAAGAGACTGCCTGATCTCCAGCCCCGAACGCCCCGCTCAGGTCGGCTGCTCGCCCGGCGCCGAGGGGAAATAGCTCGACGGGTTGCTTTCCATATGCAGCCCGCGCGCCTTTGCGGGCGTCTGCGCCTCCAGCTTGCCCCCGACCGGCAACGCAAATTCGATGGCTTCGAGGATCTCCGGTTTCGTCCACGTATCGGGGAAGAATGTGGACGCGGTCGCGCTTCCGCCCGCTTTCCGGATCGAGGCGTCTCTGCGCGCCACAACCGCCTTCTGATACACGCCGAATTTGGCCTCGGCATTCTGCTTCGTCCCGCTTCCCACGGCGACCGAAGCGGGATCGCCTTCCCAGTGATAGCCGGTCAGAGTCCTCGCGGGATTCTCTTCACCCAGAAAGATGTGCTCTTTCTGCGCTGCGCTGACCGTCTGCCTTTTCGCGCCCTCGCGGCCGTAGTAGAGCGCGACCTCGGCTTCGCGAATTTGCTTCATCGCCGCGGCCGGAACATCGGGGTTTGACATCCGGGCAAGGTTCGCGGTGCGGTCGCCTTCCGGGGTATTCAGATCGCCGCCGGTCGCCGTCAGCAGTGCAGCCAGCTTTTCGTACGTACCCATAGCCGTCGCCAGCGTCCCCAGATAGGTATCCAGATTCTCTCTGGTGATGGCGGGATTTGCACGCAGAGCCGTCAGCTTCGCCTTGTACTGTGTCACCAGCCACGTCACCGCGGCCTCGTCATCCGTGAACTTCCGGAACTGCCAGGTGTTTCCGCCTTCCGGCGCGTGCGTGGAAATGCGGGCAAAGCTATGCCCGCCGGAGCCCGCCCGGGCTCTCTGCGCAGGGGCGGGGAAGTGACTGCTCGCAGCCGGGTTTACGGAGGTTTGCGCCGCAATACCGGCGGCCTGACTCCGAATTCCGTACGCTCTTTCACATCCCATAAATTACCGGCATCGCTCCCGACCGGACAAGTGTACAATAGGCTAACATTGAGCGGCTGTTTTCGCTGAATTTTCCGAATTTTACATGCCTGGTCCCAAACTCGTTAAAGGCGCCCTGGTCATTCTTCGTGACGGCCAGAACGCCAATATCATCGCCTTTCAATACAATCCGGAAACTCTCACCCGCTCCTTTACGCCCCACTACATCGGTGGTAAGAACGGAAATCAGGCGGAACGCGTCCGCTTTCAGGGCGCACCCACGGAAACTATTTCGGTGGATGTCATGATCGATTCCATTGACCAGATGGCGGATGGGAAGTCGAAGAACAGTGACGGAATTCATCCGCAGCTGGCCGCCCTCGAACTGCTGGGGTCGCCCACCATGGACGAGATTCGGAAGTCCGTCACCACGCTGGATAACGGCAGCATTGAAATTCAGCCTTCCGAAGTCCCTCTCACCGTGTTTGTCTACGGGCCCAACCGCGTCGCGCCGGTGACAGTGGACTCCGTCACTGTCACCGAGGAACTGCATGATCCTTCCCTCAACCCGATCCGCGCCAAAGTCAGCATGAAGCTCAGCGTCATCAGTTACTCCACCACGCCCAAAGGGACCAAGGGGTTTGAAACGTACATGAATTATCAGGCCCGTAAAGAGAAAATGGCCGGGACTGTGGGTGTCCGGTCTTCCTCCGGCACGGTCCGCGCTTCCGTTTCGGATTATCTGTCCAACAAACGATAGGAGTTCCCATGTTCGATTCCTCCAGCCGATACGCTGACGACCGTGTACACACCAATATCTTTGTCACCAGAGATGGCCGGAAGATCCCCTATAAACAGCGGCGGTTTGTCCCCGCTCCGGGCAATGTTCAGACCGTTGGCGAGGTTGAGATTCTGCCGGTGGACCGGCTGGATCTCGTCACATACCGTGCCCTGGGAGATCCTCTGCAGTTCTGGCGGATCTGCGATGCGAACGGGATTTCAAATCCCTTCAGCCAGGAACTGCGGCCCGGCGAAACCCTGAGCGTTCCCGGCTCTCCGGATTAACCGCCCGTGCCCGCTCCCGTTGTTCTCACGCTGCTCATCGGAGAGACTCCCGCCCCGGTTCCCGCGGACGTGGCCCAGGCGGTGCAGGACGTGGAAGTTTCCCTCAGCGATGGAGGGCGTTCCGGCTTTCAGGTCACCCTGCAGGCGCCCAAGGATACAACCACAACCTCCGGCTATGGCTTCGTGGGCGACCCCCTGTTTCAGGTTTTTAACCGCATCATCATTGAGATCTCCGTCTTCGGCCAGACCGCCATCCTGATCGACGGCATCATCACCCATCAGCAACTGCGCCCGGGCTGGGATCCGGACGGCTCGCTTTTCACCATCACCGGCGAAGATCTCAGCGTCCTGATGGATCTGGAAGAAAGAGTGCAGCAGTACCCCAATCAGGACGAGGAATCCATCGTCAACACCATTCTGGCGCGCTACAGCCAGTACGGCATCACGCCGGACGTGAAGGCGCAGCCCCTTCGCTATACGCCGGATAAGAACGAATACGTGGAAGTGCAGCGCGGCACTGACCTGCGCTTCCTGCGGGAACTCGCCTCTCGCTTCGGCTATGTGTTCTTCGTCAGGACCGGCCGGCAACGCAGAAACAACACCGCCTACTGGGGCCCTCCGGTGCTCGACAAAACGCCGCAGCGCGCCATCTCCATCGACCTGGGCTCGGAAACCAACACCGCGCCAGGAGCATGGTTTGAGTACAACGCGCTCACTCCCACCAAAGTCTTTGGCTCCGTCCAGGACAGGATCACGGATGTGGTGGCCGCCTTAAAGGTGGAATCTCCGGAGCTGATTCAGGGGCTTTCCGGCAAGCCGGCATTGCAAAGCCAGAAAAAGGTGAGAAACTCAATTGTTCAGAACTCGGAGGGGCGGACCACGGCCGGCGCAACCGCGTGGGCGCAGGGTTCGGTGGACCAGTCCGTTTCCAACGTGATGCAAGTGCGCGGGAAGCTCAACAC
Source organism: uncultured Acidobacteriia bacterium (assembly GCA_903900705.1). Classification (GTDB taxonomy): domain Bacteria; phylum Acidobacteriota; class Terriglobia; order Bryobacterales; family Bryobacteraceae; genus BOG-234. The sequence continues at coordinate 12,847 of CAIUOG010000048.1, forward strand.
CATGCTTTACGGAGGCGTTCTGCAGAGGGGTGCGACGGTGGATCTGCGCGGTGGCAGCAGTTCGTATGACGGACGGTATTACGTGCGGAAAGTCGTGCACATCCTCTCCCGGCAGGACTACTGGCAGGAGTTTGTCCTCACGCGCGATGGCCTGAAAACCACCGAACAGAAGGTGAACGTATGATCCCCGGTGAGCAGACCTTCCCCGCCATCTACCGTGGCAAAGTGGTCGATAATCAGGATCCCCAGCAGCGCGGCCGAATCAAAGTTCACGTGCCTGCCGTCCTCGATACCCATACGGATACCTGGGCGATGCCGGCCGAGCCTTATGCCGGCCCGAACGTGGGATTCTTTGCGGTGCCACCGGTTGATGCCGACGTCTGGGTGCAGTTCGAAAACGGCGATCATCGCCTGCCCGTCTGGACTGGTTGTTACTGGACCAAAAAGGAAGATGTTCCGGTCTCCCCCGGCAGTCCCGACATCAAGGTTTTTCGCACCGAAGGCATCTTTGTCGCCCACAATAACTACTCCGGCGATCAGAAGGCGAAGTGCGGAGACGTGGAGATTAAGAAGGGCTTCACCGTCCGCGTGGCATCCCCGATCGTTGAGGGCTATCTGCAGTTGTTCATGGGGGAAGACGGCGTCATCGAGATTGATAACAACGGCGAAGAGATCATCCGGATGAAGAAGGAGAATATCCAGATCATCAAGGAGGATCAGTCCATCATTACGATGACGAAGCCGGACATCACCATCCAGACCAATCCGCTGAAGGTGGAAATGCTGTCGCAGAGCAATACGATTTCCACCACCAATCAGGGGTCGAATATCAAGATGACGACCGACGGCATCAAGTCCACGCATGGCGCCGGAGAGACGAATCTTTCCACCTCTTCGATTGAAATCAAATACGGCGCGGCGGATGTGGTTCTCAACACCGGCGGCATCAGCATCAGCTTTCCTCCGCTGGCGAGCGTGAAGCTTTCGCCCGCGGGTACCAATGTGAATTCCGGCGCTCTGGAGGTCACCTGAGATGCCGGGCTTTCTGCTGCATGTGGGCGCGGTGGTGCTCTGCAAGCACGGCGGCAACTGCACGCCGACCGTGCCGGATCCCCGTGTCCGTGTTTCCGGCATGAACATCACACTCCAGCCCATACCGTGGGTAGTGGCGGGCTGCGCCATGCCGCCTCCGCCCGCCGGGAACGGTCCCGACGTCACTGTTCTGTGGAGTACCGGCGCAATTCGGGTAAAATCACTGGGAATGCCCGTCTTGTTGTTCGACAGTATTGGAATTGCGGCGATAACCGGTCTGCCGGTTTCGGTGGTTACCACGCAGTTCCGCGTAAAGGGCATGTGAACGCGGCATGGAAGTCAAATATCCATTCCAGCTGGACGCCAGCGGCCGCACCGCCGGCGTGGGGTATGACGAACACATACGCCACATGATCGAGCAGGTGCTTTTCACCTCTGAGGGGGAGCGCGTCAACCGCCCCACCTTCGGCTGCGGGCTGATGGAACTGGTATTTGAAAACGAGAGCCTGGAGAACCAGGCCTATACCCGCCTCATCGTCAACAATTCTCTGAACCAGTGGCTGGCGCAGCGTATTTCCATTGAGGACGTTTCCGTCATTGACGCGGATTCTCAGATGATTGTCAGAATCATCTACACGGTCACGCGAACCGGCCATCGCCAGGTTGCCGAATTCCGCAGGCAGCGCCAATGAGCATGCGGACCGCGGTTGAGATCCTTACCCGGCAGCAGCGACGCCGCCGCATTTCCGAGTCCGCATCGGTGCGCGGACTCGATTCTGTGACGGCCCTTATCTCCCCCGGCGATCCATCGGTGGAACTGTTTCTCGCCTTTGTGCCCTCGTCTCCCGCCTGCCCCGATCCTTCGAAAGACTGGCGTCCGGCGGGCCTCACGCCCGCCAGCTTCCGAATCCATGGACCCGGCGGCGGCATGGTGGTGGAATCCGTTTCTTATACCGGGGACACCGGTCCGGTTTGCCTTCGTGCCCTGACCCGCACGCCGCTGAGCGAACTGACCGGGCCGCTGAATCCCGAATTCACACTGCGGTTCCATGACGTTCCGGACCTCGATCCATTCTTCGCCGAGTCCCGATTCATCCTGAGAATCCGCGACGGGGCGAGCTCTTCGAACCCCGTCTCCGCGCCTTCCGCGGCCAAGTCCGATCCGGTCCCGTTCATCGACTACCTCAACAAGGATTACGCCAGCTTCCGCCGTCTGATGCTCGATTCCATGACTCTCCGGGATCCCACCTGGCGCGAACGGAATCCCGCCGATCTCGGCGTCGTCCTCATCGAACTGCTTGCCTACGCCGGCGACTACCTCAGCTACTACCAGGACGCCGCCGCCACGGAAGCATATCTGTTTACCGCCTGCCGCCGCACCTCGGTGCGCCGCCATGTCCGGCTGGCCGATTATCGCCTGCATGAGGGCTGCTCGGCGCGGGTCTGGGTGTTTGTTTCGGTGCTGGGGCAAACCGCCCTCCCGAAGGGAACGCAGTTCGTCACCGGCGGCGCGGGCACCCTGCTGTCCGGCCGTCCGCCGCAACCCACCACCGGGGATACCGGCAATCTGCGGGTCTTTGAGAGTATGCACCCCGTGAACCTCGCGCCGCGGCGCAACGGGATGCGGATTTACACCTGGGGCGCGAGCGTTTTTACGTTAAGACGGGGCGACGTTCGCTGCACCCTGGACGGCTGCTCACTGGGCCTCCGCGGCGGAGACACCATCATCTTTGAGACGGCGGAAGTGACCACTGGCGTAGTCTCCCGAACCGCTCTCCCCGGCACTCGCCATGCTGTTCGTCTCCGGCAGAACCCGGTGGAAAGCTTCGACATCCTTTACGACCGGCGGGTGACGCACATCGAATGGTTCAGCGAAGATGCCCTGCCCGCCGATTTCGAGGTGCTCTCGCCGGAAACATCCGGCTCCTGCCGCACCACCGTGGCGAGGGGCAATATTGTTCTGTGCGATATGGGCCAGTCTGTCGGTCCGTTCCCTTTGCCTGTGGTGCCGCTCAAGGGCAATTACCGGCCCTGGCTGGAGTACAGGGGACTCACGTTTGCGTCTCCCTACGACCCCGCCGCTCCGCTTTGCGCGGCCCTCACCCCGCGGCAGAATCCCGCCAAAGCGTTGCCCCAAATCCATCTCACCAGCGAAGCCCGGGCCGTTCCGGATAATCGCGGAAGCTGGTCTCCCGTCCCCGATCTGCTGGGTTCCGGGCCCTTTGATCGCCACTTTGTGGTCGAGACTGAAGCCGGAGGCAAATCTTACCTCCGCTTCGGAGATGGCTGGCTGGGCCGCCGGCCGCCGAGACTTGCGCCACTCTTTTCCTGGTACCGGGTTGGCGATGGCGCGCGCGGCAATATCGGCGCGGATACCCTGAGCGGCGTCTACTCCGCGGACACCCTGATCGAAGCCGTGCGGAATCCTCTGCCGGCGGAGGGCGGCACTGCCTTTGAGAACCTGGAGGCGGCGCGCCTTTTCGCTACCGGTCAGGGCCGCCTCCAGGTCCGCTGCATCACCCAGGAGGATTACCGGCAGCGCGCCATGCTGCATAGTGAGGTTCTCGGCGTGGCGTTGGAAAGGCGCTTCGGCGGCAATCTGGAGGTGGACGCGCTCTATGCGCAGCGCAGTGGCGGCCTGCCGGTGGATGACGCATTCCGCCAGTCCCTCGCGAACTGGCTGGAGCCCTTTCGCATGCTGGGACGTACCATTTTTATCCACCCCCCTGTTTTCGTCGCCGTCCGGATTGAACTCGACGTTCTGGTGAACGCGACCACCGCCGAGTTTTCCGTGGCCGCGGCCGGTCAGGCTCTGGATGATCTTTTCGGCTCCGGCCTCCGCGCCTCCGGGGAAAAGGCTTTCTTCCACCCGGACAACTTCCGGTTTCAACAGCCGCTTTATGCGAGCGCCATCATCTCCGCCGCGCTCGATATACAGGGAGTGGTTGCCGCCGCCGTGAAGCGCTTTGATGCCGTGGGCCTCGACCCCGCGGAATCGCTCCTTCAGGGCCTTATCGAGACCGGTCCAAACCAGATCATCCGGGTGGATAATGACGCCTCCGCACCGGAGAACGGCCAGATCTCATTTCAGATCCAGGCGGCTCCCGCCTCCGAAGCCAAACGGCGAGGGGGTGATTCCGCGTGACTCCCGAACCTCTCTCCATTCACGCCGAACCGGAATCGAAGCGCCCGCCCATCGACTGGAGAACGGGCGCCTATGCCAGCTATCTGGCTGCGATGATCGCGGCTGCAAAGACCCAGACCGTGGTGGTGGAGAGCCCCGGCGGCGCGCCCCGTCCGGTGCGTCCGCTCGCCAGCCTGAACACGGCCCTCAACGAGAATTTCGCCATGGGCCTGCTGCAGTGCTGGGCCACCGTCTGCGAGATTCTGTCTTTTTACAGCGAACGCATTCTGAATGAGGGCTACCTCGCCACCGCGCAGGAGAGACGCTCGCTGATCGAATTGACCCGGCTGCTGGGGTATCAGGTCCGCCCCGGCGTGGGAGCCAACGTCTGGATCAATTTCCAGGTGGCCGATACCCCGGGAATGCCGAGCGACCCGGTGATCCCGAAAGGCACCCGCATCCAGAGTGTTCCCGGCCAGGGGATGGCGCCTCAGATTTTCGAGACCTCCGAAGACACCGTGGTGCGCTCGGAATGGACGGAAACGCCCACTCCGCCGCCAAACCGGCCGCGCGGTATCCTCAAGCCCGGCGACAAAGTCGATGGCGCGGCCATCACCAGCCCGGAGATCCACGTTGCGGGTACGCGAACCGGTCTGCTTCCGGGAGACTCGATTCTGCTGATTCCCGGGCCCGCGGCCTGCCCGACATTGCCGGACCCTTATCCGGCGGATTGGTTTGTGACTCTGCTCGACGTGCAGCCGAAGCCGGAGGCCGGCTTCACCAGACTCATTCTGCAGGCCCCGCCCACCGGTGACCCCGCCACCACCTGGCAGCCTGGCGCCTTCCGCATGGTGGCCTTCCGCCGTACCGCGCCCCTGTTCGGTCACAACGCACCGGATTGGCTGGCGCTCACGGACGAGCGGAAGCTCGCGAGCGGCGGTACCGCTATCGGGGGCATTACCGGCTACATCCCGGCTGCGGACAGCTTCCCGGCGAAGGACCTCACCCGCGGACTTCCGCCGGGCAATAAAGGAGAGGCCCCGGCGCGCATGCTACTCTCCACCTCGTGGGGCGACCTGTTCGCCGCCACCGCGTCCGGAGTCTTTCGCCGCCGTGGCCCTCTCAGTTCTCCGGACGCCGGCTGGGAGGCCGTGACAAACGGCCTGACAACGCTCAACATCTATTCGCTTGCCGAAATAAATGGGTTCGTTTTTTCGGGCGGCATGGGCGCTGTTTTTCGCTCCGCCGACCGGGGCGAAACCTGGGATTCCATCACCCCTTCCGCGCCCATTACCGTCACACAGACGGCCGGGACCGCTCCGGTGCTCGCCGTTTATACGGCTGCCGGACCGGTCTCACCCTCCGGTGCGGTCCGGTTCCTCGTCGGAGTGGATGCCGCGCTCGTCGTCGGCTCGGACCTGGGTGCGTGGATCCTCCGTTCGCCCTCGGGCAACTGGGAAATGCTGACGGTCCCCGGCGACAACTCGCTGCAAAAGAGCCCCGCGCCGGTCACCGCCCTTGTCGCGGGGCCGGACAGGAGCCTGTTTCTCGCCACCGGCACAGACGTCTTTTATTCCGCGGACATCACGCGGAACAGCCTCGCGACCACCCGTTTCGGTATCCCCGGTCCCTTCCTGCTCGCGCCCTGCCGACGTGGCGCGGTGCTGACGGTCGCAGCCGCGTCCGGCAGCCAGATCCGGTGCTGGAGCGGAAGCTCCTGGGAAATGTCCGGTGTGGAGACGCCTGCATCCTCCCCCGAAAATACCCCGGCAAAATTCCTGTCCCTCAGCCGGTGCCCGGACGACTCGCTGCTTGCCGCCACCACAGCGGGAATCTTCCGGCTCGGGGCGCACGAGAGCAAATGGGTCAGAATCGCGCAGGATGCCGACGCCGTCTCCGCCATCCAGCTCCCCCTCACCGGCGCCGTTGTTGCCAACCGCCTCTACGGTGGTGTGCTGCAAACGGACTGGCCAAACTCGAACTGGTCGCAAGCCTGGGCTGGTGGTGACCTCGATCTGGACGCGCTCGACGACCGCATTGGCCCGGACTCCTGGGTGCTGGTCCGCGGGCCGGTTGCGAACTCCCATCCCGCGTTGACGCTGCTCAAGGTCGCCGGCGTCACCACCGCCGTGCGGAGTGACTTCTGGATGAACGGCGAGGTGACTCGCATCGCCACCCCGCAGCCCTGGTCCTCCACCCGGGCATTTCCGGTTCGGGGAACCACCGTATTTCTGCAAAGCGAAGAAATGCGGGAGGTTTCGCAGCCCGTCCAGCCTGTCGCGTCCGGTCCGGACTCCCGCACGCCCCTGTCGCTTGCGGTGCCCTGGCGCAAGCTGCCGCACCCGGGCAGAACCGTGTTTGTGACGGGCAAGCGACTGAACTCCACGCCGGAGGCTGCGGAGACGCCGGTGTTTCTGAAGGGGACCGTGGTGAGCCCGCCATCCGGACCCGTACCTCCCGCCGGCCCGCCTTCCATTACGATTCAGCTGGATCCCCGGACTGCGGTCCGTCCCAAACCGGCTATCGCGCTACCAGTTTCCCCGACCCCCGTGGTCGCGGGCGGGGCGGTGGAAGTCGATCCCTCCAGCCTCAAAGTCCTGATGAACGTCGTTACCGCGACGCAGGGTGAAACAGTCCGCGATGAAATCGTCGGCAGCGGAGACGCCTCGCTCGCCTGGCAGAGCTTTCCGCTCCGGCGTTCGCCACTTGCCTTTGTCAACCCCGAAACTACCGGCGAACCGCAGTGGACGCTGACCGTCTCCGTGAACGGGGTCACCTGGCGTCGCGTGGCTTCTTTCAATGGCCTCGGCCCGGGCGACGAAGCCTACGTTGTCGATCTCAATTACGAAGGGCGCGCCACCATCCGTTTCGGGGACGGCGTCAGTGGAGCCCGACTGCCATCCGGAAACGACAACATCACCGCTACTTACCGCGTTGCCGTCCCGGATCAGGGCCAGATTACGGCCGGCACCGTGGTTAATCTGCTGGACCGACCGCTCGGAATCCGTGCCGTTTCCGGGCTGTCGCCGTCGGGCATGACGCAGGTTCGCCATGGCGCTGAGACCCGGGAAGAGATCGTGTCGAGGGCGTCCCGCTTCGGCCGGGCGCTGCAACGGCCGGTTTCGCTGCGCGACTACGAAGACTTTGCGACCTTCCAGCCCGGTATCGGCAAGGCCCTGGCGCGCCGGACGCGCCAGTACGGGCGGGTCGGCATTCATCTGACGGTTGCCAGTCGCTATTTCCCGGAGCCGCCTGATCCCGACTCATTGCTTCCCCTGGTGACGGCGATCCGGGACTGTGAAGTGGTACCCGCTCTGCTGGCTGTGACTCCCTACCAGCCCCATCCGTTCCGGCTTTCCGCCAGAATCCGACTGGCGGCCGGTACCGACTGGGCCGCCCTCTCCGATCTGGTGCGGGCGACCCTGCTTTCGCGCTTTGGCTATGAGCGCCGGGACCTTGACCAGCCACTGACGCAGTCCGACGTCCTCAAAACCATCGCCGGCGTGGAGGGTGTGGCCGGCGCGGCGGTAACGGAACTCTATCCGGAATTGGCCTCCGCTTCGCTGGAGGAACGCCTTCCTCCGCCCGCGGGCGACACTGCGTCGATCATCTTCCTCCGCGACGTAAAATCCATCTCTCTCAGTCAATGGGATGGCGGAACGGAGGCCGCCCGATGACCGCGCCGTTTCAATCGCCCCGCGAACGCCTTTACAACCTGCTGCCCGCCATTTATCGACTCCGTGACCACTACGATGGCGAACCCCTGCGGGCCCTCATGGCCGTGCTGGAGCAGGTCTTCGACGAGGTGGAAGCCGATCTGGACCAACTGGCCGACAACTGGTTTATCGAGACCTGCGCGGCGGAACTGATCCCTTACATCGGCGACCTGGTGGGCATCGAGGTCTATCCGGCTTTTGACACGCTGATTGCCAGTGACCGCAAGCTGGTGGGAAACGCCTTTCGCTGGCGTCGCCGGAAAGGGACAGCGTCCGTTCTGCCGGAGATGCTGAAGGCCGTTACCGGATGGCATGTGCGCGTTCGGGAGTATGGCGGCATGCTCGCCATGACGCAGCACGTCAAAGACGTTAACGCCGGGGGCCGTCTGGCCAGCCTGCGGGAGCCGGATGAGTTTCACCGGCAGGGCGGCCTGGTGGAGACCACGGCGCGAACCGCGAACGTCCGGTATGCCGGCTTTGAGCGCCCTGTGCCCGCCGCCGGAGAGTTGCCGGTGCAGGGCCAGTACAACCTGAACTTCGTCGGCATCTCCTGCTGGCGTCTGCAGGCGTTCGAAGTGACCTGGCGCGAACCCACCCCTATCCCCGGGCCGGATGGAATCAGGGAAGACGGTACCTACGCGATCCATCCGTTTGGCATCCGCGCGCCGTTGTTTAACCGGGGCGTTTCCACGGACCCCGCCGCCCTGCAGTCCATACCCGCCCCGCTCGACCCCGGTTTCCTGCGGGACGAGCTGGATTCGAGGATCCTGCGGGCGGCCGGCGCGGAAGACGAGGACGGCAGCGCCGCCGGCCCGCTCTGGTTCGGCGATAACCCTGTACTGGACATCCTGGCCCAGTGGCCCGGATCGACGGAGTACGAGCGAGTGGATCCGGTTTGTCTGCTGCCGGAGTCCGCCGGGTACCGCCCCCGCCACACAGACCCTTCGCACCACAAACGAGGCCGGGTGAGCGTCCGAACCGACACCGGAATCCTCCGGTTTCTGGACCGCCCCTTCCCTCAGAAGGTTCGGGTCACCTATTCCTACGGCTTCAGTGCCGACCTTGGGGGCGGCCCCTACCAGCGCTTTGAGCAGGAACCGGCGGCCGGAATACCCTGGATCGCCCTCGTCGTCCCGTCCCGAAACGGAAGCTTCGCCGTGACCGCCTCCGGCGTTATGGAATGTTCCGATATCGATGCGGCGCTTGAAGCCTGGGAAAGTTCCGGCAGTGCGGAAGGCTGCATCTGCATCGCCGACAGCGCCATTCACGAATACAGGCGCGCGGAGTTCCTGCAGCTCAACGGGCGGAGTCTGACCATATCGGGATGGGACGGCGCCGTTCCCACCCTCAGAGGTTGCCTCCGCGTGGCCGGACAGGTGGGAGAGGTGGCGGATTCCCATTGTGCTCCTCAGCCCCGGCAGGGACGCCCGTCGTCGTTCCACCTGAACGGCGTCTGGCTGGAGGGGTCTCTCCACCTTTCAGGTCAGTTGGCTGTGGGACTGGTGGATTGCACCATATTTCAGACCTCATTTCATCAATCGGATACGGCGGGTCCGGAAGCCGCCATCCTCGCCCGGGTCTCTCTCGACTCCACCATTTCCATCACGAGGAGCATCATCGGACCCATCCGCCTTCCTTCGGGCTCCGGCTGCTCGCTCGAACTGGCGGACAGCATTCTCGATGGGCGGTCCTCCGGGGTGGCGGTCTGCAGCTTTGACGGCCAGCCGGGGCCGCAGACCGCTGTGCGTACCTGTACCGTTTTCGGGGCGATGCGCGTGGAGGCGCTCAGCCGGGCGGAGTTGTCAATCTTCACAGGCCCGGTCACGGTTGCCGAACGCAACCACGGGTCGGCCACACTCTGTTGGTTTGCGCCGGGCTCGGTGACGCCAAACCAGGTCCGCTGCGTGCCCGAGGCGGACACCCCGGCGTTTACCTCGACGCGCCACGGGGATCCGGGGTACGCTCAATTGTCGGTCGGCTGCCCGTCGGCCTTTTTCAGCATCTCGGGCGATGGCGGTGAACTCGGCGCATTCCACCGGCTGGGCCAGCCCCTGCGCAAAGCGCGTTTGAAAACCACACTGGAAGAAACGCTTCCATTCCATCTGGAGCCACAAATTTTTTATGAGACCTGAGCGGAGTTCCGGATGGGGAAAGACTGGCGATCAACATGAAGGGTGATTTCTCCCGGTCGTCGTTCCGGCCGGAAAAGAACTACAGCCGCGTCCTGATGCAGCAGGGCCGGGTACAACTGGATGCCGACTGGAACGAGCAGCTTGCCATCCTCGCCCACCGGGACGAGATCAGGACGCTCGACATTCTGGGGCAGAGCGGCGCGCCCGAGGGCAATCACGGCTTTGAAGTCTACCTGCGCCCCGGCATTAGTTTCAGCCCGGATCCCACCGCCGGCTCTCCCGCCATCCGGATCGATTCGCCGGAGATGTACGCTTTCTCCGGCGACGCTGAATTCACGCTCGAAGCCTGGATCTGTCCTCGCCAGGGCGGAGCGGTGCTATCCAATGCCGCGCCGGATTCGGCTTCCGGCTATGCGCTGACGGTGACCGAAGACGGCTCTGTGCGCTTCGACCGCGCCTGCGACAGCCATCCGGTCACTGCGGAAACCCGGCGTCCCCTGCCCCGCAATTGCTATTCGCATGTCGCGGTGGTCTGCAGCCGCCACTCGATCCAGCTCTATATCTCCGGCGAGCTGGAGTCCGCCGTTCATTTCGATTCGCCGGCGTCACGCCCGGAACATTCCCTGCTGATCGGTGGCCGCTTGTCGTCTGACGCGCCGGAGATTTCCGTGTTCGACGGGGAAATTGCCGACGTCCGGATCTGGCAGACCGCACGGACCGTGGAGGAGCTGCGAACCCATTCGCGCGAACTTCTTCCCGGCCACCACCCCCATCTGGCGGGCCGCTATTACTTCGGAGCCGCCTCGCGGACCATCTGGGATACAAGCGGCAATGAGAATCACGGCGGCTTCGTCTCTTCCGCCCCTCCCGCCGAAACCGATGCGCCGCCCGGCTGGGTGCAGCGCCTGTGGGTGCGCCGCGGCCGCTACTATGTGGACGGTTTGCTGTGCGAGTGCCATGAGGATACCCAGATCCCGCTGCCCGCCGGAATCAGTCCCGAAAGCTGCAGGCTGCTGGTCTGGCTCGACGTGTGGGAAAGTGAGGTGAATCCGGTTGAGGATCCTCAAATCCGGGAAAAGGCGCTGGGCGGCGCCGACACCACCATCCGCGCTAAAGTCTTCTGGAAGATTCGCTTCCTGCCGGTGACCGAAGCCGAAGCTGGCAAACACGAACCCGCGGAAGACCTGCCCTCCTGGCGCGAAATGATGCGCCGGCGACGGTCCGTACCGGCCATGCGCGCCCAGGCCGAACGGCATGACGGGCTGCTCGGGAACAATTTCTACCGGGTGGAGATTTGCAGCCCGGGTGGTGACACGCCGCCCTCGTTCCTGTGGTCGCGGGACAACGGCTCCGTCGTTTATCCCGTCTACGATTTTCCCTCGGCGGATCGTGTTCGGCTCGGCCCTGCCGCTGCCCATGAGCTCCCCGTCCCCGGCAGTTGGGTGGAACTTTCCTCAGAGGCTCGCGCCCATTCCGATACCCTGCCCCTGCTCGTGCGGGTGAAACGTGTGGATCCTTTCGAGCGCATCCTCACCTTTGACCAGCCGCTCAAAGCCCTGCCGGAAGGGAGACACTGTTTCCTGCGGGTCTGGAACCAAAAGGGAGATGCCGGGGCGGTTCCCATTGGCCCCGGCTGGATTCATCTGGAACGCGGCATCCAGGTGCAGTTCCCGGTGCAGCAAAACTACCGCACGGGCGACTACTGGCTGCTCCCCACCCGAACTGCCGACGCCGAGCTCGAGTGGCCGCGCGATGACCAGGGTCCGCGACCGGTTCCGGCGTCCCGCGCGCAGGTCCACGCCTGCGCCCTGGCGTTGCTCGGCGGGCAGTACGGCCGTCTCGTAGTCCGTCACAGTTGCCGCCGCAGCTTCTTTCCGCTCACCAGCGTTGCCGCCGCCGAGCATCTGTTTGTCCGCAAGTCCGGCGATGCGATGACCGGCGATCTGAAGATTGGTGGCGAACTCACCGTCGACAAAAAGGCCGTCTTTTCCGGCGACCTGCACGCCGCGCACATCTCCGGCCGGCTGGCTCACCACATGGTGGATACGCCCCAGCTGGTGGATCGTTCGGTCACCAGGGAGAAACTGGCCTTCGATATCCCGGAGTCTGTGGGCGGCTTCACTCTGTTTCGGAATTCGCCCGCGCCGGTACCCGGCTATGCCTGCGTCAGCCGGATTCTGACCCACAATCCGTCACTCACCCGGCGCGCCCGGAACGAGGCCCGCCGCGTCCTGCAAAATGCCGGTGGCCTGCGCGCGGTCGCCTGCGCCGGACACGTCTTCGTGGTGTCGGAAGAAACGGGCGCGCTCCGGAAGCTCGATCCGCTGACCGGGCATTTTGAAGAAAAAGCACAGCTGGCGGTCCCGCGGCGCGCCTTCGCTCTGGCGGCAACCCACCGTCACATTTACCTGATCGGCGGTCTGCTGTCCTATGGCGATTCCGAGGAAGCGACCGGTGAGGTGTTCATTTACCACCTGGAAAGCGACGTCTGGACCGAGGGGCGTTCGCTGAACCACCCGCGAGCTCATCTCGCGGCCGCTGCCCACGAAGGCCGTATCTACGCCTTTGGCGGCGAGCGGCCCGGCTGGCTGTCCCCGCGCCGCACGGCTGTTTGCGAGGTGCTCGATCCGGCATCGGAATCGCCGGAGTGGACCGACTGCGGCGAAATGACCGCGCCCCGTTCGCGCTTCGGGCTGATCAGCCACGATGGTTGCCTGTACGCTATTGGAGGCTCGGAGGCCTATCCGGGCGGCTTTGGCTCGAAGATCGTAGGCTCGGTGGAGAAATTCTATCCACAGTTGATTGGCGGGCGGGACTGGAGTTGCCTGATGCGGCCGATGCCAGCGGCGCGCAGCGAGGTCGGCGTAGGAGTTCTGGAGGGCCAGGTGTTCTGCGGCGGCGGTCGCAGGGACGGTGTTCTGGGACTCTATTCGATCCGCTTTACGCGGGACTGCCAGATGTACGACCCGGACCTGAACCAGTGGACCGCCGCCCCGCCCATGCCGGACGCGCGCCGGTGGGCAAGCGTCGTGGCCACCGGGAATCATGTTTTTGCGGTGGGCGGCGATGGGCCGGGTTCAGAAGAAGCGCCGGTTTTGGGTCTGGCGAGTTTTTATTTTGCTTATGCGGAGGAGGAGGTAAGGGTTGGCTCGGCGTGATGACACTGGGTGAATTGCAATGGGACACGAGGCAGAGTTCGGATGAGGTTCGTACCGCTGCCACAGTGGCGGTGCGCTTTTGTGCCATTCCCCCGCGGCGACGGTCGCTGCAGTGTTTCACCTCATTCCAGATCGACCGAAGGGCAAAACCTGGCAGCCCCGTCAAATCTCCCGTTTCACGACAGACAGCACCGAGCCCATATCACCCGAGTCCCGTTTCTTTGAAATGCTCATCCAGCCAGCGAGCTTCTCTTTCAGAATGTCGGCGCGGATGGGCTTTGCAAGATAGTCATCCATTCCGGCTTCGAGACATCGCTCCCGTTCGCCCGCCAAAGCATTGGCCGTCAGCGCGATGATGATCGGCTTCCGCTCGGACGGAAGCGCGCGGATCATGCGGGTTGCCTCAAACCCGTCCATTTCCGGCATCTGGCAATCCATCAGGACGATGTGGAACATCTCACTCTCTACCGCCAGACAAGCCTCGCGGCCATTCGCGACGGCTCGCGCGTCATACCCGAGCTTCTTCAGAAGAAGCAGGGCAACGCGCTGATTGACGGGATTGTCCTCCGCCAGCAGAATCTTCCCCATCGTGAGCGGCGTTGTTTCCGCCTGGTTCGCCGCAGGCTCGGCCATTTGCTGGTTGATCTGCTTCCCATTCAGAAGAGCGGTAAGCCTCGAAAGCAGATGCGCTTCCCGAACCGGCTTCACCAGTACGGCGTCCACAGCGGCGGTCACTCCCGCGTGGTCCCGGTCGGCATGGGAAGCGAGCAGCAGAATCGGTGCACCCGCGCAGGCAGGCATAGACCGCGCGCTGCGCGCCAGAACCAGGCCGTCCTGTTCCGGCATGCACAGATCCGTCAGAATGGCCGCAAAGTGTTCCTGCCCGGACAGCAGTTCGAGCGCTTCCGCGACCCCGGCCGCGGTACGTACCAGGCAGCCGTGCTTTTCGAGTTGCAGACTGAGAACGCGCCGGTTGGTGGCATTGTCATCCACCACCAGAACAAGCTTGCCGGCGAGTATCTTTCGATCATCCGGCGCCTGCTTCACCATACCGGCGCGAATCGTGAACCAGAATTCCGATCCCCGCCCGGGCTCACTGACCGCGCCGATCTCGCCGCCCATCAACTCCACCAGCTTCCGGGAAATGGCGAGCCCCAGCCCGGTTCCGCCGAACCGCCTGGTGGTGGAGGAATCCGCCTGACTGAAGGCGTGAAACAGCCTCCGCTGCGCCTCGGCGGAGATGCCAATCCCGGTGTCTGTTACGGAAATCCGGACAGTTGCCTGATCGCCCTCCTCATGCGTCACCGAAACGCCCAGGCGGACCTCACCGGAAGCGGTAAATTTCACCGCGTTCGACAGCAGATTCAGCACAATCTGCCGGACCCGGGAAGGATCGGCATAATAGAGGCCCTGCGCCTCTTCCGCAACCGGCAGAATGACTTCCAGCCCCTTGGCGTGCGCGGCGGCCGAAACAATCTCGGCGCAATCCTCAATCAAGGCGTAAAGATCAAACGCGGTCTTTTCGATATCGATTTTCCCGGCTTCAATTTTCGAGAAATCCAGGATATCCGTGACGATGGCCAGCAGCGCTTCGCCGGAATTCCGGATCGTGGAGACGTATTCCTTCTGCTCCGGCGAGAGAGGCGTGTCCAGCAGCAGGCCCGTCATGCCGATGACCCCGTTGAGGGGTGTCCGGATCTCGTGACTCATGGTGGCGAGGAACTCGCTCTTGGCCCGGTCCGCAGCCTCGGCCGCTTCCTTCGCCGCGGCGAGTTCGGTCGATTGAGCTTTGAGTGCGAGTTCGTTCAGCTTGAGCGGAGTCACGTCCTGTACGAACCCGCGCATCGCGTTCCGGCTATTCGTCCGCATGGGTTCGGCCACCATCAGCAGATGCTTCATGGTCCCGTTCGGCAAATGCAGTTCGCATTCGTAAGTGCCGCGCGTGGCGCCGGTCTCCGCACGCAGGAAAGCCCGCTGAATCCGCCGCCGATCAGCATTCTTCACCAGAATACGGAACAGGAACTCCTCCACGGTGGGCGGGCCGGCGGCGGGATCACGCTCAAAAATCATGTACATCGTCTCCGACCAGGTGACGCGGCGTTCGGAGTCGATTTCCCAGCTTCCGGTCTTTGCGAGGCGCTGCGAATCTTCCAGCAAGCCCTGAATCCGCTGGTGATACTCGAGCAGCGCCTGCCGCTCGGTGACTTCTCTTGTATTGATTACAATGCCTTCGATCAGAGGATCCGCCGTTCGGTCCGTGGCGATCAGTTCCAGATAGCGGGTTCCGCCATCCGGATGTTCGTAACGGATAGTGAACGGCGCGGCATCGCCGCGTTGTATGGCCGCCTGCGCCGTTGCGGCGTCGTCTTCACTAATGCCAGGCGTGAATTTCTGCCCGATCCTCTGTTCCGCCGCGAGGCCGAAGATCTTCTCCGCTGAACCACCTTCATAAAGGATCGTGAGTTCGGGATCGACGATCGTGAGCGCATCCGAACTGTTCTGTATCAGGGCCTTGAGGTATTCCTCCCGCCGCTCCAGAACTACCCGGAGTTGGCGGCGGTCGGTAATGTCCCGGAAATAGATGGAGAGGCCGCCCCCCAGTGGACAGGTGAAAACTTCGAGCCAGGCGTCGAGCGCCGGGTGCCACGCCTCAAAGCGGGCGGACTTCAGGTTCCCCATGGTCTGGCGGAACTGCTCATGGAACTCCGTGGCCGCTGCCGGAAACAGGGATTCGAGGCTCCGGCCTTCCAGCCGGACACCGCCAAAGAACCCGATGGCGCGGGTGTTTGCGTATTGGATGTTACCGTCCGCGCCGGCCGTCAGCACACAGTCCATTGTGCTCTCGAGGACCGAGCCCAGCCGCGCGGCAGAGTCCTGCAGCCAGGACTCCACCGTTTCGCGCCGCCGCAGTTCGCGCAGGGCCAGCCAGACGCCGAAGCAGGCAAACAGGATCGACAACGCGAAGCCGCTGCGCGTCAGCAGGCGGCTGTAGAAAAGACTCTGTTGTTCCCGGCGTTTGCCGGCATCGAGAAAGGCACGCTCGTCGTCCACCATCACGCCCGCGGAATCGCGCACAACCTGCCGCAGGGTTGCGAGACGCGCGGCCAGTTCCGCGCGGTCGCCGTTAAACCTTCTCACAGCCTGGAGATCGGCGGTGAGTTCTTCCGCCAGACCCCGCAGCCGTTCGGCCTGCTTCGGGTCGTCCGCGACCAGGCCGGCGGTTCTGGAGGTCTGATTCAGCGCGTTCTGGATGGCGATCCCGGCGGGAAGCCGCACAACGCCGTCGCGCGAAACGGGATTCTCGTCAAGCGCGGCCACAACCGCATCCAGAGAGGTTTGCAGATTGCGGACTTCCCCCAGCACAAACTCCGCATGTTCCACATAGCGGGCTTCTTTGCCGGCCAGGGTATTGGTCCGGTATACCCCGAGGGCCACCATCGTGAGTAGCGTGAGGGCTGCGGAAAAGCTGATGATGATCTTCCGGCGCGGGGTAAGACGAGGGCTGCCACCCATCAGACCACCACCCTTCGGAATGAAAATGGCCGCGACGCCAGGGCCGGCGCGGTCCGCAAGACGGCATGCGTCTGAGGCGCCGTCAGCAGATAGCCCTCCGCCCAACCGGCCAATATGGCAAACACCGGCACCGCAGTCATTCCCATATAAACGGTCGCGATGGTGACGCCAAATACGATGAATACCCCGGCGAGCGTAAATCCGAGGGACCCCCCGCGTCGCGCCGGCGGCGGCTGTTGCATGTCATGCCGGATCAGCCGGAACGGCATGATCAGGATGATGAGAATGAGCACAGTGTCGGCAAACAGTCCGTGCATCAGGGCCAGCAGAAGATAGTAATTATCGATGGACGGCATGCCGCCTACCTTGGGCCAGGTCGTGAGACCCCAACCCAGTTGTGGGCGCTCCATGACGATGTCCCAGTACTTCATGATCAGTTCGTAACGGTAAGCGGCTGTCTCCTGGGAGTCGGTCTTCGCGTTCGCCCTTCCCACGGAGGCATAGGAAAGAAACGCCGAGAACAATGGAACCCCGATCAGTACGATACCGGCCACCATCAGCAGCAAAGCGCGCTTCCGGTTCCTGGCCAGGCCTGTCGCCGTCAGAATTGCGCCCGCAATCCCGCCGGTCCAGGGTCCCCGCACCAGCGTCATGAGGATGCCGGCCAGCAGACCGAGCGTGATGATTCGCGCCTTCGGCAGCGGAAGATCGGGCAGGCCCTGAAAGCGGGGCTCCCAGTAACCGCTCCATTCGAGCCAGCGCTGAATCCGGAAGCCGAGTATCAGGATCAGGCCGGCCAGAATCGCGTGACCGTAGGGTCCGGCGGTCCGCGCGAAGCCGTAGCGGAAGGTGGTGACCCAGCCCTCGCCCTGCCCGGGAAACAATCGCCCGATGGTGAGGGACCACGGCGTGATCCCCATCTTGAACTCATACACGTTAATGAGCGAGACAACAAACAGCAGGAACACGAAGCGACGCGCAAACACCACGCGCAGCCCCTTCGGCTCGATCAGTCCCTTGGCGACCGCGTACGGCAGAACAATGGTGCCGATCATGTCAAACATCAGGTTCTGCGCGTCTCCGTACCCGGCGTTTACATACTGAGAAACACCCACCGCCAGGGCAAACAGGACGATCAGGAGATCCAGCAGACTGAACTTCCAGTTCCTTGCCTCGCGGGAGAAGAAGACCCAGGCAACGGGCAGAATAGCCGCCTCACTGAACGTGGGATCCGGCAAAGCCGGAATCACCCAGCGATAGTACTCCGGCAACAGCAGCAACACGGGCACATAGACGTTCAGAAACGCTCTGGCCGGCGATTCCCGCAGCGACATCCATGCTGCGATCAGGGCCGGAATGGCGATAATGAACCCCATGCGTCAGGCCCGTTTTGAGCCCGGAAGGAATTGGCCGAGCTTCGATTGGAGGACTGCCTGGAACCACAGTCTTTCGCCGGTCTCCAGCACAAACCGGGCGATCACGATGAGGAGCACAATCCCATAAACCGCCAGCAGCGCGGCAATGCACCCGGCCGCCTGCCATCGCCCGAGATTGGTGGCCGCCAGTCCCGCCGGCCAGGCCACCAGCGCCGCCAGCAGATAGGGCACAAAGCCAGGCAGCAGCACCGACTTCACATAACGGAACGTCGATATTCCCAGCAGACGGTTGGCGTGATTCACGAAGAACAGCGCGGCGAGAATCGTCGATCCGGCCACGGCGGTGCCGATTCCGGCCACCGTCCACTTCCCCTGAATCAGGTAGCTCAACGGCACCGCAAGCAACAGCAGAATCACATTCGGGATGTTGTACCGGAATTCTTCGAGCGGCCTGCCGATACCCCGCAGAATGGACGTTCCGGGACCCGTGAGCAGATTCGACTGATTGGCCAGCGTGAAAATCACCATCAGATACGCCGCACCCTCATAGTGTTTCCCGATCCAGACCCCCAGAAGCGCCCCCGGCATCAGTGCGAACAGGGCACAGATACTCCCGGTCACAATATTCATGTACCGCGCGCCTTTGAGATAGAGCTTGATGACCGATTCACGCTGTTCGGGCGTCCCCGAAAGCCCGCCATGCAGGTAGGAAGCGGCCGGAATCAGCGATGACAGGAAGCCCATGGGGAGGGCGACACCCATATTCGGCAGCTTCTCTGAGATTTCCAGCAGGCCCGTACCCTGAATCCCCACCAGCGCGCCGGCGAGGACCCGTTCAATTGAATTGAGGCTGACCGCCAGCAGGCTCTGCAACTGCACCACGCCGCCAAACGCCAACAGAGTGCGCAGCGCCTCGCGGGAGCAGTACCGCGGCCCGAACCGCAGCCACGGCAGGGTACGCAGAGACACCACGAGGGACAACAGAATATCCACGAGTGTGCGAATCAGGAAAGCTTCCGCCAGCCCCCGGATGCCGCGTCCGGCAGCGACCAGCCCGAAGATGAGAACGGTCTCGACCAGGTAACTCACCACCCAGATGCCGTTCACCAGCGCGGACCGCTGTACGCCGATCAGCGCGTCATGAAACACCGAGAGGCTGATGGAACCTAAAAAGACAGCGACCACCAGCAGGACAACCTCTTTCGCGTCGGCCCGGAGCGCGGGCGCGATGTGAAGCCAGTCGACCACCCGCGGCCAGAACCACCAGACCGCCGCGAAGACGATGGAGCAGAAGGGAACGCTGACGCAAAGCCCGGTGGAAATCAGGGCGTTGGCTTTATCGAACTCCCGCCTGGCGCTGAACTCGGCGATGTATTTCACATAGACACCGGAGAGTCCCATGGTGGAAATGCCGATGTAGGCCACCAGAATAAACGCGGCGGACCAGAGGCCGTATGCCTCGAGCGTGACGTGGGCCAGCACAAACGGGGGGATAAAGAAACGGGTCACCATATACCCGATCTGCGCCAGGGTACCCGCCGCTATGTTGTGGGACAGCGCGTTGCGGACCGTTCCGGCATGGTCTTCCGGCTGTTCCAGCTCCGGCCGTTCGTCACCCATGAATCGATTG
This sequence comes from uncultured Acidobacteriia bacterium, assembly GCA_903900705.1. Classification (GTDB taxonomy): domain Bacteria; phylum Acidobacteriota; class Terriglobia; order Bryobacterales; family Bryobacteraceae; genus BOG-234. Next base: position 32,528 of record CAIUOG010000048.1, read on the forward strand.
TCCCCCAGCCAGCCCGCGGTAGATACCGTAAGCGGTATCCATGCGGGCATCCCAGCCGTATTCCGCGAGAGCGCGCCGGTACCCGGCTTCCCCTTTTTGCCGCCAATCCGCGGGATTTGCCGCGATATCCCGCAGCGCCGCCACCAGATCACGGACGAGTTGCGCGCGGCCTTCGGGCGAAAGCGGCCGCCCCACCTCGTCATCGACAATCTCCGCCGGTCCCCCGTAATTCACGGCCAGAATGGGCACTCCGCAGGCAAGGCTCTCCATCAGCACGGCCCCACCGGACTCCCTCACGCAGGGCAGACAGAACACGTGTGCTTCCCGCATGAACCGCGCCACCTCCGGGAGCGGGCGCGCGCCGAGGAATCGCACAATATCTTCCAGCTTTCGTTCCCCGTTTTCGCGCTCCAGTTCCGCCCGGACCGGGCCATCGCCGATGATGGTCACTTCGAGAGGGATCTCCCGCCGAACCGTCGCCACCGCTTCGAGCAGCATGCCAACGCCTTTGGCGGGGATCAGCCGGCCGACAAACAGCAGGCGGAGCGGGTCCCGAGGGGTTCGCAGAGGGGTGTCGCCAGGTTGAAAGAGGTTCAGGTCGACACCGTTTTCAGACATCCGGAGAGTCTTCGCCTGCGCCGGGATGCTGTTGTCCGTCGCTTTGTTGGCGGTCAGAATCAGCGCGGCCTTTTTGCTGCACTGAAACAACCGGTCAAACAGTCTGCCCACAGACCGGATCCGGTAAACCCAGGCCGAATCCTGCCCCATGATCTCCGGAAACGTGGTGGGCGAGTTCAGGCCGCCGTTCCACGGGCCGACGATGAGCGGAGCGCCCAGGCGATGCAGCCGCGTGGAGGCGATGGGCGACACCGGCGTGACCGCGTGCACAATGTCCCATTCGCCCCGCCGCTTGCGCAACTGGTTGACCACCGCCCCGTCATAGACGAAAAAATCGGCCGACGAGATCAGAAAGACCGCGTGTTCACTTTTCGGGAACAGCCGCCCCGCCATCCGGTAGACGGGTCCGGCGAACCATTCGGTATCGATATAGATGACTTCCGAACCTGGCAGGGGCGCACCGGCTTTGGTGAGGCATTCCCGATTCCGCACATGCGTCACGAGTGTCACCTGGGCGCGCTGCGACATGCGGGAGTACCACTCCCAGCCGATCTGCGAAACCGAACCCATCCCCGGGCCGCACTGGTAGGCGGAAAGCAGGACTTTCATGCGGCCTCCGTCATTCCGTCACCGCCGTATTGAGTGCCACGGGACGAACCGGCCTGGCGGGCACTCCCGCCACAATCATCCCCGCCGGGACGTCCTTCGTGACGACGGCGTTAGCCCCCACCACGGCGTTGTCGCCGATCTTCACGCCCGGCAGGACCGTCACACCACGGCCCACCCAGACATTGCGCCCAAGCTCAATCGGAGCGGAATCATGCCCGGAGCCGCGGACCGGACCCTCGCCAATCCGATGATTCGCATCCCGGATGCTGGTGTACTCGCCGATCATGCTGTCCGCGCCGATCCGGATCCCCGCAAACGACACCAGATGCACGCCGCGCGAGATCACCACATTGTCGCCAATGGTGATTGAGCCCTGCTCCTGCGTTTCGAGGTAGAGTTCCCGGTAGAAATAGAGGTTCCGACCCGGGAAGATCCTGCCGGTGCCGTGGATCTCCGGCACGCCGAGGATCACCGCCGAAGGGTCGAGCCGCCCCTGAATCCGGGAGGCGAACCGCGCGTGAGCCCAGACCCGGCGCAGGGATTCCGCCCCGTTCACGATCCGCGCAACAGGCATCAACAGCCCGGCCAGCAATGCTTTGAGGCTCATTTTCCCGCGTCCTTATATTCGATGAGACCGCGGGCTTTGCCTGCCTTTTGATCTCCCTCGAACTGCAACTGCCCCAGGAAAATGGGAATCTGCTGCAGATGCGAGTGGATGCCGTACAGCAGCAGCGTGGAGAGCGGCGCACCCTTCCAGCGAGCTTTGAGCGCCGTCCGCACCACCAAAAGAAAAAGAAAAAGCGAACCCAATATGGCCGGAACCGGGCTCCATAGCAGCAGGCTTCCGAGGAGCCCACCGAGGACAATCCCGGCCAGCATGAGGGTGCGGCTCCGGTTCCGGCGCGCGTCTTCTTCCCAGAAGGGCATGCCGGAATCGCGAAAGCGCCGCGAGACTTCGGCATAGGCGTACCCGGCCCGCGTGGCGCGCTTCCAGTATTGCGACCAGGCGGTCATCGCGAGATCGTGACCGGTCATCGGATGATCCGTATGCAGAATCTTCCACCCGGCAGCCCGCATGCGGCGGCACATCTCGGGCTCTTCGCCGGCGATCAGAGCTTCGTCGTAACCGTTCACCTGTTCGAGGGCGGAGCGGCGCATCAGGGCGTCCCCGCCGCAGAATTCCGTAATGCCGGGAGCGTAAATCCAATCAAGATCCAGCACACGGTTGAAGATGGTCTGCTCCGGGTGGATCTCGCGCCGGTGGCCCCAGACAATCGCGGTATCCGGCGCGAATTCGCGCAGTGAATCCACAACGAAACGGGAATCCAGAATGGTATCGCCGTCCAGAAACAGAACAAACGGAGCGGTTGCGGCGCGCCATCCGGCGTTACGCCCCAGCGCGGCGGTGGGCCGTTTTGGCTGCACGACAATGACCTTTGCGTCATATTTTTCCGCCAGTTGCGGGCTGCCGTCGGTGGACGCGGAATCCACGTAAATCAGTTCGATCTCGCCACCGGGGTTCTCCATCCGGCGTATGGACTGCAGGCAGCGTTCCAAACGCGCGCCTTCGTTCCGCCCGATCACGACCACCGAAACAACGGGGCTCATGCGAGTTTCTCCATCAGGATGCGGCGGTAGTCGGCCACCCGCTCGCTTTCTGAAAACCGGGTTGCCAGAAGATGATCGCCGGCGCGCACCACGGCATTTATCTTGTCCGCCGGAAGGGCCGCGATCCGGTTGAGCATACCGGCCAGACTTTGCGCATTGTCGGCCTCGAAATGAAATCCGGAGACGCCGTCTTCCACCAGCGAACCCGCGCCGCCCGCGTCCGGCGCGAGAACCGGAACGCCCGCCGCCATCGCCTCGATGATGGCCAGGCCGAAGGGTTCCACCGGGCACAGGTGGACCAGCAGATCCGCCTTTGCCAGTTCCTGGTCCACGTTCGGCAGGAAGCCTTCAAAGATGACATTCAGCTTCGAGGCGGCCACGCGTTGCTTCAGAGCGTCGCCATTCCAGCCGGTCCCGAAGATCCGGACCTCGAAGCGGGCTGCCGCTGGATCCTGCTCCAGGGCGTCGAGCAGCAGGTCCACGCGCTTCTCGGGGTCGAGCCGGGAGATGACGGCCAGGCGGCGGAGAGGTTCTCCGGCAAAGGCCCTTCTGCGGGGCGCGGCGGCAACCTTGGCGGCGGGCAAAAAATTCTCGATCACCCGAATCTGCGCGGCATTCACGCCATTGGCAATCAGCCGCTCCCGCACGTAGGAAGACACGGCGACGAACTCAACCGGCCGGTGATTCAGCTTCGCTTTGCGCCCGTAACTCAGATGCTCAGCTGCGCCGCCGTGGACCAGATGCAGGTGCGCGATCTGACGCCGGTAAAGCAGGTTCCACGCCAGACACACCGAAGAATGCATCACCCCGGTGGCAAGAAAAGCCAGCTTCGGAGCGCGCGCCAGCAAAGGCCGCAGAGCCATTGCGAATTGCAGGGGACTTTCAAAAGCAATCGCCTCAAACCCCGTGCGACGGGCCTCTTCGAGGGCGGGTCCGGGCGGCGCCATGATCACGGAATCGAACTCATTCACCAGGCCGGACGCGGTGGAAAGCGCCATGCGTTCGGTTCCATACAGATTTCCGCTGTGCAGCGCGTAAACCAGAAGCGGTTTCATTTCCAGAACCTCCTCGCCATCCACCCACCGGCGTCCGTCGCATTGCCCGTGTTGAACTCCTGCCGCGCGGAACGCGCAAAGCCATCGCCGGCGTCGATATCGACATGATTGAGCAGCACGGATACCGCCGAAACTTTAATCCGTTCGAGGCATGCCGCCGCCTTCTGCAGTTCCACGCGAGTGACTTCCGCCGCCCGAATCACCAGAACGGTGACGTCCGCACCGCGCGCGATGAACTCCGCATCCACCGAGACCAGCACCGGTGGCAGATCAACGAGAACAATCCGGTAGGTCTCGGTGGCCGCGCGCAGGATGTCCATCAGCTTTTCGATATCGGGCAGGTTCTTCTGATCGGAAAGGTCGCCCAGTGGCACATGGTCGGGCAGTTCGTCGTCACCCGGCACCACGGCATCTTCGATATCGTGACTGCCGCGCAGCACAATGGTGAGGCCGCGTTGATCCGGACTGCGGTAGCGCGGGTCGGCGCGGTAGGCATTGGCTTCCACCGCCAGGGCGGGAACGCCCAGAGACTTCAGAGCTGCCGCTAGATTGAGGACCAGGGTCGAAGTGCCGCCACGCGCCCGGACGGAAGTGAAGGCGAAGATCCGGCTGCCGTTGTTCTGGTGATCCTGCACCATCCGGCTGGCCAGCCGCAGCGACTGTTCGCGGGCGAAATCCGGGCCTGCCTGCTTCCGGTTCATCATCCAGCCGAAGGGCGCGAAGCCCAGAAGTTTCTCCACATCGCGGGGCGTGTGCAGGCGCGGGTCGAGCATGTCGATGCCGACCGGGACCACGATGCACACCAGAAAACCAAACACGAGAACGGCGGCCAGCAACCGGGTCCGCCCTCCCTTTTCCGGAGCGTCCGGGGTGCGCGCGGCGGAGAACATGCGGACAAAACCGGGCGCACGGCGCTCCAGTGAGAGCGAGTCGATCCGTTCCTGCACGCTGCTGATGCGCACGCGGGCCTGTTCAATCTCATTGCCCAGCTGGATTCCGTTCTGATAGTTCCGCGAAAACCAGGCGGCCTGAGATGCCTGCTGTTCCAGTTCCGCCGTCAGCTTCTGAATAACGCGACCCGTGCGGAAGGCCTCCGCCCGTTTCTGATCGAGCAGTCCCTTCGCCGCGGCATCGATGAGTTTCTTTGAGACTTCCTCGCGGGCCCGGTCAAGGTCCGCCAGTTCCTGCTCCGCGGCTTTCAGACCCGGATGATCCGGAGCGAGACCACTGATCTGCGTCAGAAGTTGCGTCCTGCGCACGCTCTGGCTGGCCTCCAGGCTGGAGAGGCGCACATCTTTGGCAGCTTCCTGGCGGGCCATGGCTTGCAGCACCTCGCCGGCGCCGGCGCGCTGCTGTCCGTCGAGCGAGGCCAGTTGCGCCTCCGCTTCAATATTCTGGCGGCGGGCAGCGGCCAGCGCTTCCTTTGCGCCGACCAGCAACTGGTCGTAGGGGTTCACGAAGTTATTGGTGAAGGTGCTGACACCCAGTTCTTCCGAAAGCGCGAGCCGCTGTTCCTGCTTGGCGGCGATTTCCTCCTCCACCCGGGCACGGTCCGCCATCAGATTCCGGATCCGTTCGTCGCTTGCGTAAAACTCCTCGACCTTCGCCTTTTCGAGGAAGGTATTCACGACCGAATTCACCACTTCCGCGATGCCAACCGGTTTGTCGCCGCTGAGCGAGACCGCGATCTGATAGGTATCCGGAATCGCGCTGACGTCGAGCGCGCCCTGCAGCCGTTCAGCCGCGTGGTCCAGAGATTCCGGCTTTTTGACCCACCACGACTGGTTCGGCCCCAGCTTCTTCAGTGCATCCACCACAATGTCAAAACGGTTGATGGTCCGGACGTTCTGTTGCACGTACTGGCGGTATTGGGAGTCCGACTGCAGATCGTGTTCCTTCGAGTCCTGCAGGTTGGCAAGAAAACGCGGGGACACGAAGACCACGGCGGTGGCGGAGTATTTCGGTGAACCCTTCAGCCAGGCCAGCGGAGCCCCGGCGAGGACAGTCAACAGACCAGCGAGGAGGCCCGCGACGAGGTGCCGGCGCACGCTGGCCGCAATACGGATGCCGGAGCCGCCCGGAGCCGGGACGGCAGCATGAGCCGCATCGGCATTCGCGGGATCGGGCAGCGGTGGGGGACTGGTACTCATTTCAGCAGGGATCCCAGAATCGCAAATGAGGTAATCGGGCCGGCCTTTTGCAGCAAGTAGCCGAACTTTGCCATATTCCGCTTCGGGACGAAGATAATATCGCCCTCTTCGAGCGCTGAATTCATGGTGGATGGTGAGGCCAGCAGTGCCTTAATCGACAACTCCCGGTGCTTGCCGGCGCCGGAGCGTACCAGTTCGATCCGGTCCCCGGCGGCGTCTTCATTCACGCCGCCCGCCTGGGTGAAGGCGTCGAGGAACGACATGTCCGGCGTCAGACGAAAAGCTCCGGGGCGCTGCACTTCGCCGAGGACGTACACCAGTTGATCACCGGCATCCGGCATGTAAACCAGATCATTGCGCGCCAGACGGATGTTCAGGCCGAGATTGCCCTGGCTGACGAGCGACTTCAGATCCACCCAGATCATCTTGTCTTTGCGGATGACGGCGCAGCGGCCCAGGCCCGCCTTGTCCGCGCCGACGCCACCGATGGGCAGCGCGGCGGAGCGGGTGACGACATCGAGCAGCGTGGGCTGCGATTCGAACTGCACGGCGCCGGGCGCGCCAACGCGCCCCAGGATGTAGACGCGGAAGGAAGTGTACCGGTCCACCCGCACGATCACGGAAAGTTCCCTGTAAAACCGCGCGAGCGCCTTCGAAACAGCAGTCTGCGTCTCTTCGCGGCTGAGGCCGGCGACGTTCAGGATACCGGCGACCGAGAGCGTGATTTTGCCATCCGGCCCCACGACATGTTTGCCCGAAAGCTCCGGATGACCCCAGACCTCGACGGTGATTTCGTCACCAGCGCCCAGGGTGTAAGAGTCCACGGGCGGAGCTTCAAACCCGCGAATCACCTCTTCCGGACTGATGTTGTTTTCTTTGGAGCGGACCTTGAAATCATGTTGCGGATCCTGCGCCGGCGCGCTGACGAGTGCCAGGAACAAGGTCAGGAGTACGCGCTTCATGCCC
>CAIUOG010000049.1 GCA_903900705.1 uncultured Acidobacteriia bacterium
AAGCGAAGTAATCATGCCGGCCAGCAGGAGGTGCTGGATCCCCTTTCGTCTGAGTTCCTCGTCCAGCATGGTATTCGAGAAGGCATTGAAACCTTGCTTCCCGTTGACATATTCGATCCTGTTGCCGAAAGCCCGGATCCTCGGCGGTCACCCAAAACCGGCCAATGGTGGTCACCTGAAAACCGGCCAATGAGAGAGGGGTCAGGACATGACTCGGACGTGAGGAATACCCTCCGTCAATGTGAGCAATGTCTTGAACGAAGAAAAGAAGAAACAGGTCATCGCGCTCGGCCAACTCGGTTGGGCGCTCCGTCGTATTGAAGAAGCGACCGGCGTCCGGCGGGAGACCGCAGCAAGGTATTTAAAGGCCGCAGGCATCCCGGTGCGGCAACCAGGCGGCTGGGGTCGGCGGAAGACACCAGCACTTTCAAAACCGGCCAATGAGGTGACCACCGACCCTGAGGGCGCAAAACCGGCCAATGGGAGTGAGGTGACCACCGACTCCGGCGACCCGAAACCGCCGCCGAGTCCCAGCACCAGCGAACCGTATCGCGAACTCATCGAATCGGCTCTGTCGCTGGGCCGCAACGCCATGTCCGTCTGGCAGGAACTGGTCGACAGACATGGCTTCACCGGCTCCTATGAGAGCGTCAAACGCTACGCCCGCAAACTACGCGGCACTCAATCGCCTGAAGCGTGCGGCATCATCGAGACGGCCCCGGGCGAAGAGTCGCAGGTCGATTACGGAACCGGCCCCATGGTCCGCGATGGGCAAACCGGCAAGTACCGGCGCACGCGTCTGTTCGTGCTGACGCTTGGCTTCAGCCGCAAGTGCGTCCGGCTTCTCCGTTTCCATTCCAGCACCCGCATCTGGGCCGAACTGCACGAGCAGGCCTTCCGCCGGCTGGGCGGCGTCACCAGATTCGTCATCCCCGACAACCTGAAAGAAGGCGTTCTCAAGCAGGCCGCTTTTCGGGATAACCACAGGGCGCTCGACAGCTTCGACTTCACCTTCAATCCGAAGATGAACCGCAGCCTGGTTTTCGATCTGGCCACCTGCGCTTTCATCGGCAGACGAGAGGACGCGCTCTTTCTCGGACCCGGCGGTACGGGCAAGAGCCATCTGGCCCAGGCCATCGGTCAGGCCGCCATTCTGCAGGGGTATCGTGTCTTCTACCGCGAAGCGCATGTGCTGCTCGATGAACTGGCCGATGCGGTGGCCGACGGCAAGCGCAAACAGTACCTCGAATCTCTGGCTGCGGTTCCCCTGCTGATTGTCGACGACTTCGGAATGCGCAAACTCCCGCTCACCGCCGCCGAGGATTTACTGGAGATCGTGATGCGCCGCTACGAACGGGCCAGCACGTTGCTGACGTCAAACCGACCGGTCGAAGACCGGGGAAAGCTGCTGGGGGATACGGCGTCTGTCAGTTCGATGCTCGATCGGCTGCTTCACCACGGCCACGTTCTGAAGTGTGGGCCTCGCAGCTGGCGCACTAAAGCTTCCGCGAGCGTTGCATGAGTCCGGAATCAGCCTGCGGCAGCCAGGAAGTTGATCTCCCCCTTTCCCGTTTCCCCCTCCGGGGGCAAGCCGGGGCGGGCGGGTTCCCCCCACGCCGCAAAAAACGCGGCTCCCCCCACAAGAGGGGCTGCCGCCCCCTTGTGCATCCCCCGCACGAACGCGGATTCCGTCGCAGATGCAAATTCCGCCTTGCAGAAACCGTCACGGCAAGGTAAAACTATGGCTTGTCCTGATGCTTTCTCATTGGCCGGTTTTCAGGTGACCACCATTGGCCGGTTTTGGGGTGACCGCTGAGGCCCGGATTTCGGGAATGGTGTGGGCGCCAGTCGTGCCTGCCCGGAAAGCCCCCGAATCCCTGATAGTCCCCAGAATCCCTTGCGACTCGGCCAGCGCTAGATAATCCGGGGTCAGAATAATCGGGGTGGAGACAATCGTCATTTCCGTCTCTGCGGCCGACTTGAGCAGGCTCAGCGTGGCGGCCAGCGTTTGATCCACACGGTTGACCTCTTCAATGACGCCGCGGAGAATACCGTCGGTAGCGAAGTAGTCGTTCTGGTAGCCAACAAGAATGGTGGCTGTCGATTTCAAATTCATATCGGCAACCGGTGGGGCATTTCAGGCTCCAAAGCTGGAGGCGCAAAAAAGACCAGAAAACACCAATTAAATTAAATGTCCTTCTCATGTTGGAATCGGAACAGGTCGGTGTCCCGTGGCATCCTGAAACGGAACCGTCGAAGGGTATCCTGAGCTAGCCGACCGGAGCTGTCTGAGATAATACCTGTCGTGATCCCTGCGAACGAAACTCCCCCCGGCCGTGTCTTCGTTGTTGATGACGATGAAGATCAGCGCACCCTGTTCGGCCACTGGCTCCAGAGAGCGGGCTTTGAGATTCGGTTGTTCCCTGATGGAATCAGCTGCCTGGACGCGCTTTCCGAGGAGCGACCGGACGCAATCTGCCTTGACCTGTTGATGCCGGTTCTTAGTGGTCTGGAGACCCTGGAGCGTATCCGGCAGCAACAGACGCTACTGCCGATCATCGTGCTCACTGCCGACGAAACGGCGGCAAGCGCCGTGCAGGCGATGAAACTCGGGGCGTTCGACTACCTAGTGAAGCCACTCCGCGAGGTAAAGCTGACGACAACAGTGCGAAACGCGGTCAGATACGGCGGATTAGCACTGCGAGTAAACCAACTGGAACGCGAGGCGGTTGAGAGAAAACATACGGGAATAGTCGGTACCTCACGCCCCATGGCCAGAGTTTTCCATCAGATAGCGAAGTTGTCCGTCAACGATGTCACAGTCATGATCCAGGGGGAGAGCGGTACAGGAAAGGAACTCGTCGCCAGAGCGATCCACGATTCCAGCGACCGCCGCGCGAGGCCTTTTGTAGCGGTCAATCTGACTGCAATTCCGGAGAACCTCCTCGAATCGGAACTATTCGGCCACGAGAAGGGTTCCTTCACCGGAGCTGCTGTGCGGCGCATAGGAAAACTGGAGGAGGCAAATACGGGAACCCTCTTTCTGGACGAGATCGGGGAGCTTTCACTGGCGGTGCAAGCGAAGCTCTTACGCGTCCTGCAGGAGAGAAGCTTTCAGCGCGTTGGCGGCACGTTGCAGGTGGACTCAAATTTCAGACTCCTGACTGCTACGCACCGCGATCTGGCCGCAGACGTCAAGACTGGGCGATTTCGTGAGGATTTGTACTTTCGGCTGGCGGTCTTCGATCTGGAACTGCCTCCGCTTCGGGAAAGGCAGGATGACATCCTCCCATTGGCTATGTCGTTCATCCGTGACTATCGTGAAACGGTGGAAAGTCACGTGACCGGTGTCTCGATCATGGCTCTGGAAATTTTACTGCAGCACAACTGGCCTGGCAACGTTCGTGAACTGCAAAACGTTATCCAGCGGGCGATGGTGATCGCCGAGCATGAAGAGATTCAGCCTGAGGATCTGCCCAAGCGAATCCGGGAAGAGTGTAGCGTTGCCGAGCCGGAACAGCCCCGGCCCAAAGCTGTGCCCGGGCTGGCACCGCGCCACAGTCTGGAAGATGCATCGAAACTTCTGTTGCAGGCGGCAATCGAAAAGAACGAGGGTAACGCGACGGCGGTCATGCGGGAGCTCAAAGTTGGCCGTACAAGGTTCTACCGCATGCTCAAACAGTTTCATCTGGTGGAAGCTATCGACCAGGTTCGACGGACAGGCAAAGCGCTTCGACCAGGAGATCCCAAATAATGTACGGCATGGTAAATAAGGCAATTGAGGCGATGGTTACTGCTGACCATGGCGAACGGATGTGGGAGAAGATCAAGCGAAAGGCCGCGGTTGACGTGGAGGTCTTCATCAGTAACGAGGGTTATCCCGATGAGATGACTTTCGCCCTGGTTGTCGCTGCGAGTGAGGAGCTCGATACTCCGGTGCCGCTCATACTCGAGGCCTTCGGCGAGCACTGGATCCTGAAAACCGCGCTGGGCGACTATGGTGACATGCTGTCCGCAGGTGGCAGCAATCTGAGCGAGTTCCTCATCAATCTGCCGACCTTTCACTCCCGGGTAAGCATGATGCTTCCGCACCTGCAGCCACCTCGCTTTCGTCTGATCTCAACGGGTGAAAACTGGGTTCGTATCGGCTATGGAGTCACACCGTGAAGGC
>CAIUOG010000050.1 GCA_903900705.1 uncultured Acidobacteriia bacterium
TATAACGGGCGGTGCAAGGGTGGATGTCGCAGAAAGGGTAAGTTTTGCAACGCGACAAAAGAACGTTCCAGATCGGATGGATTGACACTTGATCCGAGAGCATCTGATTATTACGAATGAGCATGTTCCGCGAATTATTGGGCATTGAGCACCCGATCATACAGGCCCCCATGGCGGGCGTTCAGGGAAGCGCATTAGCCATAGCGGTATGCAACGCTGGTGGTCTCGGATCACTGCCATGCGCAATGCTGAGCGTAGATCAGATGCGTTCGGAGTTATCCGCGATCCGGGCCAATACAGACTGGCCGTATAACGTTAATTTTTTTTTGCCACTCCCAACCCGAACCGGACCCCCGGCGTGAAGCTGCCTGGAACTCGATGCTTGCTCGCTATTACGAAGAGTATGAAATCCCGGCAAATGCAGTTTTGAGCGGGGCCGGGCGCGTGCCGTTCAGTGAACAGGCAGCGGATCTGCTTGAGGAGTTCAAACCGGCAGTCGTCAGTTTCCATTTCGGACTACCCGACGAAAGCTTGATGGCGCGTGTAAAGTCGGTGGGGGCGACGGTCCTAAGTTCCGCAACCACGGTTGAAGAAGCGCAGTGGCTCGAAGATCGCGGCGTGGATATGATTATCGCGCAGGGACTTGAGGCAGGCGGCCATCGCGGAAATTTCCTGTCAGACGATTTGACTACGCAGATGGGCACGTTTGCGCTCTTGCCGAAAATCATTAAGGCGGTGAAACTGCCGGTAGTCGCTTCAGGAGGTATCGCGGATGCTGCGGGAGTTACGGCGGCGATGGAACTGGGGGCGGTTGCCGTACAGATAGGAACCGCATACCTGCTCTGCCCGGAAGTGACCATTACACGTTTGCACCGCGCCGCCCTGAAGAGCGAAGCCGCGCGTCATACGGCAGTGACAAACCTGTTTTCTGGGCGGCCTGCGCGTGGAATAGCAAACCGCATCATGAAAGAATTGGGACCGATCAACAGCGAGGTTCCCCCATTCCCATTGGCGGCGTCAGCCATAGCCGCATTGCGGGCAAAAGCTGAGAGCCGTGGTGACAACGCCTTTTCGCCGCTCTGGTGCGGCCAGAATACAAGCGGCTGTGCTGAGATTCCTGCTGCCGAGATTACGCGAATGTTGGCTTCCGGAGCCGTGGCGCAAGCACGCCGTTGAACAGAACTACCGCTTCTGTTCAAATCGTGGCGTAATCACCGCTGTGCAAAAGGCCGGGTCCGTTTCACAAAGGGTAAGTTTTGCATCATCGCCGGAAGGCCCTGCAATGTGATCTTCAGAGATAAATGGCGGGTTTTCTTCAACTCCCCCCTCCGGATGCGATTTAACGTAACGTCGGACTGATGGAACTACCGAGGCGGGCCGTATGGGCACGCGGAAACTCTTTCGGGTAATCCCTAACTAAAACTCACGCGAACGTCACACCGATGGAAGCACCTTCGCGGCGGATATAGGCTGAGCCTTCGTCGTATTCCGCGGCGGTTTTCAGATGTTCCATCATGAGCGGGGCTTCTTTGGGAAGCGCCGCGAGGTTGCGGAGGTAGGCCTTGTAGTCCATCACGCCTTTGCCGGGGGCGACTTCGAGGAAGTGGACATTATATTCGGGGATCCACTGCAGGTCTTTGGCGTGGCAGGAGGCGATCCACGGGCCCAGGGTTCGGAAGAGATCGTCGATCAGTTTGCCGTTGTCGTAAAAGCGTTCCGGCGAGTTGACGGCGTTGCAGACGTCCATGTGGACGCCGAAGGCTTTGCGGTCCACCGCTTTGATGAGGCGGAGGTAGGAATCGGGGCCGTTGGGGATGCTCCAGGGCATCATTTCGATGGTGAAGAGAGAGCGCTTCGGTTTGACGGCGTCGAGGATGTGGCGACAGTTTTCCACGGTGGCATCGAAGAATTCCTTTGAAAGGTTCTTTGGATGCGCGCCGTACCAGTAATCCGGGTTGTAGGAGCCGGCGATATCGACGCAATTGAGCGCGCCGACGGCATCGGCCAGGGCGAGCCGCTGCGTGACGTAATCGAGATTTTTGCGGCGCTTTTCGGCGTCGGGATCGAGCAGGTTCACCCACGCGCCGACCTCGGCAATGACGACGTTTTCGGTGCGGAAGGCGGCCTCGATGGCGCGGAGGCGCGCGGGGTCGGAGAGGTCCGCCGCGGGGCAGGTGGCGGCGCTGTAGCCGAGGCGGCGATGCTCGCGGGCCAGCTCCACGGGGTCTGTGGATTTGAGAAACACGGGCCCGCCCAGGCGGACCGGCCGTTTGGACTGGCCGGTTGCCGCCGTGAGGGCGAGGAGCGAGGCGGAGAAGGTTCGCCGTGTCATGCGGGTCAGGCTCTTCCTGATCAGGCGGCGAGGAACGCCGTGATGCGGGCGATTTCCTCGGCCGAGAGGCGGAATTCGGCGGCGGCAATGACGCCGTCCACCTGTTTGGGGGAGCGCATGCCGACAATCGCGCCGGTGACTTCGGGGCGGCGGAGGGTCCACGCGATGGCGACTTCGCCGGGCGTGCGGCCATGCGGCAGGCCAATTTCACGGAGCAGTTCCACCAGGTTGAGGTTGCGGGTGAGAAGCGGCTCCTGGAAGTTCGGCGTGCGCTTGCGGAAGTCGTCTTCGGGCATGTTGGCGATGCGTTCGCGCGTCATCGCGCCGGTGAGCATGCCGGACTTCATGGGCGAATAGACGATGGTCCCGATGTTGTGGCCGACGCAGAAGGGCAGAATGTCGGTTTCGATATCCGCCTGAATCATGGAGTAAGGCGGCTGGAGCGAGGTGATGGGGGCGATGGCCTGGGCGCGGGCCAGCTGGGAGGCGTTGAAGTTCGAGACGCCGATCCAGCGGACTTTGCCCTGCTTCCGCAGGTCGGCGAGGGTGGCCCAGCCTTCTTCCACGTCTTCGTCGGGTTCCGGCCAGTGGATCTGATAGAGATCAATCACGTCCACCTGGAGGCGGCGCAGGCTGGCTTCGCATTCGGCGAGGATGGATTCCCGCTTGAGCACCTTGCGGATCTGCCGGTCTTCGCCCCAGGTGCGTTCGCACTTGGTGAAGACGTAGGGGCGGTTGGAACGGCCCTTCAGGGCGCGGGCGACAACTTCTTCGGAGTGGCCGAGGCCATAGACGGCGGCGGTGTCAATCCAGTTGATGCCGCGGTCGAGAGCGGCGTGGATTGCGCCGATGGATTCGTCATCATCCTGCGGGCCCCAGGCGAAGGCCCAGCCTCCACCTCCCATGGCCCATGCGCCGATGCCGAGCGGCGTGATTTCCAAATCGCTGTTACCGAGTTTCCGGGTCTGCATGAGAATACGGTATCGTACGCCCCGCGCCGCTCCGGCGGGCCGGTTACTCCTTGTCGGTTTCGAACTTGATGCTGGTGTCGGCGCCGAACTTTTTGTAGTTGCGGAAGTCGATCACGTTGCGGGTGCAGTCGGCCGTGCCCCGGATGCAGCTGAGGGATTCGGAGTGCGCCGGGAGCAGGTATTTCTGGTCGCTGATGATGACGTAGTCGTAATCGAGCGCGGATTCGACGGCGTCCAGCGGGAAGGCGCGCGGCATGTTTTTCGCGGCCATTTCGATGCGGAGCACGCGGAAGTTTTCCTTATCGAACCAGACGGTGCCGGTGTAGGCGGGCTTGTAGGATTCGGCGGAGGCGTGGATGTCCCAGTTGGAGTTGGGCTGTTCGACGGAGAAATCGTACTTCCAGGCGGGGCGATTGACGATGGTGGTGCTGCGCTTATTGTGGAAGTCGGCGTCAGTCTGCGGCGCGAGCAGGTTGAGCTGAATGGTGACGAATTCGCCGGTGGACCAGGAGCCGGATTTCTCGACGGATTCGCGGGGCGCTTTGCCGTTGACGAGGATGTTTTTATAAGATTCTTTGCCGTTTTCCGCGACCACGTCGGCGGTGACCACGTCGAGAGCGGCCCAGGAGGTGCGGTTGCCCCGGGCGGTGTCGGTCTGGTAGCGGGTGGTGAACTGCTTCACGATGTAGTTGGGGAGCGTTTCAGAGAAGCCCCAGGCGGCTTCGCGAGCGCTCTGGATGACGGGATCGCCGGCGGGCGGACCCTGCATGGCGGCGCGGACGGAAGAGACGTGGTCGGAAGAGTCGTCTGAGGCCTCGCGGGTTGCGACGACGGGCGGGGGCGGCAGTTTGGTGTTGCCGTTGGCGTCGACTTCGGCGTGGAGGCTGGGACGCGAGGGGACACCCGCGCTGCCGCCGGAGGAACCGGCGGGCGGCGTGTTGTCGACACGGACGGAGCCACGGCGCAGCACGGGCGGACCGGGATCATCGGTTTCGCGGGCGGCGGGGCGGACGGGTTCGTCACTCGAAATGCGGGAGGGGCGGCGGGAGACGGTGGCGGAGGAATTGTCGTCGCCGGTGATGATCTGCGACTGCGGCGGGAGGCGGCGCTGGGTGGGTGCGGCGTCCGAGGTGATGGTGTCGCCGGGCGCGGGGGAACCGGCAGAGGCGGGGGACGAAGAATCGCGCTTCAGACGGGGGCGGTCCGGATCGTCCGAGGAAGAATCGACGGGATTCTGTGAGGAGACCGAGCCGGCGCGCTTGAGGACCGGTTTATCGGGATCGTTATTGGAACTGGAAGAGGAGGAGCCGGAGCGGTTGTCGGAAACGTCGCCAGGTGCGCCGCGGTGGATCATGCTGACGCGGAGGGCGTGGTAGAAATTCTGGTTATCGCGGGCGGCGTCGATGGCGACTTCATCGCCGATATCGAAATCACCATAGCGACCACCGCCGTTGGAATCGGAGATATAGCGGGTGTTGCGGTCGAGAGCGATGGTGATGTTGCGGCCGTCGCCGGGATCGAGAACGAGCTGGGTGGTGGCGATGCGCTGGATTTTGCCGTTGAGCTGGTCAGTGGGCTGATTGGAGTTGCGGCGGCGGGAGCCGGGGAGCTGAATGCCGCCGCCACCGGGGAAGCCGATGCCGCCGCCCTGACCGGGGAACGGGCTGCCGAACTGAGCCGCGGCGGGAAAGTCGGCGAGGATGACGAGGAGAATCAGCGGCAGTGTGAGCCGGAGTGCCATAACAGGTTGTGACGGCAGATGAACTCCCCGCGTTTCAGACCCAGTGTTCATAGTCCTGACTGTAGAGGAGAGCGGGGGTGAGGTCAAGGGCGAGGGACGAGGGAGGATCGGCGCCCGGTGATGGGTGATAAGGCCGGGAGTTCGGACTATGCCCCTCGCCGATGGAATCCAGCTGCCCGAGACTGGTTTACGGAATATCCTGGCGCATGAGTACTTTGGTATCTATTGGCCGCAGGTCTGGCAATCATCAAAATAAAAGGTAGCGCCGATACGGCCTTTAATGGCCGCTCTGTTCGCGGACGAGTTCGGCGCCGATGCCACCGAAATCGAGCCAGGCTTTGCGGGCGCGGTCGAGAGCTTCGTCGACGTTGGGGACGATGTTTTCGTGGCCGATCTGTTCGGTGAGTTCGGATTGGGCGAGAAGGCGCGCGGGCTGGTCGCGCGCGCCGCAGAGAATCAGGGTGCGGCCGGAGTCGCGGAGCCGTTTGGCGAGTACAGTCAGCGCGTGCAGACCGGTGGCGTCGAGGGCGGTCATGTTGCGGAGGCGCACGATGACGATTTGCGGGAAGCCGTTGAGATTCGCGGTGACTTCGGTCAGCTTCTCGGTCGCACCAAAGAGGAACGGCCCGTGGATGCGGAGGATTCGGACGTAGGGTGGTACGACCTTGTCCTGCAGCACGTGGGGCTGGCTGTCGCGGATGTACTCGGCCGTGACCGGGGAGACGCTGGTGGTTTCGGCGATCCGGTAGATGTAGAGCAGCGCCGCGAGGGACATGCCGACTTCAACGGCAATGGTGAGGTCGGCCAGAACGGTGAGCGCGAAGGTGCTGGCCCAGACGACGATGTCCGTCTTCGAAAGGCGGAGAATAATGCCGATTTCGGCCCACTCGCCCATGTTGTAAGCGACGACGAACAGCACGGCGGAGAGAGTGGCGAGCGGAATGAAGCGGGCAACGGGCGCCGCGACGAGGAGAATCGTGAGCAGCGTCAGCGCGTGGATGATGCCGGAGACCGGGCTCTGCGCGCCGGAGCGAATATTGGTGGCGGTGCGGGCGATGGCGCCGGTGGCCGGGATGCCGCCGAACAGCGGCGTGACCATGTTGGCGATGCCCTGGGCGATCAGTTCCACGTTGGAGTTGTGGCGGTCGCCCGACATGCCGTCCGCCACGACGGCGGAGAGCAGGCTTTCGATGGCGGCGAGAAGGGCCACGGTGAGCGCGGAGGGAATCAGCGGAATGATGTGCGCGACCTGAAGATCTGGCAGTGAGAACGTCGGCAGCCCGGCGGGAATGCCGCCGAACTTGCTGCCGATGGTTTCAATGGGCAGGCGCAGAAGAGCGACGCCGGCGGTGGTGATGGTCAGGGCGACGATCGAGCCCGGGATACGCTTCGTCAGGCGGGGCAGCAACAGGATGATACCCAGAGAAACCGCGCCCACGGCGAGGGCGGCGAGGTTGAGGGTTCCCGCGTACTCCGCCAGCATCCTCATGCGGGGAAGGAACTCACTGGGCACAGGCGGCGTTTTCAGGCCGAAGAAGTCTTTGAGCTGGGTGGAGGCGATGAGGAGCGCGATGCCGTTGGTGAAGCCGATGGTGACGGGGCGCGGGATGAAGCGCACGGCGTTACCGAGGCCCGTGACGCCCATGACGATCAGCATCGCGCCAGCCATCAGGGTGACCAAGGCCAGACCGGAAACGCCGAATTTGGCGATAATTCCGGCCACGATGACGACAAATGCGCCGGTGGGCCCTCCGATTTGCGAACACGAACCGCCGAGAGCGGAGATGAGAAAGCCGGCGATGACGGCGGTATAGATTCCGGCCTGTGGGGTGACGCCGGAAGAAATGCCGAAGGCCATGGCGAGAGGCAGCGCCACCAGACCGACGGTGAGACCGGAGATGAGGTCCTGCGTGAACTTATGAGCGGAGTAGTCCCTTAAGCAAAGAAGAAGCTTAGGGGACCACTGTTCCGGAATCATTCCTTTATTCTTGCACCCTTCGAACGGCCTGACCCCTCACGGCCTGGAGCAACTGCGTAACGGATTGGTGGGTTCGCGGATCCCGCAGAGCGGGGTTGAGTTCGGCGAGCGGCGCCAGGACGAAGCGGCGCTCGTGATAACGCGGGTGGGGAACCGTGAGGTCGTCGCAATCGACCACGGCTGAACCGAAAAGCAAAATGTCGACGTCAAGCGTGCGGGGACCATTGCGAACGGTGCGCCGGCGGCCGAGGGCGCGCTCCACTTTCTGCGCGCGGCGCAGCAGCTGGAGCGGCATGAGGTCGGTTTCGAATTCGGCCACCTGATTGAGGAACCAGGCCTGATCGCGCAGACCGATGGGTTCGGTCTCATAGAGGCCGGAGAGGCGGAGGAGCCGCAGGTCGGGGGCCGTCAATTGTTCAACGGCGGATCGCAGATTGGCGTACCTATCGCCCAGATTGGAGCCGAGGCCCAGGTAGACCAGCTTGCCGGAAGGCTGCTTGCTCTGCCGGCCGGAAGGCTCGCGGGCTGGCGGCAGCGCGCTCAAAACAGCTCCGGCTGCCGCTCCACTCCGCCGAAACGGCGCGGGACTTTGAAGTAGTCGTAGGCGCGCTCGGTCGCCATGCGTCCGCGCGGCGAACGGTGCAGAAAGCCCAGCTGGATCAGGTAAGGCTCGTAAACCTCTTCAATGGTTTCGGGCTCTTCGCCAATGGAAGCCGCGATGGTGTTGATGCCCACGGGGCCACCGCCGAATTTCTCAAGGACGGTGCGCATGATCTTCTGGTCGATCTCATCAAGGCCGAAGCGGTCGACTTCCAGAAGGTCGAGCGCGGTCTGCGCGACCTGCATGGTGATGTGGCCATGGGCGCGCACCTGGGCATAATCCCGAACGCGGCGGAGCAGACGGTTGGCGATGCGGGGTGTGCCGCGGGCGCGGCGGGCAATCTCCTCGGCGCCCTCTTCGTCGATGGGCGTGTCCATCAGTTTGGAGGAGCGCTTGACGATGCGGGTCAGTTCCGCCACTTCGTAAAGGTTCAGGCGGAGGACGAGGCCGAAGCGGCCGCGCATGGGGGCGCTGACGAGGCCCTGGCGGGTGGTTGCGCCGATGGCGGTGAACTTCTGGAGCGGAATGGAGTGGGTGCGGGCGCCGGGGCCGGTGCCGATGAGGATGTCGAGATGGAAATCCTCCAGCGCGGTGTAGAGCATTTCCTCGACGTCCGGCAGAAGGCGGTGGATCTCATCGATGAAGAACACCTGGCGGTGCATGATGCCGCTCAGGATGCCGGAAAGGTCGAGTTTCTTCTGGAGGACGGGCCCGGAGGTCTGGGAAAACGGGACGTCGAGTTCCTGGGCGATGATGGACGCCAAGGTGGTTTTGCCGAGGCCGGGCGGGCCGTAGAGCAGAACGTGGTCCATGGCTTCGCCGCGTTTGCGGGCGGCGTCGATGGCGATCTGCAGGTTCTCTTTGAGACGGGGCTGGCCGGTGAAGTCGGCGAGACGTCTCGGGCGCAGGCCGACTTCGAACTGCTGCTCGTCGTCACCGGCGAAGGCGGAAACCAACCGGTCCGCGTTGTCTTTATTGCCAGCCATCAGCGCACCAGTTCCAGAGCCTTGCGGAAGAGGGGCTCAAAGGAGTCCGGAGCACCGGCGGCGCGGGCTTTGCGAACGGCGACTTCGGCGGCGGGGCGGGCGCAGCCAAGGTTCAGGAGTGCGGACAGCACGTCTTCGTCCAGCACGGAGAGCGAAGGCGCCGGGGGCGCGGAATCGTCGCCGGCCGGGGCGGGCAGTTTATCGCGGAGTTCCAGAATCATGCGCTCGGCGGTTTTCTTGCCGACGCCGGGAATGCGGACGAGCTTTTCGAGTTCGCCGCGGCGAAGGGAGTTCACCAGATCGATGGCGTCCATGCCGGAGAGGATCTTGATGGCGAGTCCCGGCCCGATGCCGCTGACGGCGATGAGCTTCTCGAACATGTTCTTTTCGTCGAGGGTGAGGAAGCCGTAGAGCAGAAAGGCGTCTTCGCGGACGTGGGTGTGAATGCGAAGCCTGGTTTCCGCGCCGACGCCGGGAAGTTTGGAGAAAGTGGAGATGGGGACGACGACGTCGTAGCCGACGCCGCCCACGTCAAGGATGACCTGGTTGGGGTGCTTCTCCGCCAGAGTCCCTCGAAGCAGCGCAATCATGGGGTTTGAGTCCTCATTGTACATGACGGCGGGGCGCGCCGCCGGAAGCGGACAAGCCGCGCTGAATCATAGACATAGATCCTGTGGTGGCCGCAGGCCGGGGAGTTCCGGCCGGACGCCGCGCCACCCGCTAACCATAGTTAGCAGGAGAAAGACTATGCTATTGTCGACACACGATGTTAAACTCGTGACGATTCATACGGTGTGCCCTGGGGGCCAGACGCAGTAATGATTCGAATACTGTTGTATTCGCAGCATATAAAATTCCACCACGTCCTCCGCCCAACTTTGGGACCGGATTTTCGCGTCAATGTGGAATCTGACCGCGCGGAACTGAATCGGCTGCTGAAAAAATCCCTGTTCGACGTGCTGATCCTGGATATCGATTCCGAGGCGGATGCGCGGCACGAAATTCTGGCGATTCTGGACGAAACCAAAGATCTGCAGATTCCCACCCTGGTGATGACAGACGACGAATCCCGCAGTTCCACGCTGGAACTTCTGGAGCGGGGCGCGTACGATTATTTCCGAAAACCGCCGGTACTGCCGGAATTGCGCATCATCGTGCGCCGGGCTCATGAACATGCGCTGCTGAAGCGGGAAGTGAAGGCGGCGCGGCAGAAACTGAATCCGGTGGCGCAGTGCGACGAACTGGTGGGTTCGAGTGCGCGGGCGCAGGTGACGTACGACATGATTCGCCGGGTGGCAAATCTGAACACGTATGTGCTGATTACGGGTGAAAGCGGCACGGGCAAGGAACTGATCGCGCGGGCCATCCACAACCTGAGCGACCGCGCGAAGAAGCCGTTCGTGGCCGTTTCCTGCGGCGCGATTCCGGAGAGCCTGGTGGAATCCGAACTGTTCGGCCATGAGAAGGGCGCGTTTACCGGCTCCAACGGGATGCGGGAAGGCTATCTGGAGCAGGTGGGCGACGGGACGCTGTTTTTGGACGAAATCGGTGAATTGAGTCTGTATACGCAGGTAAAACTGCTGCGCGTGCTGCAGCAGCGCGAGTTCAGCCGGCTGGGAGGCAACAAAATGATCCCGCTGCGCGCGCGCGTTCTGTTTGCGACGCACCGCGACCTGGGACAGATGGTGCGGGAACAGAAGTTCCGCCAGGATCTTTACTTCCGCGTCAATGTGATGCGCATTTACTCCCCTGCCCTGCGCGAGCGGACCGAGGATATCGTCACGCTGGCAAATCATTTTCTGCGGAAGTATTCCGACCTTTGCCGCAAGCCGGTAGAGGAAATCCGTCCGGCGGCGATGACGCTGTTGCTGGCCTATGACTGGCCGGGCAACGTCAGAGAACTGGAGAACGTGATTCAGAGCGCCATTATTCTGACGGAGACCGAGAGCATTGGCCCGGAGGATCTGCCGGAACAGTTGCAGCAGCCCGAACTGCTGGGGGTGTGCGAGTCTCTGCCGGGCGGGTCGTTTGAAGACCAGCTGCGGCTTTACAAGATTCAGCTGGCGACGAAGGCGATTGAGAACTGCAGCGGCAATAAGACGCTGGCGGCGCGCAGCCTGAGCATTTCCCGCGCGTATCTGCATAAGCTGATCCGCGATTCCGGGCCGTACGCCGCGGTGGAAAGCTGGGAATCCGAAGCGTCCTAGCGGACGTTTGGTGGAGCTTAGCGGGGCAGCCGGGTCACGCGCGGCGGATCGGCATCCGGCTCCACGAGCCAGACCTGACGATCCGGATAGGAAACAAGAAGCTCACGGTCACTGGCGGGATCCATTTCCCGGGCCCAGATCACTTTGGCGGCGTCGATATCGGCCGCGTTATAGACCCATTCGTCAAAAGTGACATGGCCTGGCGCATAGCGGACCAGCGCCAGTTGTTTGCCCTGCCGCGCTTCGAGTTCCCGCAGGACTTTGGCGCGCGGCAGCCCGACGGGCTCCGAGCCGAACCACATCATCGGGAAGCGGCCCATACTCAGGTGCAGCGGGGCGGCGGCGAGCCGAAGAGCGAACAGCGCGACGCACAGCGCGGGCGTGAGGCGGAGCAGCGCCTCACCGCAGGGCCCGGAGGCTCCGCGCCAGAAGCGCAGATGGCGAAGTCCCTGCAGCAACAGCAGGTAGAGCCCGGCGGTGAAGGGGGCGACGTAGTGCGGCATGAACCAGGGGTTGCCGGCGAGGCCAAGCGAGAAAATGCCGAGCAAGAGAAGGACGGGACGGACGCGGCGGTCCCGAAACACTCGTCCCGCCAGAAACAGCGGGGGAATGAGGGCGAGACCGAAAAAGAACAAAACGCCTCCCCCGAGCTTTTGCGCGATGGCGACCAGAAAACCGGAAACGGAACGCGCTTCGGTAAAGATCCGCAATTCCCAGCCGAGATAGAAGTCCCGCATGACCTTGTGGTTATATTGCGGGATGGCATAAGGCTTCTGCCAGAGGAAGACCGGAACCGCGGCGTAGCGGGCGCGGTTCACCTGATAGGCCAGCTTGAACGGACTCCCAAAGACGCGATTGTTGTAGTACCCGGTGAGCAGCGCACAGCAGAGCAGCAGAGCTATCGGGGCGGCCATCGCGCGGGCGAAGTGCCCCAGGCGCTTTTGCCGGTGGGCGGACCAGAGCAGGGCCAGCGTGACCGGCGCGCACAGCAGAAAACCTTCATAGGCTCGGGAATTCGCGAGGATCGCCATGCCCAGCGCCAGCGCGAGGCCCGGGAATAACGCGGGCCGTCTCAGCAGGCGGGGGAAAGCGCCCAGAACCAGCGCGCCGCCCAGTGCGGGGATCGCTCCGCCATAGTAGGAATCGACCCAATAGCTGAACGTGCCGAGGCGCAACACGGCGAAGAAGCCGCCCAGCAAAGCCCATTGTGGGGGCAACCAGCCCTGCAGCATCCAGCAGATTGCGCCGCACATCAGCGACGAAGTGAGCAGGATGCCGAACCAGGGAGAGCCGGCGACAATTTTCCCGAAAGCCATCGCGAGGCCCTGCAGCGGGAAGTACATCGACATATAGCTGGGGAACATCTCGATGTGGAAGCTTTCAAAGTGTTTCCACAGGGGTGGCGTGGGGTTGGTCAGACGGCCGGAGGCAAAGGTATCGGCTGCAAGCAGGTAACTGAATTCGTCGTGGACGTAGGGCTGTGGCGGCGGCGAGACGGGCAGGATGGCGAGGCGGAGAAGCAGTGCGGCGAGCACAGTCGAAGCGACGGCGCGGGGCCGGTTCGCTGAAAAACCGGTGAGTCGCCGCGTGATTCCTGCCGGGAATCGCGAAATCCGGCGCGGAAAAAGAAGCGCCGCGGATACGGCGCAAAGCGTGATGGCTGCTTCCAGAGCGAAGAAGGAAACCCCTGTGGCCGGCGTGGGCATATTGGTTCCGGATTCGGTCCTAATAGGGAGTCACGCGTGGCGGATTGGCGTCGGGCTCCACCAGCCAGACCACGCGGTTGGGGTAATAGCGGCGGAGTTCGGCGTTGGCCGCGGCGTCCATGTCGCGGGCCCAGATCACTTTGGCGGCATCGATATTCGCTTCGTTATAGACCCATTCGTCAAAGGAGGCGTGACCGGGAGCATAGCGAACGATAGCCAGTTGAGAACCCGGGCGGGATTGCAGATCGCGCAGAATGGCGGCGCGGGAGAGGCCAGCGGGTTCGGAGCCATACCAGAGGGTGGGATGGCGGTCGACCCGCAGACCGAGGGGGCCGGCGAACAGACGAAGACCGGCGAGCAGGACGCAGAGCAGGCCGGTCATTCTGACGAGTGCAAGGCCGTAGGGCTGCCGGGGGGAGCCGGCGTGGCGGAGATGCCGGAGGGATTGGAGGACGAGCGCCCAGAGGCCGGCGGCAAAGGGCGAGACGTAGTGCGGGAAAATCCAGGCATTCACGGAAAGGACCAGGGTGGTCAGGCAGCCGATAAGGACCAGCGGGCGCAGTCTCCGGTCGAACAGGGTACGGCGCAGCGTGAACAGGACGGGTAACAGAGTCACGCCGAGGAAGAAGCCCAGCACGATCCCGATCTTGCGGACGGAAGAGCCGAGGAAGCCGGCGAGGCCCTGTGCGCGGTTGAACTCGCGAACCTCTTCATTCACGTAGAAATCCCGCATCACCTCATGCCGGTAGGCAGGAGTGGCGGTGGGCTTTTGCCAGACAAAGACGGGCACTTTGGCGTAGGTGGCGCGATTGAGGGTATAGGGCAGAGTCAGCGGACTGCCAAAGACGCGGAGATTGTAATAGCCCATCAGCCCCACCCCGGCGGCAAAGAGGATGGCCGGGAGCAGCATTGTGCGGGCGAAACGCGCCGTCTGCCGATTGCGGTATTGCCAGGCGATCAGGGCGCAGACCGCGGCACAGAGGAAGAAGCCCTCGTAGGGGCGCGTATTGGCGAGGATCAGCATCCCGGCGCTCAGAGCAAGACCCTGGGCAAGGGAGGGTCTGCGCCGAAGGCGGGGGAATGCCCCGAGGACCAGTGCGCCGCCGAGCGCTGCCAGCGCGCCGCCGTAGTAGGAGTTGGTCCAGTAGCTGAAAAGAGAAAAACGCAGGACCGCCAGCAGGCCCCCGCCGAGCGCCCAGACGGGTGGCAGCCAGCCCTGCAGCATCCAGCAGATTGCGCCGCACATGAGCGCGGAGGCCAGCAGGACGCCGAACCACGGATGGCCGAAAACGACTTTGCCGGCGGCCATCACGAGGGCGGTACCGGGAAAGTACATCGTCATATAGGTGGGCTTCATGTTGACGTGGAAGGTCTCGAAGTGGGTCCACAGGGCAGGCGTCGGATTGGTGATGCGGCCGGAGGCGAAGGTATCGGCGCCCAGCAGATAGCTGAACTCATCGTGAACGTACGGCTGCGGAACGGGCAGCAGGGGCAGCATGGCGAGGCGCAGCAGAATGACAGAGAGGGTGACGGTGAGAACCGAGAGCTGGCGATGGCGCGCGAAATTGGCGGCACGGCTTTCGAGCGCGGCGAACCAGCGGGAGCCGAACCGGGGAGCGAGCAACACGGCGGAGGCGGCGATCAGCGTCACCGCGGCCTCGACGGCGAAGAACGACACACCGACGACGGACACACCGGGGGCCGCGACAGGTCCGCTGGCAATCTGCATGAATTAATCTAATGATTCCACGGAATCCCACCGATATTCAATGACGGGCAGGAACGAAACACATTCGATTGCGCAGGCCAGCCTTTTGGCGGCGGCCACCTTTGTGACGCGGTTCGCGTTCCGAAGCCATTTCCTGTATGACATCGATTCGGTGAACTTCGCGCTCGCGATGCGGCGGTTTGACCCGGTGGTGCACCAGCCGCATCCGCCCGGCTACTTTTTGTACGTACTTCTGGGCCGGTTCTTCCACCTGTTTCTGGCCGACGCCAACAGCGCGCTGGTAGCCATCAGCATTGCCGCCAGCGTTCTCGCGGCGCTGGGGATCCGGCAACTGGCGGCGGCCTGGTTTGGCTCTGAGGCGGGGCTGCTGGCGGGCGTGATCTTTGTCGCATCGCCGCTGGCCTGGTTTCATGGCACGGTGGCGCTGACCTATATCGTGGAGGCCTGTTTCTCGGTTTGGTGCGGCTACTTTTTCTGGCGCGTTCGCCAGGGCGCCGGCTGGCTGGTGGCGCCAGGCGCGCTGCTGCTGGGATTTGCGGCGGGTTTCCGACCGTCATCCGCACTGTTTCTGAGTCCGCTGTTATTGTTCTCGTTGCTGAAGTGCCGGCGAAGCCAGTGGCTGGCGGCGTCGGGGGCTTTGACGCTGGCCATGCTGGCTTGGGTAATTCCGATGGTGGAACAGAGCGGTGGCCTGAGCGCTTACCTCTCGTCATTCCTGACTCTTTGGAAGATGCAGGGCGGTAAGCAGACGGTGTTCAATTCGAGCCCGGTGACGACGATCGTCCGGGCGTTCACGATTGGCGGGATCACGATCCTGACCTTCGGCTTCGCTCTGGCGGCGGCGCTCGTGCGCCCGAAGAACCCGGAGCAGGAACAGAAGCGGAACGAGATCGCGCTTTATACGAAGGTCTGGCTTGCGCCCGGGCTGCTTTTCTTCACCTTTATCTTTCTGCGGTGGATTAACAGCGGTTATCTGCTGGTGCTGAGTCCGCCGATTTTTGCGTGGCTTGGGTTGTGGGTTTCCGGCTGGCTGCGGAGCCATGACGGCCGGACCAGGAACCGGGCGCTGCAGGTGGCTGCGGCGGGCGTGGCGTGTCTGGCCCATGTCCTGGTGTTTCTGTTTGCGCCTCTCTATTGCTCGTACTATTCCGTCCGGCAGTTTGAGGGGGAGTTGGCGCGGGTTCTGCCCGGAGTGACCCACGCCGGTCTGCCTGGCAACACGCTGGTGGTGGGGTTCGATTCGCATTTTCTGGGCTACCGGCACGCCGGTTACTATCTGCCGGACTACCAGATTGTGCAGTATCCGGAGGTGCGGTATCCGGACGGCAAGCGGGTCTTTGCCATGAAGGGCGGCGAAACCACTTTGATGAGCCGCATTCCGACCGCCGGCTTCACGCAGTTTGTCTTCAGTCCGTTGCCGCAGGATGACCCCGAGTATGCGGAGTATCTAAAAGGTGTCATCGCCCGGCTGCCGGGCGGGGATTTGCGCCGGATTCAGGCCGGTGGCCGGGAGTATGTGGTGGCGCCAATCCGCGATTTGGGCCTGCTGTTTCCTTCCGCGGGGCGCTAGGGGCATCGGTACCAGGGTACTGGTACCCGTTTTTGCAGGGCAACGGGCCGTCTGGCGGGTTTCGTGGCGCTTCGGAGGCCGGGAAAGATCGGCGAAGGTGTCAAAATGAACACTTTTGTCTACGCTGCATGACGCCCGCGAGGGAATTGTAAACAGCAGTACACACCCAAACGTTGTCAAACGACAACATTTCCGCTAAACCATTGATTCCACACACCAGCGCCCCGACATTCCGTTTGGTAGCCAAGTTGCCATAGTAGTTGCGGCGCCGGCGAACGGCGCCAAAACGAAAAAACTGGACATTTCTCCTCATGAACAACTTCACCCTGAAACTCTATGTCAAAGCCCAGGCTCTCCGGAACGCGTGCATCCTTGAAGACGGCCAGGACCTGATCGAATACGCTCTCGTCGCCGCGCTGATCGCGTTTGGCTCCGTCGCCGCCATGAAGACCCTCGCCACCAACATCGCGACTGGCTTCACCAACGTCGGCACCAAGATGACCACCTACACCAGCTAATTTCTAGCCGCCATCAACAAATCGAAAAAAAGGACATCATCACCATGAACAA
>CAIUOG010000051.1 GCA_903900705.1 uncultured Acidobacteriia bacterium
CCTGATGAATTTCGACGTATCCATGCTAATTCCAGTAGAGCAAAGCAAGGGCCATATTGGATAGCCCCGCTAAATCATTGGTTCCAGTACCGTCGGGACTATGTTATCCAAGTGCATATGTGACAGGATGACGCAGTCTGCGGAAAAAGCGTCACAGGCTGCCATCGGATTATTCCGAGGGTGTCTCGGAAAGATATATGTCCAGGGGATAAGTCTTTACCTATCCAAAGTTAACAGACTACGCCCTGTCCCCGGAATGCTGCCCTACAGGCCCGCTGGACCGGCGGTCGCGTGTGACATGTTGGCGCATCCCGAGTGCCGCGTCACCACCGGGCGTACCGTTCCGTACGGTCACCGATGGTTCCTCGTTTTTGCCATTCGAAGCCAGGCTTTTCCGAAAGGGCGTCACGCTCAAAAAAAGACGACGAAATCCCGCTTTAAAACAAGTTCAAATGCTGTGTTGAAACAAGACGTCCCGTTTTGACATTGGCGATCTTTTTCCGCCCACGTTCCCCGGGAACCGGGGATAAAATGGCTCTCCAGGAAAAAGCCGGGTTACGGACGGTTTCCGGCACTTGGAGTCAGTGGTGGTGGCGGACGTAAACATCCTGCTTCTCTACACTTATAGATGTCTGCCATTCCGGTACGGCGACTCGTATTTTTCTGATGCCAATAGGCCGAATAGCTGGAATCTGTCTTTCGGATGCGGTGGGATTCGGGGACGGAAAAAACTTCCGGGGAGTAAAAAATACCCGCAATTCGGGAGTCAGAATTGCGGGTATTTGCGGTCTCTACCTGGTTCCGAAACGGAACTCGGTGGTGGTGTCGTACTTTGCTCCGGGTTTCAATTCCGTCGTGGGGAAGGAGGGTTTGTTGGGCGAATCGGGATAGTGCTGGGTTTCGAGACAGAGGGCGGCGTGGAGGAGGGCCGGTTTGCCGCCTTTGCCTTTCACCGTGCCGTCGAGGAAGTTTCCGGTGTAGAACTGGATGCCGGGCTGGTCGGTATAGACCTCGAGAAAACGGCCGGAGGCGGGGTCGTCGACGCGGGCGGCGAGTTCGGGGCCTTTGCCGGATTTATTGAGAATCCAGTTGTGGTCGTAGCCGTGTCCGAGCTGGAGTTGTGGGTCGTTCTGAGCGATCCGGGCGCCGACGGCGGTGGGTTTGCGGAAGTCGAACGGGGTTCCGGCGACGGATTTGAGCTCTCCGGTCGGGATCAGGCCGGCATCGACGGGGGTGTAGCGGTCGGAATTGATGGTGAGGAGGTTGTTCAGAATATCGCCGTCGCCGCGGAGATTCCAGTAGGAGTGGTTGGTCAGATTGACGACGGTGGCTTTGTCTGTGGTGGCGGTGTAGTGAAGCTGCAGGCTGTTCGTGGTGAGGAGATAGGTCACGACCGCCTTCAGCGTTCCCGGGTAGCCCTCTTCGCCATCCTTGCTGGTGTAGCTGAGTTCCACGCCACCGGGCACTTCTCTGGCGGCCCAGACGCGGGAATTGAAGCCGGCGAGGCCACCGTGGAGCGCGTTTTCTCCGTTGTTTTTCGCCAGTTTGTAAGCGGCGCCGTTCAGGGTGAAGGCTCCGTGGGCGATGCGGTTGGCGTAGCGGCCGATGAGCGCGCCGAAGTAGGTTCCTTTGTCGCCCATGTAGCCGGCCAGATCGTCGTGGCCGAGAACGATGTCGCCCGCGACGCCCTTGCGGTCGGGAGTCTTCATGGAGACGAGGATGCCGCCATAAGTAATGATGCGGGCTTCGAGCGCGCCATTGGTGAGGGTGTAGATTGCGACCGGCGTGCCATCCGGCATTTTCCCGTAGTCGCCTTTCTTCACGGTGGTTGCGGCCGGGAGGCAGAGGGCAGAGACTGCGAGGGCGGCGGCAAGGGCGGCAAACTTCATGGTCCGGTTCTCCTGTTGGCGGGCGATTGCCCACATGCGAGACTATCAGATTCGATGGGATTTGCCGTCTGGATTGATGAGGAGCATGGTCTTGCGTGGGCGAGCGGAACGCACGAATACCGTCCGATGGGAACGGCTGTGGTGGCGGTTTCCGACCAGTTCCGGCACCGGGATTTTCAGCAGAAGCGACCGCGACCGGCGCATCTCGGGCGGGATTTTGTTGGTTTTTTCGGTTCGCTCGAAGAGGTAAATGTCACTTTGCGGGCCGCGCCGAAGTGGAAACGCAGGCCCACTCCGGCGCATTTGCGCTGATTATTTGCCGGCTTTGATGGCGTTGGAAACGTCGCGCAGCATTTTGTCGACGGCGTCTTTCGAGCGTTTGGTGCCCCACCAGGCGAAGCCCAGGGGGCTGGGGCGGGAGAGGGCGAGGGAATCGGCCTGCAGGTCGAGGCCGCCGTTGCGTTCGCGGGCGAACCAGTACGTGTTGGTCTTCCAGAGAAAGCCGTGGTCGTCGCCTTCGGGGTAGGTGCCGGCCGCCTGATTTTTCGGATCTTTCCACTCCCGGATATAGGTGGCGACGGAGCGGGTGGTCCAGCGGTCTTTGGCGATGCGCCGGTAGTGGGTGTCGTAGAGGGTGTCGTAATTGACGCCCATCCAGATGGTGGTCTGGACGAGGAGCAGTTTCGACAGGAAATGCTCGTCTTCGGGAGTGCTGTCGGGCTCTTTCGTGCCGGAGGCGGAGCCGAGATCGGGCTTGAAGATCTCCACGTAGTGGGGGTAGTCTTCCATCACGTGGCGGACTGACTCGATATTTGCGCCGTTGACGTGAATGGACCCGGAGAAGTGATGGATGCTGCCGTGCGCGATGTCTTCGTTGCGGCGGGGTTCGACGACGGGTTTGGAGGATTCGAGCAGACCACGATGGCCGCAGCATTCATCGTCGATCCAGAGTTTGCCGGATTTGTTGAATTGTTCGACTACGGTTTTCTCGAAATGATTGACGTAGTCCTGGTAGGCTTTGAGAGTTGCTTCGTCCAGATGAACGGTAGGAATCAGAGAGGCGCTGAGTGTGGTGACGACACAAAGCGCCAGAACACACACTACGCCGGTATTAGACCGCATCCTTCAAATATAGCGACGACGCGGTTGTAACAGTTCGTCAGCGAGCGCGCGGGTATAGAATTCGGGCAATGCCGCAGCCTGGTTTGAACCGCCGCGAATTTCTGAGCACGTCTTTTCTGGGTACAGCCGCCGCCGGCGCCGGATTTCTTTTTTCCGGAGAGCACTGGAAAGCCGCGGCGGCGTTGAAGGGCAAGGTGAAGATCCGCGATGTGAAGGTGATGATCATTCGCGGAACCTGGGACTGGAACCTGATCAAAATCGAGACGGACCAGCCGGGGCTGTACGGAATCGGCGAGGCGTACTGGGGTCCCGGGGTGAAGGATCTGGTGCTGAACCAGCTGAAGCAGCATGTGATCGGGGAAGATCCGCTGAACGTCGACAAGCTCTACACGAAGATGCTGATGAAGAGCATGGGGGCGGGCGCGATTGCGGGGGCGACGGTGACGGCGGCGAGCGGCATTGAGATCGCGCTGTGGGATCTGGCCGGGCGGATTCTGGAAACGCCGGTGTGCAATCTGCTGGGGGGAAGGTTCCGGGACAAAGTTCGTTTTTACCGCACGATGTCGAAGCCGGCGGCGCACGTGGAAGACATGCAGAGCTGGAAGGATCACGTGGCGGCGGCGCAGGCGGAGAAGTGGGGCTGGACGGCGTTCAAGTTTCAGGGCGACGGGATTCCGCCGAACGCGGATCCGGAATTCAGAGAGCCGGGGCACGACCCGTTTGCGCGAAACCTGACGCACAAGGACATCCGGCGGATTGTGACGGCGATGGAGACGGTGCGCGAGAAAGTTGGTCCGGACGCGGATTTTGCGGTGGAAGCGCACTGGCGGTATGACGTGAATGACGTGATCACGCTCGGGAACGCGCTGGAGCATGTGAAGCCGATGTGGCTGGAGGACCCGGTGCCGCCGGAGAATATCGAGGCGATGGCGCGGGTGGCGCATGCGGTGAACGTGCCGATCTGCACGGGGGAGAATCTGTATACGCGGCAGGGTTTCCGGCGGCTGATCGAGATGCAGGCGACCAGCGGGGTGCATATTGACATTCCGAAGTCGGGCGGACTGCTGGAATCGAAGAAGATTTCGGATCTGGCGGATTTGTATTACATCTGGACGGCGGCGCATAATCCGGCGAGCGCGCTGGGGACGATTGCGAGCGCGCATGCGGCGGCGTCGATGCGGGAATTCCGGGTGCATGAGCTGGCGAACTGGATTGACTGGTGGCCGGACCTGGTGGTGCGGGAAGGGCCGTTCTGGGAGAAGGGGTATTTCACGATTCAGGACAAGCCGGGGTATGGGGTGGAACTGAATCCGGACGTGGCGAAGGCGCATCTGGCGCCGGGGGAAGTCTGGTGGGGGTAGGCCGGGTTAGTCGGGGTTGAATTCGAAGGTCTCGCCGTCGCAGCGGAAGACGAGGTGGCCGCCGGAGAGGTTTTTGATTTCCTTCGTGAGCGGGATGAAGACCGCGCCGTCAGTGGACTGGCCGGGCGCGAGGCGCGTCTGGCTGAGGGCGATGGCGGAGGCGGTGGCGGCGGCTTTGAGGCGTGTGGACATGCCGTAGGCCATGGCGTTCTGGCGGCGCTGTTCGTAGCCGTTGGTGGAGCGCATGTGGGGGATGCCGTAGAGAGCGCCTTCGTAGGAGGAGACGAGTTTCACCACGTCGGCATGGGAGGCGCGGTCGAGCATGATATCCACCATCTGACCGGCCTGGAGGCCCTGCATGTTGCCTTCGGGGCGGACGTAGGCGAAGGCTTCGGGCTTCACGTTCCAGTAGGTCTGGGAGCCGTTCGAGACCGAGACCTGGATGAGGCCGAAACCGGCGACGTGATTGGGCAGGTGGGTGACGATGACGGTGAGTCCGCGGCGCGTGGCGGTTTGGAATTTGAGGCCATTCGCTTCATATTCAATGACCTGGGCGGAGGCCGGGACGAGGGCGGCGCCGAGAAATGCCCCGGCCGTTTGCAGGAACCGGCGGCGGATTTGTGGGGAATTGTTCACCAGCGTCGTTTACCAGAGCGTTGTATACCAGAGTAGCGCGGGCTGTGAGCGCCGTTACTTGATTTCCGCGATGACGAAGGGGCCAGGCGAAGCCGGCAGCTGGTTCCAGAGGACAGCGCCTTTCCGGATGTCGACGGCGACGTAGCGCGGGGCGGTGACGGGGCCTTTCGCCGCGCGGTAGACGCGAACCTGGGGGTTGTCAACGAGGTTGCGGCCGGGGGCTTCGCGGCCCATGATTTTGGGCTTTCCTTTTTTGACTTTGAGCTCGATTTCGACGATGCGGACGGGCTTGGGAGAGGCGTTCCGGCTGGTGTGGAGGCCGCTGGCGGGGCTCCAGGCGACGTCGCCCGCGTTCCAGTGCTGATTTTCTTCCTGGCCGTCCTTGTAACGAAGCTGGATTTCACCGGGGTCGAGGTAGATCATGACGCGGTTCAGCTTGTGCTCGTGGAGGGCTCCGGGCTGTTTCAGGGGCTGGTCGACGACGGAGAGGACGCGGACGTACTCGTTGTCGATGGGAACGTTCCGGTCCTGCGCGAGCAGGAGCGCGGCGGGGAGGAGCAGGAGGGCGAGGCGCATTCAATGTCAGTCTACCCCCGCGTCAGTCTAGTCTCACGAGTTTCGGGTACAATGCGGACCATGGCTGAACGCGCACCCCTGACCACTCTGACGGCGACATCCCTGATGAACGCCTTTGACGTTGTTACGAAATGGACGGCGGACGTCAACGACGGCGGGCTGTTCTGGTTCCGCGGCGTGAAGGACTCCCGGCTCGATCTGCAACCCGGGGCTTACTGGCGGAAGGACTTCGATGAGTATGGCCCGTTGCTGGACTTTGTGCAGCAGGGCCGGGCCTATGCCGATGTGGGCGATCTGCGGGAATGGCGCACTTACTACCTGGCGCAGCACCATGGCCTGCCGACGCGGCTGCTGGACTGGTCAGAGAGTTTTTCGGCGGCGTTGTTCTTTGCCATGGATGGCTGGGACGGGTTGACCACGCCGGTGATCTGGATTGTGCGGCCGGAGATGATCAACAAGATTTCGGTGGATTGGGAGGGGATTATTTCGCCGGAAGAGAACAAGGAACTGGACGCCTGGCTGCCGGCGGGGATTCAGGAGGGCTCGAAGAAGATCGCGACGGCGGACGGGAAGTGGATCTATGATTCCGCGCTGCCGCTGGCGATTTATCCGCGGAAAGACAATAACCGGATTGTGGCGCAGCAGGGCGTCTTTACGATTCACGGGGTGGAGAAGGTGAAGCTGAACGAGTGGATTGTGGAGAAGCGCGAGGACCATCCGCAGATCATTTGTCAGGTGCGGCTGGAGGGTCTGGACCGGGAGAAGTCGATGAATCAGCTGCAGACGCTGGGGTTGCGGCGGCATACGATGTATCCGGATATCGATAATTTCGTGTCGTATCTGAAGACGTATTACAACTGGTAGGCATCGTCGCGAAAGCTTCTGAGTACGGCCTCGGCGGTCGAGAGGAGCGGAACCTGCAGGGAAGCTCCGTAGACTCTCCGCAGGGAAAGCGCACCATCGATGACGATCAGGAGCTTTGCTGCCGCCACTGTCCGATCAATTTTGAAGGGCTTTAACAGGTCGACGAGGTAGGCAAGCAGTTTGTCTTTTTGCCCGATTACGCGACGGTGAAAGGGATGAGCAAGGTCGGGGTACTCTGACGCCGCCAGCAGGAAGGGACAGCCGGTGACATCGGGCCGGTTCGCCATCCGGTCGATTTTGACCAGAGCCTGATGCACATCTTCCGGAGGGGTGGGACTGGAGAGAAAGTCCCAGAACGCCTGAGCGCTTCTGTCGAGGTAGGCGAGCACGAGAGCATCTTTGCTTTCGAAATGCCGGTAAAAGGTGGCTTTGGCCACGTCGGAGACGGCCATGATTTTCTCGGTGCCGGTGGCGCGAATTCCCTCCGTGTAGAAGAGGTGTTCGGCGACGTCCAGGATCCTCGTGCGCGGATCCATGTTTTTAGTCTTGCCGTTTTTAGTGCTGCCCATGAAATATATCTTGACGCGATACAGACCTGTCTGTCTATAATGGCCATGCAGACAGACAAGTCTGTCTATGTCGCTGGATTGATGCGGCGCGTAGAAAGTGGAGGAAGGAAAATGTCGCGTCACCTGAGCAAGGCTTTATCGCTGTTCCTGGGAGTTCTGATGTTCACGTTCGGATTCCTGAAGTTCTTTGAGCCATTCCATGGATGGTTTGAGGTGCAGATTCAACAGAGTCATCTCCCTCACGAGGCGATTCTCGCCGGCAAACTGGGGGAAATGTTCACCGGATGCCTGTTCGTACTGGCATGGCTTCGGAGTGCGTGGACCGAGAGAAGCAGAGCGCAGATGCTGTTGATTGCGTGTTTGATCCTGGTGGTTCAGATGGGGGTGGCGATCTATGTCCACCTGCAGCCTGGGGTGCCCGCCAGCGTACTTCCTCTCGGGATCAAGCCCCCGGTGATTCCCGGAGTTGTTCTCATCCTCGCCCTTTTGAATGCATTCATGGTGTGGAAGAAGAATGTGTGGAAGAAGAATGTGTGGAAGAAGAATGTGTGGAAGAAGAATGACCAAGCTATTTGAACCGGTGCGGCTTGGGTCTCTGAGCCTGGCAAATCGGGTCTTTATGGCGCCTCTCACGCGTAACCGCGCGGACGCGGCGGGGGTGCCGGGCGAACTCGCGGCAACTTACTACGCGCAACGCGCTTCGGCGGGACTGATCGTGACTGAGGCGACGCAGATCTCGCCCATGGGCAAGGGGTATATCAACACTCCGGGTATTCATTCCCCGGAGCAGGTGCGAGGGTGGCGCCGGATTGTGGACGCCGTTCATCAGAGTGGAGGCCGGATCTTTCTTCAGTTGTGGCATGTGGGCCGGATCTCTCATTCGTCCCTGTTGCCGAACAACGCGCAACCCGTTGCTCCATCGGCAATCCGCGCCGAGAGCCACACGTTCATTGCCACCGGCGCGGCGCAGGTTTCGGAGCCGGTTGCGCTAACGGCTCGCGGGATCGAGGAGACGCTGGCCGATTATGGGCTGGCGGCGGCCCATGCGAGAGAAGCCGGATTTGACGGGGTGGAGATCCATGCGGCGAACGGATACCTGATCGATCAGTTTCTACGAACGGGATCGAACCGGAGAAGCGATGAATATGGGGGAGTTGCGCGGAATCGGGTCCGCTTTCTGACTGCAGTGGTGGAGCGCGTCCTCGAAGTCTGGGACAGAGGGCATGTTGGTGTGCGCATCTCTCCGACGGTTGGTTTTAACGATATGTCGGACGAGAACCCAATCGAAACCTTCTCCGTCGCGGTGGAAAGCCTCAACGGTTATGGGCTGGGGTACCTCCACGTGGTGGAAAGGTCGCAGGACAGCAAAGGCAGCAGCGCCCAGGATCTCGCGGTGTCGGCCCATCTGAGAACTCTTTGGAACGGTCTCTACGTCGCCAATGGCGGATATGACGGGCAGACGGGAGAGAGGGCAGTAAGAACGGGGCATGCCGACGCGGTGGCATACGGCCGCGCCTTTCTGGCCAACCCGGATCTGCCCCGACGGCTGCAACTGGGAGTCGCTCTGAATGAACCGGACCCCAGCACTTTCTACGGAGGGGGCGCCGCCGGTTATACGAGCTATCCCTATTTCTCGAAGGTGATGGTGGATTGAGCGCCGAAGCGTTTGTAGTCGGTGTAGCGGATGGTGAGCTTTTCGCGGATGGGGGCGGCGCGGAAGTAGAGGGTGTCGTCGGCGGTGGTGAGTGCGGGGAACCAGAAACCGTTGACGAGTTTGCGGGTGGTGGTGAATTTCGGGAAGAGGTTTTCCTGTTTGGTGGTGACGATTTGCGGCACGGCCTGGCCGGTGCCGCGGATGACGGAGAAGTCATCCTGGCGGACCCAGATCAGACCGTCGAAAAGGCGCTGTCCGGAGAGGATGTGTTTGGGGCGGAGGCGGAGGACGAAACAGTCGATGCCGTCGACGGGTTCCTCGCCTTTGTAGTCGGCGTCGTAGTTCCAGAGCTGGTCTGAGGTCAGGACGAAGGGCTGGATGTTGCGGATGTCGGCGAAATCCTCCACGGTCATGATGAGGTTTTTGAGGTGGGATTCGGGCTGGCCGACGAACTGTTCGCTGCGTTCGCCGGAGGGCGAGAAGATGACTTCGCGGGTTTCCTTATACTCGCCGGTGGCTGCGCCGCGGGCATCGAGTTCCTGAAGGCGGACGGACTGGGTGTAGGTGTAGTGGCTGCGTTCCCCGGCGGTGGCGGTTTCGCGCGCTGCGACGAGTTTGGCGAGGTTGGCGGGGGGATCGGCCGCGCGCAGAGGGATTGCGGTGCAGAATGCTATGATGGCCGCGATGCCATACACGCCCAGGCGATATTGGGCGGTGGTGGGCGCGGGGTGGCTGGTCCTCATGGTGGCGGCGGTCTGGTATGCCGGCACGAAGAGCATACCGGCGATGGTGGCCCTTCCGGCCGCTGCCGCATTCCTCATCGAGTTTTCATTCTACCTGGTTCCGGGATTCAACGCCGCCTGGCTGGCGGATCGCCCGGAACTGCTGATGGGTTCGTGCCTGCTTCCTTACCTTGTATACAGCGTGCCGACGGGCAAATTTCTGCCGGCCGGGCTGATTTTTCTGTGTTCGGTGGCGGCGCTGATTTCCTGGTGGTATCGCGTGTTTCCGCGCTGGGCGGCGACGGACGCGCTGTTTCTGGCGCTGGTGGCGACGGTATTGCTGTCGAAGGCCTTTGACCGCGTCTATCCGTCACCCATCCCGAAGGTTCCGTTCTCGACGCTGGGGCATCTGATGCTGATCCGCGTGTGCGCGATCGCGGTGCTGGGGATGCGGGGTGGTGTGGCGGCGGAGTTCCGGTTTCTCCCCACGCTGCGCGAGATACGCGCCGGGGTGATGTGGTTTGCGCTGATGATTCCGCCGGTAGTCGCGGCCCTGTGGGCAACGGGGTTGTGGAAGCTGAAGGCGCATCCGAACGCGCCGGCCGGGGTGGCGCAGTTCTTCGGGATTCTGTGGGTGGTGGCGCTTTCTGAAGAGTTCTTTTTCCGGGGGCTGCTGCAGGACTGGCTGACGGGATGGCTGGGGGAGAACGGAACGGCGGCGCTGCTGCTGACGTCGGTGCTGTTTGGCTCCGCGCATCTTTGGTTCAACCATGGCTTTCCGAACTGGCGCTTCAGCATTGTGGCGGCGATCTTCGGGCTGTTCTGCGGATTGTGCTGGAAACAAACGCGCAGCGTGCAGGCGAGCATGGTGACGCACGCCATCGGAGCGACTTTATACCGGGTGTTTTTTCAATCATGACGATTCGCGGCTTGCTGGTTTTCCTGTTTCTCGCCGGCGGTCTGAGCGCCGCCGAGCTGACGCGTTATGTGGTGGTTCTCAACGATCCGCCGGTGTCCGCGCAGGGGGAGCGGGCGCAGATTGAGCGGGCGCACGCGTCGGTGAAGACGGCGCTGCGGGGGCGGAATATCGCGGTGACGGGCGAATCGAGTGTCCTGCTGAACGCGTTGTTTGTGGCGGCGGAGCCGGCGCAGCTGGGGGCAATCCGGGCGCTGGCGGGCGTGAAGTATGTGGCGCGGGAGCCGCGGTTTCACCTGCAACTGGACCGCGCCGAGCAGCTGATCAATGTTCCGGCGGCGTGGAATCTGTTGAGCGGCGGGATGGCGGGCTCCGGGATGGCGGGCTCAATGATAAACGCGGGCGCGGGCGTGAAGATCGGCGTGATCGACACGGGGATTCAGGCGACGCATCCGGCGTTTCAGGATACGGGCTTTCAGGCTCCCGCGGGTTTTCCGGCCTGCGGCATTTATCAGCAACCGCTGATGCCGATTGATTGCGCGCAGTTCACCAACAACAAGGTGATTGTGGCGCGGAGTTACGTGGCGAGTCTGGCGGCGGGCGTGGGGCCTGTGCCGGCGGCGAATTCCCGCCCGGACGACCTTTCGCCGCGTGACCGGGTGGGGCACGGCACGGCGGTCGCGATGGCGGCGGCGGGCGTGACGAACACCGGACCATCCGACACGATTACGGGTGTTGCGCCGAAGGCATATCTCGGGAGTTACAAAGTTTTTGGCTCGCCGGGCGTGAACGATTACACGAGCGGGCAGACGGTGATTGCGGCGTTGACGGATGCGTACAGCGATGGCATGGATATCGCGATTCTGTCGCTGGGCGCGCCGGCGCTGGCAGGGCCGGACGATTCGGGAATCACGTGCGGCCTCGCGAATAACGCGGCGTGCGATCCGTGGTCGGCGGCGGTGAAGAACGCGGTTTCGACGGGGATGCTGGTGGTGGTGGCGGCGGGGAACGAAGGGCCGTCACTGGCGTCGATGGATTCGCCGGGCACGGCCCCGTATGCGCTGACGGTGGGCGCGGTGACGAACGGGCATAACTGGTCGAATCCGCTGACGGTGAGCGGGCTGGGGCTGTTTCATTCGCTGCTGGGGGGAAGCGCCGCGCCGGTGGCGGGCGTGAACGCGCCGCTGGCGGACGCGGTGAACGCGGGGGATTCGCTGGCCTGTAATCCGCTGGGCGCGGGTACCCTGAATGGCGCGTACGCCCTGGTGGAACGCGGGCTTTGTACGTTCGCGCTGAAGGCGCAGAATCTGCAGGCGGCAGGGGCGCTGGGCGTCATCATCACGAACAACAATGGCGATGACACGGTGCTGGTGCCGGGCGGTCTGGGCGGCGCGACGATTCCGGTGGCTTTTATTGGGTTTGACGACGGGCAGGCGATCCGGAACTATCTGCAGGCGAAGCCGAACGCGACGGCGAGCCTGAGCCCCACGCTGCAGCCGTATGACGTGACGACACAGAATCAGGTGGCGGCGTTCAGTTCGCGCGGTCCGGTGCTGGGTTCGGGCGGGCTGAAGCCGGATGTGATGGCGGTGGGCACGGATCTGTATCTGACGGGGCAGACTTATGACCCGAACGGGGCGCTGTACGCGCAGGGCGGGTATCTGACGAGCCAGGGGACGAGCTTTTCCACGCCGCAGGTGGCGGGCGTGGCGGCGCTGGTGAAGCAGGCGAATCCGGGGCTTTCGGCGCTGCAGCTGCGGTCGGCGATTGTGAATACCGCCACGCAGGATGTGACGGATAACGGCGTGGCGGCCTCGGTGCTGGCGGTGGGGGCGGGGAAGGCGAACGCGGTGGCGGCGGTGGGGACGAACCTGGTGGCGTCACCGGTGAGCGCGTCTTTCGGTGTGCCGCAGGTTTCGAAGCTGCCGGCGAATCAGGCGATTCAGCTGACGAATGTCGGCAAGACGGCGCTGAATCTGACGCTTTCGATTACGCGGCGGACGGCGGAGACACAGGCGAAGACTTCGATTGACCGGCCGACGCTGACGCTTGCGCCGGGGCAGACGAATACGGTGAATCTGAGCCTGACGGGGCAGTTGCCGAATCCGGGAATTTACGAGGGCTTTGTGACGGTGCAGGGCGCGGCCTCGCCGGTGCAGATTCCGTATCTGTATGTGGTGGGGGACGGGATTCCGTCTTACGTGACGCCGATTCTGGGCAATGGCGATGACGGGAACGCGGGGCAGACCACGTCATCCGGCGTGGTGATTCTGCAATTGCTCGATCAGTATGGCGTGCCGGTGCCGAATGCGCCGGTGAATTTCAGTGTGGTGAGCGGCGGCGGGTCTTTGCAGAATGCCGATAACTCCACCGATATTTACGGTTTTGCCGGGGCGGAAGTGACGCTGGGGAAGACGCCCGGGACCAACGAGTTTGCCGGGACGGCGGGCGGGCTGGCCGTGACGTTCATGGCGACCGGGCGCGCGCAGCCGGCGATTACGCCGAAGGGTGTGGTGAACGCGGCCACCTTTGCTTCCGGCGCGGCGGTGGCTCCAGGCTCGTACGTGGCGATTTTCGGGACAGGTCTTGCGACGGCAACGCAGGTGGAGAGTACGCCTTATCTGCCGGTTTCGCTGGGGCAGACGAGCGTCAGTTTCGACACGGCGGCGCAGAGCGCTCCGGGGCATCTGCATTTCGTGACGACGGGGCAGGTGAATGTGCAGGTTCCGTGGGAACTGGCGGGGCAGAGCTCGGCGCAGATGAAGGTGTCGATCCAGAACAGTTCCGGCACGCTCTACACGGTGCCGCTGGCGACGTATGCGCCGGGGATTTTCCAGATTCCGGTGGGCGGCGGCATGTTCGCGGCGGCGCGGGACGAGAACTTCAACACGATCACGCCCGCGAACCCGGCGCTGGCGGGGCATGCGATTCAGCTGTATTGCAATGGCCTGGGGCCGGTGACGAATGCGCCGGGGAGCGGGGAGCCGTCGCCGGTGAGTCCGCTGTCGATGACGGTATCGACGCCGGTGGTGACGATTGGCGGGAAGCCGGCGCAGGTGCTGTTCAGCGGGCTGACGCCGACGGCGGTGGGGTTGTATCAGATCAATGTGGTGGTGCCGGCGGGGGTGTC
The DNA here is from genome assembly GCA_903900705.1 of uncultured Acidobacteriia bacterium. Taxonomy (GTDB): domain Bacteria; phylum Acidobacteriota; class Terriglobia; order Bryobacterales; family Bryobacteraceae; genus BOG-234. Next base: position 13,440 of record CAIUOG010000051.1, read on the forward strand.
GGGTACTGTGCCGGTGGTGGTGAGCACGAGTGGGGTGAACAGCGTGGCGGCGAATATTGTGGTGCAGTAAGAGCGTTGTGCAGCAAGAGCGTTGTGCCGTAAAAGCGTGCACCGCAATATACTGGCAGGGACTATGCGAATTTGTTTGCTGCCGGCGCTCTGTGTGTTGCTCTCTGTGGCGGCGCAGGGCGCGGATCTGATGAAACTGGCCCTGGGGCATGCGGCTCCGGCGGAGATGGCGGCGGCGATTGTTTCGACGCTGAAGGACGCTGATCTTACGAAGGGGACGGCGGTGGTGGCCGAGGGCGGGAACCTGTTCTTTGCCGTGAAGGCGGCGGGCGCGCCGACGCTTTTGATCAATGAAAAGCCGGGTCCGGCGATGACGAAGGCGGGTGAGGTCTACTATGCGCTCGCCACGGTGGAAACGGGGCGCAGTCATAACTTCGCGTATCTGGTGGAGGGCAAGCCGTTCGGCGGGAAAACGGATGTTCCCGCGTGGCCCGCTGACGCTTATGCGCAGCCGGGCGTGCCGCAGGGGCAACTGACGGAAAAGCTGGTGCATGCCAGTAAGATCTATCCGGGCATGCAGTCGAATTACTGGGTCTACACGTCCGCCGGGTATCGCGCGGGGACGCCCGCCGCGCTGATGGTCTGGCAGGATGGCGAGGTGAATGTGGACCGCACGCAGCAATCGCACACGCTGAACGTGATCGATAATCTGACGGCGAAGAAGCGGATTCCCGTGATGGTGCACGTGTTTATTTCGCCCGGCATGGTGAACGGCAAGGCGATGCGGAGCATTGAGTACGACACGGTGGATGACACGTATCCGCGCTTCCTGCGGGACGAGATTCTGGCGGAAGTGGGGGCGAAGTACAGCATCCGGAAGGATGCGTACAGCCGGGGGATTATCGGGGAATCGTCGGGCGCGATCTGCGCGTTTAACGCGGCGTGGCAGCAGCCGGATCAGTTCAGCCGGGTGGTGTCGCGGATCGGCAGCTTTACCAGCATTCAGTGGAAGGCGAATGTGCTGGATGGCGGGCAATCGTATCCGAACAAGATCCGGAAGGAAGCGAAGAGGAATATCCGGGTGTGGCTGCAGGACGGGTCGGAAGACCTGGAGAATGAGCATGGCAGCTGGCCGCTGCAGAATATTCAGATGGCGAATTCGCTGAAGCGCCAGGAGTACGATTTCCATTTCAGTTTCGGGAATGGCACGCATACGCGGATTGGCGGGCAGGTGGAAGCGCCGGCGGAACTGAGCTGGCTGTGGCGCGGGTATGACCCGGCGAAGACGGAACAGACTTATGAGATGGAGCCGGAGGAGCGCGGGAAGCCGCTCTGGAGAATCCGGTCTTTTAACAGGTAGAACCTTTAGCAGGTAAAAAATGACGAGAACACTGGCTTTATTGACGCTGTCGGCACTCGCGCTGGGCGCGGCCGACAATACGCTGACTCCCGAAGAGAAGAAAGAAGGCTTCAGGCTTCTCTTCGACGGGAAGACTTATAAGAACTTCCGCGACCCCTCGAAAGAGACGCCGCCGGGCGATTCCTGGACGATTGAAGATGGCTGCCTGACCACGCTGCCGAAGGCGCTGCGGCAGGAAGATCTGATCACCGCGAAGGCATATGGCGATTTCGAGCTGCGCTTTTCCTGGAAGGTTTCCGAAGGCGGCAATACGGGGCTGAAGTACCGGCAGCAGCGGACCGTTTATCTGGATCCGAAGCAGATGAAGGGGCCGTTTGAGGCGAACGTGCAGAAGCAGATCGATTCGCCGACGGTGGAACGCGCGAAGCTGGCGGCGGACGCGAAAGGCCAGGAATACACGGTGGCGTTTGAGATGCAGCTGATTGATGATCTGCGGCACCCGGACGCGAAGAAGAGCGAAGACCGCAAGACGGGCGCGCTCTATTCGATGCTGGCGCCGACGAAGCATCCGGCGCACCCGGCGGGCGAGTGGAATGACGCGCGGCTGATTCTGAAGGGCACGCATTTCGAGCACTGGATTAACGGGGAACTGGTGCTGAGCGGGACGCTGGATGATCCGGCTGGTCTGGCGAGTCTGAAGCATCGCTGGGAGAACGGGCCGGCGGTTTACGAGATTCTGGCGCATGAAAAGCTGACCGGGCAGTTCAGCCTGCAGCATCACGGCGACAAGGTCTGGTTTAAGAATCTGCGGATCAAAGAGAATTAGCGCTTCGTATACTCAATCACAGGGGTGGTTGCCGTGACTTTTCGAACTCTGGCGATTCTGGCGGGCGCGTGCGTGGCGGCGAAGGCCGCGCCGACGCCCACATTCAGCAAAGACGTTGCGCCGCTGCTGCAGCAGCATTGCCAGGCCTGCCACAGGCCCGGGGAAGCGGCGCCGTTTTCGTTGCTGAGCTACCAGGAAGCGCGTCCCTGGGCGTCGTCGATTCAGGAAGCGGTGCAGCTGCGGAAGATGCCGCCATGGTTTGCCGATCCGCATTACGGCAAGTTTGCGAATGACCGCCGGATGACGGAGAAGGAAATCGAAACGATTGTCTCCTGGGTGAAGGGCGGCGCGCCGGAGGGGAATCCGAAAGACCTGCCGAAACCGCTGGGGTTTGTGGACGGCTGGAATATCGGGAAGCCGGATCTGACGGTCACGATGGCGCAGAAGTTCGAGGTTCCCGCGAGCGGGACGGTGGATTACCAGTATGTGCTGGTGCCGCTGAACCTGACGGAAGACAAGTGGGTGCAGGCGGCCGAGGTTCGGCCCGGCAATCGTGCGCTGGTGCATCATGTGATCGCGTATGTGCGCGAGCCGGGTTCGAACTGGATGAAGAGCGCGCAGCCGGGCATTCCCTACAAACCGAAGCCGGGCGAAGGCGGCAACGGCGAGCATCTGGTGGGCTATGCGCCAGGTGTGCCGCCGAATGCGCTGGAGGATGGCCAGGCGAAGCTGGTGAAGGCCGGTTCCGATCTGATTCTGCAACTGCATTACACGGCGAATGGCAAGGCGGGGTCTGACCAGACGAGCATCGGGCTGCGGTATTCGCGGGTACCGGTGAAGGAACGGATTTACACGCTGGCGGCGCAGAATAACCGGTTTGTGATTCCGCCGGGTGACGCGAATTTCGAAGTGAAGGCGTCGTTCGAATTTGGTGACGAGGCGCGCGTGACGGCGCTGATTCCGCACATGCACCTGCGCGGGAAAGACTTCCTCTTCAAGGCGACGTATCCGACCGGTGAGAGCGAGGTGCTGCTGAGCGTGCCGCATTATGACTTCAGCTGGCAGCTTTCGTATGATCCGGTGAAGCCGATCCTGATGCCGAAGGGCGCGAAGATCGAATGCGTGGCGCATTTCGATAATTCGCCCAACAATCCGGCGAATCCGGATGCGACAAAGGAAGTCCGCTACGGCGACCAGAGCTGGGAAGAAATGATGTTCGGGTTCTTCAATGTCGCGATCGATGCGAATAAAGACCTGCGGAGCATTCTGCCGCAGCGCCGGCCTGCCGCGAAGCCCGCGGCGCACTGAGGCCATGCGCGCGCTTCTGAAGCGCCTGACGCCGGCGGTGATTTTGGTGAGTCTGGCGATGCCGCTGGCGTCGCATGACCCCATCACGACGAAGCTGACGTGGACGCAGGAGATTTCCCGCATGGTCTACAAGCGCTGCGCCGGCTGCCATCATGCGGGCGGCATGGCGATGTCGCTCACTACTTACGAAGATGCCCGGCCCTGGGCGAAGGCGATCCGGGATGAAGTGCTTTCCCGGCGGATGCCGCCCTGGGGCGCGGTGAAGGGGATCGGCGAGTTTGCGGGTGACCCGAGCCTGTCCCGGCAGGAAATGGATAACTTCGTGGCGTGGGTTGAAGGGGGAGCGCCGGAGGGCGATGCGGGGCTGCCGCCGTCACACGGTCCGGTGTTGAAGCCCGAAACGATGCCGATGCCGCGGTATGCGCGGATGCTGCCGGTGGTGCGGGAAGTCACGCTTCCGCGGACGCAGAGCCTGGTGGCGATTCGTCCGAAGGACCTGGTGGAAGGCGGCGCGCTGGAGGCGTGGGCGGTGAAGCCGGATGGCGCGGTGGAGCGGCTGATCGCGGTGCAGGGGTTCCGGAAGCGGTGGGCGCGGGATTATGTGCTGCGGGAGCCGTTACGGCTGCCGGCGGGAACCAGACTGCGGGTGGCGGCGAAGGCCGGGTCCGCAGTCCTGTTCTTTGCGGATTAGCGTTTAGCTTTTCAATTCCACGATGACGAATTCGAGCAGGCCGTCCGCCACGTTTTCGAGCGGCTTGCGACCGGGCTTATCGAAGATGGCCTGGCCGGCCTTCTTGCCGCTCAGATAGACGCGCACGCTGTTGTGGGTGAGGTTCAGGCGGCTGGCTTTTTCAAATCCGCTGAGGCGGACATGGATGACGCGGACCTGATCGTTTTCGAACTCGAGCTTGCACTGGCGGCGGCAGGCGCTGAGAATGTCGCCGGAGGCTTTCACCTTGCCGGCGGGCGTGGCGGCGGGGTTCTTCAGTTCGATTTCGATGATGTTGAAGGGTTCGTCGCTCACCACTTCGGGCTGGTGCATGCCGTCGGCTTTGCTGAAGACGACCTGGCCGGCCTTCCAGGCGAAGTCGGCGGCGGGGCGGCCGTCTTTATACTCGAAGCGCTGCTTGCCGTCCTGCAGGTAAATCATGACGCGATTGACCTTGTGCTCATGGAAACTGCCCTTCACGTGGGCTTTTTCGAGGGCGCGGACGACCTTGACCTGATCGTTTTCGAGCAGCGTGGCGGACGGTTCCACGGCGGCGAAGGCGAGGGCGGCACAGGCGGCGGCAACGGCGGCGGCACAGGTAGAGAGGCGGAGCTTCGGAGAGGTTTTCACAATGCGCTTATTGTATTGGATCAGTCACTCTGCCGTGGGCACGGCATCCTGTATGCTCAATATGATCACGCATGTCCGAACAGAATCCGTCTCACAATACTCAGAGCAACGACATCCAGTCCACGCTCCGCGAACAGCGTCTTTTTGCTCCTCCGTCGGAGTTCAGCTCCAGGGCTCACATCAAGTCCATGGCCGATTACGAGCGTCTCTATGATGAGGCGGATCGCGATCCGGAAACGTTCTGGGGCAACATTGCCCGCGAACTGGAATGGTTTGAGCCGTGGAAGAGCGTGCTCGAGTGGGATGCGCCGTGGGCGAAGTGGTTTGTGGGCGGAAAACTCAATCTTTCGCACAACTGTCTGGACCGGCACCTCACGACGTGGCGCAAAAACAAGGCCGCCATCATCTGGGAGGGCGAACCGGGCGATATCCGCACGCTTACCTATCTGCAGTTGCATGCCGAAGTCTGCAAGTTCGCCAACGTCCTCAAAAAAGTGGGCGTGAAGAAGGGGGACCGCGTCGCCATTTACATGGGCATGACGCCGGAACTGGCCATCGCGCTGCTGGCCTGCGCCCGCATTGGCGCGCCGCACACGGTGGTATTCGGCGGGTTCTCGTCGCAGGCTCTGGTGGACCGCATCAACGATTCGCAGGCGACGTGCGTAATCACGCAGGACGGGTCTTTCCGGCGCGGCGTGGAAGTGAAGCTGAAGCCGGCGGTGGATGCGGCGCTCGATCATTGCCCCACGGTGGAGAGCGTGATCGTGTACCAGCGAACCGGGACGCAGCAGCATATGAAACCGGGCCGCGATCACTGGTGGCATGAGCTGATGGCGATCGCGTCCGACGAATGCCCCGCCGAATCGCTCGATTCCGAGCATCCGCTGTATCTGCTGTATACCTCCGGCACCACCGGCAAGCCCAAGGGAATTCTGCACACCACGGGCGGCTACGCGGTATCCACCTACATCACGACGAAGTGGGTTTTCGATATCCGCGATGAGGATATTTACTTCTGTACGGCTGATATCGGGTGGGTGACGGGCCACAGCTATGTGGTTTACGGACCGCTGCAGAACGGCGCGACGGTGCTGATGTATGAAGGCGGCCCGACGCATCCGCAGCCGGACCGTTTCTGGGACATGATCGACCGGCACAAGGTGACCATTTTCTACACGGCTCCGACGGCGATCCGGGCGTTTATGCGGCTGGGCGAGCGGTGGCCTGCGAAGCATTCGCTGAAGAGCCTGCGGCTGCTGGGCAGCGTGGGTGAGCCGATTAATCCTGAAGCCTGGATGTGGTACCGCAGCACCATCGGCCATAACCGCTGTCCGATTGTGGATACGTGGTGGCAGACGGAGACGGGCGCGATTATGATCAGCCCGATTCCGGGCGCGACGCCGGCGAAGCCTGGTTCCTGCACGCGACCGCTGCCGGGCATCAAGGTGGAAGTGGTGACGAAGGAAGGCGAGCCGGTGCCGGTGGGTTCGGGCGGCTATCTGGTGGTCCGCAAGCCGTGGCCGGCGATGCTGCGCACGATTTACGGGGATAACGAACGGTTCCAGCAGCAGTACTGGTCGCAGAATCCGGGTTCGTACTTCACGGGCGACGGCGCGCGGCAGGACGAAGACGGCTACATCTGGGTGATGGGCCGCGTGGACGACGTGATTAACGTCTCCGGGCACCGGCTGAGCACCATGGAAGTGGAATCGGCGCTGGTGGCGCATCATCTGGTGGCGGAAGCCGCGGTGGTGGGGCGTCCCGACGAGATCAAGGGGCAGGGAATCGCGGCGTTCGTGACGCTGGCGGAAGGCACGGAGCCGACCGAGGAGCTGAAGGCGGAACTGCGGACGTGGGTGGCGAAAGAGATCGGATCGCTGGCGAAGCCGGACGACATCCGGTTCACTGATTCGTTGCCGAAGACGCGTTCCGGCAAGATCATGCGCCGGTTGCTGCGGGAACTCGCGGCGGGTGGCGAGGTGAGGGGCGACACCACGACGCTCGAAGACCTGGGCGTGCTGTCGAAACTTCGCCAGGACGAAGACTAACTGAAATTCCTCTGAGAATTTTCCGTCGTGAACGCACCTTCCTTATTTGGAGGCGTTCATGACGGATTTGGAAAAACGGAAGGCGATTGATCTCGCCCTTTCGGCGATTGACAAGCAGTTTGGCCGCGGCACGGTCCTGCGGTTGGGGGCGGACAATGTCGTCCCCGTCTCGGTGATTTCATCGGGCTGTCTTTCGCTGGATGCGGCGCTGGGGGCGGGCGGCTTTCCGCGCGGCCGCGTGGTCGAAATCTTCGGGCCGGAGTCTTCCGGCAAAACCACCATTGCTTTGCAGGTGATCGCGCAGGCCCAGAAGCTGGGCGGCATTGCCGCGTTTGTGGACGCGGAACATGCGCTTGATCCGGTTTACGCCCGGAAGCTCGGGGTGGACGTGGATAACCTGCTGGTTTCTCAACCGGATACGGGCGAGCAGGCGCTGGAGATCACGGCGGCGCTGGTGCAGTCCGGCGCGGTGGACGTGATTGTGGTCGATTCGGTGGCGGCGCTGGTTCCCAAGGCGGAACTCGAAGGTGAGATGGGCGATAATCACGTCGGCCTGCATGCGCGGCTGATGTCGCAGGCGCTGCGCAAACTCACCGGCACGGTGTCCCGCACGAATACCTGCATGGTGTTCATCAACCAGATTCGCGAGAAGATCGGCGTGATGTTCGGGAGTCCGGAGACGACGACGGGCGGCCGGGCACTGAAGTTTTACGCCTCGGTGCGGGTGGATATCCGGCGGATCGGGAGTCTGAAGGACGGCGAGACGATCATCGGGAACCGGACCAAGGCTAAGGTTGTGAAGAACAAGGTCGCGTCGCCGTTCCGTGAGGCGGAGTTCGACATCCTTTATGGGGAAGGCGCGTCGCGCGAGGGTGACCTGCTGGATCTGGGCGTGGCGAAGAACGTGGTGGAGCGGTCGGGTTCGTGGTTCAGCTATCGGGGCGAACGGCTGGGGCAGGGCCGGGAGAATGCGCGGCTGTTCCTGAAAGAAAATCCGGCGACGGCGGAGAAACTGGATGACGAATTGCGAACCACGCTGGGCCTGACGGCGAAGGCGAAATCGGCGGCGGTGGCGTAGGGATGCAGGGGGGATTGCGGGTTGTGGGGGAGTGGTCATATAATGTGACCATGGAGCATAAGCTGGCGGAGGTGAAGGCGCATTTTTCGGAGATGGTGCAGAAGGCGATGCTCGGGGAGACGGTGATTGTCACCAAAGAGAACCGCCCGGTGGTGAAGATCGTGGCGATCAAGCCGGCGAAGCGCGTGCCCGGGACGGGCAAGGGCGTCTGGCTGGCTCCGGATTTCGACGAGCCGCTGGCGGACTTCGCGGAGTATATGTAGGTTGCGGGTTCTGCTTGATACGCACGCCTTTCTGTGGTGGTGCGAGGATGATCCGCAGCTTTCGCCGAAGGCGCGCGAGGCGATGGAAGGCAGCGAGTGCTCCGTCAGCTTCGCGAGCTTTTGGGAAATCGCGATCAAGTGCAGTCTGGAGAAGTTGCGGCTGCCGACCGCGCCGGAGAAGTATATTCCGGAGCAGATGTCGCTGAACGGATTCGATCAGCTGGAGATCAGCTTCCGGCAGATGATGCGAACCGCGAAGCTGCCGTTCCATCATCGGGATCCCTTTGACCGGCTGCTAATCGCCCAGGCGCTGGAGGAGGAACTGCCGATGGTGTCGCGCGACCCGATGGTGGAGCGGTATGGGGTGGCGCGCATCTGGTAAGCGTTTACGCGGTTGTATTGGGATTGCCCGCCGTGAAGCTATATAATCGAACCCGAGATGCGCAATGTTATCGAGGGAGACGATTGGAATGGCTGACTCTACGACCACGTGGCTTCGGACAGCGATATTAGGCGCCGCTGTGGCCGGATGCCTGCTTGCACAGGGAGGCCCGCCGCCTCCGGCAACCGGTGGACGCGGCAGAACCGCACCGACGGGCGGGGGCATGCTGGCGCAGGCCGGCGCGGCCGATAAGCACATCATCGATGCCGCCGGGGTGGAACGCGGCAGGAAGGTCTATGCGGCCGAGTGCGTCACCTGCCATGGACCGAGCGCGCGCGGCGCGCAGAACGGGCCGGATCTGGTGCGTTCGCTGGTGGTGCTGCATGACCGCTACGGCAGCGACATCGGGCCGGTGATGAAGAAGGGCCATCCGCTGCAGAGCGGCGCGAAATCGGCGAATCTGACGCAGGCGCAGATTGAAGATCTGGCGGATTTCCTGCATTTCAAAGTGACGGATACGCTCCGCAGTTCCCCGCTGTTCCATGCGCAGAATGTGCTGACCGGCGACGCGAAGGCTGGTGAAGCGTACTTCAATGGTGACGGAAAATGCAGCCAGTGCCATTCGGCGACGGGCGACCTGAAGGGCGTGGGCGCGAAGTACGATCCGGTGGACATGCAGCAGAAGTTCCTGTTCCCGAAGCCGGCGTTTGGCCGCGGAGGCCGGGGCGGCGGTGGTGGTGGTAAGCAGACGATGGTGACGGTGACGCCGGCGTCCGGTCCGGCTGTGACCGGGGTGCTGGATAAGATTGACGACTTCAACGTTTCGCTGCGTGACAAAGACGGCGAGTATCACGCCTGGACGCGCTCTTCCAGCCTGAAAGTCAAGGTCGACGACCCTTATAAAGCCCATTACGAACTGCTGGATCGCATCAGCGACAAGAACATGCACGACATCACCGCCTACCTGGAGAGCCTCAAATGAAATCGATCCGACTCATCGCGGCGATGGCCGCCATTTCCGCCACACTCTTCGGCCAGGGCGCGCTGGATCCGGCGAAACTGCTGCAGCAGCCCACCGACACATGGCCGGGGTATAACGGCGACTATTCGGGACGGCGCTTCAGCCCGCTCAAGAAGATCAATTCGACGAACGTCCACAACCTGAGCCTGCAGTGGATTTACCGCATTCCGCAGGGCGTGCCTGGCGCGACCATTAAGGCGACGCCGGTGGAAGTGAACGGGGTGCTGTATTTCACGGTGCCCGATCACGTGTGGGCAATTGATGCGCGGTCTGGTCGCGAACTCTGGCACCATACGCATCAATCGAAGGGCGGCATCCATATCGGCAACCGCGGCGTGGCGGTTTATGGCGCGTGGCTGTATTTTGAAACGCCGGATTGCCAGCTGATTTCACTGAATCTGAAGGACGGCAAGGAGCGCTGGCACAAGTCGATCTGCGATCTGGATCAGTTGTACTATGCGTCGGTCGCGCCGATTATTGTGAAGAACCATGTGCTGGTGGGCGTGAGCGGTGACGATCTGGACATTCCGGGTTATTTCGAATCGCGCGATCCGGAAACCGGTGAGTTGCAGTGGCACTGGTCGGCGGTCCCGAAGAAGGGCGAGCCGGGTTTTGAGACGTGGCCGAACGAGGATGCGGCGGCGCATGGCGGCGGCATGACATGGGGCACCACGACATACGACCCGGAACTGAATCAGATTTACCTGGGCACGGGGAATCCGCAGCCGGTGATTGCGGGCAAGGGACGCGAGGGGGACAACCTCTACACGGCGTCGATTGTGGCGCTGAACCCGGACACGGGCAAGATGGTCTGGTATTTCCAGCCCTCTCCGCATGACACGCATGACTGGGACAACGTGGAAGTTCCGGTGCTGTTCGATGGCAAGGTGGAGGGGCAGAATAAGAAGCTGCTTTCCATGGCCTGCCGCAACGGCTGGTTCTTTGTGCTGGACCGCGCGACCGGCAAGGCGCTGGTTTCGAAGGAATACGTGAAGACCAACTGGGCCAAGGGCATTGACAAGCGAGGGCAGCCGATTCCGGACCCGAAGAAGGAGCCGCAGTTCGATGGGGCGCTGGTGTCTCCGAATCAGGGCGGCGCGGCGAACTGGCCTCCGCCCACCTACAGCCCGGATACCGGGTTGTTCTACATCAATGCCAACCGCGCGTTCAGTGTCTGGTATCTGTACGACATCGATGAGAAGCCGGAAGGCTGGGGCGGCACGGACCGTGGCGGGTACACGGAGGCGCTGTTGCAGGCGATCGACGTGAAGACGGGCGCGATCCGGTGGAGCCACAAGTGGGAAGGTTCCGGCGGGCGTTCCGGGCTGATGAGTTCGGCGGGCAACCTGGTGTTTGCGGGGGACACGTCGAATAATTTCGTCGCGATGGATGCGAAGACGGGCGAGCCGCTCTGGCACGCCAATCTGGCGTCTTCGGTGAGCAACGCGCCGATCAGCTATGAACTGGACGGCAAGCAGTTGGTGATTGTGGGCGCGGGCGATTCGCTATTCGCGTTCACGGTGAATGAGAAATAGCATGAACCGCAGAGAAGTACTGGCGGGTCTGGCGGCGGCTGGCGCGATGAGCGCCCAGCCGCCGGCTGCGTCGAACGCGTCGCCGATGATTCGCAAAGGACGTTTGCGGCAGGGCGTGACGCGTGGCGTTTTCGGGCGCGGCATGTCGCTCGAAGACAGCTGCCGGGAAGCGGCGAAGCTGGGGGTGAAGGGCTTTGATCTGATCGGTCCGGCCGACTGGCCGATGCTGAAGAAGTACGGCCTGACGCCCACCATGTATCCGCCGGGGCCGGGCGGCACGATTCCCGAGGCGCTCAACCGCAAAGAGAATCACGAGCGGATCGAGAAGGGGCTGCATGCCGCGATCGACGAAGCTCTGGCCAACGGTGTTCCGAACATCATCACGTTCAGCGGCAACCGCAAGGGGATGGATGACCGCGAGGGCGCCGATAACTGCGTGGCTTCGCTGAACCGGATCAAGGCGCATGCGGAGGACAAGGGCGTCACCATCTGCATGGAATACCTCAACAGCAAGGTGAACCACAAGGACTACATGTTCGACCACATCGCCTGGGGTGTGGACGTGATGAAGCGGGTGAATTCACCGCGCGTGAAGATTCTGTTCGACATCTATCACGCGCAGATCATGGACGGCGATATTGTGCGGAATATCCGGGATCACATCCAGTGGATCGGGCATTTCCATACGGGCGGAAACCCGGGGCGGCATGATATTGACGAATCGCAGGAGCTGAACTACCGGTTCATTGCGAAGGCGATTGCGGATACCGGGTATACGGGGTTCATTTCGCACGAGTATTCGCCGGACCAGGGGCACGATCCGATTGCGACTCTGAGCAAGGCGCTCGATATTTGTGATGCGTAAGTTTTGATGCTTCGGTGAGTGGGCGTGACGGTCAGAGCAGGCCGTCACGCCGCGCCGTTTTGAGGGCTTCGATGGCTGCGCCGCGCGCACCGGCGGTATCGCCATCGGGCATGATGTGAATCGGGATATCCAGTTGCTCGGCGCGCTGCGAAGGCATGCCGCGGCGGATTTCGCGGACGAACCAGCCCTGGAAATCGGCCGTGGTCTCGATGGCGCCGCCGCCGACGATGAGGGCGTCCGGGTCAAAGATATTGATCATTTCGTCGAAGAAAAGCCCGAGGGCGTGGGCCTGCACGCGGAAGATTTCGCGCCCGAGCGGATCGCCTTTTTCCGCCAGGCCGCGGACGAGTTTGGCGGCCTTGCGGTTGTCGTCAAGCTTTGCGAGTTCGTGGTCGGGATACTGCGGCAGGAAGTGCGGCAGCAGGGAATTTTCGATGGCGGTGAGGGAGCAGAGCGATTCGAGGTCGCCGATGCGTCCGCAATTGCAGCGGGGCTTCATGCCTTCGGCGCCGGCGATGCTCTGGTAGGGGATGAGGACGTGCCCCAGTTCGCCGCCGAAGCCCTTGCGACCGCGGATGACGTTGCCTTCCGCGATGACGCCGCCGCCGAGGCCGGTGCCGATGATGGCCGAGACGGAGGTGGCGGATGTGCCGGCTCCGAAGAGGGCAAAGTGTCCCCAGAGCGCGCCGGCGTTGCCGTCGTTCAGATAAATGACGGGTTTGCCGATCTTCTGTTCGAGGCCGAGGCGGATATCGAAGCCGCACCAATCGGTGTGGACGAAGTTGGTGCTGCCGCGTTCGCTGAGGACGCCGGCGGAACTGGCGGGGCCGGGGGTATCGAGCCCGACCATGGCGATGTCTTCGAGCGGGACGCCGGCGCGGTCTGCCGCGATGCGGAGGCCATCGGCAATCTGCTGGAGGCAGATGGCGGGACCCTCGCGGGCGCGCGCCGGATGCTCACATAAGCCATCGATCAGAAAGTTCTCATCGGCGGTCGTCAGGGTGTAGTTGACGGCCGTCCCTCCAAGATCCACGCCAGCAACGAGACTCATCACGGTTAGATTACCAGTCTGGACGGCGGTCGTCGGGTAAAACTGAGGAAAAAAGTGGCGATGGCCCACGCTCTGTGTGTATGCCGGAATTCCTGATAGAATTCCGGGCGTGAACCGCCGATCTTTCCTGTCTGTTGCCGTCGCGCCGGCAATCGCCGCCGCTGATTTAGCAAAACTGCCTGTCCGGAAAGTGGGGAAGCCGTCGGTGGTGTTCAAGTCGCCGGATCCGCATCCGAATGGCCTGCAGGCGACCGACGAGGGACTGTGGATTATGGACCAGTCGGCGGGGAGCCGGGCTTCGCTGGTTCGTTATGAGGATGGCGGGGTGATCCGGGCGTTTGAGACGGAGACGGATCAATCGAGCGGGATTACGTTTGACGGGAGCAGTTTGTGGATCGGGTCGACGTACAGCCGGGAGATTGTGCGGGTGGACGCGAGGACGGGGAAGACGCTGGAGCGGCACTTCACGCCGGGGGCGGGCGTGATTTATAAGATGGCGGGCGACCCGGCGGCGCGGAGCAGTCCGCTGGCGAAACCTGTGACGGCTCCGAAGCCGGCGACGCCGAAATCGGTGGGCGGCTTTCAGGCGGGGGATACGCTGGGCAGCAAGGCTCCGGGGACGGGCGCGCATGGGCAGGAGTGGCGGGACGGCTTCCTGTGGATGGCGGTGCCGCCTTCGCGCGAGGTCTATAAAGTGGACCCGAAGACGTGGGTGGTGCAGACGAAGTTCCCGACGGCGGCGAACCGTCCGCATGGCATTGGCTGGGAGGGGAAGTATTTGTGGGTGGCGGACAGCAATCTGAACGCGTTCTTCAAACACGACCCGGAGACCGGCCGGATGGTGGAGAAGATTCAGCTGGCGGACAGTGATCCGCTGCCGCACGGGATGACGATCCGGGCTGGCTGGCTTTGGTACTGCGATGACGTTGGGGTGGTGTGCAGGCTGAAATTGTAGTGCCGGGGATAGGCAAAAAACGCTATCCATTTGTAACGCGTTGCTTCCCAACCCTATGCAGGTCATAATAAAAGTGAATTGAACCCTGCGACCACCCCCAAGCGTGATCGCCGCGGAAGGAGAATCGCTTGAAGCGTGCTGGATCGGATGACACCCTGCGTTGCTCCTTTTGTCATAAGAGTCAGGACGTTGTTGGCAAGCTGATTTCCTCCCCGAGCGATTATCCGCGCGCCTACATTTGCGATGAGTGCATCGCCGTTTGCAACTCGATACTGGAAGACGATAAGCCGGAGCCCGCCGCCGCGGGTCCGCACAAAATTCCCAAGCCTTTGGAAATTAAGGACTTTCTGGACCAATATGTAATCGGTCAGGAAGCGACGAAGCGCAAGCTCGCGGTTGCGGTTTACAACCACTCGAAGCGCATCCACATGAACCGGATGCGGAATTCCGAGATTGAACTGGCGAAGTCGAACATTCTGCTGATTGGTCCCACCGGTACCGGTAAGACCCTGATGGCGCAGACGTTAGCGCGGATTCTGGACGTTCCGTTTGCCATTGTCGACGCCACCACGCTCACCGAGGCGGGCTACGTCGGTGAGGACGTGGAAAACATTATCCTGAAGCTGCTGCAGGCGGCTGACGGGGATGTGCAGCGCTGTCAGCAGGGCATCATCTATATCGACGAAATCGATAAGATCTGCCGGAAGGACGAGAATCCGTCGATCACCCGGGACGTTTCGGGCGAAGGCGTGCAGCAGGCGCTGCTGAAGATTCTGGAAGGCACGGTTGCCAACGTTCCGCCGCAGGGCGGACGGAAGCACCCGCACCAGGAATTTACGCCCATCGACACGACGAACATCCTGTTCATCTGCGGCGGGGCGTTTGTGGGTCTCGAAAAGATCATCTCGCGCCGCGTGGGAAAAAAGTCGATTGGTTTCCATCAGGAAGAGCCGAAGGGCGATCAGCCGCAGGTGAAGACGGTGGGGATCAGTGATCGGCGCGACATCGATCTGCTGCGGAATCTGCAGCCGCATGATCTGATCAAGTACGGTTTCATTCCGGAATTCATTGGCCGTCTGCCGGTGGTGGCGACGCTGGAAGATCTGGATAAGGCGGCGCTGATTCAGATTCTGACCAAGCCGAAGAACGCCATTATCAAGCAGTACCAGCGGCTGTTCGAGTATGAGAATGTCCGGTTGCGGTTTACCGATGACGCTCTCGACGCGATTGCGCAGCTGGCGCTGGAACGCAAGGTGGGGGCGCGTGGTCTGCGAATGATTATCGAAGACCTGATGCTGGATCTGATGTACTTCCTGCCTTCCTATAAGAAGGTGAAGGAGTTCCAGGTGACGCGCGAGATGGTGCTGAGCCAGAAGATCAGCCTGACGCTGCTCGAAAAAGCCGGGTAGTCAGCAGACCTGCCAGAGCCGGATGCGCACGGTATCCGGCAGTCGCTCCGCCTGGGCGAGGAAGATCGCCCTCGCGAGCCATTCGTAAGGCCCGGCGGGGGCTTCCACGCGGACCGCTGTGCGGAAGTAATACGTGGCGGGGTCGACGGCTTCGCCACGCGCGAGGCGCGCGAGTACTTCGGGCGGTCCGGCGCGAAGGCCGCGGCTGGTGATGCCGAGCAGAACGCCGTCAGACGTGCGGAGGGTGTAGCGCGCGTCGACATCGGTGGTTCCGGTGGCGTCGATGTACTGCCAGTCCGCGCCGCCGGGCAGGATGACACCCTTGAGCTTCGGTCCCTCGACCCGTCCGCCCGTGATGGGGATGATACGGTGGAGGCCCCGCGGGGTGGGACCGACGACGAGGGGTTCGCCCAGGGTGACGGTCAGGTCGGCAATGAACTCCAGGTGAGGCGGTTCGGGCATTCTCCGTCAGGATAGAATGGCGGGTTCTGTCATGAAAGCAATTATTTGTGGAGCGGGAATTGGCGGGCTGACGACGGCGCTGCACCTGCACCGGGCGGGGATTGAGGCGGAGGTTTTCGAGTCGGTCGCGGAGATTCGGCCGCTGGGGGTGGGGATCAACCTGCTGCCGCACGCGGTTCGCGAACTGACGCTGCTGGGGTTGCAGGAGCGGCTGGCCGAAATCGCCATTCCGACGGCGGAACTGGCCTATTTCAGTAAGTTCGGGAAGCCGATCTGGAGTGAGCCGCGCGGGCTGGCGGCGGGGTACCGGTGGCCGCAGTTTTCCATTCATCGCGGCCGGCTGCAGATGCTGCTGTTCGACGAAGTGTCGCGGCGGCTGGGCCCGGAGCGCGTTCATGTGGGTCATCACCTGAATTCCTTCGAGAGCGGGGATGACGCGGTGACGGCGCAGTTTTCCGACCGGCAGACGGGGGCTTCGAAGGGCTCGGCGACGGGCGACGTACTGATTGCGGCTGAGGGCATTCATTCCACGGTGCGCCGTTATTTCTATCCGGATGAGGGCGCGCCGCCGTTTTCCGGGCGCTATCTTTTCCGCGGCGTGACGGAGGCTGCGCCGTTTCTGACGGGGAAG
The DNA here is from genome assembly GCA_903900705.1 of uncultured Acidobacteriia bacterium. Taxonomy (GTDB): domain Bacteria; phylum Acidobacteriota; class Terriglobia; order Bryobacterales; family Bryobacteraceae; genus BOG-234. The sequence goes on from CAIUOG010000051.1 coordinate 29,982, forward strand.
TCGATGATCATGGCCGGGTATCCGGACCGGAAGTTCGTCGCGTATCCCATCTGCCCGGAAACGGCGGCGAGGGGCGCTTCGCTGGTGAACTGGATTGCCGACGTCCGCATGCCGGGTGAGCAGGCGCCGCCCGTTCGGGACTGGAACAGGCGGGTGGACGCGTCCGTATTCGGGTCCCTTTTTGAACCATGGAAGTTCGACTGGCTCGACATTCCGGCGCTGATCCGGGGGGCGAACGAGATTTTCGAGTATCCGCTGGTGGACCGCGACCCGCTGCCGCGCTGGAGTTTCGGGCGTGTCACGCTGCTGGGGGACGCGGCACATCCCATGTATCCCATTGGTTCCAATGGGGCTTCGCAGGCGATTCTGGACGCGGCGGCGATTGCGGCGGCGCTCACCGCGCAGGCGAACGTTCCTGAGGCGTTGCGCGTCTATGAGAGTGTGCGGCTGGAGCCGACTTCGAAAATTGTTCTCGCCAACCGGCAACAAGGGCCCGAGGCGTGCATGCAACTGGTGGAAGAGCGCGCGCCCCACGGGTTCGGGCGGCTGGAGGACGTGATTTCGAGGGCGGAACTGGAAGAGATTGCCGCACGCTACAAGGCCGTGGCGGGTTTTGACCGGGATCTGTTGAACGCCATGGCAACTGTGTAGCCTATATTGAAGACGAAGCATCTAACACGGTACAGAAGCCTGAGAGCTTACCTTATATGAAAACCTCGAATCCCGTCTTTGGCAATAACGTTTACGATGTTCGCGCCACGCACGTCGGCTATGGCGAAGGCATGACGATCGCCGGGACTGTAAACAAAGCCGGCATCCTGCTGATTCTGGCGATGCTGTCCGCCGCCTTCACCTGGAGTCAGTTCTTCAATGGCCTGCAGGTGACGCCGGATGGCGTCTATCCCACGAACGGGATGGGCGGCTACATCATGATCGGCGCATTTGGCGGATTCATTGCCGCGATGATCACGACTTTTAAGCGGGAATGGGCGCCGGTGACCGCGCCGATTTATGCGCTCCTCGAAGGGCTTTTCCTCGGCGCGCTTTCGGCGACGTTTGAACTCCGCTACCCCGGCATCGCGATTGAAGCGGTCGCGGGGACGTTCGGCACGGCGTTCTGCCTGCTGCTGGCGTACCGTTCCGGCATGATTCGAGCGACCGAGAAGTTCACGCTGGGCATTGTGGCGGCGACCGGCGGCATCGCTCTGGTTTACTTCCTGAACATGATTCTCGGATTCTTCCACATCCAGGTGCCGGGGATTTTCGGCAGCGGTCCGATCGGGATTCTGTTCAGCGCGGTGGTGGTGGTGATCGCGGCGCTGAATCTGATTCTGGATTTCGCCTTTATCGAAGAAGGCGCGTATCGCGGCGCCCCGAAATACATGGAGTGGTACGGAGCGTTCGGCCTGATGGTGACGCTGGTCTGGCTGTACCTCGAAATCCTGCGGCTGCTTTCGAAGCTGCGGGGTGACGACCGCCGCTGATCCAAAATAAAAAGGTGTAATCGACAGGGCGAATGCCGTGACTTACCATGAAGAAGATGGACGGCACCCTTCACAGCGACTGGAAAGTCATATTTGACAGGCACCACGCCGCCTTAGCGGAAGAGTTGTCATCACGGCTGGAAGCGGGTCTGGCGGACGCCGCTTCCCGGCACGATCAGGCGCTGGAAGATCACCGGGCGCAGGCGGCGGAGGAACTCCGGCAGGCTACCGAAGCGGCTCGTCTGGAGGCGCTGGAACAGGGCAGGGAGCAGGGGCGAGAAGAAGCCGCCCGAGCCGCCGCCGCCGAGTATGAACTGGTCCTGGCGCGAGCCGTTGAAGAAGAGCGGGCACAGAACGCGGCGAAACTGGAAGCCGTCGCGGCGGAAAACGCTGACGCTCTTGTCCGGACCGTGGAGCAGGAACGCGGACAGGCGGACGACCGCGTGCGGCTGGCCCGGGAACATGCGAGAGCGGAAGCTTTCCAGTCGACCCAGCGAATTACCGCCGAGGCTCTGAATCAGGTGGTCCGCCGCCTGCGGAATGCGCCTTCGGAAGCGGCCGTGCTCCAGTTGCTGTCGTCGGGAACCACCCCGTGGGCACCTCAGGCCGGCGTTTTTCAGGTGGAGGAAGAGCGGGCGCGGTCTCTGGTGCTGCGCGACATCGAGATTGAAGGCAAGGTTCAGTTCGAACTATCTGCCGCCGGGGCGTTTCAGTCCACTGTGGAGACCCGGGATCCGGTGGTGGCGGTGGCGTCGGAGAGCGAGGTCTCGAACTTACTGGCGGAGGCGTTGCCCGTCGATTCCGACGGCTGCACGCCGATGGCGTATCTTTTCCCGGTCACCGTACGTCAATCCGTTGTGGCTGTGCTTTTCGCAACCGGTAAGGTGGTGCCGGCGCCGCTTGAACTGCTCTGCGAGGCGGCCGGCATGAAGCTGGAAATGCTGACGGCTCCGGCGATGTCGCCGTTGAAGAGTCCGGAACTGGTGCAGATCGCCGCCGCGGCGGTACCTGCCGCCGTGGAATCGGTACGCGCCGCGCAGTCGCCGCGGACGTGGGAAGATCTTTCCGCGGATGATCAAAAGCTGCACCTGCAGGCACAGCGCGTGGCGCGGGTGAAGGTGGCGGAGCTGCGGCTTTACCATGCCGAAGAATTGCGCAAAGGAGTGTTTGCCGGGGATATTTACACGGCGCTGCAGACTGGTATCGATGCGGCGCGGGCGGAATTCCTGCAAACGTTCCTTTCGAAGTCGCCCACTATGGTGGATTACCTGCATCTTGAAATCCTGCGTAGTCTGGCCCATGACGATGACCGGCTGCTGGGTCTGGGATATCCCGGTCCCATGGTGTAAACAAAAAATATGAGAGTATCGGCACTCGCGCTTCTGATTCCGGTTCTGCTGAGTGCCGCTGACCCTGCCACCACCCGTCTGGGCCAGGGTATCAATGCTTACAACGTGAAGGACTATCCGGTCGCGGTACAGCATTTGCGCGGTTTACAGCCGCAGTTGCCGAAGCTGGCCGACTACGTCTCCTATTACCTGGCTTCTTCCGAACTCCAGACCAGCGATTTCGATGGCGCGGTGCGCGATCTGAACGCGTACAGGGCGCATCCGACGCCGTCGTCTCCACTCGCGGGCAAGCTCAGCCTGCTGCACGCGCGGGCTCTGCTCGATCAGAAGCAGGCGGCTTCGAATACGAAGGCGCTCGAAATTCTGCAAGCCGACTACAAACTGCTGCCGCAACCGGACGGGGACTTCACGCTCGGCATGGCGTATGAGGCCTCGGGCGAGAAACTCCAGGCCGCGGTGACGTATCAGAAAGTCTACTTCGGTTCACCCAACACCGATCTGGCGGCGCAGTCTCTGACGGCGCTCGAACGTCTCCGGAGCATGTTGGGCCGCGATTATCCCGCCGCGCCGCCGCTGCAGGAACTGGAGCGCTGCCAGAAGTGGCTGGACGTGCGGGAGTTCTACAAAGCGAAGCAGGAGTATGCGGCGCTGGCGGGCACTTTGCCGGAACCGGAGCGGGATCAGGCGAGGGTCGGGATCGGCGCGGCCGAGTACCTGGCCGGGGATGCCGTTTCCGCGCTGAAGTATCTGAAAGCGCTCAAAGTCGCCAAGGGCGACGCCGACGCCCGGCGTTTGTATTTCCTGACGGATGCCGCGCGGAAGACCGGCGACGATGCGGAGATGGGCGAGGCCGTTCAGTTACTGAACCAGAAGTACGTGGACTCTCCGTGGCGTCTGAAGGCGCTGCTGGCCGCCGGTAACCGGTACCTCTCGACCAATGAACATGCGAAGTATGCGCCGCTGTTCAAGGCGGCGTCCGATTCCTTCCCGACCGATAACGCCACTATTCCCGGGCACTGGCGCATCACGTGGGATTCCTATCTGATGGGTGATTCCGGCCGCATGGATCTGTTGCGCGAGCAGGCGGAACGCTATCCGGCGGACTCGCGGGCCGGAACGGCGCTCTACTTTCTGGGACGAATCGAGGAAAAGGCGGGGAATTTCGGGGTCGCGCGCGCCTATTATGAACGGCTGAGCGCCCAGTTTCAGCATTATTTCTACGCCGTGCAGGCGCGGGACCGGCTGCAGGATCCAAAGCTCGCGTCAGTAAAGGCGGATGCGGCGACGGTGACGTGGCTGGGCGGAATCGATTGGCCGGAGCACAAGGATCTGACGGCTGTGGTGGCCAATCCGGCGACGCGTCTGCGGATTGAGCGGGCGCGACTGCTGATGCTGGCCGGGTTGCCGGACGTGGCGGACACGGAACTGCGATTCGGCGCGAAGACCGAAGGCGAACAGCCACATCTGCTGGCCATGGAGCTGGCAAAAAGCATGCCGACGCCGTTTCATGCGCTGCGCATCATGAAAAGCTTCAGCGCCGACTACCTCGCGTTGCCGTTCGACAAGGCCCCGCTGAAGTACTGGGAACTGCTCTTCCCCCTGCCCTATAAAGAGGACGTGGTGAAGAACGCGAAATCCCACGATCTGGATCCTTATTCGGTGGCCGCGCTGATCCGGCAGGAGACAGAGTTCAACCCCGCCGCGCATTCGCGGGCCAATGCTTACGGGCTGATGCAACTGGTTCCCGCGACCGGCCGGCAGATGGCCAAACAGCAGGGCATCCGGATTGCGAGCAACTACACGCTGCTGGAACCTTCAGTGAGCATTCAGCTGGGCACACACTATCTGCGGGAGCAGCTCAACAGCTGGAACGGCGACTGGATTCAGACGCTGGCGGCGTACAACGCGGGTCCGGGGCGGGTGCGGCAGTGGCTGAACACCATTCCCTATCAGGAACCGGCGGAGTTTGTGGAGAGCATCCCCTTCAGTGAAACCAAGGAGTATGTCCAGGCGGTGCTGCGGAACGCGGACATGTACCGGGTGATCTACGGCCAGAAGCATCCGGCGGTGGCGGAGATTCGGGACGGCGCGTCGGTGCCCCCGGTGAATCTGGCGAGTCTGCCGCTGGCGGCGCGCACGCCGGGCGGGGTGATCCGGACGGCGAAGGCTCCGGTTCCGGTGGCCACGGCGCGGAAGCCCCTGGCACACGTCGGGAAGCCGGTCGCCCACGCCGGAAAACCGGTGGCGAAAAAGGTCACGCCGGCTTCTGCGAAGAAGCCGGTGGCCAAAAAAGCCGCGCCCCCGAGGAAAGACGCCGGGGCTTAGAGGACCTTCAGGAAGTTGGCGAGGTCGGCCTTCTCCGCTTCGGTGTAGCCGATTTTGTAGCGTTCGTCGTAGTAGTCAATGACCTGCCGGAGCGTCTTTGCGGAGCCGTTGGAAAAGTACGGCGCGCGCGCCGCCAGGCCCCGGAACTGCTGGAGCACGATGGAGCCGACATCCGCGCATTTGCCCGAAATGAGACCACGTCCCGGATCCTGCGTGAGAATGACCTTGCCGCTGTCGCAGGTCACGCGGAAGAGGGGCAGGTCCGCGGAGGCCTGATTGGTGGTGCCGATGTTCATCCAGGCGGTACCGCTGTTCTGGTTGTGACAGGTGGCGCAGGTGGCTCCGGCGCGGCCTTCCAGAGAGAAGGGACGCCGGAAGAAAACGTCGCCGCCGCGGACGACGGAATCGCGGAAGTCCTTTTGGAGTCCGTCCTGGAGGCGGCCGGGGCCCTGCCATCCGGCGTAGGAGACCTTCTCGAAGAGCACTCCGTTTTTTCCCTGCGAGACATTGTTCGGGCCGAGGATGGAAGGGCCGTCGTTTTCGGTCAGCAGGCCGCCGCGCATGTCGGCGCTCTGGGCCACAAAAATCTGGCGTTCGAAGGCGACGATCTGGCGGAGCTGTTCGGCGGTGGGCGGCGCGGTGGCCTGTTCATGGCCGAGGACGGCGGTAATTGCCTGGCTGCGCAGGCTGGGTTCGCGCCCATCTGCCATGAGCCGGATGCCGTGGGCCTCGCCGACGCCTTCGCTGGTGAGGTATTTCAGATTCGCGGCGAGGCGCGGCCGGCGAAAGACGGAGATGGCCGGCTTGGCGCTTTTGAGGCCGAACTCGCGGCTGGTGTTGCAGCCGGTGGGGTCCTGAACCACTTCGATTTTGAAATCCGGGCGGACATCTTTTGGCGGCCAGGGAAGGGCGATGCGGAACAGTCCGCGTTCGAGCAGCAGGGAATGGGATTCCCGCGCGTCCTGGGGCAGACTGGGGCAGTTGGAACCGTCGATGGCGGCGAACAGGGGATCTTTGCCCTCGGTCTCCTCCCAGCGTTTGGCGATCACTGCCGCGGAGAGGCTCATGGCGTTGGCGGGCTGGTGGCAGGTGATGCAGGCCCGTTTATTGGTGCCCAGCGCCTGGAAGAAGGGGTGCTCGTCGGTGTGCACGGCGCCGCGTTCGTTGAGGATGCCGACGATGCCTTCGGGATCGTCATAGTCTTCCTCCCAGGGGAGGATGCCGCCCTGACCGGATTCCCACCAGACCCGACTGGGTCCATAGGAGCGCCCGCTCTGGGCATGGACGATGGCAACGAATGCGAGAGCCGCACCGCTGATGACAAAAAGGGAAGACTTCACTGTTCACCTCGCCAGGCAGAATCGATTGGGGACGAACAGTGTCCGCTGGCGCGAACGCCGCGCGGCAGTTCGCTCCATTCAGTGTAAACGTGTTTTGGGTTTTCCGCAGGGGTGCTTCGTGAGACGATATCGTAATATGTCTACCGTCGCCGTCGCGAAGAGCTTTCGCAGCGCCCGAACCGCGAATTTCACCGAATCCGTGATCCGTGAAATGACCCGTCTCGCCGTGATTCACGGCGCGGTGAATCTGGCGCAGGGCTTTCCGGACTTCGCCGCGCCGGTGGATCTGAAGCAGGCGGCGGTGGACGCGATCAACGCCGACCACAATCAGTACCCCATCACGTGGGGCACGAAGCCGTTCCGCCAGGCGATTGCGGCGAAGTACGCGCGTACTTATAACCTGCCGGTGGACCCCGAACGCGAAATTACCGTCACCTGCGGCGCGACGGAGGGCATGATTGCCTCCCTGCTGGCGGTGGCCGATCCGGAAGACGAGATTGTGGTTTTCGAGCCGTATTACGAGAACTATCACCCGGATACGCTGCTGTGCGGCGCGGTCCGCAAGCTGGTGAAACTGCACGCGCCGGACTGGACGTTCGACCGCGATGAGCTGCGGCGCGCCTTTTCACCGAAGACCAAGGCGATCATCATCAATACGCCGAATAACCCGACAGGGAAAGTTTTCTCGCTGGAGGAAATGACGTTCATTGCCTCCCTGTGCCAGGAGTTCGACGCGCTCGCCATTACGGATGAGATCTACGAACACATCACGTATGACGGCGAAAAGCACATTCCGATGATCACGCTGCCGGGCATGCGGGATCGCACCATCCTGATCAACAGCATGAGCAAGACCTTCTCGGTGACGGGCTGGCGCGTGGGCTGGGTGATTGCTTCGCCGGAGCTTTCGAATTCGATCCGCAAGGTGCATGACTTTCTGACGGTGGGCGCGGCGACGCCGCTGCAGCAGGCCGGCGTGATGGCGCTGCAGCAGCATGACGCATATTTCAACGGGCTTTCCGAAGAGTACGTGGGTCGCCGCAAGGCCGCCATCGAAATGCTGGAGGGCGCGGGATTCCGCTGTTTTGTGCCAAAAGGCGCATACTACGTGATGGCGGACATCAGCGCGTTCGGCGCGGCGAACGATGTGGAGTTCGCAAAGTACATGGTGGAAGAGATTGGCGTGGCGGCGGTGCCGGGTTCGAGCTTTTATTACAACTCCGCGCTGGGCAGCCAACAAATCCGCTTTTGTTTTTGCAAGAAATATGAGACGCTTGCGGCAGCGGGGGTCAAACTGGCCCAACTTGCCGGACGCCGCCGGTTCTGACGGCCCGGTGGCACTTCAATTGCTGAGGATTTGAAAAAGGAGGCGCAATGCCCCGTTTTCTCGTCGAAGAACTCACTGCGCGCGAAGCCGGCGAAAGCGCGGTCCTTGCGCTGGGCGACACCGAACACCACGATCTCACGCTTGAGCTTGAGATCACACACGTCAAACAACAACAGGAGATGGATGTGGAGGTCTACGCGTCGAAAGACGGCGTGAACTGGCCGAAACGCCCTGCCACGGTATTCCTCGAAAAAATGTACTGCGGAACCTATAAGGTGGTGATTCCGCATACCGAGGCGCGGTATCTGAAGGCGGTCTGGATTCCGCACAGACGGGGACGCCAGCAGGGCGCACCGCTGTTCCGGTTCAGTCTGCGGGTGGGAACGGCGGAGGCGCGCGCCATGGCGGGCGCGGCCTGAGTTTCGATTTCGCTCTTCCGTTTCAATCAATCTGATTGGACTTTCGTCCGATTGCCGCATTGATTTTTCCGGGATAAATTAACTGGAAACTGCTTTCTTTATAGCGGTTTTCAGGAGAACTTTATCTTGTCGAAATACACCTTTGCCGGCCTTTTGTTGTTGTCCGGCGCGCTGTCCGCGCAGGCCGCCACACTCACGTGGACGGACCGCAATGCGGGCGGCAGCCTGCAGCAGACCGATACGTCCACAAGCACAACAACGCGGCTGACGTCCACGCCGAACCTGCCGGATTCCCTGGCATATCTGCCGAACGGAAGTATTATCTATACGGTAAATAGTTCCAGCCCGAACGCCGTCGCTATCTGGGATGGGACGTCGAATACCACATTTTCGGTGGGATCTTCCTCGCCGACGGCGGGAATCCGGGACATTACCATTGGCCCGGACGGCAATGCTTATGTGGGCGGATTTACTTCCGGCGATGTCTATAAATTCGACCTTTCGACCGATACGGTCAGCGTTTTCGCGTCGGGTCTGGGCGCCGTGGACGGGCTGGCCTTCGGCAGCAACGGGAACCTTTATGCCGTGACCAATTCGGAAACGAAAGTCAAAGAACTGGATGGCGGCACGGGGAGCGTGCTCGCGACCAGCGCCTCTTTTACCGGGCTGGACGGGATGACGATCGACGGCAGCACCGATACGATCTATGTGGCGGACAAGACCACCGGCGGCTTTCTGCGATGCGATCTGGCGCTGAGCTGCGGCACCATCGCGACGGGTCTGTTTAATACGCCGGACGGTATTGTGGCCGATGGCGCGGGGGGGATTTACGTCGCCGACTCGGGCGCGGGGAAGATCGATCTGTATAACATTGCCGGCAACACGTCGAGCGTGGTGGCGAATACGCCGGGTATCGATGATCTCGCGCCGGTGGCGGGTCTGGGCTCTTCGTCCAATACTCCGGAACCGGGCAGCCTGCTGTTGATGGGGGCTGGTCTGGTGTGCCTGGCATCACTGTCTAAGAAACGCATTTCGTAGTCGCGTTTCCTTTTTGATCCGCCGCCTTCCCCGTGCGTGACCGCGGGGCAGGCGGCGGAACTTTTTGGGGCTTCCACATCACTTCTTAACACTTCGTTGTTAGGGTGAGGGCATGAGAAGTAGACTGCCCGCGCTCTTTTACCTGCTCTCCCCGGTACTTTTCGCGGCCCCGCTTTTATCGGCACCTCCCGCCATCGATCACATCATTACGGCCAGCGGCTTCGGCGGGTACCCCGGCGTCGCGGCGCCGGGCTCCTGGGTGGAGATCTACGGGACGAATCTGGCGGGGACCACGCGGCAGTGGGTGGCGAGCGACTTCACGGGTGCGGCCGCGCCCACCACGCTCGACGGCGTGAGCGTGACCATTGGCGGGAAACCGGCCTTTCTCAGTTATGTGAGTCCGACGCAGATTAATCTGCAGGCGCCGGACGTGCCGCCGGGAGCCGGGCTGCCGGTGGTGGTCAGCTATCAGGGTCAACAGAGCGCGGCCGGCAGTCTGACGGTGAACTCGCAGGAGCCGGGGTTGCTCGCGCCCTCCACGTTCAGCGTGAGCGGGAAGCAGTATGTGGTGGCGATTCACGCGGCGTCCGGTGCGTTTGTGGGGAACGGGTCGGTTCCGGGCGTTCCCGCCGCGCCTGCCACCACCGGTGAAACGCTGGTGTTTTATGGGGTGGGCTTTGGCCCGGTGAAACCGGCGGTTCCGGCGGGTCAGGTGGCGGCGGGGCAGGCAACGCTCGCGGGCAAGCTGACTTTCACCATCGGGAACTCGGCGGCCACCGTTTCCTATGCGGGCATAGCGCCGGGCGTGGTGGGGTTGTATCAGTTCAATGTCGTGGTGCCGGGCGGGTTGCAAAACGGGGATCAGACGGTGACGCTCTCGCTCAATGGCGCGGGGAATTCGCTGCAGACGTTGTACCTGCCTGTCGGCGGTGGCGGCGCTCCTGGCCCACCTTCCAATGTGAGCGCGACGGCCGGCGATGGTCAGGCGACCATTAGCTTTACGGCTCCGGGCGGCAATGGCGACACTTTTACGGCGACCTGCACCGCCGGTTCGGCGTCGTTTACGGCGAAGGGTTCGGCCAGCCCGCTGGTGGTGACGGGGCTGACCAACGGCACGGCCTATTCGTGCACCGTGACGGCCACCAATGGCGCGGGAACCGGCAGACCTTCCGCCGCCGTGACCGTCACTCCTGGCGGCGCGTCAACGTCCGGCGGCTTCACGCTGACCAGCGCCGCGGGGGCGAACGGCGGACTGCTGCCGTCCGACTACACCTGTGACGGCATGGGATCCACCCTTCCGCTCAGCTGGTCCGGCGCGCCGGCGGGCACCACCGAATACGCCGTCCTCATGACCACTCTGCCGGGCGACGGCAGCACGAAATGGAACTGGGTTCTGTACCACATCCCGGCCACGACCAGGAGTCTGGCGCGGGACTCGTTTCTGATCGGCGCCCTGGGGGTGGGCAGTGACGGGCCGGGGACCATCTACAATCCGCCCTGTTCGCAGGGCCCGGGGGCGAAGCTCTATACGTGGACGGTTTACGCGCTGTCCGGGGCGCCCTCGTTCAGCGTTACCGGGGGCACGGCGCCCGCCGCTCAGATCACCGGGCAGATGGTGACGGACGCGATCGCTTCGCTCACGCTGGGCTCGGCCTCGCTGAACCTGAGCTATACGCGGCCCGCCAACCCGACGGGGTCGTCGCCCGCCTGCACGAGCATCATCAATTCCCTGCGGGCGTCGAAATCCGGCACGGCCTCCGTGAGTTGCGATGGCACGTATGCGTATGTGGGGTCGACCGGCATCACCACGCAGCCGATGATGAACGGGATTACATCGACCAATCTGCAGATCCCGACGCCACAGAATTTTCAGGGCGCGAATGGCTGGAAGATACCGCTGAATCCACAGATTGCCGCCACGCCGACCGATGTGGTGGACGGGCCGCTGGGGGTGGCGATTAACGGCGTCCCGATATTCAATCCCTGCACGCAGGGGGGCTGCGTGACCGGGGGTGACACCAAAGCGCTGGGGCAACTGGATAACTGCAACGGGCACTCCGGGCGGGCGGATGATTACCACTACCATGCCGCGCCCAACTGCATGATGGCGGATCAGGCGGCGAATTACTGGGACACGCATCCTCTTGGCTGGGCGCTGGACGGGTTTGCGATTTACGGCTATCACGATGCGGACGGCAGCGTTGCGGCGCGGGACAACATCTGCGGAGGCAACACGAAGACGGAGCCGAACGGGCCGGCCGGCTACAGCTATCACGTGACGGATGCGCCGCCCTATGTGACGAATTGCCTGGTGGGTTCGCCGAGTCCGGATCTGCCGAATCAGGCGTCGAAGTACCATCCGCTGCGGCAGCCGCCGGTGACGCCTTTCGTGGATTCCGCCATGACGCTGACCACCGATCCGACGGATGGCTATCAGGTTCTGCAGTTCACTTCGGCGGTGAAATTCACCACCACGGAGAACGGGTCTGACAGTTACCAGAATGCGCCGGGGACCTATAAAATCCGGTACAAAATGGTGACAGGCGCGGACCTGATCCCGTTGCTGACGGGGAAGAACGCGGGCGCGACGGCCTGCTGGAATTTCCAGTTCGTTGATAGTACGGGAAAGACCACGCAGCCGAGCGTGGCTTACTGTAAGTGAGCGGATTGCAAATGAAAGGCATCTTACTCGCCACGGTGCTTTGGGCGCTGCCCGGCCTCGCGCATGAGCTGCAGGATAACCGCGCGACCCTGGTGCTGCGCGAGAACAACCACGTCACGCTGACTGTTTACGTTGGCCTGGCGGACGCGCTGCACCTGGCGCTGGCGCCGCAGCGGCCGCTGGGTGAATTCCTCGCGTCGTGGGCGGCGATGAAGCCGGAAGAGCTGCAAAAGCAGTTGCTCCAGGCGCAGAAGCGTTTTGAGGCGGGGACGCGCCTGGTGCTGCCGCAGGGCGGGGAACTGGCGCTCACCAACTGGGTGTGGCCGGATGCGCGGCAGGTGCAGAGTCTGCTGCAGCGCCGCATTATGCAGTCGCTGGTGGATCCGGGTGGACATTTCCATGAAGACCCGACGGAGATTCATGCCGAAGCCGTCGCGGTGCGCGAAATCGCGTCGCTGCGGGTGCAGTTCCCGGAGGAGTTCCAGCGCGTTCTGGTCGTCGCGTACCGTCCGTCACAAGTGTGGGCGGAGCCAAGGACGATGTCACCGGCCATCCGGTTTTAGTTTTCCTGTCTTTCCTGTCTTGTCACGCATGGGTGCCACTCATGCGTGTCACCCATCGGTGTGCCCTTCCCGATAGAATGGAAGCCCGGACCCGATGAAAACACTTCTCGCAACTGCACTCACGCTGATTTCCGTCAGCGCCTCGTTCGCGCAGCAACCGCCGAAACTGCCTCCTCCGTTTGACGTTCCCTCGGTGAACAACAGTCCCACGGTCATTCCCCGGCCCGCCGGCGCACAGGTGAAGGTCCCGGCCGGTTTCACGGTGGAGGAATACGCGTCCGGTTTCCAGCGGCCGCGCGTGATGGTGGAAGGGCCCGGTGGCGAGATCATCGTCAGCGAGACGATTGCCAACGGCTCCGTGGTGGCGCTCAAGGGCGGCACGAAGACGGTTCTGCTCAGCGGCCTCGACCGGCCCTATGGGCTGGCATTGTGGAAAGAATATCTGTACGTCGGCGAGCCCGCTTCCATCAAGCGGTACAAGTACGATTCGAAGGCGCTCACGGTGGGCAAAGGGGAGGAAGTGGTTTCGCTGGCCGGGTATGTGAAAGGCCATGTGACGCGTACCATCCTGTTCGATGAGAAGGCCGGCAAGATGTATGTGACGGTGGGCTCCTCGGCTGACCTGGTGGTGGGCGACCCGGCGGACCGCGCGGCGATCAACGTTTACAACCCGGATGGATCGGGGCATGAGGTCTACGCGACCGGGCTGCGTAATACGGTGGGGCTGCGTTTTTACCCTGGCACGAAGCAGCTGTGGGGCACGGTGGAAGAGCGCGATGGCCCGGTGCCGGATTTCTTCACCAGCATTCAGAAGGGCGGCTTCTATGGCTGGCCTTACGCGTGGGTGGGCCCGAACGTGGATCCGCGCATTGCGGAAAAAGATCGCAAGCCGGAGATGGTGGCGAAGGCGATTAAGCCGGATGTGCCGCTGGAACCGCACGTCGCCGTGCTGGACCTGCTTTTCTACACGGGCCGGCAGTTCCCCGCGGAGTACCGCAACGGGGCGTTCCTCGCCAACCACGGCTCGCAGAGCCTGCCGCAGCGCATCGGTTATTCGGTCTCATTCGTGCCTTTTAAGAACGGCAAGCCCGCCGGACCGCCGCGCGATTTTGCGACGGGCTGGATGCTGGGCCCGGATAAGAAAGAAGTCTGGGGCCGTCCGGTGGCGATGCTGCAACTGAAGGACGGCAGCCTGCTGATTTCCGATGATGGCGGTAAGGTGATCTGGCGCGTTTCTTATAAGAAGTAATTTGCGGGCGCTTCTTAGAAACTAAGAAGCTTCGAGATAAAGGCCGAATTCTGAGATCGCCGGGGCCGCCGGCGATCTCAGAATTCTCAGCCGCATTTTCGTGGCGGACTTTTCGTGATCGAGCCTTAAAATACGCCCGGCCCCGATGCTGGAGCCAATGCCCACGGCGGACCAGCCGCTGTCCTGCCAGACCTCCACCACAAACTCTTCCACGCGCTGCCCCAGGCGGACTTCCTCGCGCAGACGGATCACGTTGAACGTGACGGGCTTCTTCCATTCGAAGGTGATTTCCGACTCCGTCGCACCGTCGTCGGTGGCCCAGTAGGTGGCGCGGTTGCCATCGAGCAGATGCTCCGCGCGGAACTGCTTATTTGCGCCGCGCGTGTTCGATGCGGTGATCTTTGCGCCCACGGCGAGGTTCCTTGCAAACGTACGCTTCAGCAGGTCGCCCACGCCGCTGAGAGCCGCCACATCGTTCTCATGCAGCAGGCCGCGCTGGTCCGGCGGAACGTTGAGCAGGAAGCCCGCGCCGCGGCCCGCCGACTGGTAGTAGAGGTCCAGCAGCTGGCGCGGCGTTTTGACCTTCGCGTTCTCCTTCTCATGCCAGAACCAGCCGGGCCGGATGGAAACGTCGCACTCGGCCGGAATCCACTTCGCGCCGTTGCGCGTGCCGGTCATGGATTGTTTCGCGTTCACGTTGCCAGGCGACGCGGGGCCGCCTTTATCGCCCACCGGATCGTAGGTCGCCCAGCAGGTTTCGTTGGCGATGCCGCGCTCATTGCCCACCCAGCGAATATCCGGCCCGACGTCGCTGAAGATGACGGCGTTGGGCTGCAGACCGCGAATCATTTCCCAGGTGCGGGGCCAGTCGTAATAGGTGTTGCGGTCGATGTTGCGCTTTTCGCGCGCACCGCCGTAGAAGCCGTCTCCGCCGTTGGCGCCATCGTGCCAGATTTCGTCGATGGGTCCGTACTGCGTGAGCAGTTCGCGCAGCTGGGCGCGGTACATTTCCACGTAAGCGGGTGTGGCGTAGGAGGCGGCGTTGCGATCCCAGGGCGAGACGTAGACGCCGAAGCGGAGGCCGGCTTTGCGGGCGGCGTCTGAAATCTCACGCACCACATCGCCTTTGCCGGCGCGCCACTTTGAGTTCATCACGCTGTGGTCGGTGGTTTTGGTGGGCCAGAGGCAGAAGCCGTCATGGTGCTTGCAGGTGAGCATCACGCTCTTCATGCCGCAGGCTTTGAGGTGGCCCACGATGGCCTCGGCATCGAACGCGGTGGGGTGGAAGAGGTTCGGGTCTTCGTCGCCATAACCCCACTCTTTATCCGTGAAAGTGTTGATGGTGAAGTGGAGGAAAGCGTAGAACTCTTTCTCATGCCAGAGCAGTTGCCCTGCTGAAGGGAGCGCCCCATAGGGGGCCGGTTCCGCGGTGTTGGCCGCCCAGGCGAATGGTATGGCGGAAGCTGCCGGGATGGCCTTCAGCAGTTGGCGTCTGGAGAGTGTGCGCATGGCTTGAGCAGGGTGTAAAAGCCCTCTGGCAGAGTATATGCTAAGAGCTGTCAAACGGAGCCTCCCTGATGAATCGACGTACCTTTCTTTCGCTTGCGCCCGCGATCATTCCGGGGTCGGCACTGGGTTTGAATGGCGCGGTTGCGCCGAGTAACCGGATTGCGCTGGCGGTGATCGGAGCGGGCAATCAGGGCAGTAACGATTTCAAGGCGTTTCTTCGGGATGAGCGCGTGCAGATTACGGCGGTGGCGGACCTGAATCGCCAATCGCCCGGCTACTGGGATGGCGGGATTGCGGGCCGCGAGCCGGCGCGTTCGTGGATCGAATGGCATTATGCGCGGCAGAAGCGTTCGGGCACGTATAAGGGCTGCGACGTCTATGAGGATTTCCGCGAGGTTCTGAATCGCAAAGACATTGACGCGGTGACGATCGCCGTGCCCGACCACTGGCACGCGCTGGCCGCCACTGCCGCCGCGCGCGCCGGTAAGGACATCTACGGCCAGAAGCCACTCGCGCTCACTATCGCGGAAGGCCGCGCCATCAGCGATGCCGTGAAGAAGTACAACCGCGTCTTCCAGTGCGGCAGCCAGCAGCGGTCTGACGTACGCTTTCGCAAGGCCTGTGAAATTGTGCGCAATGGCCGCATCGGCAAGCTGCAGAAGGTGCTGTGCGGGCTGCCGGGAGGCACGCCGGATTTCGGGAGGACGGGGGATCGTCAGGAGCCCGAACCGGTGCCGGAGGGCTTTAACTACGAGATGTGGCTCGGGCCCACGCCGGAGGCTCCATATGCGCCGGGGCGCTGCCATGTGAATTTCCGGTGGATTCTGGATTATTCGGGCGGGCAGATTACGGACTGGGGCGGGCATCATCCGGACATCGCGCAGTGGGGCATGGGGACGGAAAAGACCGGGCCGGTGGCGATCCGCAACGGCCAGGCGCAGTGGGCGCGGGAGAAGCTCTGGAATACCGCGACGGACTTCACGTTTGACGCGGTTTATGAGAGCGGCGTGACGCTGACGGTTTCGAGCCGCCTGCGCAGCGGCGTGACGTTCATCGGCAGCGAGGGCTCCGTGTGGGTGACGCGCGGGGCCATGGAAGCCACGCCGCAGGCGCTGCTCGATTACACGCCCGGGCCGGGCGAGATCAGCCTGTATAAAAGCGAAGACCACTACCGCAATTTCATCGATTGCGTGCAGAGCCGGAAGGAGCCGATTGCGCCGGCCGAGCAGGCGCATCGCTCGATTACGATCGGGCACCTGGGGAATATCAGTCTGCGCGTGGGGCGCGATCTGCGTTGGGATCCGAAGACGGAGCAGATCCTCGGCGACGAGGTGGCGAACCGCATGCTTTCGCGCCCGATGCGGAAGCCCTGGAAACTGGAAGTCTAAGCGAAGCCTTTGGAATTTAGGCCAGTTCGCCGTTCCGCCAGGCCGCGAGCAGCGCTTCCTGCGCGGCCACGGCGGCATCTTTCACACGCCAGGCGGCGCGGTCGCGGTTGCCCACGGGGTTGCTGATGCCGCGCACTTCCCCGGCGCGAAGGCCAAACAGCCGCGCCACGTGCGCAATGGCCGCGCCCTCCATGTTCTCCACGCCGCCGCCGGTGCGCGCGGCGAGCGCGAGAGCACTGGCATTGTCGCCGGTGCAGGTGTTGACGGTAACGAAAGGAACAAGGCGGCGTTCAGGCACAATTTGCAGCGGCAGCACGTTGTAGACGGGTTCCGGGCCGGCGATGACCGGGAAGCCCAGCGCCCGCATATCGAGGAAGCCGCCAGCCGAGTTCGCGCCGAGATCGCCGTAGCATTCGGTCTCCGCCCAGGCGACGCTGCCCACCGGCAAATCCGCGCCCGGATAGCCGCCGCCGATGCCGCAGACCACGACGGCCTTCGCCTGTTGCGCGGCGAGAAAACGCGTGAGCGCGATGGCGGCATTCACGGCGCCTACGCCGGTAATGATGACAGGCAGGTGTGGCCGCAGCAGAGCGCCTTCCATTTCGGTGGCAACGCAGATGATGAGGTCGGTCATTTATTTGGGCGCATAGCCGCCGCGCGCGCTGATTTTGCCGCGCTTCCGGTGCCCTTCGTCAGACATGGGATGCACGCCGGTGGCATCAATCCAGCGGTTGTAAAAATTGAACAGCGCGCAGACCGTGATGGCGTAGTAGATCGCTTCATCGCTCCAGCCGGCGGCGCGCAGGGGTTCCATATCGGCAGCCGTGATGGCGGGCGAATGGCTGTTCACCTTGCGCACGAAGCGCAGCAGCGCCTTCTCGTTTTCGGGAAGCGCCGAGGCTTCCAGGTCTTCAATCACGCTCCACACCAGAGCCTCATCTCCCATTCCTTCACCCCCCAGCAGTTCCGCCGCGACCGCGGCGTGTGACTTCAGTCAGAACGGGCACTGATTTTCAGCCGAGGTGAAGGCCGCGATCAACTCCCGCAGGCCGGGCGTGAGCGGCGAAGGTTCGCGCAGAATCTCCTGCGTGAAGCGGGCCAGGTGTTCGGTGGCTTTCGGCCTGAAGGCGAACAGGTGCCAGATCTGCGAATACTCGCCGCCGGCCTGCATCTGCCGCAACAGGTCGGCGTACGGCCCGGGTTCCGGATTGTTTTCGACATCGGGCAGAAACAGCGGTTCCATACTTAGGATTCTGACAGCCTGGCAAGGGTCTGCGCCAGGACCAGCGTGCCCTGCGCGATGGCCTCCGGCGAGGCGTATTCATCGGGCCGGTGGCTCACGCCATTGCGGCAGGGGATGAACAGCATGGCGGTGGGGCAGATGCGCGCCATGAAGAGCGAATCGTGATAGGCGCGGCTCACCATGCGGTCGAACGGGAGATTGCTTTCTGTGCAGACGGCGCTGATGGCATCGACAATCTTCGGCGCGCAGGCGCAGGGCGCGTCGCGGTTGATGATCTCGATGCTGATGCTCACGCCCCGGCGCGTGGCGACGTCTTCGCAGGTCCGTTCCAGATGTTCGATCATGCCGTCGCGGCGGACGCCGTCGATATCGCGGATATCGGCCTCCAGATGCACGCGGCTGGCGATGCCGTTGCTGACGCGCGGAAACAGGTCGCAGACGCCGGTGGTGGCGACGCTGTCGATGGAGCCTGTGGCGAGCGCGGCCTTTTCGAGTGCGAGGGCGATCTCCGCAGCGGCCAGGAAAGCATCGTGGCGGTCCCGCATGAGCACCGCGCCAGCGTGGCCGCCCTGACCGTAGATTTCGAGGCGCAGACTGGCCGGCGCGGCGATGGCGGTGACCACGCCGACAGGCACGCCGCGGCGCTCCAGCAGCGGGCCCTGTTCGATGTGCAGTTCCACAAAGGAATCGTAGTAGTTGTCGGGCAGGCGCACCGAAGCCAGATCGCCGGTGAAGCCCGCCGCCGTGCGGATCTCGCGCAGCGTGCGGCCCGCGGCGTCTTTCATGGTGGTGTCCACGGAGACTTCCAGGCTCCCGGTCAGCAGCCGGGAGCCCAGGCAGCCGAGGCCGAAGAGCGTGGGTTCTTCGGAGGTAAACAGGAGCAGTTCCAGTGACCGGCGCGGCACGAAGCTGGCGGCCTGGAGCGCGCGGATGGCTTCGAGTCCGGCGAGCACGCCCACCGTGCCGTCATAGCGGCCGGAGTGCGGAATGGCGTCGATGTGGGAGCCGGTGCCCACGGCGGGGGCTTCGCGGTCCGAACCGTGCCAGCGCGCGAAAGTATTGCCGACCGCGTCTTCCCGAACGTCAAGACCCGCCTGCGCGCAGAGGTCTTTGAGCCAGGCGCGGGCGCGCAGATCGTGCTCGGAGAAGACGATGCGGCTCACCTCCGGTGCTTCCAGAGCGGAGAACGCGGCGAGTTCGTCGAGTTCGCTTGTGAGGCGGTCCGGATTAATAGAGATCTGCATAGTTTTCAGCCTGCGGGCGCTTCAAAGACGACGCTTCCTTCCACGCGGACCTCGCGGATACTCTCCGGACCGGCCATTGTGATGATGGCCGCGAGTTGCCTGTCAGGATCGTCGCTGTTTTTCAGGCTACCAGCAAGCACGCTCCCCGCGGGGGGCCGGAGGTAGACAAAGTCGGCGGCCTTGCCGGGGGAAAAGTCACCCGTGAGGCTTTCCATTCCGAGCGCCTCCGCGCCGGCCCGGGTGGCGAGATAGAGCAGTTGCGCTGCCCGCAGCGTCACGGGTTTCTCCGCCACCCGTTGCATCAGGCAGGCCTGCAGCGCTTCCCTGAGAAGGCCGAAGCCGGCGCCGGCGCCCACGTCTGTACCGAGCGCGAAGCGGACGCGGGCATCCAGATGGCGGCGCAGCGGAAAGATGCCGCTGCCGAGCGCCGCGTTGCTGGAGGGGCAGTGCGCCACGGCGCAGTCCCGGGCGGCGAAGCGCCGCAGTTCGTCGTCAGTGGCCTGCACGTTGTGCGCGAAGACGGAGCGGCGGGTGGCGAGATCGAACTGTTCGTAAACGTCGAAATAATCGCGGGCGCGCGGGAAGAGCCGGGCGACATCGCTCACTTCCTGTGGATTCTCATTGATATGGGTGGTGAAGTACAGGCCGGGTTCTTCGCGGAGCAATGTGCGGCAGACGTCGAGCATCGGCTCACCGGCGGAGAGCGCGAAGCGCGGGGTGACGGCGTACCGCAGCCGCGCGTGTCCCTGTACCCGGGCGGCCAGTTGCCGGCAGGCCGCATACGCCGCTTCCGGCGTCTGGTGCAGTTCCGGGAGCAGGAGCCGGTCTGACAGGACCAGCCCGCTGATGAGGCGCAGGCCCTTGCGGTCCGCCGCGTCAAAAAGCGCCGCGACCGCCGGGGCGAAGTGCGCGCCAAAGACCAGAGAGGTGGTGGTTCCATGCGCGGCCAGATGATCTGCAAACTCGCTGGCAAGCGCCTGTGCGTAGGGGAGGTGGGCGAGGCGCGCTTCCTCCGGCAGTGCCACGGCCCGCAGCCAGTCCAGCAGGGAATGCCCCAGGCTCCCGGTGATGCGGGCCTGCGGGAAGTGGATGTGGGTGTCGATGAACCCGGGCAGCAGAAAGCCCCCGCGCAGATCGCGCACGGTGGCGCCGGGATACCGCGCGCGCAGGGTGGCGAAGTCATCGCAGGCGGCGATGCGGCCCGCGTGAATGGCCAGCGCGCCATCCGGCAGCGAAACCAGTGCGGAGGCCGAATCAAAAGGGTTCGCCGGGGTGTGAAAGACGGCGGCGCGCAGGATCTCCATGGTCAGCCAAGTGGATTATCTCATCAACTGTCCCAGGCGTCCTGTAACGGAAACGAAACGCTGTCATCACGCGTTAACCCAGGGCTGTTAAAGATGGGGTAGTTCCGCACACATGATAAACTTGGGTATAACTTTCAGAGTCGCGGCCCGCCCTGCGTACAGCGTGGCTGTCAGTTCAGCTCAGATCCGGTTAGTACCAACCCTCCCCCGAACCAATCGCTCCCCCGTCTGTGAGCGAATTCCAAATACTTTTGTCAGGAGAAACAAAGTGGAGTTACCCAGTAATCCAAAGTCGTTCCTGTTTTCCCTTGTGTTACTCGCGGGTTTTGCCGGCAGTGTTTTTGCCCAGACCGCGGGTTCCGGCGCAATCACCGGTACCGTGAAGGATCCCTCCGGTTCCGTGATTCCCGCCGCCACCGTTCAGATTCACAGCGCCGATACCGGCATTGATCAGAATCTGGTCACCAACGAGTCCGGCATTTATGTCGCACCCTTTCTGAAGCCTGGCACCTATGAGGTGATTGCCGCCAAGACCGGTTTCGCCAAGACCGCTCGCAAGGGCCTTGCCGTACAGGTTGGCCGCAGCCTCACCATTGATTTCTCTCTTGCCGTGCAGAGCAGTTCGGAGACCGTGACGGTCAGCGCGGAAACCCCGATTGTCGACACCGAGAAGACCGAAGTCTCTCAGGTGGTGAGCGAAGACGCCGTGAAGAACCTGCCGATCAACGGCCGCCGCTGGGATGCCTTCGTGCTGCTGACGCCGAACGTGACCACGGATGGCGGCACCGGCCTGGTTTCGTACCGCGGTATTTCCGGCCTCTATAACAACAACTCGGTGGACGGCGCGAACAACCAGCAGGCGTTCTTCTCGGAATCGAAGGGCCGCACCGTGACGGGCATCCCGTACGTTTACAGCCTTGATTCCATTCGGGAATTTCAGGTGAGCGCCGCCAACTACAGCGCCGAATTCGGCCAGGCGGCGGGCGGGCAGGTGAACGCCGTGACCAAATCCGGCGGCAACCAGACCACAGGCGACCTGTTCTACTTCCTGCGTTACCCCTCCCTCAACGCACTCGACCCGCTCAGCAAGGCGTCCGGCAACTACACCCAGCCGACTCACCAGCAGCAGCAGTTCGGCGGCAG
>CAIUOG010000052.1 GCA_903900705.1 uncultured Acidobacteriia bacterium
CCGCTCAAGTGGGGCAACCTGCCGGGCGGCGAGACCTTCACGACCCCCGGCGAAGTGAACGGCACTTTTGTGGTGGATGGCGTGGTTGGCGACTATCTCTGCGCGCGCTACGGCGATCTGAAAGCTGCGCCGTTAACTCTCAAAATCGTCGGCAACCGGCTCACGGAGGCTCGCAGTGAGAACAAGGAGCTGGAGAAAGAGTTCTGGGAATACTGCCACACCGATGAGAATTCCGACCGCGTTGGTGAGTTTGCCATCGGGACGAACATCGGCTGCCATGATGTGATCGGGAATATTCTGCAGGATGAAAAGATCCCCGGAATTCACATCGCTTTCGGCAACCCCTACGGCGCACACACTGGTGCGGACTGGTATTCCTCCACTCATATTGACGTGGTGGGACGCGAGTTCGATATCTGGCTCGATGATCGCCAGATCATGAGCCACGGCAAATTCCTGATCGATTGAGCCCGCCATGATTCCTGAACTGCGGCGCGTTTTCAATCAGCGTTTCACGAGTGAAAAGTACACGCGATTCCTGGCTCATCTTGCAGGTCGCAGTGGCACACCAGTGAAGTTCCGGGTCTCGGAAACGCCCTGTTTCTTCCCGGCGGATCTGATCGCCACCATGCAGCGCGCAGGGGCGGAATTAATCCACCAACTGGTGGAGAATCCCGCTTATCTGGCGCAGGCGAGGCGGCAGATTCCGGAAGGTTTTCTGACTCCGAATGAGGCGGCAAAGCCATTGTTTCTCCAGGTGGATTTCGGACTCATCCGCGACGCCGGCGGGCAAATCGCGCCGCGTCTCGTCGAGATCCAGGCTTTCCCCTCGCTCTACGCTTATCAGCCGGTGCTGGAAGAGTCATATGCCGAGGCTTATGGTCTGGATACACGCCTGCTGACGCCGCGCTACGACGGCCTTCTGCGCAGCGCGATCCTCGGCAACCATGCCCCTGAAAACGTGATTCTGCTGGAGATTGATCCGCTACATCAGAAGACGCTGCCGGACTTCCTGCTTACTGAAGAGCTGACCGGTATCCGGACCGCGGACATCCGTGATCTGCGACGGCGCGGCCGGAAGTTGTATCGGGGAGATACGCCCGTCCACCGCATTTACAACCGAGCCATCGCCGACGAACTGATGCGGCGGGGCGTGCATGCGGCCTTCCGCTTCAGTGATGATCTCGACGTGGAATGGGCCGGGCACCCGAACTGGTTCTTTCTCATCAGCAAGTTTTCCATCCCGTTTCTGCGCCACGAGACAGTGCCGGAATCGTACTTCCTGGACCAGATTCCCGCCATTCCGGACGATCTGGACGACTGGGTTCTGAAGCCGCTCTACTCGTTCGCCGGGCTCGGCGTGAAGGTCGGGCCGGTCCGCGAAGACATTGCTTCCATTCCGCCCGGGGAGCGCAATCAGTATCTGCTGCAGCGGCGGATGCGCTTTGAGCCCGTGATCGAAACACCGTTCGGACCCACGCAGGCGGAACTGCGGGTAATGTACATCTGGCAGGACGAACTCACGCCGGTCAACCTGATCGTTCGCATGGGTCGCGGTCGCATGATGGGTGTTGATCACAATCGCGACCTCGAATGGGTGGGTGCTTCCGCCGGGTTGATTTTCTGACAGAACGTTGGCGCTTTCTTCTTTCTTTTCCCGCTTGTAGAGATGAAGGAGAAACGAACATGCCCCAGGTTGTACGAATCCCAATCACAAACGTTTTTAGTGGTGACTACACCGGAGTCATCCAGGTAGGCCCGAACCGGCAACCCATGAACGTGCTGCTCGACACGGGCAGCAGTGCGCTCGCCGTCGACGGCAAAAAATACCAGCCCGATACGGCGAACGGAGACCAGTCCACAAACCTCGCACAGACCGAGAGCTATGGCGACGGGAGCAGTTTCACCGGCGCCGTGATCAGCAGCACCGTCACTGTGGGCGACGGAGAAGCGGCCGTCGCGTTGCCGGGTTGCAGCGTGGCTGTGGCCTATCAGGCTACCGATCAGATGTTCGGGCAGACCGATGGCATTCTGGGCCTGGCCTACGCGCCGCTGGATGATGCTTTTGAGTTGCCCGGCGATACACTGGCCAATCAGTTCCCGGCCGATCAGGTCCGCGGGGGCATTCAGGCCACGGTGACTCCGTACCTGACGCAACTGGCGCAATCCGGCATTGTCTCCGATAAGATCGCCTTCCTGACGCGCCGATCCTTCATTCAGGATGGCCCCGACCCCGCCAGTGACCCGATGAACCAGGGCGTGATGATCATTGGCGGCGGCGAAGAAAGTACAGACCTCTATCAGGGTGAATTCCAGGTGGTGAAGGTGGTTTCGGACGATTGGTACAGCACCGTGCTGCGGTCCGTGATCGTCGGTTCCGGTTCTCCCATTGCGGCCCGCCTGCAGGGTCCGCAGGGTATGCCCTCCAATTCGATCATCGACAGCGGCACCAACAGCCTGAACATCAGCCCGCAGATGCTCTCCGCGATGATCGCAAAGTTCACGCCCGCCCAGCAGAGGCTTCTGAAACAGTCGATTCAGGACCAGCAGGCCGTTTCGATGTCGGATCTTGACCTCAGCCAGTGGCCCGTGATCACTTTCGTGATGCAGGGTGACGCGGGCGATGTCCGGCTCGATGTGTCTCCGTCGAATTACTGGCAGGTGAACAGCCCGCAGGTGGGCTTCGCGCAGGCTGCCATTACGGAGGGTGATCCCGGGTTGGTGATTCTTGGTCTTCCGCTGATGAATGGTTATTTCACCATCTTCGATGGTGAGGCCGACGGCGGCAGAGGCGTTGTGAAATTCGCCAAAGCCCGATAAAGACGTGCGGCCCGGGGCTTCCGGTTAAGATAGCAGGAAGCCCCGACAAGCATGACCAGCCAGCACACCAGCCAGCATCCCAGGGAACCACAGCGCCGCGACGCCTGGCTCTACGCTTTCACTATCTTTGTTTCCGCCTTTCTGCTCTTCCAGGTGCAGCCAATTATCGCCAAGATGATTCTGCCCTGGTTCGGCGGCACCTCCGCGGTCTGGAGCACCTGCATGCTGTTCTTCCAGATGACGCTGCTGCTGGGCTATCTGTATGCGCACTGGCTCCATGAACTGCCCGGAAAGAGGCAGGCAATGGTGCACACCGCATTGCTGGTGGTCAGCCTCGCCCTCCTGCCCATCATTCCGAACCCATCGTGGAAGCCGAAGGACGCGAACGATCCGCTGCTGCTGATTCTGGGGCTGCTGTCCGTCACCATCGGCCTGCCTTACATGATTCTGTCCACCACCAGCCCGCTGCTGCAGTCCTGGTATGCGCGGCGCGCGGGTTCGGTGCCCTACCGGCTGTTTGCGCTGTCGAACCTGGCGAGCATGCTCGCGCTGCTTTCGTACCCAATTTTGATTGAGCCGAATCTGTCAGTAAAAATGCAGAGCTACGTGTGGTCCGCGGGCTATATTGGGTTCGCTTTTTCGTGTATCGCGGCGGCGTGGCTGGCGGCGAAAGCGCCTGTGGCCGCGGCTTCGGAAGGCTTTGTGGCCGACCGTGGCCCTGCTCCTTCCGCCGGCATGCGGGCCATCTGGATCGGCCTCGCCGCCTGCGCCTCCACACTGCTGCTGGCCGTGACCACATTCCTCACGCAGGATGTTGCCGCCATTCCGTTCCTCTGGGTTCTGCCGCTCAGCGTGTATCTGCTCAGTTTCATCATCTGTTTCGAATCACCCCGTCTTTACAACCGCGGCGTCTACTTCCCGCTGTTGCTCGCCGCGCTGGGCTGCTTCGCGTACTTTCTGTGGCCGAAGTCGATGAAGGTCCATATGGGCCCCACCATCACGCTGCTGGCGATCTCGCTCTTCATCTGCTGCATGGTCTGCCATGGCGAACTGGCGCGGCTGAAGCCGCACCCACGTCGTCTGACCGGCTACTACGTGATGATCTCCGTGGGTGGCGCCATCGGCGGGTTATTCGTGGGACTGATCGCGCCCAATATCTTCAACGCCTATTACGAATTCCCCATTGGTCTTGCGGTCTGTGGCGGCCTCGCGATTCTGCTGCTGATCCGCGATGGGGTGAAGCCTGTCTTCCGTTTCGCGCTGGTGGCCGGGTTGCTGGCTTACGTGATCACGCTCGGCGTCATCACGAAGAACACGGTGACCGGGTATCGCGCGATTGTCCGCAACTTCTACGGCGAACTGCGCGTGCAGGATGAAGGCACACCGGAAGACATCGATCAGGACCGCAAGCTGCTTCATGGCCGGATCAATCACGGCATCCAGATGCTGGACCCGCAGTATCGCCGCACCCCGGTCGCCTATTTCTGCGCGGAAAGCGGCATCGGCCATGTGATGCGCTCCCGCCCTGCCGGCGCCCACTGGAAGGTGGGCATTCTGGGCCTCGGAGCGGGTGCGCTCGCGCCGTATGGGCAGCCTGGCGATACCTTCCGCATCTATGAGATCAATCCGCTGGTGCTGGACCTGGCAAAGTCGGAATTCACTTATCTCAAAGACACGCCGGCAAAGGTGGAAGTGGCGCTCGGCGATGGTCGTCTGATTCTGGAACGTGAGCCCTCCCAGCAGTTCGATCTGCTGGTGATGGACGCCTTCTCGGGCGATTCCGTGCCGGTGCACCTGATCACGCTCGAAGCTTTCCAGACCTACTTCCGGCACCTGAAGCGAGGCGGCATGCTGGCCGTCAATATTTCAAACCGCTATCTGGGGCTGGAGCCCGTGATGGAGCGCGCCGCCGCCCACTTTCACAAGCAGAGTCTTGCCTTTGACTACACGGCGGGCGATGAGGACTTTTTGTGCAACTCCTCCGGCTGGGCACTGCTGCTGGATCACGATCAGCCGCTTGCGGAGTCGCTCCGGACGGGGCGCGTGCTGAAGCCGCACAACGGCTTCCGGATGTGGACGGATGACTTCTCCAACATGTTCAGCATTCTGAAGTAACCGCTGCAGTAAATCCGGCAGGCTAAATCAGCCGGTCCGAATATGCCAACATGGCTATTTGATCGTCACACTTACCATGAATCCGGCCATCGACCGGACCATCGGCGTGGATCGTCTTGCCTTTGACGACCGCGCGTATATTCTTTCGAGCAAAGACTCTCCGGGCGGGCGCGGTATCAATGCGGCCTGCGTGATCCATTCCTTTGGCGGCGAGACGCTGGCTATCCTGCCCGCGGGCGGTGACCGTGGCGTCCGCTTTGAACACTACATGCAGAAGTGCGGTTTCCCGGTGGCCACCGTGCCGGTCCGCAATGACATCCGTCTGAACCTCACCATCACAGACCGCCACGGCCTGACCGTGAAGCTCAATGAGATTGGTCCGCGCCTCGATCGCGGCGAGATCGCCAGCATCGAGGGCACTGTGGAAGCACAACTGGCGAACGCCACGTGGCTGATGCTTTGCGGCAGTCTTCCGCCCGGCGTGCCGTCCGAGTTCTATGCGCAGTTGATCACCCGCGCCAAGAGAAAGAACGTGAAAACACTTCTCGACACCGATGGCGAGGCGCTTTCCCAGGGCATCGAAGCCGGGCCCACGGTAGTGACGCCGAACCAGCAGGAGGCCGAACGGCTGCTGAATACCGTGCTGCTCACGCGGTCGCAGTCGCTCGCGGCGGCCCGGCGCATTCAATCGCTCGGCGCGGATTCGGTGGTGCTCTCGCTCGCCAGTCGCGGCGCCATCGGCGTTTCTTCGGAAGGTATCTGGGAAGCGATTCCGCCGCGCGTCGATGCCATCTCTCCCATTGGGGCGGGGGACGCTCTGGCCGCCGCGCTCACCTGGGCTTTCGATAACGGCAGCGACTTCTCAGACGCGCTGCGGTGGGGCGTCGCCGCCGGTACCGCTTCGGCGACTCTTCCCGGCATGAGCTTCGCTTCCCTGGAGCAGGCCCGCGTGATTCACGACGAGGTGGACTTACGCCGGCTGGAAGCGTAAAGAAGGAACCCGGCATCCTCCGCTCGGCCGGCGTGGTCTCCGCCGCCATCGCGGTGAGCCGCGTGACGGGGTTGCTACGGGAAGGGGTGCTGGGCTGGCTGTTTGGAGCGAGCGCGGTCTTTGACGCCTATGTTCTGGGCTATCGCATCCCGAATCTGGCGCGTGATCTTTTTGCCGAAGGCGCGCTGTCTTCGGCGTTTGTCCCCACTTTCACCCGCTACCTCGCGACGAAGAGCAAAGCAGAAGCGCGGGAGCTTTCGAACATTACGGCCACCATGCTGATGGTGATTGTTGGCACGCTCTGCGTGCTGGGCATGATCTTCAGTCCGGCCTTTGTAACGCTTTTCGCGTCGGGCTTCCACGCGGTACCGGGCAAGTTTGAACTGGCCGTGCAACTGGTGCGCATTGTCTTCCCGTTTCTGCTGCTGGTGGCGCTGGCCGCGCAGGCGCAGGGGATCCTGAATGCGACCCACCAGTTCGGGATCCCGGCGCTTTCGTCGAGCCTGTTCAATATCGGCTCCGTGCTTTTCGGCCTGGCGCTGGGCTACTGGCTGGGGCCCCGGCTCGGCGTCGACCCGGTGCACGGCATGGCCTTCGGCATTGTCTTTGGCGGTGTGGCACAGCTGGGCTTCCAGTTGCCCGCGGTCTGGCGCGCCGGGTTTGCCTTTCGGCCGCGCTGGAACCTGCGGCACGAAGGGCTGCACACCATCCTGAAGCTGATGGGACCCGCGGTTCTGAGCGGCATCTCGGTGCAGATCAACATGCTGGTGAACACGAACTTTGCGGCGGGCCTGACGGACGCCGCGGGCCATGTAATGAACGGCCCGGTCAGCTGGCTTTCCTACGCGTTCCGCTTCCAGCAACTGCCGCTGGGGCTGTTCGGAATCAGCATTGCCTCCGCCACGCTGCCGCGCATCGCCCGCAGCGCCGCGCACCGGAATCTGGATGAGTTCCGCGAGACTCTGTCGCGCTCCATGGTGATGATTCTTCTGATGACCATCCCTTCGTCCGTCGGCCTCGCGGTGTTGGGCGAAAGCATGATCGGCCTCGTCTATCAGCACGGGCGCTTTCAGGCTTCGGACACACACCAGACCGCGCTCGCGCTTACCTGTTATGCGGTGGGCCTCGCGAGCTTTTCCATCCTGAAATTGGTGACGCCCGCCTTTTACGCGCTGGGCGACGCGCGCACCCCCATGTTCGTCAGCCTTGCTTCCATCCTGGTAAATGCGGCATGCGCGTTCACTATGGTGAAGGTGTTGCACTTCGGGCATGCGGGTCTGGCGCTCTCGCTCTCGCTGGTTTCCATCTTCAATCTGCTCACGCTGCTTGGCCTGCTGGGCCCGAGGATGGGCGGGCTGCGGGTTCGCGCCCTCGCGATCAGCTTTCTAAAAATCCTGGCGGCGTCCGGGCTGATGGGCCTTGCCTGCCTGCTGGTGTTGCGCGCCACGCCGTCGCGGGCGCTCCACATTCTGGCTGGTGTTCCGCTCGGCGCGGCGGTGTATTACGCCGCCGCGTCCACGTTGCGGGTTCCGGAACTGGCCGAAACGCGTGACACTGTCATGCGGAAATTCCGCCGCAAAGCCCCCGAACTCTCCTAAACCTTCGCCGTTTGTTAAACTTAGCACTGAAAATGCTTCCCGACATTCAGCACGCCATCCGGTTACAGGTTCTTGACGACCGCATTACGTTGTTGACCAAAGAAATTGCCGCCCTTCCGAAGCACATTGCGGAGATCGAGAAGAAGCTGGAAGGCCATATTCGCCGTCTCGAAGCGGACAAAGCCGCTCTGCAGGGCAACCTGAAGGATCGTAAGAAGAACGAGACCGACATCCAGACCCATGAGCAGAAGATCAGCAAGCTCAAGGGCCAGATGATGGACGCGAAAACCAACGACCAGTACAACGCGTTCAAAAAGGAAATCGAGTTCTGCGAGCAGGAAATCGCCCGCTGCGAGGAGCGGATCATTGTCCTCATGACGGATTCCGAACCCCTGGACAAGGCCGTGAAGGCCGCCGAAGTCGCCATGGCCGCGGAGAAGAAGGAAGTCGACGCGGAAAAGAAAGTGGCGCAGGACCGCACCGCCGCTCACAAAGCCGAAATTGCGAAGCTCAACGAAGACCGCAAGACGATTGTGGCGCAGATGACGCCGAAGATCGCCTCGGAATACGAGCGCATTCGCAAGGGTCGTCTCGGCGTGGCGATGGCGGAGGCCGTGAATGGCCGCTGCGGTAAGTGCAACATCCTGCTGCGTCCGCAGTTCCTGCAGGAACTCAAGCTGGGCCAGTCGATCATGGTCTGCGAAAGCTGCCGCCGCATGATGTACTACAACGCGCCCGAGAGCTTTGACGATCTGGTGCCGCCTTCGGTCCGGTAGCTGTCACCAGGTGGGGCGGTCCCGGGGCGGCGCGGACGCGTGGAAGTCGTCCCTGACGCGCGCCGTCAGGCTCTCCAGCAGTTCCGAAATCCTGTCATTGCGGGGCGAGACGACGATCACGCCGATGTGATGCGCCTTTTGCATCCGCCAGACAATTTCCGGTTCCGTCCAGGCCGAAGAATCCGGCCATTCCTGACGCGCGAGCGAGACAATCAACCCGGCGTAGTCGGTCCGCGGGACGGGCGCCTGGTAGTTCGGATCCGATTCCACTTTGGCCCACTCCACCCACATATTCACGCCGGTGGCAGCCTCCACCAGATCGGAAATATGCGCGCCGCCCACACGGGCGGACGTTTCGAGGAAGTATAGTTGTCCGTCCGCCGCCCGAATAAATTCGGTGTGGGAAACACCCCGCTGCAGTCCCAGGGCCGGCAGTACCCGCGCATTCATTTCGAGCAGCGCGTTCCCGGTTTCGGAGCCATGTTCCACAATCCGGGTGGTAAAGATCCCGCCGCCATGCGCCACCTCCATGGGTGGCCGTCCGTAGGCGCTCGCCACCGCGAGAATCACTTCCCGGTCTCGCACGATGGAATCCACATGGAAGACGTCGCCGGGTATGAATTGTTCCAGCAGATGGAAGGTTCGTTCGTCGCCCAAAATCCGGTCGAACTCTTCCAGTTGTTCCCGGGAATGCACCAGTTTGATGCCCATCGCACCGGCCAGCGAGCGCGGCTTCAGCACCCAGGGCGGAGGGACTCGCTCCGTGAACTCGCGCACCGCTTCGTCATTCAGCAAATGCACAAAAGCCGGAACCCGGATGCCATTCTCCTGAGCCCGCATTCGCATCGCCAGTTTGTCCCGGAAGTAGCGCGTGGTGGATTCGCCCATCCCCGTTATTCGCAAATGTTCCCGGACTGATGCCGCCAGTTCCAGATCGAAATCGTCCAGCGCGACAATCCGGTCAATCCGTTGAGACCGCGCCAGATGACTGATGGCGAAGATGCTCTGGTTGTGGTCCCACTTGCCCTGGTCGTCGGGCATGTAGAAGATGTCGTCCAGCGCTTCACGCGGCCATTGGGCGGTGTCTTTCAGGCTGAGAGATGTCAGCAGGAATACGCGGCAGCCCTGCGCTTTGGCGCTGCGGAGGAAGGCGTGTCCTTTTTCGTAGCTCGCAAGGCAGAGCAGCGTGAGTGGCATCTCCACGATTTTGGCAGATTTCTGGTACCATGGCCGTCTTGCGTATCGGAATCCATACATCAGTCTCAAAGTCGCTGGAAGACGCGGCCCTCAAAGCGCACGAACTGGGCGGCAACACGTTCCAGATCTTCTCCGCCAGTCCGCGGATGTGGCGCGCCGCGAAACCGGACCCCGCCGCCGTCAAACGTTTGCGAGCGGTTCGCGAGCGGCTGGATATCTCGCCGCTGGTGATCCACACGAATTACCTGGCGAACCTGGCCAGCCTCGACCCGGAAGTGCGCCCGAAATCCATCGCGTCCTTTCGGGGCGAACTCGAGCGCGCGGCGGCCATTGGCGCGGAGTACCTTGTGCTGCACCCGGGTAATCACAAGGGACAGTCGATGGAGCAGGGTATTGCGGCGTTCGTGCTGGGGCTGGCGGAAGCAGCCAAAGGCCTCGCGCTGCCGGGCGTGATGGTGCTGCTCGAGAACACGGTCGGCTCACTGAATCAGATCGGTTCGCGCTTTGAAGAACTGCGGCTCATCCGCGACCTTGCGGCGCGCGAGACCGATCTGCCTCTGGGCTATTGTCTCGATACCTGCCACCTGCTGGGCGCGGGTTTCGAGATCACCACCGGGGCGGGTCTGGAACGCACGCTCGACATGGCCGCGCAGACCCTGGGGCTGGACCTGGTGCGCGTGATCCACGCCAATGATTCGAAAGGCGCACTCGGTTCCCATCTGGACCGCCACGAGAATATCGGCAAGGGGAAAATCGGTGACGAGGCGTTCCGGCGCATTCTCACTCACCCGTCACTGCGGGACAAGCCCTTCATCCTGGAAACTCCCGTGGAAGACGACGCCATGGCGCGCGCCGACATCGAGGCGCTCAAACGCCTTTCGGCACTGACATAATAGTCAGTTGGCCGTACTTACAGGAATCCACCCCGTCGCGGAAGCCCTCCGCGCCAAACGCCCTCTGGAGCGCATTCTCATCGCGAAGGGGCTCGCCGGTCCCCGCATTCAGGAAATCATCGAACTGGCCCGCGAGAACGGCACGCCGGTGCGGTTTGAAGACCGTGGCGCGCTGGACCGCATGTCCGCCTCCAAGGCTCACCAGGGCGTGGTGGCGCTGGGCTCGGCGAAGCAGTATGCCGATCTGGTGGAGGTCGCGCCGCACTCGAAGCTGCTGGTGGTGCTGGATGGCGTGGAAGATCCCCACAACCTGGGCGCGATTATCCGCACCGCGCACGCGGCCGGGGCCGGGGCGGTCATCATCCCGGAGCGCCGCGCGGTTGGCCTCACGGACGTGGTGGCGAAGGCCGCCGCCGGTGCGATGGAGCATCTGCCTGTGGTCCGCGTCGGCAACATCAACAGCACGCTGCGGAGCCTGAAGGACATGGGCTACTTCATTTACGGCCTGGATGAGCGTGGCACAACCCCTTATGACGCCGTCGACTGGGCCGAATATTCCGTGATCGTGATGGGCGCGGAAGGCCATGGTCTGCACGACCTGGTGAAGAAGAATTGCGATGTTCTGCTGCGCATCCCGATGGCGGGCGCGATTGCTTCTCTCAACGTATCGGTGGCTACCGGCGTGGTTCTCTTCTCCTGGCTTTCGAAAACGTCCGCAACCTCCCGATAGAATAGGCAACGAAATGAAAAAACTGCTGCTGCTGTCGCTGCTCGCCGCCGCCACGTGCGCGGCGCAGACACCTTACAAGATGGCCGTCGTCGGCCTGGTTCACTCGCACGTCTGGGGGCACCTCTCCGACATGCTGAAGAGCAAAGAAGTCACGCTGGTGGGCGTTGCCGAACCGAACCAGGAACTGCTGGCCGAAGCGAAGAAGGCCGGCGTTCCCGACAATCTTCTCTCCACCGACTATAAGAAAATGCTGGACGAAAAGAAGCCGGACCTGATCTGGGCTTTCGTTGAGAACAACCGGCATCTGGAGATTGTGGAATACGCCGCGCCTCGCAAAATCAATGTGATCTTCGAGAAGCCGCTGGCCTCAACATTCAAGGACGCGCAGAAGATCCAGGAGATCGCGGGCAAGGCCGGCATCAAGGTCATGTGCAACTACCAGATGGCCTGGTGGCCCGCCAACTATACGGCGAAGAAGGTTTCCGATTCCGGAGAACTGGGCCAGGTGTACCGCCTGCACGGCGTGGTTGGCCATGGCGGCCCGGGTTCGGACGGAGTCCGCAACGCCGCGTTCTTCTCCTGGCTGACTGACCCGGTTAAAAATGGCGCCGGTGCGCTGATGGATTTCGGCTGCTACAACGCGCTCTGGTCGCTCTGGTACATGGGTCGCCCGGAGACCGTGTTTGCCCACGTGAATCACCTGCGCCCGTCCGTCTTTCCGAAGGTGGAAGACAATGCCGATCTGATGCTCACCTACAAGAACGGCATCGGCCTCTTCGAAGGCAGTTGGGATCTTCCCCGCAGCTATCAGGATCTGGAAGTCTTCGGCATCAAGGGCAGCGTTTACATGAAGAATGGCAGCGTGGAAAAGCAGGAAGGCCGGAACAAGACGGCTGTCGATATCACGCCGCTCGCGCCGGAAGACGCCGAGCCCATCGCCTACATGGTGAGCCGGATGCGGCAGAACAAGCCGATTGAAGGCATGACCTCTCTTGAAATGAACGTGCAGGTGGTGGAGATCATCGAAGCCGCTAAGGAATCGATCAAAACCAACCGGCCGGTCGCGCTGGCAAAGCACTAACAGCAGTACAATCGGGCCAATGCCCGAATTGCCGGACATTGCCGCTTATCTTGTCGCGCTGGAACCGCGCGTGCTCCATCAGAAGCTGGAGCGCGTGCGGGTGGCCAGTCCGTTCCTGATCCGGACGCTTGCGCCGGCCGTGACGGAGGCGCAGGGGCTTACCGTGACAGGGCTTCGGCGTATCGGCAAGAAGATCGCATTCGGCCTTGAAGGCGAGCTCTGGCTGGTCCTGCATCTGATGATCGCGGGAAGGCTGCACTGGCGTCCCGCGAATACCGCGCTGAAGGGGCGTCAGTATCTTGCGGCTTTCGACTTCCCTTTTGGCTCCCTCACGCTGACGGAGGCCGGCAGCAAACGCCGCGCCTCGCTGCATGTGGTGCGCGGTGAGGAAGGCCTTGAGGCGCTCGATCCGGGCGGGATCGACGTGCTTTCCTCTGATCCGCCGGCGTTTCGGGCCGCACTGAGCGCCGAAAATCACACGCTGAAGCGCGCCCTGACAGACCCGCGTGTTCTCAGCGGGATCGGCAATGCCTACTCCGATGAAATACTCCACGCGGCCGGGCTTTCTCCGCTGGCGCAGACACAGAAGCTGAAGCCGGAGGAGTGGGATCGGCTGTACCTGGCTACGCAGGCGACTTTGCAGCTTTGGGTGAGCCGTCTAAGCGCGGAGGCACGGGTCGCATTCCCTGAAAAAGTAACCGCATTCCGTGAGGATATGGCTGCCCACGGGCGCTACGGCAAGCCGTGCCCGGTGTGTGGCGGGAAGATTCTGCGCATTCGTTACGCCGATAACGAAACCAACTACTGCGCGCAATGTCAGACGGGCGGCAAGGTTCTGGCGGATCGCGGTCTTTCGAGACTGCTGGGTGCGGACTGGCCCCGTACGCT
This sequence comes from uncultured Acidobacteriia bacterium, assembly GCA_903900705.1. GTDB lineage: Bacteria > Acidobacteriota > Terriglobia > Bryobacterales > Bryobacteraceae > BOG-234. The sequence goes on from CAIUOG010000052.1 coordinate 13,090, forward strand.
CGAAGAACTCGAAGCGTTGCGGCGGCGCTGAGGGCGCGGCTAAACTTCCAGGCTCCCGTCGCTCGCGACCACCAGCTTCCGCCCGCGCCAGTCGATGGTCTTGCCGAAGAAGCCCAGCACCCAGGTGGTGAAACTCGCCACGTCTTCCACCGGCAGCAGCCACCAGTAGCGTTCCACCAGAGGATCGCGCAGAATCTCCACCGCCGTCATCCAGGCCACGCAGGCCCGGAAAAACAGCGCGATCAGCACGAAGCCCCAGGCTCCCGGGGCGGCCATCCACAACAGCAGGGAAATGGCGAAGGGCTTTGTGAAGAGTTCCCCGACGTAGCCCCAGCGGCGCGACCGCCGCGTGCTTCGCGCCCAGCGCAGCCGGTGCCGCCAGTTCTTTAAGAACGCATCGTTCCCGATGTGATGCTCAATCACGCTCCGGGAGAGGACCACTCGCCGTCCGCGCGCGTGCATCAGATTTCCCATCATGAAATCCTCCGCGAGGTAGCGCTGCAGGCCTTCCAGGCCGCCAATCGCGGAAAGCTCCGGCTGCCGCGTGGCGATGGTGCAGCCGATGGCGAAATCCATGCCGTTCAGAAAGCGCTGTGTCAGCATGCCGGCCAGAAAGTCGGTATTCAGCCCCAGTGATTCGATGCGCGACCAGAAGCCCGGTCCGCCCGCCGCGCGATACGGGCAGGTCACAAGAGCGGCTTTCTCCTGGCTCGAAGGGTCCTGCCGCTCCAGTTCGGAGATCACCACCTGCAGACAGGTGCGCTCCCAGCGGATATCGCTGTCGGCCATCACCACATGTTGGCGCCGCGCTGCCGGCAACAGCGCCCGCAGGCTCCAGACCTTGGCATTGGGGAGAGGCGACACTCCGGCAACAAGCAGGCGTGAGGGAATCGCCGGGAACTCCGCCATCACGCGCCGCGCCACTGCAGCCGCGGGATCGCTTGCCTCGTGTACGGAGAGCAGGACCTCGAAATCCGGATACTGCTGGGTAAACACGCTCCGCAGGTTTTCTTCGGTGTTGTCCGCAGCCCCGGATAAGGGACGCAGCACGCTGACGGGCGGAAACACCTTCAACAGCGGCGCGCCGCTCGCTTTGTAACGAGCCGCGCCGAGCATGGCAAGAACGCAATAAACCAGCGACCCGGTCAGCAGCGCCATCAGAATGACTTTCAACAGCAAAGCGGGGTAATACCATGAGAACGGCGCAATGAGCAGGATTCCGGGCACTCGTAACATCATAGTCGGCACCGCCGGACACATCGATCACGGCAAAACCTCGCTGGTGAAAGCGCTCACCGGCACGGACGCCGACCGCCTGGCCGAGGAGAAGCGCCGGGGCATCACCATCGACCTCGGCTTCGCCCATCTGCAACTCGCGCCGGACGTGCGACTGGGCTTTATCGACGTTCCCGGTCACGAGCGTTTCGTTCGCAATATGCTGGCCGGGGCCGCCGGCGTCGACCTGGTGCTGTTCGTGATCGCGGCCGATGAATCCATCAAGCCGCAGACCCGCGAACACTTCGAAATCTGCCGGCTCCTGGGGGTTCAGGCGGGCGTGATCGCGCTCACGAAAGCCGATCTTGTCGATGCCGATCTGCTGGAACTGGTCCGCCTTGAAGTGGACGAATTCGTGGCCGGTTCGTTCCTCGAAAACGCGCCCCGCGTGGCCGTGAGTTCCACCACGGGGCTGGGGCTGGAGGAGCTTCGGGCAGAACTGGAGCGGGCCGCCCGCGCCGCCCGCCAGAAGATTGCCGAAGGCTGGTTCCGCCTGCCCATCGACCGCGCTTTCACCATGAAAGGCTTTGGCACCGTCGTCACGGGAACACTGATTTCCGGCACGCTGCGGCGGGATCAGGAAGTGGAACTTTACCCGGCGGGACGGCGTCTGCGGGTCCGCGGCCTGCACGTTTATGGCGAGGCATCTGACAAAGCGCGCGCCGGTGAGCGCACCGCCGTGAATCTGGCCGACATTGAGCCCGGCGACATTCAACGCGGCATGGTGCTAAGCGAGGCTGGTCGCTTTCAGCCGGTCCGAATGTTCGATGCCCGCCTGGATCTTCTTGCTTCCGCGAAGCCGCTGAAGAACAATGCGCCGATTCACCTGCACATCGGCGCGGCGGAAATCGGGGCGGAGGTGCGTTTGCTGGATCGCACGGCGGCACTCAAGCCCGGCGCGGCCGCCTGGGTCCGCATCACGCTGCGCGAACCCGCCCTGGTGCTTCCCGGGGACCGCTTCATTGTTCGCATGTTCTCGCCGGTCGTTACCATCGGCGGTGGCATGGTCGCGGACATTTCCGGGCGCAGGTATAAGAAAACGGATGACGTTCCCGGGCGTCTCTCGGTGTTGCTGCACGGCACTCCTCGGGAGCGTGTGGAACTGCTGATCGCGGAACGCCCGAATGGCATCGTGCATTCCGAGCTCATTGCGCTGACGGGGTTGGCTCAGATCGCGCAGCCCAACGGGGCGTGGCACATTGCTCCGTCGCGCGCCGCGGAGCTAAAGCAAAAGCTCAGCGACGAAGTGCGCAAGTTCCACAAAACGAACTCGCTGCTGCCGGGGATTCCGAAGCAGGATCTGAAGAGCCGCGTCCTCAAAGACGCCGCGCCGGAGATCTTCCGGCATATTCTCGAACTGGCCGCGCCGGAGGTGGTGCAGGACGGCGAAGTGGTCCGTCTGAAAACCCACAGAGTGGTGCTGAAAGTGGATGAGGAGCAGGCGCGCGCCACCATGGAGGCGGCGTTTGAAACGGCGGGGATGACGGCTCCGTCCGTGCAGGAGGTGCTGAAGGCCTCGGGGCTTGAGCCGGTGCGCGCCCGGGGCGTGCTGCAGATTCTGCTGCGGGAAGGCCGGCTTGTCCGCGTGAATGACGACCTGGTGCTGCACGCAACGGCAGTCGATCAGCTGCGGGCGATTCTCACCGCCCGCAAGGGCCTGCGTTTCGCGGTGCCCGAGTTCAAAGACTGGACCGGCGTGTCCCGCAAGTACGCCATCCCGCTGCTGGAATTCCTCGACCGCGAACACGTTACCGTGCGCGAAGGCGAACTGCGCCGCGTGCTCGCCTGATACACTCGCGGACTACTCCAGCGGCAGTCCGGACTCTTTTAACGCCCGCCAGCCGCCATCGAGCGAGATGGGGTTGGCGTAGCCCATTTTCATCAGATTGTCTGCCACCAGCGCGGAGCGGAAGCCGCCGCCGCAGTAGCAGACCAGCGTCGTGTCCTTGTCGGGATACTTCGCCTCGATGTCGCGTTCAATGGTGCCTTTGCTCATGTGCACCGCGCCCTTCACGTGCGCGGCGGCGAATTCGTGGTCTTCGCGAACATCCACCAGCACATGCGGCTGCCCCGCGGCCAGCATCTGTTTGTAGCCTTCCAGATCCGTTTCTTTGACCCGGGTTTTCGCGTCGTTCACCAGTGTGAGAAAGCCGTGACTGTGCTGCATCCTTTTTACTCTAACCGCAACCTATTCGACGCGCAAAATCTTCGCGCCCACGCCCGCCAGTTTGGCTTCGATTTTTTCGTACCCGCGGTCAATGTGATAGACGCGATCGATCACGGTCTCGCCCTTCGCCACCAGCGCCGCCAGCACGAGGGACGCGCTTGCCCGCAGATCGGAAGCGATCACGCCCGCACCGCTCAGCCGGCTGCGGCCCGCCACGATGGCCCTGCGCCCGTCGAGGCGGATATTGGCGCCCATGCGCATCAGTTCCTGCGCGTGCATGAAGCGGTTCTCGAAGATGGTCTCGGTAATGATGGAGATGCCGTCGGCCTGCGTCATGAGCGCCATGTATTGCGCCTGCAGATCGGTGGCGAAGCCGGGGTATTCCTCGGTCGTCATGTCGACCGGCAGCAGGGTTCCGCCGGACTTCACTTCGATGGTGGTCGCATCCCGCGCGGTGACCTTCATGCCCGCCTGGTTCAGCTTGGTGATCAGCGCGCCCAGATGGTCGGCCACGCAGTCCGTGATGGTCAGATCGCCGCCCGTGATGGCTCCCGCCACCACAAACGTACCGGCTTCAATGCGGTCCGCGATGATCTCATGCGTGACGCCATGCAGTTTCGAAACGCCCTGCACGCGGATGACGCTGGTACCGGCGCCCTCGATCTTCGCGCCCATTTTGGTCAGCATCTCCGCCAGATCCACCACTTCGGGCTCGCGCGCCGCGTTGGTGATTACGGTTTCGCCCTCGGCCAGCACCGCCGCCATCAGGATGTCCTCGGTGCCGGTGACCGTGATGCGGTCGAACACAATGTTCGCGCCCTTCAGGCCATTCGGCGCGACGGCCTCGATATAGCCGTGTTCCTGAAAAATCTCCGCGCCCAGATGCCGCAGACCGGAGAGATGAAAATCGATGGGCCGCGCGCCGATGGCGCAACCGCCAGGCATCGATACGCGTGCGCGTCCAGCCCTCGCCACCAGCGGGCCCAGCACCAGACTGGAGGCGCGCATGGTCTTGACGAGCTCATAGGGCGCTTCCGGCGATACGATCTTTTCCGTGCGGAGCGTGACGGCTTCTTCGTCGACCGTAATCTCAGACCCAATGTCGACCAGCAGCCGTTCCATGGTCCGGATATCCCGCACGCGGGGGATGCGCCGCAGCACCACGGGCTCGTCGGTGAGCAGCGCGGCCGCGAGCGCGGGCAGTGCGGAATTCTTGGAACCACTCGTGGCGATGCTGCCGGTGAGCGGAGTGCCGCCCTGAATGACAAACTTATCCATTTTTTCTATCTTCTCTTGAACCGCTTTGTCGTGAACCGTTCTGCCAGGCGGTGATCGCCGCCCGTACGTTGTTGCCCGCCTCGGCCAGCATCACGCCCGCTTCCTCGTATGTGACGCCCGTGGCGGCGGAGACGATTCGCGTCGCGCGGTCCAGCAGCTTCACATTCTTCGGCTGCACGTTCACCATCAGGTTGCCGTACACATAGCCCAGACGAATAAACGAACCCGTGGTCAACATGTTCAGCACCAGTTTGGTGGCGGTGCCGGCCTTCAGGCGCGTGGAGCCCGCCACCACTTCGGGGCCCGGCAACGGGGTAATTGCAATCTTCGCGACTTTGCTCAGTTCCGACCCCGGCGAGCAACTGATCCCGATGGTGAGCGCCCCCATGCGATTCGCCTCCGCCATCGCGCCCAGCACGTATGGCGTGCGCCCGCTCGCCGCGATGCCGCACAGCACATCCGCCGGACCGAAGCCTCGCGCCAGCAGATCCCGCACGCCGATCGCCGGATCATCCTCGGTGGTCTCGGTCGCGCGGGACAGCGCGGGCTCACCGCCTGCGATAATGCCCTGCACCAGATCGGGAGAAACGTTGAAGGTCGGCGGACATTCCGAGGCGTCCAGTACGCCCAGTCGTCCGCTGGTGCCCGCGCCAATGTAAAACAGGCGTCCGCCCTTGCCGAACGCTTCGACAATGCCATCCACGGCGAGAGCAATCTGTCCCAGTTCCGCGGTGACGGATTCGGCAACCTTGCGGTCTTCGTCGTTAATCACCCGCAGCATCTCGAAAGTGGAAAGCCGGTCGATCTGCAGCGAGGCCGGATTCTGCTGCTCCGTCATCAGGCTGGCGATTGGTTCCGCCATTTACAGCACCCCCGCCGCGCGCATGACTTTGTTGGCCGCTTCGAGGCCCAGTCGCGCCGCTTCGTCCACAGGCATTTCCTTCAGGCCGCGGCCAAATACTTCCACCGACAGCGCGTCTTCATACCCAATCTTTTTCAAAGCCTGCAAGAACCCTTTCAAGTCGATTACGCCCTCCCCTGGCAGCAGTCGCTGGTTGTCGCGCACCTCTTCGGGTGGCAGCTTCGCCGCGTCGTTGAAATGCACGTGGACGATGCGCTCTTTTCCCGCCGCCAGGATGTCCGCCACGGTCGCGCCGGCGTGGTGCCAGTGCCAGACATCCAGCAGCAGACCGCAGTTCGGACCGCATTCCCTGGCGAACTCCAGCATTTCGTCCATACGCCAGATGAATTCGTACGGTTGCGCTTTCCGGATGTGCAGCGGCCCCAGAAACTCCAGCCCGAGGCGCACTTTGGCTTTCGCCAGGACGGCGCTCGCGGCCTGAAAACGGTCCAGCAGGAGCTTCCGCTGTTCAGGCTTTGGTTTATCGGAGGAGGAAAGCAGGTACGTCACCATGCGTGGACAGCCGATGGCCGCCGCGAAGGCCGCCGCATCCGGCAGCGTGGTGAGGCCCCGGCGGAAGGTCTCGTCGTCTTTCCTGAAGTCCACTGGCAGATCGACGGCGGCGGGGCGAAGGTGATTCATGGCCAGGATCTGCCGGGTCTGTTCCAGGCCACCGCGCATCGCGGAGGTGAGGCCAACGTCCACCCCGGGGAAGCCCGCCTGGGCCGCCAGCGCAGCCGATTCCGGCCATTGCACGCGACCGCCTGTCAGCTGGGGATTGTATGCCGGATACATCCCTCAATTGTATGAACAGCGGCACATCAAACACTCACACTCTTCTGCTATTCCTGATTGCAATGCGGAAAAGTCTGACTTTCGCGGCCCTGTGTCTGGCGATGACGCCAGCCTTCCTGCTTGCGCACAATCTGCTGGTTTCCGCCATCGATCTTACGGACGGTGGCATCACGGTAAACGTTCCTCTGACCGAACTGGCCCGCGCGGAACATGTCCAGGCAATTTCCGCGCCGGCCGCGGATGCCGCCATTCGTCGCCGCCTGGAGATTGCGGGACTGGGCCCGTCGACGCTCTCGATCGACCCGGTTACGGATCGAATCGTCTGGACCGCCCGCCTTGCCGGGAGCGTCCGGATTACGAAGCCTCTGTTCCCGGAAATCGCCCAATCCGCAACGCGGCTGCGACGAGCCAATACGCCGGAGGTCTGGCTGAACGCGGAGCAGCGGCGCCCGTCCGGCGGAGATTTTCTGCTCACCGGCTTCCGGCATGTACTGGAAGGCCAGGACCATATCGCGTTCCTGCTGGGTCTGGTCCTCCTGGGTGGCTCTCTCGGTTCGCTGGCGTGGACAGTGACGGCTTTTACCCTCGCTCATTCGATCACTCTCGGACTCGCCGCGCTGGGAATCCTCAACCCGCCGTCGCGCCTGATTGAGCCGATGATCGCACTCTCTATCATCGCCGTTGCACTTGAAAATCTGTACCGGCGCGGCAGTCTTCACCGCCGCCCTTACATTGCGTTTGTCTTCGGACTGGTCCACGGCTTTGGCGTGGCAGCGCCGCTGCGGGAACTGGCGATCACGCCATTCTCGCTGCTGCCATTGAACGCGGGCGTGGAGGCCGCGCAGGCGCTGATTGTCCTGACAACCTGGCCGGTGCTTCGCTGGTTCGGCCGCCACCAGCCGGTGATAATGGCGCGGCTGGCCCTGGCCGGGTCCTGCATCATCGGGATCGCCGGAGCGTACTGGTTGGCCGACCGGACGGTGGTCTTCGCGCAATCGCCGGACGATGTCGCCGCGAAGATCGAGGCGACCTTCCGACCGTGGAAGCCGAAGGTTGTGACGCGGCACGATGCGGCGTACTTCTACGTGGAATCGAACGGTATGCCGGATCACCGCATGATGGTGGGCATCACCGCCTGGCAGCAGCAGACTCCGCTGCCGCAGCCATACACAGGTGACAACGCGTGGCGCTTTCCGCTTTTCGCGCGCCCCGCCACCGCGCCACTCTCGGCGAAGGATCACTTCTTCCGCGGCGCCATTGCGATCGCGGCGAACGGGGTGCCCATCTTTAATCCGATCAAAAACGACGGCCATACCGACACGTTTCTCGCCGGCGAACTCGACGAATTTGGCGGCCACGGTGGCCGCGCCGACGATTACCATTACCACACCGCGCCACTGCACCTGCAGAAGGAACTGGGTCCCGCGACCCCGATAGCCTGGGCTCTCGACGGGTATCCCATTCTTGGTCTCACCGAGCCGGATGGCTCCACACCCGCCCGGCTGGACGCCTTCAACGGGCACACCGGCAGTGAAGGTTACCACTACCACTCCACGAAGACATATCCGTATCTGAACGGCGGTTTTCATGGCGAAGTGAGCGAGGTGGAAGGACAGGTGGATCCGCAGCCGCGCGCAATACCAGTGCGGCCTTCGGGCGAGCCCCTCCGCGGCGCAACCGTCACGGGTTTTGAAAAGAATGCGGAGAACGAATACACGCTGACCTACATGCTGCGAGGGCAGACCAACCGGATTCACTATGTGATCCGGCCGGATCAAACGTACGTGTTTGACTACATTGATGGTGCGGGCAAAGTTACGACTGAAACGTATGTCGCCGGGCGGGGCCGGGGCGGTGAGAACGCTTTCTCTGATCATCCTCTGTCTGCTCGCCCAGCGGGGTCCCTCTGCGCGCCCGAGGGTGGTTTCTGAGCTGACACAACTGCTGGGACGGCCCACCGGCCAATCCATTGCGCTCAGTGTTCTTGCTCCGGACGAACTGGAGGTTCAGGTGGAGTACGGTCTCCAATCGGGGACGTACACCGAAAAAACGAAGCCAGTCCGCATCCCCGCCACGACGCCACACGAAATAGAGATCACCCGGCTGGCGCCGGACACGCAGTATTTCTACCGCCTGAACCAGCGCCGCCGTGGCGAAAGCGTCTTCACCTCCGGCCCGGGGTATTCCTTCCACACCCGGCGGGCGTCCGGTTCGTCCTTCACTTTCGATGTGCAGGGCGACTCCCATCCGGAACGCCCCGACCGCATGTACAACCCCGCCCTGTACCGCCGCACCCTGCAAGGCGTGGAGTCTGATCGGCCCGATTTCTACTTCACGCTGGGTGACGACTTCAATGTCGATCCGCTTTTTAATCGCAATACTCTGAATGCCGACACCGTTTCGCAGCTCTACATCAACCAGCGTGGTTTCCTCGGTCTTGTGGGCCGCTCCGCTCCGCTTTTTCTCGTCAACGGCAACCATGAACAGGCTGCCGCGGCGTTGCTGGATGGCACCCCGGAGAGCGTTCCGGTGCTGGCAGGCCGGGCGCGCAATCTCTATTACCCCCTTCCTGAGCCGAATGGTTTTTACACCGGCGATCCGGAACTGGTCGGGCATCTGGGTCTGCGCCGCGACTACTATTCGTTCACCTGGGGCGACGCGCTGTTTGTGACGCTGGACCCTTACTGGCATTCCCCGGTTCAGGTGGACGAAGGCATTGGCGGACGTGGCGGCCGCGGTTCCGGTGCTGCCCCGCGGAATCGCGATGGCTGGGCCGTCACCATGGGGGACGCGCAATATCAATGGTTGCGAGAGACCCTCCGCACCAGTCAGGCGAAATACAAATTCGTCTTCGCCCACCACGTGAACGGGACTGGACGGGGCGCGGTGGAGATTGCGGACCTCTTCGAATGGGGCGGGCGCAACCGGCGAGGCGAGTGGGAATTCGTGGCAAAACGTCCCGGCTGGGAAATGCCTGTTCACCAACTGATGGCGAAGTACGGCGTCACAATCTTTTTTCAGGGGCATGACCACCTTTTTGCCCGTCAGGAAAAAGACGGTGTGGCCTACCAGGAAACACCCAACCCGGCGGATGCCTCTTACACTGCTTTCAATCGCGAAGCCTATACGTCAGGGGATGTCTTGCCGAACGCAGGCCATCTTCGCGTGAGCGTAACGCCGGGCGGAGTTCGGGTGGATTACATCCGCGCGTGGCTTCCCGCCGATGAGAACGCGGAACACCGGAATGGCGAGACCGCCTTCACCTACACGGTGAGGCCGAAATAGTCTGCGTCACGCAATGACCCGGGTGGTTCAGGACACCCACAGTACAGGCTGGCGAATGAAGTAATTGCGGATTACTTCATCCACATCGGAATCGGCGGGCAGCTTTTTCCAAAGGTCCAGATAGTCGGTGCGATGATAGGCGAGGCCACCAAACAGGAGGGCTTCCTGCCGCATAGGCCAGTACTCGAAATACATCACGTCCGGCGTCTTCTTCCAGGCTTTTTTGTCGGCAATGTACGGGTACATGAATTCGATGGCTTTCTTCATGCCGCGGCCATCCGCCGTGGTGAAACTCCACAGGTCATCGCCGGATTCGGAGAGAATCCGGCAGAGCGTGGCGAACGCCTCCAGGTTGAACAGGCAATAACCATACGGTTTTGTGCGCGCCATTTCGAGCGGCAGGCTGCCATCGGGCTGAATCTGGCCCGGTACCAGCACATTCCGGAAACGATCCGCGCAGAATGCCAGCAGTTCCCGGTTGCCGGTGAGGGTGGCGAAGGCGGCCAGCTGCAGGAACCAGCAGGTGGCGTGGTTGTTCTTCGTGTCGCGTTCGTCGGTGCCGTTTTTGCTGGTGGTCATCCACGTGGCGTAGTCGGCGAACCATTTCTTCGCGGTTTCAAGGTCGGACGGAGAAAGCGCCCCTGCCTCCGCCAGCAGCGGAATCGCACGGGCGACTTCCACCAGGTGTATGGTGTCGATCACGCCGGTGCCTCGTCCGGTGGAGCGGCCATGAATGGCCTGCGCGAACTGCAGATTCGGATTCATTCGTGTGGCTTCGTCCACAAACCACGCCCTCACGTGTCTGGCGGCGTGCTCCGCGTATTTGCGTTGCTTCGTGACTTTCCAGGCCGCCGTCAGCGCCGGCGCCTGCACGCTCAGCTTCATGAGGAACCGGCGGTGCTGCACGAAGTTGTCGGGGTTGGTCATGCCGTCGCGCTGCACGTAGGCCCCTTCGGGGTTCGTGGGGTCCGGCCACCAGTAGTCGCCCTCGGAGAAGAAGTCGTGCGGGCCGCCGGCACTGCGCGGACTGGTGGCTGCAACCACAGTTTCCGGGCGGTCTGAGAGATACTTCTTCGCATTCCGGATCACGCGCCCTCTTTCGAGTTCGTGGATATTGAATTTCGTGGCGGCGTGGCCGGATTGTGCGGACAGAGCCGCGCAGGTTGCGAGAAACGTTCGTCGGTTCATGGATGCGGCGAATCCTTATTCTTTCAGCGTATGTCCCACCACTGCGGCGAAGCCGGTAAAAGTCGGCAATCCTTTTATCTGAAACGGCCGGTGGCGGCGTTGTTATGATGGCCTCATTCATGCGGACCCTCTCTGCCATTCTGCTCGCAGCCCTGGTTCTCTGTGGCCAGCAGGGGCCGGGAAGGGGTCGCGGACCGCAGAGCGGAATATTTCATACGGACGTCCCGGCGCACCTTTACGACCTGACTCTCGGCCGGCCGGAAGCCTCGCAGGTGACGGCGACGGTGCTCGCATACGAGTCTCTGGAGGGCTGGTTCGATTACGCGGGCAGGCGCTCCGTCCTGGTCGTTCTGCCCGCAGCCGTACCGGTTTCGGTGGTTCTCGACGGATTGCAGCCCGATACTCCGTACCCCTACCGTTTTCACTACCGAAGGCCCGGCGCCGCGGGCTTCGAAGAGTCCGCTGTCCACTCATTTCACACCCGGCGCAAACCCGGCTCCACTTTCACGTTCGCCGTGCAGGCCGATTCCCATCTCGACGAGAATACGGATACCTCTGTTTACCGCCAGACGCTCGAAAACATAGTGGCTGCGAAGCCGGACTTTCTGGTCGACCTGGGCGATACGTTCATGACCGATAAGCATCGGCCGGATTTCCGGGATGCCTTCCGGCAGTACGTTGCGCAACGTTATTACTTCGGACTTCCCGGCCCTTCCGTACCACTGTTTCTTGCGCTGGGCAATCACGATGGGGAAGACGGCTCGCGCATGGAGATGGCGGCCTGGTCCCTGGACCTTCGGACCCGCTATTTCCCCAATCCCCGCCCTGACGGCTTTTATACCGGCAACCCGGAGCCATTCGAAGACTATTACGCCTGGGAATGGGGCGATGCGCTGTTCATCGTGCTCGACCCGTTCCGCCCCACAACGGGCCGCGGCAGCGAGGACAACTGGTACTGGACGCTGGGCACTCCCCAGTACAACTGGCTGAAGCGGACTCTCGAAGGCAGCCGCGCGCGTTTCCGATTCGTTTTGCTGCACCATCCCACCGGCGCGAAGGACCAGCCGATTCGCGGCGGCGTGGAAGCGGCGCTTTACAACGAGTGGGGTGGCCGCAATGCGGACGGCACGGATGGGTTCGCCGCTCACCGTCCGGGTTGGGCAATGCCGGTCCACCAGCTTCTGGTGAAGCATGGCGTGTCGATCATATTCCACGGACACGATCACCTGTATGCGCGCGAGGTGCTGGACGGGGTAGTGTACCAGGAAGTCCCGCAGCCCGGAAATCCCCGCCCGGGCGTGCCGCGCAGTGCGGAAGAGTATGGATACACGCATGGCGGCGTGCTGGGTGGCGCCGGGTATCTGCTGGTACGCGTGAGCGCCACGGAGGCGGCGGTGGACTATGTGTTGGCCGGCCCGCGCGAGAACGGCCGGGTAGCGGCTTCCTATCTGGTTCGGCGGTAACGGGGAGCGCGCCGGGCGGCATTCGTGGCTCGGCGGCAAACTCTGCGCCTGATCGCGCAACGCCATGCCCTCCATCTGCGCCAACTCTCCGCGCCAAAACGCGCTTCGCGAAAGTCCTCACTCCTCTAACCTCCTGACAGCTCGATACTTGCCGGTCTGGCCCGTAACCTGCCCATTCCAGACCATCTATGAATCGCTTCAAAGATTCGGAGCACCTCCTGCGGGTCACCGGCGTCTTTCTGGCAGGAATCGTTCTTTTCCTTTGCCTGCGCGCCTGGTTCGTCCCGAAGAGCTTTGGCCAATACGGCCACTACCGCGCCGATTCCATTACAGAAATTGCCGCGCTGCCCATCCGGCACGCCGGCCATGAAGTCTGCGAAAGCTGCCATGCCGACGTGCTTGAAGTCAAACACACCGGCAAACATGCCAACGTCAACTGCGAGGCCTGCCATGGTCCGCTCGCGAAACATGCGGAAGATCCGTCCATTAAGCCTGTTCTGCCGGACACTGCTGTCCTCTGCGCGCGTTGCCACGAAGCCAACAGCGCGAAGCCGAAATGGTTCCCGCAGGTAGTAACCGCGGAGCACTCTCAGGGCCTGCCCTGCAACACCTGTCATCAGCCGCATAAGCCGGGTCTCAAAGACACCGACGCGAAACCCGCAGACTCGAAAACAGCAGACTCGAAAACAGCAGAGGCTAAGAAATGAATCGCCGATTTTTTATTACCCTCACCGGGGCCGCCGCCGTGGCGTGGGATTCCGTCCTCGCCGGCGCGCCCGAATCGTCGCCCAATTACAAAGTGACCGATCACTGGTGGGCGATGCTCATCGACGTGGATAAGTGCATCGGCTGTGGCAACTGCGTCCGGGCCTGCTCGGTGGAAAACGATGTCCCCGAAGGCTTCTTCCGTACCTGGGTGGAACGTTACCAGGTGGACGATATGCACCTTGATGACCCGCTGGTCGATTCGCCCAACGGCGCGAAGAACGGCTTCCCGCCGCTGCCTCCGGGCAAGGGTCTGACCGGACCGGGCGTGAAAGAATTCTTTGTCCCCAAGCTCTGTAATCATTGCGCGGATTCACCGTGCACGCAGGTCTGCCCGGTTGGCGCAACCTTCACGACGCCCGATGGTGTGGTGCTGGTGGACGAGACTTATTGCCTCGGCTGCCGCTATTGTGTGGAGGCCTGCCCGTACGGTTGCCGCTTCATCCATCCGGAGAAGAACGTGGCGCAGAAGTGCACGCTTTGCTACCACCGCATCACCAAGGGGCTGACCACGGCCTGCTGCGAAGCCTGCCCCACTTCCTCGCGCATGCTGGCGGACCTGAAAAATCCCAATGACCCGATCCATGAGTTCATGAAGAAGCACAGCGTGCAGGTTCTGAAACCGCACATGGCAACCGGAGCGAAGGCTTTTTACGCGAATCTCGACGGGTCGGTGAGGTAACCATGCACTTTATTCCCGCTGCAAATTTCACTTATCCGAACGAGATTGAACTGAACTGGAGCATCCTGGTGGTCCTGTACCCGTTCATCACGGGACTGGTGGCCGGAGCGTTCATCCTCGCTTCGCTCGAACGCGTTTTCAACGTGGAAGCGGTCAAGCCAACCTACCGGTTGGCGCTGCTGACGGCGCTCTCTTTCATGATCGTCGCGCCGCTGCCGCTCCAGTTGCATCTGGGCCATCCGGAGCGGTCTTTTGAAATGTATCTGACGCCTCACACATCGTCCGCCATGGCGATGTTCGGCTTCGTTTATCTCTGGTATCTGATGGTGGTGCTCGTGCTCGAAATCTGGCTGGATTTCCGGCATGACATCGTGCTTCTCTCCCGCTCCACCACGGGCCTGAAGCGGGTAATCTACCGGCTGATGACGCTGGGTTCCCAGAACATCAGCCCCGGTGCGCTGCGGTTTGACGACCGCGCCGGTTACACCATTACGATCATCGGCATCCCTTCGGCCTTCCTGCTGCATGGCTACGTCGGCTTCATCTTCGGTTCCGTGAAAGCGAACCCCTGGTGGTCTTCACCGCTCATGCCGGTGGTGTTCATCTTCTCCGCCATGGTGTCCGGGATTGCGGCGGTGATGCTGCTCTATATGGGCACCACCAAACTGCGCGGCGAGAAGATCAATCAGGACTGCGCCGATACCATCGCGAAGTACCTGTTCTACGCCTTCATTGTGGATTTCAGCCTCGAAATGCTGGATCTGATTCACCGCATTTATGAGGCCGATGAATCCTTCCGCAGCCTCGATTTCATGGTGCACAACAGCCTTTGGATTCCCCACGTCATCATCCAGTTGCTGATGGGCACGCTGACTCCGATCCTGCTGCTGGCCGCCACGCAACTGATGAAACTGCCTCCCGTGACGCGCCAGAGAATGTATGCTCTGGCCGGAAGCCTGACCCTGATTGGCATCTTTGCCATGCGCTGGAACGTCGTGATCGGCGGCCAGCTGTTTTCGAAGAGCCTGCTTGGCTACACCACGTACACCGTACCGCTGTGGACCCGCGAGGGCCTCCTGCCAGCCATTGCGCTGACACTGATGCCTTTCGGGATTCTGTTTGTTCTGGTAAAACTGCTTCCGCCCTGGCCGGGCAGCGGCCCTTCGGCGAAACTGGGAGGACTGCATGCAGAGACCTCTGGAGGACGGCTCTGAATTTGAGCGTCTGAAAGAAGAAGTGCGGGCTCTTGAGCGGCGTCTGGCCTGTCTCGAAAGTCAGCGGAACATCACTGTGCCGGAAGTGTCGCCTGCGGCAACCCCGCGGGCGGCTTCCGTTGCGGAAGGCTTCGCCATGCCGGATGTGGCGGCGGTGACAGGGCGCGCCGTGTTGGGAATCGCCGGCGCATACCTGTTGCGCGCTCTGGCGGAGACCAGTGTTGCGCCCCGCCTCGCCGTGGTGATGGCAGCGATCGCTTATTCCGGCCTGTGGCTCTTTCTCGCCTGGCGGGAACGCGCGGGCAGGACGGCGCCCTTCGTCTATGGCGCAACGGCGGCGCTGATCCTTGCCCCGCTGCTGTGGGAGGCCACGGTTCGCTTCGGTCTGTTGCCGAATCTGGTCACAGCGGCTCTGCTGGTGGGTTTGCCGGCGCTCAGCGGGATTCTTGGCGTCGCGGGCTGGCCCGCCGTAGTGGCCTCCTCCGCCACCGCCATCGCGCTGATGGTACAAACCGGAGATCTGCTTCCCTTCGTGGTGGCAGTATTGCTGATAGCGGCGGTGGCTGGCTTTGCGGCCAGCCCGGGTCTGCGGGCGGTTGCCGGTGTTGCCGCGAATGCGTCGGTGCTGCTGCTCATCTGGATTACGGGGCATCCCTCCGGGGACGCGTACCGTCCGGTAGCGTCGGGCTGGGTTGCCCTTTGCTGTTGCGCGCTGCCTGTGATTCTGGCCGCCGGACCCGCCAAACGTCGTCAGATCGCGATTCCCGAACTCTCCTTCATCGGTGTGGCGCTGGCGCTGACCGTCTACGGCGCACCGCCTCTGGCTGCGGCGATTCTGCTTCTGGTGGCTTGTGCTGTCTGCATTTGGCTTGCTCCGAATCATCCCGCGCTGGAAATCTGCGCGCTGCCGGCGGGCCTGGCCGGGAGCTTCCTGCTGGCCCCGCCCTGGGTGACCATTCTCATTTGGTGCGCGGGTTGTGTTGCCCTGTCGCGAATTCCGCGCCGCATCCCCGCCTTCCATGCGGTGGCGCTGCTTACAGGCGCGGCGGTTCTGGCAAGCCAGGCGCCCCTCGCGGTGGTGCTGCTCGGACTTTCCGCGGCGCTGGCCTGGTGGTTCAGCGGCGAGTTTGTGTGGCCCCGCGTTCTCTTTGGCTCCATCGCGGTGGCGACCCCGGGAATTCTGTTGTCGGAAATTTCCGGAGCGGGCCTGAAGATGCTGCCCACCCTGCAGACGCTATACCTCTGCGCGGCATCGCTGGCCATCAGTTTCAGCGCCCGGCGGAACGCACGCCAGGAACTGCCGTGGATCGGCTATGGACTGCTTGCCGTGGCGGCGCTGAAGTTGCTCATGGTGGATTTCCGCGAAAGCCCACCCGCGATGCTGGCAGTCGCGCTGGTCTCCTTCGGCGCCGCACTGATCGTCGTGCCACGCCTGCGCTCCGCAGCCGGGGCGGACGAGTCCGGAAAGTCTTGACGGGCCGCGGGGTCAGGTTCTAAACTCCAGTAAAGCCGACCCCGCCCCGTCCGCCTTCCGGATTCGCCTATGAAACCTTTCGCACTCCTGTTCCTGGCCGCGCCAGGTCTGCTCTCTGTGTTGACGGCCGCGCAACCCGCGCCATTCAACGTGGTGGAAGCCACCATCCCGGAAATCCGTGCCGCGCTCGAACAAAAGCGCCTCACCTCGCATGAACTGGTGACGCTCTATCTGGCCCGCATCGGCATGTATGAGGACAAGCTGCACTGCATCATCACGGTGAATCCGAACGCCCTGAAAGAGGCGGACGAACGGGATCGCGAACGCGCCGCCGGTCGTATTCGAGGGCCCCTGCATGGCATTCCGATCGCCCTCAAAGACAATATTCTGACGCACGACATCACCACCACCGGCGGCGCGCTCGCCTTCGATGGCTACCTGCCGCCTTATGACGCCACGCTGGTGAAGAACCTGCGCGATTCCGGCGCGATCATCATCGCCAAGACCGGGCTTTCCGAACTCGCCAACTGGGTGGCGGGCGCGCCCACGCCCATGCCCGCAAATTACAATGCCATGCGCGGCTTCGGCTACAATCCGTACGATCCGCGCCGCGACCCGCGCCCGGGCTCAGACGATGGCCGCCCCGTGCTGCAGACCGGCGGCTCCAGTTCGGGCGTCGGTACGGCTGCGAACTTCTGGCCCGGCAACGTGGGCAGCGAGACCTCCGGGTCGATCCTCAGCCCCTCCAACCAGAACATGCTGGCCGCGGTGAAGCCGACTGTCGGGCGCATCAGCCGCTACGGTGTGATTCCCATCACGGCAGATCAGGACACCGCCGGCCCGATGGCGAAAACGGTAACAGACGCGGCCATCATGCTGGGTGCGCTGGAGGGCCCCGCGCCGGATCCGAACGACCCGGCGACCAAAACCTGTACGCCGCCTCCGGGCCGCGATTACACGAAGTTTCTGCGGCCTGGCGGACTGAAGGGCGCGCGCATCGGCATTCCCCGCGCTTACTTTTATGAGCGCGCGAAACTACCCCAGCGCTTTGGCAGTCCCGAACCCGGCACTGGCGGCGGGCGCGGTGGTGGCGGGCGCGGCGGCAACGGCGACCCGCTTACGCCCGAACAGGCGCGCGCCATGACAGAAGCCATCGACATCCTGAAACAGCAGGGCGCAATTATTGTTGATCCCGTGGAGATCCCCAGCCTTGCCACGCAGGATCCCGACAAAAACTTCGCCCTCTGGGGCCAGTGCTCCGGACTCAACAACACGAAGGGGCACGACGCGAATTGTTCAGTGGTGCTGAAGTACGGCATGAAGCGCGATTTCAACGCCTGGCTGGCCACGCTGGGCCCATCCGCTCCGGTGAAAACGCTTACCGAACTGCGCGAATGGAACATCACGCACATTAACTCCGGCGCAATCCGGTTCGGCCAGTCGCAGCTGGATATTTCCGATGAGATGGACCTCAATGCGGACCGCGCCCGGTATGAACACGACCGTGCGAAGGACCTGGAACTCGCGGCCACCAACGGCATTGACGCGGCGATGAAAGCGAACAATCTGGATGCCCTGCTGTTCCCCGGACCGAGCGGCGCGGGCATTGCGGCGAAGCCCGGTTATCCGACGGTCATCGTGCCGTTCGCCATGGTGCCGAACAACGCGAATCCGCCCTTCCCGGCGGGATTCGATCCAAAGCCCGCGCCGTTCGGCGTGAGCTTCACCGGCATGAGTTGCAGTGAGCCGAAACTGCTGGAACTGGGCTATGCGTTTGAGCAGGCAACGAAGCGCAGGGTCCCGCCGGCGGCGACGCCGTAAGCGCCGCGGTCCCTTTGCCGCCGGAATCTAGTGGAGCAATCGGGAAAGACCAAATGCGGCGAGTGCGCCGAAGATCCGGGCCATCGGGATGCGGGTTCGGCGGACTTCCCGCTCGGGCTCTTTCACTAAGCGGGGGCCTTCCTGCGCGGAATCGGGATTCGGTTGCGCGGCTGCCAGCAGCGGGGCGACTTCCACCAGTCGATCGATGGAAATAATGAGGCGCTGCAGGTTCAGGTCTGTCTCTTCTGACCGGGCGCGCAGGGCGCTGATGGCCGAAGACTGATCGATCAGAGCCTTTTCGAGCGACCCGATGCGGTCGCTGATCTTCTGCTCCACCGTGCTCTCAAACCGGGAAACCGCCTGTTTCCATTGCTCCTGCGCATCCGCCTGCAGCCGGACTTCCAGTTCACTCACGCGGGCCGAGACGGTGGTTTCCACCATCGCCGGAATCTCATGCCGCAGTTCTTCGAAACTGCTGCGCACGGAGTCAAGCGCGGCTCCGGCGCGCCGTTCCATACTGGCGACGCTGGTCTGCAGCGCGGTAATAGCACTCTCCTGCTTTTCCAGCCGGGCATCGGCCCCGGCGGGCACAGAGCGAACGGTTTGAGCCGCGTCGACAAAGTGCTCGATGCGTTCCAGACGGTCCAGGATCGGCTCCAGCCGGAGAAGTTCGGAGTCTGAGAGGGGTCTGTTCAGGGGAGTCCGCGACGGGTTAGGGCGCGCCACGGAGGCCTTCGAAGAGACCAGCACCGCCCCGACGCATACCCCAAAGCCCGCGCCGGCGGCAATCGCGAATCCCTTCCACAGTCCGCCCATAAAGGTCCTACGCGGTCACGGTGCGCTGCGCGCTCAGTGAGCGGGATGCCAGCGTGTAGATGCCGAAGATTGCCGCGGAGAATGCAAGATCGCCGGCGAGAGTGCGGCCCCAGAAGGGCAGTGCGGCGGAGTAGCAGGTCATGAGGCCAGCGAGGGACGCGCTGTAAAAGCCCTTGCCGGTGATGGCGCCGGTCGCCCAGATCGCGAAATTCGTCAGGACGAAGAACTGCAGGCTGCAGAGGAACGCGGTGGCGCCCACGCGCATCGCGGAAACCTGTTTCATCAGGCGGCGGCCCAGCCAGACGTTCAGCAGGAAGCAGCCGTAGATCACCGGCGAAAGCTTTGTATAGCCGCCGACAAACGGATCGGTCAGGCCCATGACCAGCAGAGGCAGAAGGTACGCCAGAGGCCCGGAAACTCTGGACCCGGCAAACAGGCAGGAGCCTCCCAGCGGCGTGACGTTTGGCGCGTGCGGCACCAGGCGGCCCAGGGCGCTCAGTACGGTCAATCCGATGGCGAGGGGCCGTGATTCGATCTTATTCTGCATTTCGGTTCTCCTATCATAGCTCCCGGAGGGGGCGTCCCGAACGGACTCCCCGGCGGGGCTGTGCTGTTTCCTTATTTATTTTGTGAAGCCGCCTGATTCGGCTCCCAGAGTGTTTCTTCCGCGCGCAGCTGATGACTGGCCCAACGGCTCCAGACGAACAGGGCATCGCTCAGGCGGTTGAGATACGTCAGCGTCTCGGCGTCGACCCCACCCTCGGCCTCGGCGAGAGTGACGCAGATTCTTTCGGCACGCCTGCAAATGGTGCGGCAGACATGCAGTTCCGCATTGACTCGGCAACCGCCGGGCAGAACGAACGAACGAAGAGCGGGCAGCCCCTCGTTCATCCGGTCCATTTCGCGTTCCAGTTGTTCGGCATCGGCAGCTGTAATACGCGGTTGCCGGGGATGCACATCCTCCGGCAGGGTGGCCAGAATCGACCCCGCGTTAAACAGTTCATGCTGCACCCGCTTCAGTATCGCCGCCAGTTCCGGCAATTCCGCGCATGATTCCCGCGCCAGGCCGATAAAGCTGTTCAATTCGTCGATGGTGCCGTAAGCCTCAATCCGCAGGTGGTCTTTCGACACGCGTTGTCCGCCCACCAGGCTGGTCTGTCCGGCGTCGCCGCGCCGGGTGTAGACGCGGTTGATGGCAAGCCGGGGACTGTTGAATTCACTCCCGGAATCAGCGGGCACGGGACAGGCTCCATTTCACGCCGGCCACCATGTTGAGCAGCGGGGCGGGGAAGCCGTAGATTTCCTCATAGCGCTGATCGAGCACATTGCGCACATTGACGTAAGCGGTAAGGTTGTTTCGCACGAGGTAATTCAGATTGATGCTGAAATTTCTGTAACCGGGGTTTTTAAATAGCCCTCCGCCTGCGCCGTAGCTTGGCTCCACGTCCAGCGTCTGCCCCCGGAAATAGCCAGCCACGTTGGCATCGAGCTTCCCGCGATGGAAGGTCGCCAGCAGCGAACCGGACTGCTTCGGTCTCCGCAGCAACGGCTGTCCCAGGTAGTAATACTTCTGCACCAGCCCGTTGCCACCATTCAGTGACAGCACCTCCGAGTCGAGCCAGGTGTAGCTGCCCGTCAGATTCAGCCAGGAGTTCGGTCGGAACTGCCCGCTGACTTCGGCGCCGCGGGCCCGCGCATTTGCCACATTGTCCGTGGAGAACTGTGAGAGCGTGGCGAGGGACCCGCCCAGCGAAACAATCAGATCCTTATAACGGTTGTTGAACCAGGTGGCATCCAGCGAAAGCCGGTCTTTCAGAAAGCGCTGCGAAACGCCCACATCGTAGCTTTCCGTTTTCTCCGGCTTGAGCGCGGGGTTGTTGGTGAAAGCGAGATCGGAACCGCCCGGGGGCCGGATGCCTGTGCCGTAAGAAGCGTGCAGATGCTGGCCGCTCTGCAGCGCATAGGCGCCGGAAATCTTGGGATTGAGGCGCGTATCGGTCCTCTGTGCGAAGTTCGGGCGCGGCGGGTAGCCGTAAATGTTGCCCGGCACAAACGGTGTCTGATAAATCTCCTCGCGCACCCCGGCGTTGACGAAGAAGCCGCTCCAGGTGATGTGGTTTTCCCAATAGATGCCGCCATTGTCGCGGCGCAGCAGGAAGGGTGTGGAATTCGACGTGGTCACATAGGTGTTCCGCATCTCTTCGCGGTCGAACGCATAGCCACCGGCCATGGTCCAGTTCTTCATCACCACCCAGGTGCCGCGCGCTTCCGCATTGCCCCGGATGTCTTTGTTGTAGCTGAACCCATAAGGGCTGCGGTACCCGTTGTTGTTCAGGAAAAAGCCGCCAAACAGGTCCACGCGAACGTTATCGAGCAGATCGTTCTGATAATGCGCTCCGTAGGTGGACGTGTTGTTTTTGCTGCGGCTGATCAGATCGATGCCGGAGTAATAGCCGTGCGGGTTTGACCCGAAAGGGCCCGCTTCGCCCGCATCATTCGAATCGAAATCTCCGAAAGCGAAGAAGTTCTGGGTCATCCAGCGGTGTGACAGTGCCAGGAAAATGTTGTCGTTCCGGTAGTCACTGTTCTTTACCGGTCCGTTGGCCAGCAGGCTGGAGAGCGATCCGGCCAGCCCCCAGGTCTTCCACACTAAGCCGCTCCCGCTCAGCGCAAAGCGGTTCTCGTCATGTGAGCCGCCCTCTGCCACAAAGTCGAGAGCAGTGCCGTTCTCGGGCGCGCGTGTCTGGAAGTTGACCACGCTGCCGAGCGCATAGGAACCGTAGATGGCCGACTGCGGACCGCGCGCCACATCCACTTCTTCCACGAAATCCGCGGGAATGTGCGCGAAGTCGAAGAGCCCGCCGTAATAAAAGCTGTTGATCGCTATGCCGTCCAGCAGCACCAGGTTGTACTTCGAGTCACTGCCGCGCACGAACAGGCTCGAGACGGCGCCGCGCGGACCGCTTTGCGACATCACGACGCCCGGCACCTGCCGGAGCAGATCCGCCGCCAGCGCTTCATTGCGGTCACGAATCTCGCGGCTCGTGATGACTGTCACGCTGGAGCCCTGCTCGCTGGCCGGCACATCCATGCTGGAGCCGATGACATGCACGGAATCGGAAACCGGCGCCAGCGACATCTGAATCCGTGAGGCTCCCGCGCCCACCACCATCGTCCGGAAGCCCTCCGCGGCGACCCGGAACTGCAGGTTTTCGTAGAGCGGGGAGATGTAGATGTCGAACCTTCCCTGGTCGTCTGTGATCTGTTGTGTGATGATTCCGACGGTATTGACCGCGGCGATCTGCGCGCCGGGAATTGGTTTGCCGACCGGGTCGATAACCACTCCGGTGAACTGAGCGGCGCAGACGACACGAAGAGTCGCCCACGCCAGAGCGGCGTAGAAAAACGGTTTATGGAGTTTCATAGCAGGCAGCCCTTCGCTGCCATCCTTTCCGCTTTCAACATTGGTCGGGCAGCCGTCCAATCTTTAAAGACTGGGCCGGAACTGCCGGATCACGCGGGCCGGTCTCCTGACTCGCGCGTCATCGGAGTCCGCTCGCCTTCCCATCCGGTAAAGGACAGTGGCTGTGTGTGAACGGATCCTCGGCGCTTACAGTGGCGGGGGCCGTGCCGGATTTTCACCGGCTTCCCAAAACAACGCCTGCGTGCTGCTGAAGCACCTTTAGCGTAGCAGAAACGGCGGTGACTCGATTTCAGTCTGAGACGAAATCAGCTGCCGAGCGCCAGAAGCGCCGGTCCGGTCAGACGGAAGGTCGTCCACTCATCCATCGGCGCCGCGCCCAGCTTTTTGTAAAAACCGATCGAGGGTTCGTTCCAGTCGAGTACGGACCATTCCACACGCCCGCAGCCCCGCTGCACGGCGAGCTGCGCAATCCGTGTCAGCAGCGCCAGACCCAGCCCACGGCCCCGGGCGTGCGGTTTCACGAACAGGTCTTCCAGATAAATCCCCGGCTTTGCCAGGAAAGTCGAATAGTTCGGAAAGAACAGCGAAAAACCGGCGCACTCGCCGTCGAGAAAGGCGAGCAGCACCTCGGCGCCGGGGCGAGCGCCGAACAGAGTGGCCCGCAGTTGGTCCTCCGTCGCCGTCACCATGTGTGACAGCTTTTCATATTCGGCCAGACCCTGGATCATCTCCAGAATCACCGGCACGTCTTTCTCTGTTGCTTCCACTACGCGGATGTCTGGCATGTGTCTAATTGGTCGGCATCGCGTAATAACCCTTGCGAACCTCTACCTTCTGATCCCGGCTCTTCGTCTTCAGGTCGATTTTTCGATACGACCCGTCTTTCTTTGAATTCGTGGGCGTGTATCCGATCAGATACTGCGTCCGCATTTCTTCCTGAATCTGGGTGAAAATACTGTCGAGCGTGTCGCGCCGGTTTACCTCGAACATGTGCCCGCCGGTCTCTTCCGCCATGTGCTTCAGTACGCTCGCCCCGCTGTAACCGCTGCCGAAAGCTCCGTAGAACTGCCGGTCCACATAGAGAATTCCGTAAATGATGGCATCCGCCTTTTGCGCGGCCTCAATAGCGGCCTTTTCATTGAGCGTGCTGCCCTCATCCTCGCCATCCGTGATGAGGATGATCGCCTTGCGCCCCACTTCCTTCGACAGCATGTCATTCGCGGCCAGATAGACCGCGTCGTAAAGTACCGTCCCGCGCTGCTTCGACATCGTGGGCACCGGACCTGGGTGCAGACCGCCGACTCCCGCGTTCAGCCGCAGCCGCCGAAGCCCTTCCTGCAGCAGGCGCGGTGAGCCCGTAATGTCCTGCAGCAATTCCGAATCCGCCCCGAAGCTGATCAGAAACGCCACGTCCTTCTTCTTCAGAACGCTGGAAAAGAACGACGAAGCCGCGCGCCGCTCGATTTCGATCAGATTCTGCTGGCTGCCCGAAACATCCACCAGCAGTCCGATGGTGAGGGGAATTCCGGTTTCCCGGCTGAAGTATTTGATGGTCTGGGTCTTGCCGTCCTCGGCGAGATCGAAATCGCCTTTATCCAGGTTATTAATCAGCGCATTCTGCTTGTTGCGCACGGCGCAGTAAAGGCTGACCACGTCGACATCGACCTTGATCGGGTCCCCCAGATCTTCCTCGGCCTTTTGTGCGTCCGGCTTCGGTGGCTGCTGGGCCGGCGCCTGCACCAGCAGGAATGGAATCATCAGCACTGCCGCCAGCGGCAAACCGGTGGCGAATGGAAGGCGAAGTTTTTTCATACAATCAGAAATGCGCAGCTACTATGCCGTACGCGCGGCGCACGAAACCGTTTCAGCATGCGATCTGCTATCCAGCATCTCAAAAAAGACGCCGTCCTGGCGAAGATCGTCAAAGCCGTGGGCCCGTATCGTATGGAATACGGAGCGCCGAAGTTTGAAAACCTGGTTCGATCCATCGTTTACCAGCAGTTGCACGGCAGGGCCGCCGCCGTCATTTATGGGCGTCTGCGCGAAGCGGTGGGCGAAGAGGAACTATCGCCGACCGGGATTCTGCGGCTTCGCCCGGACCGCATGCGCAAGCTGGGACTCTCCGCGCAGAAGACTATTTATATACGGGAACTGGCGAAGCACACACGGCGGGGTTCGGTGGTCTTTGAAAGCCTGCCGGAGATGGACGACGCGACCGTCATCAGCCATCTGACCCAGGTCAAGGGCATCGGCGTCTGGACGGCCCACATGTTCCTGATCTTCTCGCTCCGCCGTCCTGATGTGCTGGCCACCGGCGATCTTGCCATCCGCATGGCCATCAAACAGGCGTACGGACTGGACGATCTGCCGAAGCCCGCTGAGATGGAGCGCATCGCCGCCGGCTGGCGACCCTGGGCTTCCGTCGCCTGCTGGTATCTCTGGCGAAGTCTGGACACAGCCCGCTAGCGCTCTGAGGCACTGCAAGACATTTCGAGGCCCAGAGCCCACCGCCGCTGGAAGCCCTTCCAGAAGGAATTCCCCTCCGCGTCCCGACCGGTGCTGTAAGCGCCCGTGTCCGGCGTCCCCTGCGGCAGGGTCCACCTGCCGTCGCCGGAGTGGGCCGGCGCAACGTGAAGATAGTCGCTCCGCGTCTGGTCGTGCTTCAGATTGAGGTCCAGAAAGGCGGTAATGAAGTGCTGATTGATCGCGATGATGCGGTTCTTACTCCACACGGGCTCATCGAACCCCTGTACAAAGCGAAGGTCCGTCAGGCCCGGCGGCGGAGGGTTGGCGCCGGTATTGTGGCGCGCTCCTTCGAACACCAGCATGCAGCGTTCGGAGTGGATGGCCCGGTCGAACGCCCGCTTCACCCCGGCGTCGTAAACAGCCACGTCATCATGGTCGCCCACGATGAAAAGGGAGGGAATGCGAATGCCGGCCAGTCCCTCCTCATCCCAGGCGTTGTAGGGCGGCTGCTCACCCCAGGGCGCAATCGCGACAATCGCCTTGATATGGTCGCGACGGATGGCCTGGTACTTCGGACTATCCGCCAGCCAGTCCCCGATATAGCCTCCGGGCACGGCGGCGGCAATCCCTCCGGTGCTGCTGAACCCGGCGCCTGCGCTGGTGAGGGCTCCGTAGCCACCCATGGAATAGCCAATGATCGCCACATTCCCGGCGTCGGCGAGACCATTCAGAAAGCTGGTCCGGTCACTGGCCAGTGCGCCGATGGCATCGATGGTAAACAGCTGATCGGCGGAGCGGTTCAGCAGGGTGCTCGGGAACGGCCGCACCTCTCCGAACACGGAATCGGTATGGTCGATGGCCGCCACCACGTAGCCTTTCGAGGCCAGATTTTCCGTGAGATAGCTCATAAACGTCCGCGAACCGGGATAGCCGTGCGAAACGACCACCAGAGGGAACTTCTGCCCGCTGACCGGTGGCGCGTCGCGCAGAGCCTTCCCCGCGATGTCGAAGGAGCCCCCCGCGTTCTGCGTTCCGAACATCGCACTGACGTAGGTCGTCTTTTCCTCCCGGCCTGCCGGGATCGCCGCCGGGTACCAGACTTCCACATTGAGTGGCCTGTCATATAAGGGGGCCTTGCCCGTGGCCTTATCGAACTTCAAAATGTCGACCTGATCCCGGTGCAGCAGTTCAAGCGTGCGGACTCCCACCGAAAAAGGCCCGCGTTTGGCGAGTTCCGGCGCATCCGGCCCCGGCACGCTGAAATAAACAGGCTGCGCGGTTGCAATCAAACTGAAACAGAGGGGGCTGAGCCACAGGCAGCGAAGAAGGAGCTTCATTTGATCTCGATGACCAGCGTACGATAAGGCTTCTTTTCCAGATTCGTCAGCACCGGCGCCGCTTCGCCTTTGTTGTGCCAGATCACATCGCCGGATTTGCGCACCCGAACCTCCTTCGCACCCGTATCCGGATCGATCCGCTCATATTTCGAATCGTCCAGAAATACGATTACCTGATCGGAGGGCCGGATGGATTTCTCCCTCGGCTGGCCGGGTTCATAGTCGAGTTCCGTCACCCGGACCCGTGCGTTTTCCAGCTTCGCGCTGCGCGAAACGTCCGCCCGGCCCGCCATCCACGCCCCCGCCAAAGCCGCCGCAAACAGGGTTTTCTGAACGATTTGTCTCATCCCCCGCTACGCTATCACAAGCGAAAACAGCCGGATGCGCCTTCGCCGGAACGGCGCGGACCAGAAATGTTTTGGTTTGCTGTTGCGGAATCCCGCAGCATGATACACAATGGCCTTGCCATGCGACTGCGCGTGCTCGGACTCATTCTCGCCGGCGGTAAAGGTACCCGTCTCTACCCGTTAACCAAAGAGAGGGCGAAACCAGCCGTCCCCTTTGGCGGCAAATACCGCATCGTCGATTTCGTGCTCAGTAACTTCATAAACTCCGGAATCTATTCGATTTACGTTCTCACTCAGTTCCGCAGCCAGAGTCTGCTGCAGCACCTGAGCGAGGGCTGGCAATCGGGCGGAATCCTGAAGAACCAGTTCATTATTCCGGTTCCGGCGCAGATGCGCTCACCGGGTGAAACGTGGTACCAGGGGACGGCGGACGCCATCTACCAGAACATTAACCTGATCGAACAGGCGGAGCCGCATGTGGTGGCGATCTTCGGCGCGGATCATATCTATCGTATGAATCTCGCGCACATGATCGAATTCCATGAGAATCTGAACGCCGCCTGCACGATCGCCGCGATTCCGGTCCACAGGAAGTACGCGCACGAATTCGGCGTGATCGAAACCGGTGATGACAACCGGGTGCTCAACTTCCACGAGAAGAACCCGGATGCCCCGCACATCCCGGGCGACCCCACGCAGGTCTTCGCCTCCATGGGCAATTACCTGTTTTCCACCCGTACCCTGCTCAAGGCGCTCCATGAGGACGCGGCGGACGAGAACAGCACCCACGACTTTGGCCGCGACATTCTGCCGAAACTCGTTGCCGAGCAGCAGGCCATCTACGCCTACGACTTCCAGACCAACAAGATTCCGGGCGAGCCGCCGGGAGAAGCCTACTGGCGCGACGTCGGCACCATTGATGCCTATTGGGAAGCCAATATGGATCTCCGCGCGGTCAAGCCGGCACTGAATCTCTATAACCGGCAGTGGCCGCTGCGCACCAGCAGCTACGCCGATCCACCGGCGAAGTTTACCTTCGACGAGCAGAACCGCAGGGGCGAGGCTATCGATTCGATCGTGTCCGGCGGCTGCATCCTCTCTGGCGGCAAGGTCAAGAACTCCATCATCGGACGCGGCGTCAAGATCCATGCCGGCGCGAGCGTTGAGGATAGTGTGATTCTGGATAATTGCGATATCGGTCGCCGCGCAAAAGTGCGCCGGGCCATCCTCGACAAAAATGTTCGGGTTCCGGAAGACGCCACGATCGGTTACGACCTCGAGAGCGACCGCAAACTGTATCACGTGACGGAAACCGGCATTGTGGTGGTGGAAGGCGCGCGGACGCCGGTCGATATCTCCACCGTGTTTGTTTAGACGCGATAAAATAGCGGCAACTTCCGTGGTTGCCGCTCTCTTACTTTTCCGCCTCGCTTTTGCCGCCCCGGGTGTCACCTTCGAAGACTCCTTCCGGGCTGGTCTTGTCGCTCTGCAAAACAATGATCTGCAGGCCGCTGAGGCCAATCTGGAAGCGGCGCGACATCTGCAGCCCTCGAACGGGCGCGTCTGGATCGCACTCGCGCAGACCCATCGAAAGCTGCACAACGACCAGAAGGCGCAGATGGCGGCGGATAACGCTGCCCGGCTCGCGCCCGCCGATCCGCCGGTGCTCCGGAGCCTGGTTATCTATTACTCCGAATCCGGCGCGTTGCTCAAAGCGGCCGGCGCACAGGCGCGTCTGGCGGCGTTGACACCAGTTGACCAGGCGTTGCGTGACCGTGCCGAAGCAATGTATTTCGAGGCGGTGCAGCCACTGTTGCGGCAGGAAAAATTTGCCGAGGCCATTCAGGCGCTGGAAACCGCGCGGTTGAGTGTTCCGAACAGCGGGCAACTCGAACTGGCTCTGGGTGTCGCCTGCTACGGTTTGCGACGGTTCGATGACGCCGCCGCCGCCTTCCTGCGAACCATCGAACTGGCCCCGGACGTTGAACAGCCCTACTTGTTTCTGGGGAAGTTTCTCGATCAGGTGCCTGCCCGGCTGCCCGCCATCACCACGCGGTTCCTTGCATGGGAGGCGGCGCATCCAGAGAGCGCCACCGGCTATCTGCTCCATGCCAGGGCCCTCAACGCGCAGTCTTCCGACCCTGCCGTGGCCGCAAAACTACTGGAGAAGAGTCTGTCCCTCAACGACCGCGACGCAGCCGCGCACTTCGAACTCGGCACCGTCTACGACCGCCTGAACCGCTTCGCCGACGCCGCGCGGGAATTCAGTATCGCCGCAGAACTGGCGCCGGCGGACCCCGCGAATCACTACCGGCTGGCCCGGGACTACGACCGCCTGGGTAAACCCGCCGAAGCCGCGGCCGAGCGTGAGAAACACGCGAAACTGACGCTCGCGCAGGACGCGGTCCGATGACGCGCCGTCAGTTCGCCGCCGCACTTGCCGCCGCCGGACTCACCCCGTCACCCAGTCCCGCGGCCATTCCGTTCCCGGTCCATTTCAAAAAAGCGAACCCATTTGACTCGGTGCTGCGCTACGTGGAGCCAGGCGCCGATGAGTTCAAAGGCGAAAAAGAGGCGGCGGACCTCGAAGCGGCAGTCGCCGGTAAGCTGGCTGGCAGGCCCGGAAGCTCGCGCTACATCGCGCTGCCCGGGGACCGCGTCCGCTTCGAAACGCGGCTCCCGGGCGAGTACCGCACCGGCATCCTGAACGCCAAAGATCTGTCTGTCATCAGCGAGGAGGTGTTCCGGGCTCCGAATCCGCTGTTCCGCGACGTGACCGGCCACGTGTTCGGCGGCGCGGCTTCGTTCCGTGATCAATTGCTGCCGGGCAATACGCACTGGCGCGCCCGCGTCGATTCCGCCGCCGGCTTTGACGTCTACGGCAATCAGGGTATCGCTGTGGGAGATGTGGATAACGACGGTTTCGATGAGATTTACGTCTGCCAGCCCGGTGGCATGCCGAACCGCCTGTTCAAAATCCGCGCTGACGGCGCCGCGGAAGATCTGACAGAAGGTGCCGGTCTGGGCATTCTGGACGAAACGACCAGTGCGCTGTTTGTGGACTTTCGCAACTCGGGTCATCAGGATCTGGTGGTGCTGCGGGGCTCCGGTCCCTTGCTTTTCCTGAATCAGGGCGACGGCACTTTCAAGGAACACCCGGACGCATTCCGCTTCAAATCCGCGCCGCAGGGTTCTTTCACGGGCATGGCTGCCGCCGATTATGATCGGGATGGTCGCGTCGATCTTTACCTCTGCTGCTATGTCTATTTCCAGAGCGAAGACCAGTATCAGTACCCCGCGCCGTACCACGATGCGCAGAACGGCCCTCCCAATTTCCTCTTCCGGAACAAGCTGACGGCGGAAGGCGGCGCGTTTGAAGACGTCACCGAAGAGACTGGTATCAACGAAAACAACAACCGGTTCAGCTTCGCCCCGGCCTGGTGCGACTATGATGGCGAAGGCTGGCCCAGTCTCTACGTCGCCAACGATTTCGGACGCAATAACCTCTACCGGAACCGCAACGGAAAGTTCACGGATGTGGCCGCCAAAGCCGGGGTGGAAGACATGGGGCCTGGCATGAGCGCCTCCTGGTTTGACTACGACGGCGACG
Organism: uncultured Acidobacteriia bacterium; assembly: GCA_903900705.1. Taxonomy (GTDB): domain Bacteria; phylum Acidobacteriota; class Terriglobia; order Bryobacterales; family Bryobacteraceae; genus BOG-234. Next base: position 43,398 of record CAIUOG010000052.1, read on the forward strand.
GCCGGCCTGATATCTATGTTTCCGATATGTGGACCGCGCCCGGCCAGCGCCTCATCCGCGACCCCGCCTTCAAGCCCGCGGCGGAAAATGCCGAGGCCTACCGCCGGCACTCCAAAGGCAATTCACTTTTCCGCAACCGGGGCGACGGCACTTTTGAAGAGACCGGCGCCCGGGAGAATGTCGAAATGGGCCGCTGGGCCTGGGGTTCGGGCGGTTTCGATTTCGATCTGGATGGCACACCGGAAATCCTGGTCGGCTGCGGGATGCTGACCAACTCTTCTTCTCAGGACCTTGCGAGTTTCTTTTGGCGTCAGGTGGTGGCAAAAACGCCGCTGGTGAAGGGCGCCGCCGGGGCTGACTACGAAAACGGCTGGAACGCACTCAACCAGCTGATTCGGGAGGATTACTCGTGGAATGGCCACGAACCGAACGTTTTCTATGTGCGCCGGGATGGCCGCTATCGGGATGCCTCCGGGGTGAGCGGACTCGACTTCGCGGATGACACCCGCGCCTTCGCTATCACCGATTTCGATGGCGACGGCAAGCCGGATCTGATCCTCAAAAACCGCCTTGGCCCCCAGGTCCGCGCGATGCAGAACGACTGCGCGGTGGAGCGTGCGGCGATTGCGCTGCGTCTGACCGGCACGAAGTCGAATCGTGACGCGATCGGTGCGCGGGTGGAAGTGAATGGGCAGGTTCAGTTTGTGAATGCGGGCAGCGGGTTTCTCTCGCAGCATTCGAAGCAACTGCACTTTGGACTGGCGGGCAAGGCTGGGGCCGAGGTCAAAATCAACTGGCCTTCGGGACTCACCCAGCAGTTCACGGCGCTGGAACCGGGCTATGTCTATCGCATCACGGAAGGCTCCGCCACTTCCGGTCGCACGGCGTTCCGCCCGGGGCGGAAATATTCCGATGTGCCTGTGCGGCCCCTGAATGCGCCTGTCGCCGCGGATACCTGGCTGATCGAACCGGTACCAACTCCGGAGAAACACAAAGGCCCCGGTTTCGTGGTGCTTTATGCCGGAACCAGACCGGCGCTTCCTGGAAACCTCACCATAGAGGCCATTGATCTTGCGGACGAAAAGGAAGAAGTGGCCGCCACGTGGAGCCTCTTCCGCCGCTATCTGCTCGAATACCGCGGCAGCCTGTCGCTGCCGCTGACGATCCTGATCGACGGGGAAAGCCGCGCGCGGCGCATCTACGCGGCAATTCCGGACGAAGCCACCATGCGGGCGGACCTCCGCAACATCGACAAAAGCCGCGAACTGGCGCTGCCGTTTCCGGGTCGGTATTTCGCGGAACCCCGCCGTAACTATTTCAAACTGGGCGCGGCCTTTTACTGGGCGGGCTATGCCGACCGGGCGCTGCCGTACCTCGAAGAAACCCTGCGCAACAAGCCGGACAACTGGAAGGCGCTGCTCGCCATGGGCCGCATCAACCTCGAACTGGGTCGAAATAACCAAGCCATTTCGACCTTCCGCCAGGTCCTTCGCATCCGTCCGGATTACGCTCCCGCGCTGGTGAGCGCCGGGGAAGCGTATGCGCGGCAGAATGATCGCAACGCAGCGCGCAACAGCTTCGAAAAGGCTCTGGAGGCAGACCCCCGGTGTGCCGATGCCGCGAATCAGATGGGAATCCTCTCCGCCGAAGCGAGCGATCTCAATGCGGCCCGCGAGTGGTTTCAGAAGGCCATCGAATGGCAGCGCGATCACACCGGGGCGATTAACAACCTTGGTGTCCTTTACGCGAAGATGGGACAGGCGGCCAATTCCGTGGCGGCGTTCCGCTACGGCATGCAGGCGGATCCGGATGACGAGCAACTCTACCTCAATCTGGCGCGCGTTTACGTTACGATGGGCGAACGGGAGCAGGCAAAAGCAGTGCTGAATCAATTAATGGACCGAAAACCGGGTAACCCGATTGGCGCAAAGGCGCTGCGTGAACTGGAGAGCCGATGATCCGCTTCGCCATGGTCTTGCTGTTGCTGGCTCCGGCTCCGCTGCCGGATCTCTCGGAGCTGGTTGTCCAGGCAGGCGAATCCCCTTCGGAACGGCTGAACCCGCCATCGCTTTTTGCTCCGGGCGCGCCCCCGGTCCTCAGCTTCCGCTATTTCGATGCGAGCGACCGCGGGCGGTTCGGCAATCTGGGGTTAATGACGGATGATGCTGGTCACTAGAATCGCGCCGCTGCTGCTCGCGGTCTGCCTTGTTGCGAGCGCCCAGACTGCTGTGGAGCGCGCCACGCGCGGGGAATGCGATGCGGTCAACGCCGAACTGGAACGTCTCTTTGCGAAGAAAGACCGCCTGGCCGGAATTGCGCTTGCGCAGTGCCGCATTGCGGCGAGGCAGTTCGCCGCCGCGGATCCGGTGGTGGCGCAACTGGAACGCGAGTATCCGTCAGACCCCGACGTGCTCTACGTCGCGGCCAATTATCACATGAAGGCCTGGAACGATGCGATCTACCGCATGTACCAGAAGGCCCCGTCATCCTACCGCGTCGACCAGCTGTCCGCGGAAGTTTTCGAGACGCAGGGGAAGTTCACGGAAGCGATTGCGGAGTACCGCAAGGCGATTGCGCGGAATCCTAAAGCCATTAATCTGCACTACCGGCTGGGGCGCGCGCTGCTGCAGCAGTCTCATGATCCCGCGGCGCTGGAACAGGCCCGCAAAGAGTTTGAGGCTGAACTGGCCCTGAACCCGGGGGACGCCGTGGCGGAGTATCAGGTGGCGCAGATCTTCGGCACGCAGAGTCGAAAAAGCGAAGCCAATTTGCACTACGAACGGGCGGCAAAGCTGCGACCGGACTTTCCGGAAGCACTCATCGCGGTGGCGAAGATCCGCTCTGAAGCGAAGCGTTATGACGAAGCGGTGGAACTGCTGCAGCGGGCGGTCAAACTGCAGCCGCGAGGCGAAATCGCCCGTTACAATCTCATGATGGCTTACCGCAACGCCGGTCGCGCCGCCGACGCGCAGCGCGAAAAAGCCGAACTGGACAAGCTGCAGAAGCCTCCCGAGGGTGAGTTCACGGATTTCCTGAAACGGCTTGGCGAGAAGCCTCCGCAGTGAAGCGCGCTTTGATCATTGCGCTGGTCTGTCTCACGGCCGGAGCGGCGGATTTCCGCAATGTTGCGAAAGAAGCCGGCCTCGCGCGAACGGCGCCGAATGGCGGCGTCACATCGAAACAGTTCATCATCGAAACCACCGGCAGCGGCGTGGCGTTTATCGACTACGATAACGACGGGCTGCCGGACATCTTTGTGGTCTCCGGCCCCGGCGAACCGAGCCGCATGTATCACAACGAGGGCGGCGGGAAGTTTCGCGACGTCACCCAGGCGCTGGGCCTGACCCACGAAGGCTGGGGCCAGGGCGTTTGCGCGGGGGACTACGACAACGATGGCTTCACAGATCTTTTCGTTACCTACTGGGGCCAGAACAAGCTCTACCGCAATGCCGGGGGCAAGCGTTTTGAAGATGTCACCGCGAAGATGCATCTCACCCAGGACCGCGTCCGCTACAACACCGGCTGCGCGTTTCTGGATTACGACAATGACGGCAAGCTCGACCTGTTCGTCTCGAACTACCTGAAGTTCGACTTCAATACCACGCCGAAGCCCGGCGCCAACCCCTATTGTTTTTATCGCGGCATTACGGTCAACTGCGGTCCGCGCGGGCTGCCCTTCGACCGCAATCTGCTGTATCACCAGGAAGCGGGCGGATTCCGCGATGTGTCCGATGAATCAGGCATAGCAAAACCGGATGGCAACTATGCGCTGGGCGTGCTCACCGGAGACTTCAATGGCGACGGTCTCACCGATATCTATGTGGCCTGTGACCAGACGCCTTCGATTCTCTACATCAACCAGGGCAACGGGAAGTTTGTCGATGAGGCGCTGATGCGCGGTACCGCGCTCGATGAAAACGGCAAGGCGATGTCCGGCATGGGCGTCGCGGCCGCCGATTATCTGCACCAGGGGCAGCCTTCGATCTTCCGTACAAATTTTTCGGACGAACTGGAGACGCTCTACCGCAACAGGGGCAAGGGTGAGTTTGAAGACGTCAGCGTGGAATCCGGCCTCGGCCAGAATACCCGTTTCGTGGGCTGGGGCTGCGGTTTTCTGGACTTCGATAACGACGGCTGGCCCGACCTGCTGCTGGTGAACGGCCATGCTTTCCCGGAAGTGGACCGGCTGAATATCGATATCCACTACCGGGAGCGGGCGATCCTGTATCGCAACGATCACGGCCATTTCGTGGACATCTCAGAAGCCTCCGGTCCTGGCATTCTGGAGAAGCATTCGTCGCGCGGCGCGGCGTTTGCGGATTACGACAACGATGGCAATGAAGAGGTCCTTGTCAATAACCAGAATGAGCCGCCCACGCTGCTTCGTCAGCCGGGGAAACCTTCGAATCACTGGATCACGCTGAAGCTGGAAGGCGTGAAGGCGAACCGAAGCGCGATTGGCGCGGTAGTGCGGGTGACCGCCGGGGGACTGGTGCAAACCGGAGAAGTCCGAAGCGGAGGCAGTTACCTGTCGCAGAACGATCTGCGGTTGCATTTTGGGCTGGGTGGCGCAGGGAAGGTCGATCTGGTGGAGATTTTCTGGCCCGGCGGCACGAAACAGACGCAGAAGGATCTAACGGCGGATCAGGTCGTCTCCATCCGCCAATACTAAAGCTTCATCCCGATTCCGCCGATCTCACTGGCAAAGGAAATCATATGAAGTATTCCATTTGCCTATGGACGCTCGTCCTTTGGGGGAACACGGCTATTGCTTCAACGACTGCGTCACCCCGGATGCCGTTCTCTTTTGTGGAGAACCAGGGGCAAACCGACCCCGCCGTTCGGTTTATCGGGAACGGGCCGCAGTTCCGGGCATGGTTTGAGAATACGCAGGTCAGGCTGCAGCAGGGTACGGCGGCCACCGGGTTTCACTTTGTGGGCGGTGCGGAGAATCCGCGGATTACAGCAAGTCAGCCGATGGAGGCAGTCACCAACTACTTCCGCGGAACGGACCCCGGGAAGTGGAGAGCCGGGCTGCCGATGTACAGCCTCATCCGCTATACCGGTGTCTGGACGGGGATCGAGGTTCGTTTCCGCGCCGACCAGGCGCATACCAAAGCCGAATATATTGTCGCGCCGGGCGCGAGCGTGGAGACGATCCGGCTGCGGTTTGATGGCGAGCCGGAGATTCAGGCGGACGGGAGCCTGCTGGTTGCCAATTCTTCCGGTGAATTTCGGGAGGACAGGCCTTTCCTTTTTCAGCAGGACGGCGCGGGACGGGTTAAGGTGGACGGCGGCTTCCGGAAATACGGCGATGGCGCCATCGGTTTTGAGGTGGGCCCCTATGACCGGGCGAAGGAATTGACGATTGACCCGACGATCCTGTTCAGCGGCCATTTCGGTGGCTATTCGCAATCCACCATTACCGCCCTCGCGGTGAATTCGGTCTACAACATCATCGCGGTGGGCTGGACCATCGGAACGAATGTGGCCACCACGGGGGCGGCCTACACCGGCAACGCGGGCGGCGTGGATGCCTTTGTGGCGGCCTTCAGTCCGGCCGGCGGTACGCTGCTGTATTGCACCTATCTGGGTGGGTCGGGGGACGACCGGGCGTTTGGAGTGGCGGTGGATTCCTCAAATAATACCTATGTGACGGGGTGGACGTCATCTGGCAATTTCCCTGTGGCGAATGCGTACCAGGGGAAGCTCAAAGGGGCGAGGGATGCCTTTGTCACCAAGCTGAACTCATCCGGCAGCGCGCTTGTCTACAGCACCTATCTGGGGGGGACGGGCGCGGAAGCGGGGAACGCGATTGTGGTCGATTCCACCAACGCGGCCATCATCGTGGGTGACACCACCTCGACGAATCTTCCGGTTACCGCGGGAGCATATCAGTCCAGAGCGGGGGGCGGGCAGGATGTGTTTCTGGCAAAACTCAACGCGGCCGGGAATTCGCTGGTCTTCCTGACCTACTACGGAGGCAGTACCACCGAACACAGCACGGCGCTCAAGCGCGACTCCGGGGGGAATCTGATCTTTGGTGGCTCCACGCTTTCGACGGATCTGCCGGTGGTGAGCGCGGCTCAGGCTGGAAACGCCGGAGGTCAGGATGCCTTCCTCGGGAAGCTGACGCCCGATGGCAGGACGCTGCTGTTCAGTACGTATCTGGGCGGAACGGGCGGGGCGGCTGGTTCGCCGGAACAGATCAACGGTATCGCCATCCAGAATAACGGGGCAATTCTGGTGGGAGGCGTCACCGGCTCCCGGGATTTTCCAGTGAAGAACAGTACGCTGCAGAGCGGCTACGGCGGGGGAAATTCGGACGGCTTTGTCAGTCGGTTCTCGGCCGTGGGGGCATTACTGGCTTCGTCCTACGTCGGTGGCTCGGGTGATGACTGCATCAACGCCATCGATGTGGACTTTGCGGGTTACATTTATACTGCCGGCTACACGTCGTCCGCAGACATGCCGACCGCGAATCCGCAGCAAAGCGCCAGTGCCGGAGGGATAGATGCCTTTGTCGCTAAACTCAAGTTCACGTCCATCATTTACGCCACGTATCTGGGCGGGTCCGGCAACGACCAGGCGAATGCGATTGCTGTCGATTCGCTCACCAACGTGGTAGTGGGCGGCGTAACGAGCTCAACGAACTTCCCGGTTTCGGGCCATCTCTCTTCGCAGACCGGAACTCTTTCCTCGTTTCTTACGAAGTTGGTGCCTGGGTATAACATGGCTGCCTCTTCCACCCCTTCGGTCTATTTCGACGTGTGGCATGTCACCGGGTTCAATGGGATTCTCAACGCCGGCACTTTCGGGATTGCGGGCGATATACCCGTGAGCGGAGACTGGGATGGCACAGGGGTAAAGAGGATCGGGGTCTTCCGGAACGGTACGTGGATTTTGGACATCAATGGAAACGGAGTAATCGATGCCGCCGACCGGACTGTAGTGTTTGGGCAGGCGGGTGATCGTCCGGTGGTGGGCGATTGGAATGGAACGAGGCGCGTAAAACTCGGTCTGTTCCGACAGGGCACCTTTATTCTGGATCTCAGTGGCCATCTTTCCGGGGTGCCCACCGGACTATCGGATGCGAGCATTTCCTTCGGTCTGCCGGGCGACCTGCCGGTGGTGAGCGACTGGAATCAGACGGGGACCACGAAGATCGGAGTTTTCCGCAACGGCTTGTGGCTTGTGGATTTGTTGGGGAACCAGACCCAGACCGCCACCTACACGTATGGTCAGGCAGGCGACGTTCCCGTGATCGGCGACTGGGATGGGTCCGGGCTTCCCCGGATCGGTGTCTACAGAAATGGCATCTGGATCCTGAACTATCTGGGGAACAACATGCTGACACTGGGCGGAACGTATGAACTGTATCTCGCGTTTGGAGGTGCCGGATACCTGCCGCTGATCTACTAGGAACCAATTATTGAACAATTTAAAGGCCGGTGTATGATGAGGTTTCCGTAAGGATTCATTCGAGGAACCAATGATTCATATCACGCAGGGCGGAGTGATCATAGACGATGGTGCAATAGAGAAGGCCCGGCTTGAGTACGAGCAGACAGGCCTCGCGATGCTCCCTCGCTTTCTGACTCCACCGCTGCTCAATGCGCTGCTGGCCAAGGTTGATGTGGGGGAGTTCCGACACAAGACGGAACAGTACATCAAGGGTGCGACGTTGCTGATGCCCCTGTCCGATCCTGCTCTGGTTACTCTGCACTTCATGGTGAACCGTCCGGAACTTTTTGACGCGGTATCCCGAATCACGGGAGTGCCAAAGCCGGGGAACTTCACCAGTCGGCTGCATCGCACGATGCCAGCGGAAGATCTGCATCTCGACTGGCACGATGACGGCCTGGACTACCGCACTCTCGGCTTGAATATTAACCTGAGCTCCGTGCCGTACGAAGGGGGTATCCTCGAGATGAGAAGCCCTGACCATACCGTTGTGGGGTCTGTTGGCCAGTTGCCCGCCGGCGATGCCTTCCTCTTTCGCATCGGCAATGGCTGGCAGCACCGCCTGACGCCGGTCCGGTCAGGACATCGGACAGTGGCCGTGGGGTGGTTCCGGACCAGGCCGGACTGGAATGACGTTGCGCTCGCCGGTATTCGGGGATCGGCTATTGATTTGGCAGTATGGGGTGAGTGATGAATCAGGCAGAACAGAAAAACATTCAGATCGGTGACACCGTCATTTACCAGAAGTTAAAGGAAGAGGTTGTTCTCCTCAACATCGAGAGTCAGCGCTATTACGGACTGGACGATGTCGGTTCCGCCATGTGGGACGCCATCCTGAAGTATGGCGATGTGGAGTCGGCCGCGGCTGTGCTGGAAAAGATGTATGACGTGGATGGTGCGGTCCTTCGCGCTGATCTGGCTGTTTTCCTCAGGGAATTGTCGGCGGCAGGTCTCTTGACGACCGCGGCGTGAACGGTTTTTGTCTGATCGGAATCGTACTGTTGTAGAACAAACAATCCACCGTTCCGCTGTGTTGCTTATTGATCTGGCAAACAAAGACTGCTAAGCTTTTGGGGTAAAGGTTTTTTTTATAGAGCCTCGCTTCAGCCGGAGGGACAGAAAAATGACAGATAACAATACGAATTTTACCGCCAGTGAAGGCGCGGAACAGGCAGAATCCCGCCGTCCTTACCACGCACCGAAAGTTGTGAGTCTGGGAGAAATCCATGCTCTCGTCATGGCCGGACATTGCGGCTGCGGCGATGCCGGTGTAGCCTGCACGGCTTCCTAACTTCCTTTTGTGTGTTTGGTGACACCCGAGTGGTGCCGATTCCGGGCCGCTAATGGGTTTGTTTTGGGGGACAGCGCTCCCTTCTGATGCTAACCCTGAAAATGGGCCGCAAGCCTCTGGCGGTGGCCTTCAGGGGACTGTTTTCTCTTCGCATCTTGCTCCAAACTGCTTTCTTTCGGGCAGTTTCAGGCTTCATAACCGAGGATCGATCGCTTCGATCCTCGGGATTTCCTCCCCCGCAGAGCAAGCTTCTCTCTCCGATTCCGAGTTGGTTCTCCTTCTCTACCGCAGTCGTGGTGTTGACTGCGTTCTTTCCCTCGAAGGCGAATTTGCATTTGCCTTGTGGGATGGAGATCGAAACCGTCTTTTCTGTGGTCGAGACCACATGGGTGTCGGGCGGTTTTATTATGCTGCCACGCCTCGGGCCTTTCACTTCGCCAGTTCTCCCGTTGAGATTCTTCGCAACTGTGCGGGCCTTGAACGCCGGCTCAATCGAAAGAAGCTGGCGGCGATGGCTATCCCTCGCGGGCACAATTTCTTTGATGAGCAGACCTTTCACGAGGGCATTTTGTCCCTTCGCCCCGGTTCAACGCTGATCGCAGATGGGCGTGGAATCCGCACCCAGGTCTATTGGAAACCTGAGATCAGACCCGAACTGGTGCCGCAAGCGGATGATGAGGCATTCTCCCAACTCCGCGAACTCCTTTTGAGGGCTGTCGGAAACAGTCTGCGCGGGGCTGAGCGACCTTGTGTGCAACTGAGCGGCGGCCTGGATTCATCGGCAGTGACCGGCATCGCCGCCCACCTGCTACAGCAAAGCAGCCAGCGACTTCTCGCGTTGGCGGCCGTACTTCCCGAAGAAACACGAAATCGTTTTTCGGACGAACGGGATTGGATTGAGGAATTCCGAGCCGTACCAAATCTCGACATCCGGTTCGTAACAGCGGCGGGTCGAGGTCCGTTTGATCTGATCGACGATCCCGGGAACTATGAGCACACGTTTCTGCGCGGAGTGGTTTTCTATCTGGATGACGCGATGGAAGATGAAGCCCGGGACGCCGGTGCGGATCTTGCTCTGGACGGCATGGGGGGAGAATTCGGAGTGACCACGTTCGCCAGGGGTTACGCACTCGAACTGCTGTCGACACTCCGCATCGCACCTGCGATCCGGCTTCTGCGGGAATGCCGTGCGGTTACCGGCGTGTCGCCTGTCCGGGTACTTGGCCGGGAGTTGCTAAGTCAGATGTTTCCGCTATGGGGGCGAAGACCGCTGGTGTACCTGACGGCGGAATTCCAGCGTGAATGTGAAGCTCGGCCCATTCAGCCGCGTTTCTGGCCCAACCATCGCCGGGAGCAAATGGAAATGCTGGCGAGCCGATTCCGAACACACGCCGCCCTCGATGGACTCCGGCAAGAATCCCCGATCCGCCACGCATCTCCCTTGCTCGACACAAGGCTGATTGAATTCTGTCTCGCGGCCCCGGGTCATATGAAAATCCGCGAAGGTTACACGCGCTATATGATTCGCCGGGCGATGGAGGGTCTGATTCCGGAGCGAAATCGATGGAGGGCAACAAAATGCGAGTTCTCGCCCGACTACATTGTTCGATACGCGGCTCAAATCCAGAGGGCCCGGGACTTTGTCCGGGCGATCCGGCCGAAAGACCCTGTCCGGACGGTGGTTGACGTCGATAAACTTTTGGAGCGGGTGTCTCTGCCGGAGCCCCCCCGTGTAAGCTGGGAACGAAAGATTCTGGTTCCCACAACAATTGCTTTGATCTGCTTCCTTCGCCAATTCGAGGAATTCCGGCCCTGACCCCAACCTTTCGATATCGCCTATACGGGATGGTTCTCGACTCCGAGTTGGAGATTGCGGGGCTAAGTCCCGCTTCCGGAGAGCCGGATGTCGTGCTGCGATATGCCGCGGTCCCCCGTCGAGACGATTATAAGGTTACGCTCCGGGAGGAGTTCGTATTCGGGAAACAGGTTGGTTTTCACATCCGGGATGGCCGAGAGATTCTGATTGATGTTCAGCCGGGTGCGTCGAGCGCGGCCATTCGGGTGTTTTTGCTGGGACGGGTGATGGCATTTCTGCTGCGGCAACGCGGTTGGCTTCCGCTGCACGCGAGCGGAGTCTCGGTGGGCGGTCGCGGTGTCCTGTTCGTGGCTCCGTCGGGTTCCGGTAAGTCAACCATGGCGACAGCGTTTCATCTCCATGGGCATACGGTCATTACAGATGATGTCGGCGCGGTCCGCATCGACAATGGCGTCGGAGTGGTGCAGACGGGTCGGGCACGGGTCCGCCTGATGCCTGATTCCGGAGAGCTGCTCCGGAATCAGATTGTGCCGGGTGGGTTTGAGCTGGACAAACATAGTTATCAGTTGCATGATCCCGACAACGACCGAAGCATACCGATCGCGAGCATTTACGTCCTCGAAACCGGCGCTGAGGCAGGAACTCACTCGTTGAGTCCCGTTCTTGCCACCGCGCTGCTCAATCGTCACTCCTTTATTAAGAGGAAGCGATCGGAGCCGGAGTTGCTGGCAGCGCAGTTCAGCCAATGCGCGGAAATCTGCCAGGCAGTTCCAGTACGGCGGCTCGTACGGACAGACTCGTTGTCCGGGCTTAATGATGTTGTGGCAATGGTGGAACGGGAAATTGTGGCCAACCCTGCCACTTAGGGTCGGAATTCCTGCCCGAAGATGATATCTATAGTGATGAATCTCACGGTATCCTTGTGCAGGGCGAGGATAGTAGTTTGAGGCTACAGTACTCTGCCTGGGGCCAGGAAAACAAAATTTTCTTTTGAACGTCCGGTCCGTGTAGTATAGTTGAACTGTTGACCGGACTGTAAATGTCTGGCTCGGAGGATATTTCATGATGCTTCGCTATCTACAAATCTCGATTCTTATTGGTGCTGGAGTGGCAACCCTGAACGCAGGTCAGATCCAGCTCTCAGGCACTGGCCCTGTTAATAACAACGTCGCTGGTTTCGGCCTCACGGGCACGACCGCATCGGCAAACCCTGGGCAGTATGTCCAACCCGTCGGCAGCAACAATTGCGCCGGACTGCAATATAACAGTGCGCCCTGCGCCAATGCGCTGGCCACCAACGTGACCAAAGGGAACTACATCACGGCCCTGTTTGCTGGCGCGACCGGAATGATCGCGGTGCCGGATGCCGCCCAGAACTCCCCGTCCTCCTCCGGTATGATCACCTCGAGCCTGATCGGTGCCGATGGCACCGCCATTAGCTTCGATCTGATGAACGCACCGAACCAGGCGGGTGGTTACAGCGGCAGCAGCACCTGTTCAAATTGTGCTGACGCCAATTTCTGGAAGAGCAACAATGCCAATGCCGACCTGATTATCGCTGTCGGCCTGAACAACATCGCGTCGGTTTCGACGATGCTGCAGGACTACTATGGCGCAGTTGGGACTTCGAACGTCAATATCGCATTTTGCTTTTCGACCACCTCGAACGGTTCCTGCGATGTAGCCCGGACTTCACTGACGCTGGTTGATGGCACTCAGATTCGTGCCGGTGTCGTCTGCAACCCACTGGTGACTGGAAGCTGCCCCACTGGTACGGGTGCCTCCTCGGTATCGGTCGACAGCTTGGCCTCCACATCCACCATCGGGACCACGACGATCAATACCGCACAGGTTTTCAGTTCGTCCTACACCTCGATTCCGACTACGCTCCCGACCGGTGCCACTAACCTGAGCCCCTGGAAGGGCAGCACGGGCGGTTCGGTGGTTTTGGACGCTCAGCAGTTCCTGTTTAGCGGGCTTGCGAGTTCCACCTACCTTTCGTACATCGAAATAACGGATCCGAACAATATTAACTACGCCTCTTCTTCGGTGCTGGGCAGCCACTATGCTCTCTCGGCCGTGACAATCGATCAGGCTCCGGAGCCGGCTTCCATCCTCCTCATCCTGTCTGGTCTGGGTGTGGTCGGAATTGCCCGCCGTCGCCGCGCTGTTCGCTAGTTTCGTCAGTAACTTTTGTCCTCCGGCGCGCTGCTTCGGCAGCGCGCCTTTTTTGTTTCTATGAGACTTCTGCTGCTGCTTTCGCTTTTTCCTTATCTTTCGCCTGCCGCCAACGTGATTCTCACACTGGAGGAGATCGCGCAACTGAAACAACAGTTGCGCCCGGGCACACCGCTTGAAACCAACCTTAGACGTGGAGCGGAAGCGGCCCTGAAGCAGGGGCCCTGGACCGTGACCGCGCATCGGCCCTCCCGGGTGAATCTTCCCGCCAACGAGTACTACAGCGAGGCGCCGTATTTCTGGCCGGATCCGGCTCACCCGGGGAAGATGCTCCGGAAGGACGGAGAGCGCTATCCGGACCGGTTCGACGCCAATCACCGCGACATGGGGGTGATGAGCAACGCTGTCCTCGCGCTTGGCGCAGGGGCCTGGTTCTTTGACGACGAACGCTACGCGCGGAAAGCGGCTGAGGATATCGCAGTGTGGTTCGAGGACCCGAAAACACGCATGAATCCGGAACTCGATCATGCGCAGGCCGTGGTGGGGCAGAACGAGGGCCGCCCGACGGGCATCATCGACACGGCCTCGCTGATTCGTTGTGCGCAGGGCATGGCGCTGCTGGAGGCATCCGGCAAGTGGGATGCCACTCATGTGACTGCGGCGAAGCAGTGGATGGCCGATTATCTTCAGTGGCTGCTCACCAGTAAAAACGGCAAGGCCGAGGCACGGTCCGGCAACAACCATGCCACCTGGTGGACCGCGCAGGTGGCGGCGCTGGCCACGTACACCGGCAATGAAGCTGCGAAGCAACAGGCATGGGCCTGGTTGAAATCCGACCTGATCCGCCAGATTGAGCCGAACGGCGCCTGCCCGCGTGAGGAAGCGCGGACGACCTCACTGCACTACTCCTGTTTTGATCTGGACGCGTTCGCGACCCTCTGCCGTCTCGGGACAGTGAACGGCGTCGACCTCTGGCAGTCCGGCAATCTGCCAAAGGCTTTCCATTACATCGCACCCTTTGTGATCCATCCGGAATCGTGGACGAAGCAGCAGATCAGTCCGTTCAATGAGAGCCCGATTTTTGTGGGGTTGGCGGGAACGGCGCTGCCGTCGGCGGAACTGATGTCCGTGTACGCGAAGATGCGACGGCCCGACGACGTCTGGAATACGCTGATCAGCGCGCTGGTGGAACTCAGGCAGGCACGGTAAGCAGGCTGTCGTTCGGGTAGAAGTGGTCCACGTTTTCCGGCGTGATCATCTGGTGTCTGGTGAAGACGGCCGGTGGCACGGCCTTCCGGGTGAGGACATCGAGAGCGAGCCGAATGAGCCCGTCGCCGTACTGCTCGGGGAAGTATGCCACGGAGGCGATGAGGCGGGTGCGCGGGCAGCGCAGTTCGGCGCGGGCTTCCGGCTCGGCATTTTGGCCGACGATGACGCAGTCCTCCGCCCGGCCGGCTTCTTCAAAAGCGCGTAGCGCGCCGAGCGCACTGGAATCGTTGGCTGCGCCCACCAGAATCCGTTTGGCCTTGGACTGGCGCAGATGCCTGCGGACGCGTTCGAGCGAAGTCTGGAACTGACCGTCGCCATCGAGGGGAACTACGCGGCAGGTCTCCGGAATGCGGATGACTTCGGAAAGCCCTGCCATCAGGCCTCGAATGCGGGCCTTGGGCAGCGAACCGGCGCGGTGTAGTTCGATCAGCAGGACTTCGTCCATATCCCCGTTCCAGTGACGTTTGGACCAGCGGCCCAGATAGTTACCGCCCATCAGCCCGGCCTGATAGTTGTTGGCTCCGAAATAGGTGGCGCCGGGGTGTGGAATGTCGATGGCGATGAAGGGGATGTTGGCTTCGAGGTACTTGGAAGCGATGGCCGGAGCGACCACTTCGTCGGCCTGGAACTCGATGACGAGGTCGACTTCCTGGCGGATGAGATAGTCGGCGCTGCGCAGCGCGATCTTCGGCTGGTAGCGATTGTCGACCATGATGAGCTCGACCTGTTCGCGTTCGGCGGCGCGCTTGAGGCCGGTGGCGACCTCTTTATCGAAGGACGTGTCCTGGCCCTGCGCGGCGTACCCGATGCGGTAGAGCCGGCGACGGCGCACTTCGGAGGTGAGGCGATAGGAGTTTTCGCCGACGCGGTCCAGAAAGCCGCACTGGTGGAGGCTGTAGAGCAGGCGGAAACACATGCCCTTGTTGAAGCCGGTGCGGGTGACCACGTCGCGGAGGCGAAGGGTTTCACCGGCGGACTGGAAGGCTTCGAGGACTTTGGTGGCGTGGACAAGCGCCTTCACCATGTAGCGGTCGTGGTTGGCGTTTTTCATTTTTTGAGAACCACCATGGAGACCAGGCCGAGCAGGCCTGTGGCGAGTCCCGCACCGGAAAAGATCCAGCGGTTGGGTTGGACTGGTTTATCCGGGAGACTCGCCGGTTCGAGGACTTGCAGAGTGATGGGCAGGACATCCGGCAGGCGCCCGGCGGGAACCGGGATGTTGAGCTTCTTTTCGATTGCGGCGAGGCGGGCTTCCAGTTGGTCCACACGCGTGGAAGGTGTTTCGGCGGCGGCGCGATTGCGTGCCTGGCCGACATCCACGAATTGGGTGATGAGTTTCTGCGTCGCGGCCTGCGCCTTCAACGGATCCGGGTAAGAAAACGCGATCTCAAAAACGGTGGAGGTCTCGCGGGGGAAGCCGGGGCGGTCGACGATACGGACTTCGAGATGGGGCCGCATGTTCTGGATCACGTCTTCGATGGGGAGCCTTCGCAGGTCGTCGGCGTAGAGGGCAAGATCGGGGCTCTGGATCAGAGCGGAAAGAGAGTCCCGGCTCAGCACTTCGGCCTGACATTGCAGGTAGAAGTCCACGATGGAGCGATGGCGGATGGGCACGGTCACGCTGTCGGCATTCTGATAAACCAGGGTGGCCTTCGACAGATAGGCCGGCGTGACGGCGAAGGAGATCAGCAGCCCGGCGACAAGGCCCGTGATGGGGAGCAGGAGCCTCTTCATACTGGTTGGCGTCCGATGAACTGGCGAATGTAATCGTGCGTCTGCAGCAGGGCGCGTTTGCGGAGTTCGAGTGTGCCTTCATAGGCGCGATCCTCGACTTCGACACAGACGGGGCCGGTATAGCCGGTATCGCCCAGGACCGAGAAAAAGCGGCCCCAGTCGACCTCGCCGAGCCCGGGGAGCTTGGGCGAATGGTATTCGAGCGGGTGGGCCAGGATGCCGACCTCGTCGAGGCGGTGGCGGTCGACGCGGGCATCCTTGAGATGGACGCGCAGGATGCGGGAGGCGAATTCGCGAAGGGGCGTCAGATAGTCCATCTGCTGCCAGACCATGTGGGAGGGGTCGTAGTTGAGGCCAAAGTTCGGGCTGGGGATGGCTTCAAACATGCGACGCCAGATGGCGGGGGTGGTGGCGAGGTTCTTGCCGCCCGGCCACTCATCCTTCGTAAAGAGCATGGGGCAGTTTTCGATGCCGACTTTCACGTCGTGATCATCCGCGAAGCGAATCATGTCGCTCCAGACGGAGAGGAAGCGCGGCCAGTTTTCTTCGACGGAGAGTGTCCAGTCGCGGCCGACGAAGGTGGTGACGCAGTCGATGCCCAGGGCGCGGGCGGCGCGGATGACCTGGCGGATGTGGGAGGCGGCCATCTCGGCTTCCTGCGTGTCCGGGGTGAGCGGGTTCGGGTAGTAGCCCAGGCTGCTGATGGCGACGCCGGTGGATTGCACGCGGCTCTGGATGCGGGCGAGGGAATCGGTATCGAGGGCGTTGACGTCGAGGTGGGTGACTCCGGCGTAGCGGCGCTCGGCTTTGCCGACGGGCCAGCACATCACCTCGACGCAATCGTACCCGGCTTGTTCGGCAAAGAGGAACACTTCCCGGAAGGAAAGATCGGGCAGGATGGCGCTGACGAAACCTAAATCCATAAGAACCACTTTAATCCTGCGAGGGGCGTCGGGTTTAATCCGGAAGTGAGGGCGGGGTGGAGAATAGTGGAGGCGAAATCTATGAACGATCCACACGTAATTCTGAATGTGCATATGGAAGCGGCGCCGGGCCACGAAGAGGAACTGGCGGAACAGCTGAAGGCGCTGGTTGCGCCGACGCAGGCGGAGCCGGGCTGCCTGATTTATCAACTGCACCGGGACCCGGAGAATCCGGGCAGGTTCATGTTCTATGAGCGGTTTGTGAGCCAGGAGGCGCTGGATTCGCACTCGAAATCTCCGCATCTGGTGAAGTTCCGTGAGTACAGGGCGGCGGCGACTCCGGATCCGCTGGCGAAGTCTGTGGCGACAAAGTGGAAGGTATTCGCGTAGTGCATCCCAACGCGTTGCGGGAGGAGCGCATGCGGCAGGCGATGGAGCGCGCGGGGCTGGACGCCCTGGTGCTCCGGCTGCCGGAGAACGTGCTGCTGCTGAGCGGCTACTGGCCGATGCTGGGAATCTGCGCCCTGGTGTTTCCGCGCGAGGGCCGGGCGAGCGTGCTGATTCCGGACTACTACGACGAAGAGGCGGGTCCGGACCTGTGGGACGCGGAGCCCGTCTACTTCCGGTTTGGCGTGCTGGGCGCGCCGGACCCGGTGGAGGTGACGCGTGGATTCCTCGCGGATGCGGCCCGGGACAAGGGCTGGCGCCGGGTGGGGTATGAGGGAAGCTTTTCCTTGATTGCCCCGGCGTGGCAGGCTGCGGAGACGCTGATTCCGAACGAGACGACGCGACCGTTTTTCCAGAGCGCGCTGGGCGACGTGGAACTGGTGGACGCCACCACGCTGTTACAGACTGAGCGCCGCCGCAAGACTCCTTTTGAGATCGCGAAGCTGCGGACGGCGAATGAGATCAGTTGTCTGGGTCTTGAACTCTTCCGGCAGATGGTGGGGATCGGGATTTCCGGGGTGGAACTGGTGGCGGCGGTGGAGGCGGAGATCATGTCGCGAGGGATCGGATATCAGGGTGCGCGACGGGTGCGTGCGTGGGCGCAGGTGGCGGGTGGCGCGAAGGAATCGGCCATCGGGTACCGGATGAACGAGATCTCCACGACGCGACGGCTGCAGGATGGCGATGTCGCGCTGCTTGAACTGGCCGTGGTGGCTGATGGCTACTGGGCGGACCGGACGCGGGTGCGGGTGGCGGGAGAGCCTTCCGCAGAGCAGGTGCGGGTGTTTGAGACCCTGGTGCGGGCGCAGGAGGCGGCGATCGCGGCGATCCGGCCCGGTGTGACGGGGGCGGAAGTGGATGAGGCGGGGCGCAGCGTGATCCGGGCGGCGGGCTATGAGCCGCAGTTTCCACATATTACGGGGCACGGACTGGGCTTTGCGTACCATGAGCCGTTCCCGAAGCTGGGGCCAGGGTTGCCGGACGTGCTGGAGGAGGGGATGGTGACGTCGGTCGAGCCCGGGATCTACTTCGGCGCGGTGGGCGGTTTCCGGGTTGAGGAGAATGTGCTGGTGACGGCGGAGGGATTTGAAGTGCTGGGGGAGTTTCCGAAGGAGCTTTAGCTTTGGAGGAAGGGGCCGGCAACCGCCAGCCCCTTCAGGAACCCGCTATTTCCAGTTCATGGCCAGGTTGACGAATGTCACCAGCGGAATGCCGGTGGGGCCTTTCGCCAGGAAGGGTTTCGCATCGTCCAGCCACGCGGTGCCGGCGTTGTCGACGTGAACCCAGGGCGTATCTTCCGCGAATTCCTTCAGGAACATGGCGGCCGTGCAGGCGCCGCCCCAGCGGGTACCGATGTTCTGGATATCCGCATAGACGGTCTTGAGCTGATCGCGATATTCGTCGTCGAGCGGCATGTGCCACATCTTCTCGCCGGATTCCTTTGCGGCGCTCATCCACTTTCCGAGCAGTTCCTCGTTGTTGGTGAAAACGCCGGAGCTGGTGGGGCCGAGGGCGACGACAATAGCGCCGGTGAGAGTGGCGACGTCCACCAGATGGGTGCAGCCGAGACGCTTCGCATAGGTGATGGCATCGGCCAGAATCAGCCGCCCTTCGGCGTCCGTGTTCAGGATTTCGATGGTCTTGCCGGAGAGCGAAGTGACGATATCGCCCGGGCGCTGCGCCTTACTGCCGGGCATGTTCTCGACGCAGGGGACCACGGCCGTTACGGCAATACCGGGCTTCAGTTTCGCAATCGCCCGCATGGCGCCGATGACCGCCGCTCCGCCCGCCATGTCGTACTTCATCTTTTCCATGCCCTCAGCGGGCTTGATGGAGATACCGCCGGTGTCGAAGGTGACACCTTTGCCGACAAAGCCCAGGTGACCTTCCGCGGTCGGATTTTCGGGCTTGTATTGCAAGATGATCATTGCGGGCGGTTCGGCGCTACCCTGGGCGACTCCGAGCAGGGCGCCCATACCGAGTTGACGCATACGGTCCTGATTGAGAACTTCCACAGACAGACCGCACTCATTGGCGACAGCAACCGCCCGGGCCGCCATGGCGGTGGGGGTGAGGACATTGGGAGGCTCCACCGCGATATCGCGGGTGACGTTCAGCGCCTCACCGATGATGCAACCGCGCTCAAAAGCCGCATCGAGGTCTGAACCTGCATCGGCGGGGATGGCGATTGAAACCGTCTCTACGGAACCTTTGGATTTCTCCGGATCGGTCTTGAGCTTATCGGGTTCCCACGCCGCTACCACGACGCCTTCGGTGACAGCCGCAAGATTCGCCGCTGTTGCCAGCGGGCCGTCGAGCGCGAGAGTGACTTCCTTTACTCCCTTCCCTTTGAGAAATCTGACAGCGGCGGCGGCAAGTTTCCGCAATGCCGGCGCATCGAGTTTCCCGGGCTTTCCGGCGCCGGCCACGACCACGCGTCTGGCCGCAAGCCCGGTCACGCCATGGAATACCGTGAATTCCAGCATCTTCCCGCTCAGTTCGCCGGCTTCATAAAATGCAGACAGCGGCGTGGCGAGTTCGGGGCGTTTCTGCCCTTCCGTTTCGACGAAAATCAAGGCGTCCGTCTCCAGGGCGGAGATTTCCGGACGTGTCAGCCTGACTTGCATGCAGATCCTTTCTGGTACCGCTTGTGACTGATAGCCCTAAGAGCGGGCTTTGCTTTCGCGAACCGCGGCGCGGGCTTCGGCCTCCGCCGTTTTCGCCCGCTCGGACTCACGTTTATCGTGGAACTTCTTGCCCTTTGCAAGAGCAATTTCACATTTTATCCTGCCAGCCTTGAGATATAGCCGTATGGGCACGATGGATAAGCCCTTTTCCTTGGTTGCTTCCTGCAGCTTTTGGATTTCCCTGCGGTGTAACAACAGCTTTCTTTTTCTTACGGGGCTGTGGTTGAACTGGTTTCCATGGCTGTATTCGCTGATGTGGGCGTTGAGCAGCCAGGCCTCATTGTCTTCCACCTGCGCGTAGGCTTCCCGCAACTGGACCTTGCCGGCTCGCGCAGCTTTCACCTCTGTCCCGGACAGGACAAGGCCCGCTTCGAAGCGATCCAGGAGGAAAAAGTCGTGCCCCGCCTTCCGGTTATCGCTCAGGATCTTCTGTGCGTCGGTCCTGGCTTTGTCGCTTGCCAATCTTTCTCCTCAACGTCTCCGCGTCACCGCACGTCAGACAATTCGATGATAATTCAGCCGAACGGCTGTCCGCCCTCCCCTTCCGATGTGCCGGTGGAATGGGATGCCGCAAACCGGGCCGGAAGACACAACCCAAAGCGCATCAGTCACTTATCGGCCGGGGCGCAGATTTCGATGACGGTGGGGCAGATGCTGGCACTGCTACTCGTGCTGCTGTTGGCCGTGCCTCCGGTTCCCGCGCAGGCCAAAACCCGCAAGGGCGACAAGCTCCGGGCCGACGCCCGAACCGAGGAACTGAAGGGGAATTACGACCAGGCTCTGGCGCTGGCGGAGAAGGCCTTTGCCGAGGATGCGGCCGACCCGTCGTACATTCTGGAACTTCGCCGGGTCCGGTTCGAAGCCGCGGCGGCGCATGTCAAGACCGGCCAGAAGCTGCGGTCGGCCGGGAAGCTGGAGGAGGCGCTGGCGGAGTTTGAAAAGGCGTTCGGGATTGACCCCGCGTCTGACATTGCCTCGCAGGAAGTCCGGCGGACCCGGGAGATGATTCAGCGCAACAAGTCGGGCGGCGACTCGGCGTCTTCCGTCTCCCCGGAGGAACGGCGCGCGCTCACGCCTTCTGAACTGGCAAAACGCGAAACCCAGGACCGCACGGACTCGCTGCTTCCGGTGGCGGAGCTACGGCCGCTCAACACAGATCCCATTGATCTCAAGATGATGAACAAGCCGCGCGTGCTGTTTGAGACGGTGGCCAAGGTTGCGGGCATCAATGTTCTGTTCGATCCGGAGTACAACCAGCAGCAAACCATTCAGCAGGTGCAGATCGATCTCAACCGGACGACTCTCGAAGAAGCTCTGGACCAGATCGGAGTCGTCACCAAGTCCTTCTGGAAGCCGCTCTCGAAGAACGCGATTTTCGTCACCGTCGATAACCCCACCAAGCGCCGTGAGTATGCCGAGCAGGTGGTGAAAGTGTTCTACCTCAGCAATGTCACCTCGCCGCAGGAAATGCAGGAACTGCTGACCGTTCTCCGGACCGTTGTCGATGTCCAGAAAGTTTTTAATTACACCTCCCAGAACGCTTTGGTCGTGCGTGCCGAATCCGACACCATGGCGCTGGTGGAGAAGCTGATCGCGGATCTTGATAAGCCGCGCGGAGAAGTGATTGTGGATGTGATGGTGATGGAAGTCAGTAGCACGTATATGCGCTCCCTGACGGCCGCCTTTGCGCCGACCGGCATCACGACCAGCGCAAATTTCACCCCCCGCAGCAGCGTGACGACGCCGGGTTCGACCTCCACTTCGTCCACCAGTACGACCGGCACCACAACCACCGGAAGCACGGCTTCAACCACCACGCAGATTCCACTGACGAACCTGGGCCGTATCTCGTCTTCCGACTATTCGTTGACGAATCTGCCCGGCGCACAGTTTGAAGCGGTGCTGAACGATTCGGGTACGCGGGTGCTGCAGTCTCCGCAGATCCGCGCCGCCGACAAGGCGAAGGCGTCCATCAAGATCGGCGACAAGGTGCCGACGGCGACGGGTAGTTTCCAGCCCGGCGTCTCCGGCGTGGGCGTCAGCCCACTGGTGAATACGCAGTTCACGTTCCTGGACGTTGGCGTGAACGTCGAAATCACTCCTTACATTCACGACAACAACGAAGTCTCGCTGCACGTGGATCTGGACGTCTCTCAGGTGAAAGACCGCATCGATCTGGGTGGCGTTTCGGAGCCGGAAATCAGTCAGAACAAGGCACTGGCCGACATCCGCCTGAAGGATGGCGAGGTCAATCTGATTGGCGGCATTGTGCAGCGCACGGACAGCCGGGCCACCACGGGTATTCCGGGGCTGAGCAACATCCCGGGGCTGGGTCGCCTGTTTAGTGGCGAGAAGGTGGAGAAAGACCGGACGGAACTGGTGATCGCGATTGTGCCGCACATTGTGCGCGGTCCGGAAGTCACCCGCAGCAACCTGCAGGGTGTGGCGGCCGGCAACGCGACGCAGATCAAGGTCGGCTATGCGCCCCGGAAGCCTGCGCCCGCGCCGGCCAGGCCCGGGAATAGTCCGGCTCCGGACGCGCCCCCAGCCACGGCTCCGCCGATGACGGCTGCTCCCCCAGCCACGGCGCCGCCAGCCACCGCGCCGCCTGTTACCGCCCCGGCGATGAATGAGTCGTCCGCTGCGCCACCGCAGTTTCCGCCACCGGCCGGCCCGGGCCCGGCCCTGCCAGGTTTCGCCCGCGTCAGCTTTCAGCCCGGCAGCGGTGTGGACGCGCAGTTGAGCCAGGCGTTCACGGTTACGGTCTATGCGGAGAACGTAAAAGAGATGGCGGAGGCGGTTGGCAGGCTTCAGTTCGACCCGAAGATCATCCGGGTCAACGACATTATTACGGGCGATCTTCCGCAGCGCGGCGGCAATATCTCGCAGCCGGTGAAGAAGATTCTGAATGACTCCGGTTCGGCCGAGGTCAGTATCTCGCGCGACATCGGCATGTCGGGGTCAGGGGGGATCTTCACGATTCTTATGCAGGCCGTGGGAAGGGGCAACACCGTCCTGTCCCTGCCGTCGATTACGCTGCGAGGGGTCAACGGTCAGGCTCTCCCGTCCAATGTGCCCCCTGCGTTGACGGTGAATGTCCGGTAGCCGTATGTCCGCGGTTAAGACAGCAGACCGGCCCGCCCGCAACCCGCGCAGCGGGATGACGCTGGTCGAGCTGATTGTTGCCTTTACCATCCTGCTGGTGCTGACGTCGATGGCGGTGCCTCTGGCCCGATCGAACGTGCGGCGCTTACAGGAGCGGCAACTGCGGGAGGCGCTTAGCGAGATCCGCAAGGCGATTGATAAGTACAAGGATTATGCGGACTCCGGTAAGCTTGGCCCTCCGGACGGCGTGGACACCTTCAATTATCCGAAAACTCTGGAGGCTCTGGTTGACGGAGTCAAAGGGGCGGGGCAGGGCGCCGATACCAAGATCAAGTTCCTGCGGCGCATCCCGCTGGATCCCATGACCCGGACCCGGGAATGGGGAATCCGAAGCATGCAGGATGATCCGAAAAGTCAGGGCTGGGGCGGACAGAATGTTTTCGATGTATACACCAAAAGCAATGGAAAGGCGGCGGATGGAACTCCCTACTCCGAGTGGTAGTGGCGGTTTTTCGCGCCGCCGGATCCTCGCCCGCGGGTTTACGCTCATCGAACTGATGATCGTGATGGCGATCATCGTCATTCTGATTGGCGTTGCGGTGCCGTTCTACCAGAAGTCCATTTCGCGGGCGAAAGAGACAGTGCTGCACAACAATCTCTCGGCCATGCGGAACATGATTGACGAATACACCTACGACAAGCAGAAGGCTCCGCAGTCGCTGCAGGATCTGGTGACGGACGGCTATCTCCGGGAGATCCCGAAGGACCCGATCACCGGGCGGAATGATTCGTGGAAGATCATCATGGAGGACGCCGGACAGGCCGTGAATACCACAGAGCCCGGAATTTTCGACGTGCGCAGTGGTTCAAACGGCAAGAGTCTGGATGGTACGAATTACGCCGACTGGTAAAGGCGGAAAGCGGAAACATTTCCGGTCACGCCTGTAATTCGGTTAGAATTAAGCCAATCTATGCCGAACAGATGCTGTGCTGCCATTCCGCACCGGACGAAGCTGGTTTCCGCAACGGTGTTGTTGCTCCTGGCGTTTTCCTTCAGCCTGACGGCGCAGACCCCCACGCCTTCCTGCCAGGCGACATCGACCAATCCCAACCTTCATGCCGAAAGTCTGGCGGAACGCGTGGGCGACCTGACTCTGATCTGTTCCGGAGGTGTCTCCGGAGCTGTCGTACAACCTCTTCTTTACATCACCCTGAATACGACGGTCACGAACAGGCTGGATGCGAACGGTTCGCCGACCGGTATCACGACCACAGTGGACACCGGGACGGGGCCGGTCACGGTGAGCCCGAGTTTCCGGCTGAGTGGTGGCTCCACGCTGGTAGTGAATGTTCTTTCCTACACGGTTCCCGCGGTCGTCAATCAGTCGGTGAGCATTAAGTTCAGCGGCATTCGGGCCGCTGTTGCCCCGCTTGCGTCCGGCACCACTTCGGTGCAGGTGACGGCGTCCATTGTGGGCATCGGCGTTCAGTTGCCGGTCGGTCTGGCGGCAGGGTTGGGCACAACTGTTCAGACGCTGCTGGCGTCGGCCATTAACAATGGCGTTCCTTGCAATGGCTCTCTTCTGCCCTCCACACTGGATTTCAATGGATTTCTGAACGCGAGCACGTCGGTCTCGACGGTCCGCGTTACGGAAGTGCGTACAACGTCCTTCACGGCAAAGCAACCCGGCGATGATTCGGGTGTTCGCTTCCTTGTGAAGTTGTCCGGCTACGGTTCTGCCTCGCGCATCTTTGTGCCGGATGCCATCGTGGGCAACACGGGGCTTCAGGCGACTTCGGCGGGCGGCGCCTACGGGCGTTCCTTCGGACCCGGCACGTATGTGCCCGGGGCAGGGCAACTGCTGCTGATCCGGGTGACGGGAAGCGATGCCAACGGCGGAGGCGGCGCCCTCACGATGCCCCAGCCCGGTGTTGTGACCACGTTCTCCTCGATGTCCGAACTGGCGGTGGCCAATGGTTCCGCTTATGCCGTTTATGAAGTGGCAGACAGCAATTCTGTGGTTGTGGAGTCCGCCCAGATTCCGGTCTTCGTGGTCGCGGCCCCTGTAAATTGCCCATCGACGCTGAACCCGGCGCAGTCGGTGACGCTCGCTCCGGCATCCACCGTGGTCACGGCCACCACGACAGACCCGATTCCGCGATTCATGGCGGGTGTTCCGCCCCTCGACTGTACGCAGGAAAGCGATTGCACCTCGGGCTACTTTCCGTCGCTTTACGTCGACCAGACGCCGATTTCGCTCACGGGCACCTCGCTGGGCGGTCCCCAATCGGCGCCGATCAAGGTGGGTAATCTGGGTTCGGGAATTCTCAGCTTCACCAGTTCCGTTACCTACCAATCGGGTTCGGGCTGGCTCACCGTGAATCCGTCCTCCGGCGCAAACTCCATTACGGTGAATGCGATTGCCAATCCGGCCGCGCTGCAACCGGGAACGTACACCGCGACCATTACGATCAGCGCGGGGGCGTACGGGACCGCCACTATTCCCGTGACTTTCACGGTTGCGCTGAGCACCGTGACGATCCAGAACGTGGGGAACGCGGCATCGTTTCAATACGGAACCGTGGCTCCGGGTTCGTATGCGGTGCTGTACGGGTTGAATCTGGCGGGAACCAATGTGGGCGTCACCTTCAACGGTCTCGCAGCGAACATCATATATAAGAGCGCGACGCAGATTAATCTTGTGGTTCCGACCGGGATTGCCGGTCAGGTCGCCGCCGCCGTGGTGGTCACGGTGGACGGGGCTCCGAGCAGCCCGTTCACGGTCAATCTTGCCCCGAATCTGCCCGGCATCTTTAATCCGGGCGTGGTGAACTTCAACGGCGGTCAGATCAACAGCGCCGTTTCGCCGGCGGCCCGTGGCGACTATATCCTGATCTTCCTGACCGGGTTGACTGTGCCTCTCACAGGACAGGTGACCGTGAATTTTGGTCCGCTCACCAACCAGATTCCGGCCTTCGCGGGTGCGCAGCCCACGCTGCCGGCCCTCGATCAGATCAATATCCTGGTGCCGGCTGCCTCTCCGACGGGTCTGGTTCCGCTTCAGGTGTGCATTCCCGGCCCGGCCGGGCAGCCGGTCTGTTCCAACCAGGTCAGCCTGTACGTAAAGTAATGCCGCTTTCTCTGTAACCGGTGGCGTTCGGATTCGTACTAAGATGGTAGTCTTATCTGTGCGCCGCCCTATTCCCGCAGTCCTGATTGTAACGATTTTCGCCGCCACGGCTCTCGCCGTCAGCGTCGGCAGCGGATCCCCCACGGCCCTGATTCTGCAGGGATTTCTGAACGCGTACGGGCGCAATTCGTTCGCGTCGCTCGTCACCGTGCCCATTGCGGATGTTCATGCGCTCGGCACGCCCGGGTACGTGCAGGAGTTCACTTCGAGAGCCAACGCCAATCTCAAGTATGCGCTGGTGAAGCCGGACCCCAACGCCCCGGTCTCGCCCAGCGACACGCTGCAGATGTACAGCGATCTTTACACCTTTTATACTTCCGTCGGCCAGGGCACCGCAGGCTATCCGACCAACGATACAACCGCGTGTCCAACGAACAATTTCGGATTCTGTAACTACCAGTTCTTCACGAAGAACTACGCTCTTTTCGTGTACTCCTCGCCCCTGACCGCGTCGATTTATGTCAAGGATCCGTTCTACACGCAATGGGTAGCAGCCGGCGGCGTATCCGGTACGCCGGGTCCGCCCACCGCGGATCAAACCACGCTCACCTCCCGTTCGGCGGTGATTGCCAATATCCAGACGTTTGTCGGGGCGACGATATTTTCTTACCCCTCCAGTTCCACCACGCCGGGCAATTACATTGTTTCCGGTTACTTCAGCGCGGCCTATGCCAACGCCGGCGGCGCGACCTCTCTGGGCTTCCCCACTTCTCAGGCCATTACGAACACCACCACGGGACTGACGCGCCAGACCTTCGAGTATGGCCGCATGGAACTTCCCCTGGGCAGCACGAACCCAAACATTCTGTACAACGTTTCCGAGGTCGATATTACGAACGTC